>JBCBUC010000061.1:0-501 GCA_039818345.1 Pseudomonadota bacterium | reverse complement strand
CGGTTCGTGCTTGCCGGGGTGCATATGAAAGCCCCAATCAGGAAGATGGATATAGCCTGCATAGAGTGGCCGACGGAGCATCTTCGTCGCGTTATGCCGTGTGGTTCGTCCTGACATCGAAGCTTGCGCATTGAGGAACCGTGCGACTTCAGCAGCCGTTTCAAACCGTCCGGAGGCGTATCCTTCGAAGGCTTCTCGCACGATGCTGGCTTACGGTTCTTGCGGCACGAGCATTTTGCCGTGGTCAGGCACTTTCTTGTAGGTGTAGCCCACCACCCGTGACCGGCAGTAGTAACCTGCCGACAGTCGCGCTTTCATTTTCTGACGGGTCTGCCGGGCGTTTTGTTCACGCTCGAGCTGGCCTTGCACCGCAAACACGGTCTCGACGAACTGGCCCTCGGGCGTGTCTTCGAATTTGAAGTTGAGGCATTCAGGCCGCGCGTTCCGTGCTTGGAGTGCTTGCCTCAGCTTCAGATGAAAGATCGTATCGCGAGCGAAGCG
>JBCBUC010000060.1:0-536 GCA_039818345.1 Pseudomonadota bacterium | reverse complement strand
AAAGTAGGGCGATTCTCATTGCACATGGTCCCGGGCGTGACAGAGTGCCGTACGGGACCATGTGCAATGAGAATCGCCCTACTTTATGCCCCGAGATGGAGTAGACATGAGGCTGCGCCCGGGCGTGCGCGAGGGATTCCACCGTACGGCCGAGGCCGTCGAAGCACTTAAAATGGGATTACATATATCGTTTATAACTATTCCCGAGGCTGCGCCCGGGCGTGCGCGAGGGATTCCACCGCACGACCGAGGCCGTCGATGCACTTAAAATGGGATTACTTATATCGTTTGGAACTATTCCCGAGGCTGCGCCCGGGCGTGCGCGAGGGATTCCACCGTACGGCCGAGGCCGTCGAAGCACTTAAAATGGGATTACATATATCGTTTATAACTATTCCCGAGGCTGCGCCCGGGCGTGCGCGAGGGATTCCACCGCACGGCCGAGGCCGTCGAAGCACTTAAAATGGGATTAAATATATCGTTTGGAACTATTCCCGAGGCTGCGCCCGGGCGTGCGCGAGGGATTCCACCGCACG
>JBCBUC010000059.1:0-549 GCA_039818345.1 Pseudomonadota bacterium | reverse complement strand
CCAGGGCGCCGCGACAGGTGTCGGCGGTATTCTGCGCGATGTCTTCACGATGGGCGCACGACCTATCGCGCTCGTGAATGCGCTGCGCTTTGGCGACCCGAGCCACCCGAAGACGCGCAGCCTTGTCGCCGGGGTCGTTGCTGGCATTGGCGGCTATGGGAACTGTGTCGGCGTACCCACGGTCGCTGGCGAAACCCAATTCGACAAAGGCTATAATGGCAACATCCTCGTCAACGCGATGGCCGTGGGCCTCGCCGACCAGGACAAGATCTTCTATGCCCGCGGCGCGACGCCGGGCAATCCGATTTTCTATGTGGGTTCGAAGACTGGACGCGACGGCATCCACGGCGCGACCATGGCGTCGGCGGAATTCTCCGAAGGCGACGAGGAAAAGCGCCCCACCGTTCAGGTCGGCGATCCGTTCACCGAGAAGCTGCTGATCGAAGCCTGCCTTGAGCTGATGGCAACCGACGCCATTCAAGCGATCCAGGATATGGGCGCAGCGGGCCTCACCTCATCTTCAGTCGAGATGGCCGATAAAGGCGGGAT
>JBCBUC010000058.1:0-564 GCA_039818345.1 Pseudomonadota bacterium | reverse complement strand
CCAGCTTCTTACAGAGATGGATGGCTTCGAGGGCAACACTGGAGTAATCGTGATTGCAGCCACCAACCGCGCAGACATCTTGGATGCTGCCCTTCTGCGTCCAGGCCGTTTCGACCGCCAAGTACAAGTAGACGTACCAGACCTGATCGGCCGCCGCCAGATCCTGAACGTGCACGCCTCTAACAAGAAGCTGGACGACTCCATCGACCTTGACATGATCGCGGCACGCACACCAGGCTTCAGCGGTGCAGACCTTGCCAACCTTTTGAACGAGGCGGCTATCCTGACTGGACGCCGCGGGAAGGAGGCCATCTCCCTACGTGAGATCGATGACTCTGTAGACCGCATCGTTGCTGGTATGGAGGGCACTCCAATGACTGATGGCAAGTCCAAATCTCTAGTTGCATACCACGAGGTGGGCCACGCTGTCTGCGGTACTCTGACTCCAGGCCACGACCCAGTACAGAAGGTGACCCTCATCCCGCGTGGCCAAGCGCGCGGTCTCACATGGTTTGTGCCAGGCGAGGACCCAACTCTCATCTCCCAGAAGCAGATCAAGGCCCG
>JBCBUC010000057.1:0-564 GCA_039818345.1 Pseudomonadota bacterium | reverse complement strand
CCACCTGCCGCACCGCGGTGCCGGTGATGCGTGTGTTGCCCCCCAAGAGCCCATCGAGCCGATCGTTGCCGAGACCGAGCGCGGAGGCGGTCGCATCCACGGTGAGATCGAATAGCCCTTGAGGCGCCACCATGCCGCGGGCGTTGAGGTCGATGGCGCCCGAAAGGTCGCGCCCGGCGAGCGCTGAGAACGGGTCCAACGCGTCGGCCTTCAGGCTGTATGTGCCAAGCACGCTCTCGCCCACGGTGCCGGCAAAGGTGGCGGCAATCGCGTCGGCGTTGATGCGGGCCCCATCCACCGTCACCGGACGGCCCGCCATCCAGGATCCGGTGGCCGCAAGGTTGAGGGTGCGCCCCAGCGCGTCGGCGATGGCGGCGTTGTCGGACGAGAGGCCATCCGCGCCCCCCTCCACGCGGAAGGTGACGGCCCGCGCCGCGGGATCGGCGAGCGCACTCACGGTGCCGTTGGCGGTGATGGTCGCGGTGGGCGCCTGGATCGTTGTGGTGTCGAGGTCGCGCACCGCAATGTCGGCGTCAAAGCGCCCGGCGGCACTGACAGTGCCGC
>JBCBUC010000056.1:0-569 GCA_039818345.1 Pseudomonadota bacterium | reverse complement strand
GGCCGTTTGATCCTGTCGAGTGCGCTTGATCTTGCGGACGGCGCGGTGACGACGATTGGCTTTGCTGGGGACGGGTTTGGCCGGATTGATGTCAACAATGCTGGCGGGACGGTGCGCAATGGGACCTTGGCGCTTGATGTGGCGTCGGGGGCGACGGCGGGTCTTGTGGATGGGGATGAGTTCCGGATCTTTGTCTCGACGGGCGGGTTCTCAGGTCAGTTTGATACGCTGACGGGCTTTGACACAGCCGGCGCAGGCGGTTTTGCGCTGGTGGAGGATGGGCAGAGCCTGTTCTTGCGGTACACGACCGATGATCTTCTGATTGGTAATGTGGTGACGCGGGCGGATCTTCCGGCCCCGGTGGATCTGCCGGATCTTCCCACCAGCCTGACCGATGCGGTGATCGACGAGACGTTGATCGGTGGTCCGGTGGGAGAGATTGCGGGCTTCACCCGTTTCCGCCGGGTGGATATCGAGGCGGATCTTGTGGTGGGCCCGAATGGGTCACCACGCTTCCCTTATCTGGAGATTTACGAGGATCTTGATCTTGACGGGACGATTGAGCTGCA
>JBCBUC010000055.1:0-609 GCA_039818345.1 Pseudomonadota bacterium | reverse complement strand
CGGTGGTTGCGATCCGTCAGGACCGGGGCCGGGGCGGCGCTAAATCGGTTGCCTCGGTCGGCGGCGAAGCCAAGCTCATGCTCGGCCGCACCCCGGGCAACATTGTGACCATCCGGCCGCTGAAAGACGGCGTGATCGCTGACTTCACGATGACGGAGGAGATGCTTCAGCACTTCATCCGCAAGGTCCACAAAGGCGGCGGATGGGCGAAACCGAAGGTGATCGTTTGTGTCCCCCATGGTGCGACACCGGTAGAAAAACGTGCAATCCGCGAATCGGTGCTGTCGGCCGGCGCCCGCCGCGCCGGCCTGATTGCGGAGCCCATTGCGGCCGCCATCGGCGCTGGAATGCCGATCACTGACCCGACGGGCAACATGGTCGTCGATATCGGCGGCGGCACCACGGAAGTCGCGGTTCTGTCCTTGGCCGACATCGTCTACGCCCGCTCGGTCCGGGTGGGCGGCGACCGGATGGACGAAGCCATCGTCAGCTATCTGCGCCGTCAGCATAACCTTCTGGTCGGCGATGCCACGGCGGAGCGGGTGAAAACCTCCATCGGCTCAGCGCGCATGCCCGATGATGGGCGCGGTGCGTCGATGGAAATCCGCG
>JBCBUC010000054.1:0-618 GCA_039818345.1 Pseudomonadota bacterium | reverse complement strand
TTAATCTGTAGGTCCGTTGGCTCATCTTAGGCTCTTAAATCGCGTGCGTATGGGCGGTATTCCGTGATCTACTATGTTCACACTATATCAGTTATATATCTGACAATAAACAGAAAGGTTTCAAATATGAGGAGCTACGAGAATCTACGAAAACAGATTTGTAATCAGTAGGTCCGCGGTTCGAGTCCGTGTGGGGGCACCATCCAAGCCGGTATTTGATCAATGAGCCGTCAGGGCCTTTACCGCATATGCGACGGCATCACGCGTCATCTCCAGATCGTCATCCGTGATGGCGAGCGATGGATACAGCTTGCCGGGTGACTTGAAGATGCCGTGGGCGCGCAGGACGGTGTTGTAGAGCGCGTTACGTGACGGGTCGTCGTGATGCGCGCTACGGTAGTCTGTGCAGCCGCGATCTGTGAAGAAGACGTCAAACAGCGTCTCGTCGCCGCAAATCTGATGGGCGATGCCAGCGTTTGAAAGCTGCTCAGATTGCATATCCTGCAAAGCGCGCCCGGTGGCCCGCAACTGGTCATAGGCGCCGTCGCGGCGGAGCAGTTCCATCGTCTTCAGTCCAGCCACCGCCGCGACCGGATTGCCCGAGAGGGTGCCGAGTTG
>JBCBUC010000053.1:0-622 GCA_039818345.1 Pseudomonadota bacterium | reverse complement strand
ACCAGCTGGATTTCACGAGGCCGGGCACTTTACCGAGAGAGCCAAGCTCCCGCAGCGCGATGCGCGACATCTTCAGTTTACGGTAGTAACCGCGCGGACGGCCGGTCACTTGGCAACGGTTGCGAATACGAGTCTTGGACGCGTTGCGCGGAATCTCAGCCAAAGCCATTGCAGCTTTGAACTTTTCTTCCGGGCTCGCCTCTTCTGACCGCATGATCGCCTTCAGGCGTTCGCGGCGAGCGTCCCATTTCTTAGCAAGGCGCCGACGCTTGGTATCGCGTTCGACCATCGCTTTTTTCGCCATGTCTTCTTTCTCCTTTCCGGCCTTTTCCTCAGTCCAAGGAAGTACCGAACAACCCTTCGCTTAACGTTCGCGGAAGGGGAAATTGAACTCTTTCAAAAGCGCGCGGGCTTCGTCATCCGTAGGCGCGGTGGTGCAGACAATGATGTCCATACCGCGCTGGGTCTCGACTTTGTCGTAGTCGATCTCCGGGAAGACGATGTGTTCTTTGAGGCCCATCGCGAAGTTACCGCGGCCATCAAAGCTCTTCGGATTGAGACCACGGAAGTCACGGACCCGAGGAAGAGCTATGGTGGTGAGACGATCGACGAACTCGTACAT
>JBCBUC010000052.1:0-668 GCA_039818345.1 Pseudomonadota bacterium | reverse complement strand
AAGATCTTCTCGACCTAGGCTTCGAGATGGTCCAGTTCTCGGTCTATGCTAAATACTGCAAGAGCAAGGAAAAAGCTGATGCCATCGCCAACAAAGTCGGTCGATTGGTTCCAGCGGACGGCAAGGTCGACGTGCTCTTTTTCACCGACAAGCAGTATGAACTTATCAAAAGCTACCGCGGCGAGGCTGCATCCAACAAGCCAGAAAAGCCCGAGCAGTTCACGATGTTCTAGCTTTGTCCTGGTCCATCCTGTCAGGACCGATCACGAAAAAGCCCGCCCGGTCAATGAGATCGAGCGAGCCTGACTTAGCAGAGAGAGCAGCGCGGTCCCACCGGAACTTGGCGATTGTCATGGAAATCCGAGAAGCGGACTTAGCAGAGAGAGCAGCGCGGTCCCACCGGAACAACGACGAGTTCGTGACGATCTCGATCTGGTGACTTAGCAGAGAGAGCAGCGCGGTCCCACCGGAACCCCCTCGTTTCGAGGCCCTCCAGAAGCGTCGACTTAGCAGAGAGAGCAGCGCGGTCCCACCGGAACTTTATGTGTTTCTTTATGAAACAAATTATAGACTTAGCAGAGAGAGCAGCGCGGTCCCACCGGAACTCCAATTCAGTCGATGGAAAGGTGCCCCGTTGACTTAGCAGAGAGAGCAGCGCGGTCCCACCG
>JBCBUC010000050.1:0-708 GCA_039818345.1 Pseudomonadota bacterium | reverse complement strand
AAGTTCAGAAAGAAAGGTCTTGCCTTCCTCGGCATCAATGGCGCCACGCCTCTTGGTTCTCGGCGGTGGAGGCTACAACCCTTGGTCGGTCGCCCGCCTTTGGACCGGAGTGTGGGGGACAATTGCCGGTAGGGAAATACCGGATCATCTCCCACCAAAGGCAGAAGCGGTCCTTAGAGAGTTGAGATTTCCCGGCAACTCCCGCGGAAAAAATCCGCCCGAAGTGTGGTTCAAGACTCTCCATGACGACCCCAGCGTCGGCAGTATTTCAGAGGTCGTGCGTGATCGAGTTCGACACCTCGCCAACCGCTTCTCGATCTGGACGTGAAGGATTTACAAGTCCTCGGCGTCCTACAGGTTTGCGCACTGAGCATGTTCTTTGGTCTTAGCTCGCCACAGATGATCTTTGATCTAAAGCCAGTAGAGCGAAAGCGAGAACAACCATTCCACCGGAAATCACCGCAAGAGCGGCCCACCCGAAGCTTGAAAGCACGAAGCCAGAAGCGAACGCGCAGATTGTGGAAACAAGCGCAATGATTGTGTCATTTGCACCTTGCACGGTTGCCCTCTCGCCTTCTGACAATGCTGCGTCCAGCAATGCTGTACCTCCAATGAAACCAAAATTCCATCCGATGCCGAGAACGATCAGTGATCCATAGAAATGCGTCGCCGAAAGGCCGAGCGCAGCCGCAATGGCTGCGGCAATGA
>JBCBUC010000049.1:0-726 GCA_039818345.1 Pseudomonadota bacterium | reverse complement strand
CGGGCCGTCACCACATAGGTTTGGTCCTGCACCACAGGCGCCAGGTAATCGGCCGTGACGCGCCTGACGACCAGTTGGGGGTCATCCTCTGCGCGATAGGTCGACAGCCCGTAATCCACCAGATAGCGGACCCGAATGGTCTCGAACCAGCGGAGATACACGGTGTTGTTGACATGGTTCAACGCATCCAACTCATGAAATCGAACACGATCCGCATACCCATAAGCGAACCCCTCGATCCCGAGAGCGTTCAGGGTAGGTCGATCAAGCGGGGCAAGATATTCGGTCATTCATCCAACATGGCTGGAGCGGGTAGCGGGAATCGAACCCGCGCGTTCAGCTTGGGAAGCTGACAGGCTACCATTACATCATACCCGCGCTGGAGAGCGAGGTAATCGAAGCGCGCGCACCGGTCAAGCGGTGCGGCCCCCGGTGCACATCGAAGCCCCATGCCACACCGGTGCACGCCAATGATTGAAAACTTCACGGACAAGACTAGGTTATAGGTACAATCTTGGGTTGTTTTTCTGCGCACCGGATCAAAACGCATTCCGGCCCACCGCCGAGACGACGCGCTGTCGTCAGTTGAACTCTGAAAGGTCCGTGCTAAGTGTTTGAAAAGCCAACCAGAGCCGTTAAAACATCAAGCCGATGACCGACACTGCGCACGACCTTCAAAGTCAGTCTCCCACCGCTTGGGGCGCGCATGCGCAAGACCTCTCGGGT
>JBCBUC010000048.1:0-829 GCA_039818345.1 Pseudomonadota bacterium | reverse complement strand
TCCGTCGGCCACTCTATGCAGGCTATATCCATCTTCCTGATTGGGGCTTTCATATGCACCCCGGCAAGCACGAACCGCTGGTCAGCCTCACCCTGTGGCAGCAGGTTCAAGATAAGCTCAATACAAAGAAGAAGCGCTCCCAGCGCGCTGATCTCCATGCTGACTTTCCGCTTCGCAACTTCGTCGCTTGCGAGGAATGCGGAAGCGCGATGACGGCTGGGTGGAGCCGAAGCAAGACGGGTCGCCACTACGGGTACTACACCTGCCAAGCCAAGGGATGCGGTTACCGCGGTAAGTCCATCCGTAAAGAGAAGATCGAAGACGCTTTCTCAACTCTCATTCGCACCATTGCGCCCGCGCCGCAGCTTCTGCGAGCCGCCACGGCGATGTTCCGGGACCTCTGGGACGGCAAACTGCGCCAGCTCGAGAGCGAACGCGCGGACCTCAAGGCACAAGCCGAGGACATCGAGCGGAAACTTGGGCGCCTGATCACACGCTTGGTGGAGGCCTCTAGCGAGACGGTCGTCAAAGCCTATGAAGAGGAGATCGGGCGCCTGGAGCACCAAAAACGCCTCCTGCACGACCGGCAAAGGAACGCTCTTGAACCCCTCAGGTCTTTCGATGAAAGCTTCTCAGCCGCCATCCAGTTCCTAGCAAAGCCCTGGATTCTCTGGGAGAACGGCACCTTCGATCACAAGCGCCTTCTCCTCCGATTGGCCGTACCCGAACCAATCACCTACGCCCGCATTCAGGGCTTCTTGAACCCCGAATTATCATTACCATTCAAAGTGTTAGGAGGTGCAGAGATGCAAAATCTCAATATGGTGCG
>JBCBUC010000047.1:0-1031 GCA_039818345.1 Pseudomonadota bacterium | reverse complement strand
CGTAGATATCTGGAGGAACACCGGTGGCGAAAGCGCTCTGCTAGGCCGCAACTGACACTGAGAGACGAAAGCTAGGGGAGCGAATGGGATTAGATACCCCAGTAGTCTTAGCCGTAAACGATGGATACTAGGCGTTGCTTGTATCGACCCGAGCAGTGCCGTAGCTAACGCGTTAAGTATCCCGCCTGGGGAGTACGCACGCAAGTGTGAAACTCAAAGGAATTGACGGGGGCCCGCACAAGCGGTGAAATGCGTAGATATTGGGAAGAACACCAGTGGCGAAGGCGCTCTACTGGGCCATAACTGACACTGATGGACGAAAGCTAGGGGAGCGAAAGGGATTAGATACCCCTGTAGTCCTAGCCGTAAACGATGGATACTAGGTGTTGGGCGTATCGACCCGTCCAGTATCGCAGCAAACGCGTTAAGTATCCCGCCTGGGGAGTACGCACGCAAGTGTGAAACTCAAAGGAATTGACGGGGGCCCGCACAAGCGGTGGAGTATGTGGTTTAATTCGATGCAACGCGAAGAACCTTACCAGGGTTTGACATCCCGCGAATCTTTTGGAAACGAGAGAGTGCCTTCGGGAGCGCGGAGACAGGTGGTGCATGGCTGTCGTCAGCTCGTGTCGTGAGATGTTGGGTTAAGTCCCGCAACGAGCGCAACCCACGTCCTTAGTTGCCAGCATTAAGTTGGGCACTCTGGGGAGACTGCCGGGGACAACTCGGAGGAAGGTGTGGATGACGTCAAGTCATCATGCCCCTTACGTTCTGGGCTACACACGTACTACAATGCAACGGACAAAGGGCAGCCAACTAGCGATAGTGAGCTAATCCCATAAACCGTTGCTCAGTTCAGATTGCAGGCTGCAACTCGCCTGCATGAAGGAGGAATCGCTAGTAATCGCCGGTCAGCATACGGCGGTGAATACGTTCCCGGGCCTTGTACACACCGCCCGTCACACCATGGGAGTTGGCCACGCCCGAAGTCGTTACTCTAACCGTTCGCGGAGGAGGGTGCCGAAGGTGGG
>JBCBUC010000046.1:0-3453 GCA_039818345.1 Pseudomonadota bacterium | reverse complement strand
GGCTTCTTGAACCCCGAATTATCATTACCATTCAAAGTGTTAGGAGGTGCAGAGATGCAAAATCTCAATATGGTGCGGTCTGAGAGACCGACCTTGAACTCGTTGTTTGCGACATTATCAGAGTGGGAAACGGTTTTACAACAAGAAAAGCAATTGCTTGGCGAGATTGGCATTAGAACTGACGAGGCGCCGTTTCCGACGCCACCTTTTGATGGTGCAGGAGGACCGTTCTAATGGATCACCCTTCTGTATCGTTATCGGCGCTTGGAGCCGCCTTTGAGCAAGCGACCGATGAACCTAACGAGCGAGCGAAACTTCCCGCTCCTTTTTCGATCCGTTTCACAGAGGAAGAAAGGGCTTGGCTGGATAGTGAGGCCGGTAACCTTCCACTCAGCGCGTATATCCGTGCACAGCTCTTTCCCTCCCACGTGGTCATGCAAAGTGCTCGCCGCTCGAAGAAACGGCCACGAGAACCGCAGGTCGATCACGCAGCCTTAGCGACTGCTCTCGGTCATTTGGGCCGATCACGGCTCGCCTCGAACCTCAATCAGATCGCCAAAGCTGCCCATATCGGTGCGCTTCCTGTTACGCCTGAACTGTGTGCCGATCTTCAAGATGCTTGCGAAGACGTGCGGGAGATGCGCACTGCATTGATGAGAGCCTTGGGCCTAAAAGTGCCGCAGCACCTGGCGGCTCAAGGGACTCATCCGGCCGAATGATCCTGGTCGGTAATCAAAGAGGCGGAGCGTCAGGCCTCGCTCAGCATTTGATGGCCGATGAGAACGACCATGTGGCCGTGCACGATCTGCGAGGCTTCATGGCAGATGACCTCTACGGAGCGTTTCGCGAAGTCGACGCCATCAGCAAAGGAACTCGATGCCAGCAATACCTCTACAGCCTGTCTCTTAATCCGCCGGAAGGCGCTCAAGTTGAGGTCGCCGTATTCGAAGATGCCGTGGAACGCGCTGAACGGAGCTTAGGCCTGGTTGGCCAACCGCGAGCGATTGTTTTTCACGAAAAGGAAGGCCGCCGACACGCTCATGCTGTCTGGTCACGGATTGATGTCGATGAGATGAAAGCGATCAACATCGCTTTCCCGAAGCGGCGGCTCACCAACCTAGGACGCGAGCTTTTTGTTGAACACGGTTGGGACATGCCAAAGGGATATACGGATCCACGAGGTCACGACCCCCTCACCTTTGGCTTGGAGGACTGGCAGCGGGCGATCCGGAATGGTGATGACCCGCGAGCCATCAAGAAGGCCCTTCAAGACGCTTGGGCGCGTTCTGACACCAAAGAGACGTTCGAGCACGCCCTAGAAGAGCGGGGATATGCGCTCGCTCGCGGTGACCGGCGGGGCTTTGTCGCCGTGGACTGGCGCGGCGAGGTTTATGCGCTGCCCAGGCAGATCGGCATCAAGACAAATGAAGTCCACGAGCGCCTCGGCCCGGAGCAAGACCTTCTTAGCATCGATGACGCCAAAGATCAGCTGACCGAACGATTATCGCGAACCTTCCGGCAGTTGGAGCAAGCGACACAAGAGAAGTTGCGGATAGCGGAGGGCGTCTATCGGACGAAAGCCAAGGAACTTGCTACACTCCAACGGAAGCAGCGCGCTGCCCTCCTGGCCGCGCAGGCTGAGAGGCGTGATGCCGAGGGCGTTGGAAGGCAAGCGCGTTTCCGCAGTGGGCTCAGCGGCTTTTGGGACCGCTTGCGTGGCCACCACGCGCAGATTGCGGCGAGAAACGAAGCCGACGCTCAAAGATGTGCAGAGCGCGATGCGCAGGAACTTGATACCCAGTCAACTATGCACACGGAGGACAGGCGAGCTCTGCGGGAACGGTACCGAGCGGAACGGCAACAGGCGCGCGATGATGCACGCTCAATCCAATCCGTTTACGACACAATAAGATCACGCCGTCTTAAAATGCAAAAAAGCCGGACCCGTCATAGAAACCGAGATGGACCTTCACTTGAAAGATGATCCGCTCCTCAAACAATCACATGATTTTCGGAGCCGCTTCGCGCCCTCTCCCACCACGAGACTGAGGCCATTGTCCCATCGGCCGCCTCAGCGGCCCCTGCACACTTGCAGGTTGATTGGACCATGGCCTCAGTCTCGTGGTCGGGTCCCCCGGCAAGAAGCGGTACCGCAAATCCAGCATGATTTTTGGTGAGCTGAGTGGCCTGTAGCCGAGTGACGAGTGCGGTCGCACCCGGTCTTAACGACGCCTCCACCACTCGATGAGGATCTTGGCTTCCTTCAGGGTATAGATGATCTCGGGGTTGACGAACTCGTCCCTGAGCTCGGAGTTGAAGCTCTGGCAGCAGCCGCTCGACCACCACGTGACACGAACGGCGCTCGCTCGCCACTGTGATTGAACCAATGGCGCAAAATGGATCGCCGCCGCGCTCCTTGGTGACATGATCGGCGCGTGCGCGGCGGCGGTTCGCTTGCGGATACACGAACCGGTGGCTTATCCGCGCGAACGGCTCAAAAGCTTTCCTTTGCGGCCTCGGACTGAATGAGCTGGTCGAAAGTGAGATCTGATACAGCCTTCCGTAGGCGTTGGTTCTCTTTCTTAAGCTCCTTCAGTCGCTTCCCCTGATCGACCTTCAGATCGCCTTACTCACTTCGCCACCTGTAGTACGTCTGCTCGGTCGCACTAACTGCCGGACAGACGATTCCGATGGTTTCGCCCCTGGTCAGACGCACCTCGAACTCACCCAAATGACCGACGATCTCCTCAGCCATTCGTCTTTTCCGTCCCAGTCCTCAACTCCTCCGCTGAAGCCAAGCGTTAAAATATCAGCTCGACAAATTTTCGGGAGGCAGACCAGGTTCAAAACACCGCCGTTAGAGAACCGCTTTCTCGACATCACAAAACTACCCAACAGCGTGAGCCTAAACCAAAATGCGGCCCACGTTTAAAGGGCAAGGAAGCAGGGGTCGCCGCCGACGCTAGAAAATCGATTCGGCGACCAGACTAGAGCCTTGGCACTGAGAACCATGGATTTCTATGGTCTCGTTATCAGTCATAGCTTGCGACAGCACCGGACTAAGATGCTGCGTATGACTGGACGGCACAATAACTGTATAGGCTCCGCACTCAGTCCTTGAGTCGAGTAGAATATTAATCTCACCTGATTGGAGGTCTTCACGCGACAGTATCTTGCCGGCACCAGAAAAGTCGTCCACCGTATCGTTGGCATATGATACACCAATGAAGGCGAGTCCGAACGCACTCAATACATTAGTTATCGTAAGCATGATCAAACACCTCAAGTATTTTACTATTGCATGACGGTAAAGGTAGCAATTTTCGGACGCGTTGAACCATTGATTTGGGTTGTACAGCCTTGGAGGAAAATCTTAACATCACTCTGTGCATGAAAAGCTGACATCAACATTGCTAGCAGCTCTGCGCGAGGTTCAGCGCGAGCGTAGAAACC
>JBCBUC010000045.1:0-5607 GCA_039818345.1 Pseudomonadota bacterium | reverse complement strand
CCGTTGTGCAGTGTTGATCCTGCGCCTGCAGATGAGGAATGTTGGGGCCATTAAAAGACATTGTCCTTGATCGAAGAAACCACGCATCAAAATTGCCGTGAACAAGGGGTCATTATGAACGGTTCGAATTGGCTAGGGATCATCAGCGTTTGCGCCCTTTTGGTAGGTTGCGGCGGCGGTCAACCATCAACTCCCCGAGAGACGGAGCAGCCGACCGCTATTGATGACAGGCAAGACAATTTATCCTTGTGGGAACTTCACGCGCAATACCTAGAAGGCGCAAAGTATATTGATCTCACCCACGCCTTTGAGCCGCAACAGGCCGTATGGGGAGGGTTTGGGCGCGCTGAGTTCAGGCCGGCGAGGGCGCGTTCGGACATGGGGGACTATGCAGCAGTTGGTGATGCGTTCACCTATGACGACCACGGCTTTATCGCCTCTGAATATTTGCTGCCAACGGATCAATATGGAACGCAACTTGATCCTCCGGCCCATTGGAATGACAGGGGCGCCACGATCAGCGATATTCCTGCGAGCTTTGCCATTCATCCCCTTGTGGTGATCGATATCTCGGCGAAAGTCCAAGAGGATGAGGGATACCATCTCCAAGTTGAGGATATCACGGCGTGGGAGTCGACATACGGACGAATTCCTGTCGGAGCTGTGGTGATGGTGCGCTCCGATTGGCACAAGCGCTGGCGAGAGATCGAGCGATTTAATCAAAAACCCTTTCCAGGGGTTGGTCTCGAAGCCCTGCAGTTTCTGCACACGGATCGGGGTATTCTGTTTCATGGCCATGAGCCGCTCGACACCGATACGACCCCCAAGCTTGAGGGCGAGTATTGGCTGATGCATAACAACTATGCCCAGGCGGAGGGGGTCGCGAACCTTGATCAGGTTCCTGAACATGGCGCTTTGATCATGGTTGGGTTTGCAAAGCCGCTTGGGGGAACCGGCGGGTACGCACGGTACATCGCGATCGCTCCGCCCGATTGGCCTCACGGCGAAACGATCGCGTCCATCAAGGGCAAGCCATTACCGGCTCAAGCGAGCCCCTTAAGGCGCGATGCGAACGGGGTCTTGAGGCCTCAATAGGCTTAAGGCGGACTGCGGTCGACCAGAGGTGCTTGTCCGTCCGCCAAGCCCTCTATTTATGATCAATATACAGAATAAATGAGCGACTTCGGGCTGCAAATCGCCCTGGATTGAACCTCAATTGTGTTCTACGTTAGCGTGGGCATTCTACTGAAAATACAATCTAACTAGTGAGTTCATGGGGTTATGTCTCATTCAGTCGATGGCATGATTGATGCGATCCTTGAGCGGGAGGGCGGGTTCGTCGATCATCCGAATGATCGTGGCGGTCCGACCAATTTTGGGATCACCCAAGCCACCTTATCAGGCTATCTTGGCAAGCCGGTGACCCGGCAAAAGGTGAAAGACCTCAACGTCGATTTGGCGCGAGATATCTATGAGACGCAGTACTATCTGGCGCCGCGGATCAACAATTTGCCCGAGCCGATACAGCCCTTCGTGTTCGATTGTTCGATCAACCACGGTCCGCGCCGCGCTATTCGTTTCGTTCAGAGCGTTTGCAATGATGCTGGGTTTGGCCCGCTGATCGTTGACGGAGTCATCGGTCCTGCAACCCGTTTGGCGGCTAACAGTGCGTTAGCCAAAATGGGCGACTGGTTTCTCGCCGCCTTGGTTGAAGAGAGGCGAAACTTTTACGATGCCATTGTGCGCAACGATCCGTCGCAAGAGGTTTTCTTACGCGGCTGGATGAGGCGTGCGGACGAGTTTGATCCACCTGAAATTCGGCAGGTCATGGGAGAGATCACCTAATGGGCGGTATCGGAAGCATTTTAGGCCAGACTCGCAATCTTTGGGGCACCGTCTTTGGGGATAAAGCCAAGCGAGAAGAACAGCGCCATCAACAGGTGATCGAGGGGCTTGACCTCGATCAAGCAACCCTTGCGCAGTTTGCGGCTGAGTTCACACCGCGATCCAACCGGACCTGGTGGGACAGCCTGGTTGACGGTTTAAACCGATTGCCTCGCCCGATTATGGCTTTCGGGGTCTTGGGCATGTTCATCCTTGCACCGATTGATCCGGTGCGGTTCACGACAATCGCGGAAGCCTATTCGGTCATCCCGCCAGGCTTTTGGGCGCTTCTTTCCATCATCATTGGATTTTATTTCGGCGGTCGGATGCAGCTGAAGTCGCAAGATTTCCAAGTGAAAGGTCAAACCGCTGCGGCAGCCTCCTTGTTGGCCAAATCACAAGAACAGCTTGCCGAGGCCTTTGGCCGATCAAAAGAGCCGTTGACCGAACGCGCCTACCAAGCTGCGCTCAAGAACAACGAAGAGCCGCTATCGAACCGCGTTATTCTTGAGTGGAACCGGCGCAATCAGCAGGGCAACTAACGTCTCCGCGGCCCGTTTTCGGATGGCGGGCGACGAGAGTGACGTTCGACCTTGGGTGCAGCTCGCCCGCCTTATCATCCGTGGTCAGCTAAAAAGACGATTGCCGCTTCGCTCTTTCATCAACGCTTTGGGCCGCCTTTCGTCTTTGTGCCATGGAACAACTCGCCGATCAGGGGCCAAATACCACCTGATGCATGATGCGGCCCGGGCTGAACGCAAAGATGCCTGCGATCACGAGCCCTCCGATATAAATGCCCAGAAAAGGTCTCCAATGGTGTTTCACCATGGTGCCGCCGCTCAAAAGGTACCAAAGCCCGTGAACGATGCCAAAGGCCGTGACCGCGGTGAAGATGTGGATAAAGGACAACCGCTCTACAAAACTGCCGCCTTCCACGGGAGGCCCCAGTATAAAAACCGAGCTCGCAGCAACAGCGGTCATCAATCCCAACCAAAGCGCGCCCATGATTTTATGCGGAAGTGTTCCCTTTGGCGCTGCGAACTGAACAGCGCCTAAAAGGAGCGCGGCCAACGCACTGATCGCATGCATTTGGATGTGCCATGGCGCTGTAAAGAGTGGTGTGAAGTCCAGACTCATATCTTGTGCTTCCCGCAACAGACTGATTGAACGACGGTTGTGGTAAGCTTGCAAGAGGACCTCCGTTATGGCCGATCAATCCTTTGACCTTGTGGTGATTGGCGCAGGCCCGGGCGGCTATGTCGCTGCGATCCGCGCATCGCAGCTTGGGATGAAAACCGCGATTGTCGAGCGTGAGCACATGGGCGGTGTTTGCCTCAACTGGGGCTGCATTCCGACCAAGGCCCTTCTGCGGACCGCTGAGGTTTACACCAACATGCAGCATGCCTCCGCTTTTGGTCTTAAGGCGGATAATATTGGATTTGATCTCGACGGTGTCGTGCAGCGCTCCCGCAAAATCGCTGGGCAGTTGGCTGGTGGCGTCGGTTTTCTCATGAAGAAGAACAAGATCACTGTGATTGACGGCGACGCAAAACTCGGCGCCGCTAACGGTTCTGGGCCTGCCATCCAAGTGATGCTCAAAGACGGCAGTACACAAACCCTTCACGCTCAGCACACCATTATCGCAACAGGTGCACGTGCACGAACGATAACGGCAGCTGGTCTGGAGCCGGATGGCAAGTTCATCTGGACGGCGCGGGAGGCAATGGTGCCCGATATTTTCCCGCAACGTTTGTTGGTGGTGGGTTCCGGCGCGATCGGTATGGAATTCGCCAGTTTCTATAACGCTCTTGGTTCTGATGTGCAGGTGGTCGAAATGGTCGATCGCATTCTGCCTGCTGAGGATAAAGAAGTCTCAGCCTTTGCCCATAAGACCTTCGAAAAACAGGGAATCAAAATCGCAACCAACGCTAAACTCGATAAAATCGAGAAAAACGCAGAGAGTGTAAAAGCCACAATTCTTGGCCAAGATGGAAAGTCAACAATGGCTGAGTTTGATCGCATCATCTTGGCCATCGGCATCGTGGGCAACACGGAGGGCCTGGGGCTTGAGCAACTTGGTGTGAAGGTCGATCGTGGGCACATCGTCGTTGACGAGTGGCTGCAGACAGGCGCCAAGGGTGTCTATGCGATTGGCGATGTCACTGGCCCGCCATGGCTGGCGCACAAAGCATCCCATGAAGGTATCATCTGTGTTGAGAAGATCGCAGGATCAAATTCTGTCCATCCACTCGACGTCAACCGCATTCCGGGTTGTACGTATTGCAATCCGCAAATCGCGTCGGTCGGCTTGACCGAAGACCAAGCCAAGGCCGCTGGGTACAAAGTGAAGGTTGGCAAGTTCCCTTTTCAAGGGAACGGGAAGGCGATCGCGCTGGGCGAGCAAGAGGGCTTCATCAAGACAGTGTTCGACGCCAAATCAGGCGAGCTCCTCGGTGCGCACTGCATTGGTGCTGAGGTTACCGAGCTGATCCAAGGGTTTGGCATCGCTATGACGCTTGAAGCGACCGAGGAAGATCTCTTCCACACCGTGTTCCCACACCCGACCTTGTCTGAAATGATGCATGAGAGTGTTCTCGATGCATACGGACGGGTGGTGCATATTTAAGGGCGAACCGCCACCAGATAAGCGCTGCACCGATAGTTTTGATCAGCGACCATGACGGTTTAAGGGGCTTCTGCGGTTTCAATGAATTCGCGGACCAATGCACGGTACACGTCCGGTGCCCGACTTGCTGACGCGTGCGCGACGCCGGGGATCATCTCAAAACGGGCGCCATCGACCATGGCTGCGTAGAGCTTGATCGTTTCCGGTCTCGCCTCGTCGAACTCTCCGGTCATAAAGAGGGTGGGTACACGGATGTCGGTCAGCCGTTCGGTAAGGTCGAAGTCTTGCAGAGAGCCCGTCGCATGGAATTCGGTTGGCCCCCACATTTGATTGTAGATCGAAGGGTTCCACGGGGCATCAGGGCACGCATAGGCTTCGACAGGATCACCGCGCGTCACGAATTGCTCATTAAACGCCTGTTCCGCCGCGCGGTAAGCTGCGCTGTCTGTGGTGCCAGCGGCTTCATGCTTTCTCATCGCGGCCTGGACGTCATCTGGCAGCAGGGTGCGGAGCTCGTTGGTGTCCGCGATCCATTGCTGTGTGCTGATCAAGGGAGAGGAAAGGATCAACGAGCGGATGCCTTTGCCGTCCGTTTCCAGATAATAATACGCGGCCAGTGCACCGCCCCAGCTGTGACCCAGAAGATGAACCTCGTCGAGGCCTAAGGCGCCCCGCAAGGCATCAATCTCCTCGACAAACCGATCGCGCTGCCAGAGGGCGTTGTTGCTTGGTCGGCCCGATCGTCCTGTGCCTAACTGGTCATAGCGGATCACGGCACGTTCGTCGCCAAGGCTCGACAGCACTTGAAAGCCGCAGGATGTACCGCCGGGCCCACCATGAAGGGTCAAGAGCGGGACGCCATCGCCCCCGCCCATCACCTCATACCAAACAGGCCCGCCAGGCACGTCAACGAAACCGCTGCTCCGCTCGGTTACCTGAGCGTTTGCCCAGCAGACCAATAGCGCCAACGAGAGGGTGAGTATCGATACGAGCTTTGTCATATCGGTAGGCGTACTGTTTATGTGGTTGGCTCGCTATCGGTTTTTTCGTCCTCGAACGCGGCTGTCGTCGCCGGCGATGCAGGGGCCACAGGTTCT
>JBCBUC010000044.1:0-5672 GCA_039818345.1 Pseudomonadota bacterium | reverse complement strand
CCCCTGCCGAGGCGCCGGATGACAAACCGGGTTCGGGCTTTGGCTCCTCCCCGCGGGCTCTGGCGATGCGTTCGCCAAGCTTGTCGAGGTCGGAGCGCCGATCGTTGTCTTCGTCGCTCATGAGGCCGTCGGCACCAATGAAATTTGCGCCGCGAAGGAATTCGCCGCGCCCTCTAATCCTGCCCCACTCCCGGGTCAACGCCAGGATGAGGCCACGGCCAAGAGAAAGGTTTCCGTTTCGGTCCTGCCCGGTTACGAGACGTGCCATGAACGACTTTTCGACGGGGACCGGCGAAGCGGTGCTTCGCTATTTGGATTCAGATTTCGACGTCATGCGCCCTGGACGGTTTGTTCGATGCGCCGTGACGAATGCGGCCATACCATTGAATTCTTTAAGATATTGGAGTGTCGATCGGCAAGAAGCCTATGTCGATGCGGCAGCAGCCAACAAGGCGCGCGACGACGCGCATGCGAACGGAGAGGGATTTTAGGATGTGGCGAGCTTCTTTTCTGGTGATCGCTTTTGCGGCGTGTGCGAGTGCGGCGGATCAGCCTCCCCCCAGTCTCAGCCCATCGCGCGATCAGGCGATGGACGAATCGCTCGCTGAGTTACCTGAACTGACCGATTTGGGCCCCTCGTTTGTGCTTGAACGTGGCCGCTTGACGCAAGGCGGACTGACGTTTTGGCGGACCGAGCCGGGTAGTGAGGCGTTTCTCGATGGAAAATTGATTGAGGTTGACCGCGACGGTCACTTTCTTGTCGGTTTTGGTCGCGACCATGAAGGGAGCGCAGAGCTTCGGGTCGTCTTCCCTGATGGAACGACAGCGACCCGCGACCTCGATATCGAAAATCGGGATTTTCCGGAGAGCCGGATCACCATCGCAGACGACACCAAGGTCAATCCATACTCGCCGGAAGACCTCGCCCAGATTGCTGAAGAACGGGATTTGAAGAATGCGGCGCGCGAGAATGTCGCGCGGACAGCTTACTGGCGTGCGGGATTTGATTGGCCTGTGCAGGGACGCATCAGCGGTGTCTTCGGTTCACGCCGCATTTACAACGGCTCGCCTCGACGCCCTCATTCTGGTGTCGATGTGGCAGCGCCTCCTGGCACCACGCCGATGGAGTTTCAGGGCACAGACATTCGGGCCCCCTCGTCGGGTATCGTCACCTTGGCGGAGCCTGATATGTTCTTTGAGGGCGGCACGATCTTTATCGATCACGGGTTAGGCCTTGAATCGACTCTGCTGCATTTGTCTCGTGTCGATGTGCGGCCGGGTCAGGTGGTCAACAAAGGGCAGGTGATTGGCGCCGTTGGCATGACTGGTCGGGCCACGGGTCCGCACCTTCATTGGGGCCTTAATTGGAACCGCCAGCCGCTTGATGCGCAACTCGTTGCTGGGCCCATGACGCTGGATAGCGAATAGGGGCCGTTATTGGCCCCTTAGTCGAAGCGGAGCGTAAAGACGTTCGGTGACGTTCAACGCATCGAAGCTCTCATTCTTGAGGCGCTGCTGGGCGCGACGCGAGCAGGAGTAGTACTCTGCCGATGCGTTGCGGAAGCCGCGATTAAACGCGCCGATCATCGCTTCGCGGGTGAACCGCGGTGGGCTTTCCCCTTCGATCACCTGCTTCATTCGTTCCCGGTAAAGATCACCTTCGCGGGTTTGCGGGCAGACCTGGGCCAACCGATGAAGTGTACCAAGGTGCTGCGCCAAGAGGATGAGATCGCCTTGACGGCTGGCAAAATGCGAATGGGCTTCGGGTGGTCCCATCAACTGCCCGGTGATGCTCTGTAGCATCACAGCAAGAGCGATGATCGAGCCACCAGGCGCCATTAGCTCTCCTCACCAAAAAAGCGGAGAGCTCCTTGAACAGCCTGGCGGGTTTCATCCCACGCCACGCGCGAAAGGCCTTCAGCCAGGGGCAAGAACACGGCCTCGGCTGCGTCATCGCCCGGTGTGACATCGCCGCTGACATAGCGCGCGGCGTAATCGACCATGACATAGTGATGATCGCTTGCCTCCGACGGCAGCGACTCAAAGGCCCCGATCAGACCGATTGGATCGCAAACAATTCCCGTCTCTTCTTCCACTTCACGGATAATGGCTTGGTACAGCGTTTCGCCGCGCTCGACTTTGCCGCCTGGGATCGACCATTGACCTTCAAGCGGCGCGCGACCGCGCTTGATCAGCAAGACTTCCTGACCTTTCATGACGACGGCACCGACGGCCAGGGTGGGACGGGGCTCAGTCATGGCGGTTCTCCTCGACGATGGGCGACCGCTACTGCGTAAGAGGCTTCACGTCACGCAGCGTTCGGCAACAAATTGCTGGCTGGGCATTGATATCTCGGCGCTGCCGCCGAAATATTGTGCGACGTGAGAGGGATAGGATGATGCTGCGGTTATGTGTTTCAGTCTTGGCATGCGCGTGGAGCTTCGCGGCGGCAGCGGAGCCGCTGACGGCGGGCAATATTGAACGTTTTATCGCCGTCGGTGAGACCCTTGAAGCACTTGATGAGCGCTACCCTGACATTGATATCGATATGCCGGAGGAGAATCCGCAGGAGCTCTTGGAGACCTTGATTGACGATAAAGGACAGCTCCATCTCTTCGCGGTGATTTCAAAGGAGTTGGCGGCGCATCCGCAAGCTGGTGGCGATTTCCAAAAGGCGGTCCGTGACGAGGGCTTTTCGTCGACTTCCGAGTTTGGCCATCTCGGCGACCGTATCACCACCACGATGTTTGCCCTCAATTTCTCGAAAAGCGATCTTGAAAGCCTGAGGCAGATTGGAAACCTCCCCGAGGAGGTTCGGTCTGCCCTGCCAAAAGACGTCCGGGACATGATGCAGCGCGCTCAGCTCTTTGCTGAGTCGATCGACGAGGTCTCAGAGGCGGATAAAGAGATCTTACGTCCCTATCAGGACAAAATCGAAGGCCTCGGCGGTGATTTCGGCGGTTAAGTCACGTCGCTAGGAACGCGCCGCGCAGATCACAGCTGCTGGCGCCGCCGACGTCATCCCAGTGATGGGTGATCCATTGATCCGCTGCCTCTCGGCCAATCGATTTGAGCTCTTTGAGGAAGCTTAAATCGGTGTTGTACTTGGTCGGCAGCGGGAAGTCTTTCAGCATCTCGTCAGCACGGATCGAGTGATAACGAATATCAGAAAGTTGATCTCTGAATTCGTCCTTGAGCCAACCTTCACGCAAAAGTTTTTGCACGAATGAAATGGCGCGCAGTTCTTTTAGAAGAGCTGCGTTGAAGGTGATCTCGTTCAGTCGATTGTCGATGTCCGGTACCGTGACGGGGACGTCATCCCGGTACATGGGATTGATATGAACGACCAGAAGGTCCTCAACATCCGTCTCATAAAAAAGCGGCCACAGCGACGGGTTCCCCATGTAGCCGCCATCCCAATAGGCTTCGCCATCGATCTCCACCGCCTGGAAGAGCTGCGGTAGGCAAGCGGAGGCCATCACCGCATTGCTGCACACTTCATCGCCGTCGAACACCCGGACTTTCCCAGACCGCACATTCGTTGCACTGATGAAAAGTTTGATTTTGTTGCAGCGTTGCAAAGCGTCAAAGTCGACCAGCCTCTCAAGGAGGTCTTTCAGCGGGTTCCAGTTCATTGGATTGAGTTGGTAGGGCGAGAATGTTTTGGTGGCCGCCGACATTGCCTGATGCGACCAAAATTCGTGCAGCCCACCAAAGGGGAGGTCGAAAGGGTTCGACAGCTTACTGACTTCTTCCCAGAACTCATCAAGCTTGTCGCGTCCACCCTGGTCGTCGCCAAGGTGGATGCCGTATGCGATGGCCGCGGCGTTCATCGCGCCAGCAGATGTTGCGGTGATGGCGTTGAGATGGATCTGCTCACTTTCCAGCAAGCGATCACACACGCCCCATGTGAAGGCGCCATGGGCGCCGCCGCCTTGCAAGGCAAGGTTGATCGATTTGCGCGGCTCCGCCATCAATGGGCGACCCAGCCGCCGTCCACGGCGAAGGGATAGCCCGTTGCGCCGGACCCGGCATTCGAGCAAAGATAAATCAGCATGCCGACGAGATTTTCATAGGTCACGAATTGCTTGGTGGGCTGCTCCGCCAGCATCACTTTTTCTTTTACTTCTTCCTCGGTCATGCCGCGTGCCTTCGCGGTATCAGCCAGCTGCGCTTCAACAAGAGGGGTGAGGGTATAGCCGGGGCAAATCGCGTTGCAGGTCACGCCAAACTCGGCCGCTTCGATCCCCACCGTCTTGGTCAGTCCAACCACGCCATGTTTGGCGGCGACATAGGCTGCCTTAAAGGGTGAGGCAACAAGTCCGTGGGCGGAGGCGACATTGATAATCCGGCCAAATCCACGCTTCTTCATGCCAGGAAGAGCCGCTTTGATCGTGTCGTAGTTTGACGTCAGGTTGATCGCAATAATGCGGTCCCATGTATCGTCGTCATACTCATCAACTGGGCCGACTTTTTGAATGCCCGCATTATTGATCAGGATATCGACCTGGCCGTGGGCCGCCTCCGCGCCGCGGACCAGCCCTTGGATTTCTCCGCGCTTGGTCATATCAGCGCCATCATAGCGAACATCCACACCGTATTCGCCAGCGATCCGTGCACGGTTGCTTTCAATCTCATCGGCGTCACCAAACCCATTGAGCGTAATGTCGACCCCTTGCGCCGCGAGGCCTTCAGCGAAGGCGAGGCCGATGCCTGATGTCGAACCGGTGATCACGGCTTTACGGCCGCGTAGATCCTCAAACATGTGCGTGTCCTCCATTATCGCGCTCTTGCGCCATTAAGGCTTTGAACGATCAACGCCAAGCGCGAGAAGCTGTTTCAATGGTTTCGCGGATCTTAACCTTAGGCCAGAAATCTCGAAGGTTACCGCCAACACAACCTTAAAGCGAATAGCGTAACAGTTAGTCCAAACTGTTTTGGAGGTTCGCGATGAAAAAGCTGCTTGGCATCGTCCCAGTGCTTTTGCTCGCAACGGGTACGAGTTTTGCGCAGACGGACGACGTTATTTTCAACGGAACGGTGTCTGATAGCTGCACCGTCGTGGCTGATACCAACGGGACGCTTGGACTGAATGGCACGGGCACGGTGCTCGCGAGCACCGAAACGGGTGGTGCAGCGGGTCAGGCGACGATCACTGCAACGGGTACGTCGTTCAATGTGACGATCGATGCCATCACCAACTTCACCACGGGTCCGGCAGACGCTGACACCAACACCACGTTTTCAACAACCTATGATGCCAGTGGCGCGACAACCGCGGCGGGTGTCGATGGTGCGACCCCCACGAGCTTAGGCTCAGGCATCACAACGCTTGGGGTCAATGCGAACGCCACCAAGACGACAGGGATCTTCTCCGCCGGCACTTACTCTTTGACGGCGACGGTCCGATGCGCGCCATAACTGTCTTCCTTCTGGCTTTGATCTCGATCACTGAGACGGTTCGTGCCCAGAGCATGTCGCCCATGGAAGCCGACATCGTTACCTTTGGTGAGGCCGGTGCCGTGAGAGCGGCCTTACGGAACCCTTATGCTACCGCGCGCCGGTTTGAGATTGAGGCGTTCGACCTCGATTGGAACAGCGAGGAGAGACGTCTGACCGCCCGGCGCCAGTGAAAGACGCGACCGGGTCAGGCGCACATTGTCGACGCTGTT
>JBCBUC010000043.1:0-5854 GCA_039818345.1 Pseudomonadota bacterium | reverse complement strand
GCGAGGACAAGGTCGTCGATGCCCAC
The DNA here is from genome assembly GCA_039818345.1 of Pseudomonadota bacterium. Taxonomy (GTDB): domain Bacteria; phylum Pseudomonadota; class Alphaproteobacteria; order Caulobacterales; family Parvularculaceae; genus Parvularcula. The sequence goes on along the minus strand of JBCBUC010000043.1, from coordinate 5,828 downwards.
GCCTATGGGCATTACCTGCACCACAAGTATTTCGAAGTGAATTACGGCGACGGCCTTGTTCCATTCGACAAACTCTTCGGTACATACCATGATGGGTCCGAGGAAGCCGACGCCCAGATGCGGGCCCGGTTGAAGAAACTGAGGGCGGAGGCAGCACCATCCTGAAGCACCAAATCAAGGACACTGGTGTCGCGGTGACCCCGCTCTGTTTCGGCACATCCGGGATCGGTGACATGCCGGATACCTACGGATACGAGGTGTCAGAAGCCCGCGCGCGCGACACCCTGGACGCCATTTTCGAAAGCGCGGTGAACTTTATCGATACCTCCAACAATTACGGCTTCGGCCGCAGTGAAGCCCGGATTGGAGATGCGATACGCGCCCGCGGCGGCCTGCCCGAGGGGTTCGTGATTTCCACCAAGCTCGACCGCGACATGGACACGCTGGTGTTCGATGCCGATCGTGCCCGTCGGTCGCTGGACGAGAGCCTCACAAGATTGGGTGTGGACAGCGTTGGCATTCTACACCTGCATGATCCTGAGCATGTCGCGGATTTGTCCCAGATCACCCGCGACGGCGGCGCGATGGATGAACTTTTCAAGATGAAAGAGGAGGGTCTGGCACAAGCGGTCGGGCTGGCGATGGGCAAGAACGACCTGATGTTCCAGCTTTTGCAGGACTGGCCCTTTGACACCTTAATCAGTCACAATCGCTGGACACTGCTTAATCGTTCTGCCGAACAGATGTTCGCCTATGCGGCCGAGGAAGGCATGGCGATCTTCAACGCAGCCCCCTATGCGGGCGGCGTGCTGGCCAAGGGCAGCGCCGTTATGCCCCGGATTTCCTATTCACCCGCCGACACTGACGAATTGGAACCCGTCCGCAAGATCGAAGCGATCTGCGCGGAGTTTGACATTGCCCCCGGCGCGGCAGCCCTTCAGTTCTCGACGCGGGATACGCGGATTGCCTCGACCATCGCGGGGGTTTCAAAACCCGAGCGTGTGGCCGAAACGCTGGGTTGGTACAACGCGGAGTTGCCGCATGTCGCCTGGGAGGCGCTCACGTCTCTGCCTTTCGACATGTCCGACCCAGAGTTGAAGCGGGTCTACAAGCCCGGCTGAGGTTACGCGGCCTTGCGCGCTTTGACCTGATCGAGCGCGGCCAGAAGAAGTTCGGTGCCTGCGCCATCCTTGGTGGCGCCTTCAGACAGAACCCGACGCCACGCCCGCGCTCCGGGCTTCCCCGCAAAAAGGCCCAGCATGTGCCGCGTCACGGAATGCAGCCGCCCGCCTTCGGAAAGGTGCCCTTCAATGTAGGGGATCATCCGCTCCACCGCGTCTTCCGGCGCATCACAGGGGTTGTCCTGACCAAAGATACGGCGGTCCGCATCCCCCAGCACATCCCAGGGCGCATGATAGGCCGCGCGCCCGATCATGACGCCATCCATACCCTCGCCCAGAAACGCCTCGGCCTGATCGAGGCTTTCGATCCCGCCGTTGATGGACAAGGTCAGCTTTGGAAACGCGGCCTTCATTTGCAGAACCAACGGGTAATCGAGCGGCGGAACATCTCGGTTCTCCTTCGGGCTGAGCCCTTGCAGCCAGGCTTTTCGGGCGTGGATGGCGACGTGGCGCACGCCGGCTCCCTGCATTTTGCTCAGAAAATCGGGGAGCACCTGATGCGGGTCCTGATCATCGACACCGATCCGGCATTTTACGGTCACCGGCACGGACACCGCCGCTTGCATAGCCGCGACGCAATCTGCAACCAGCTCTGGCGTCTTCATCAGGATGGCCCCGAACGTGCCCGACTGCACACGGTCGGATGGGCATCCCACGTTCAGGTTGATCTCATCATATCCGTCCTCCGCACCCATCCTGGCCGCTTCGGCAAGCTCGGCAGGGTCGGACCCGCCAAGCTGCAACGCAACCGGATGTTCTTCAGGACTGAACCGAAGAAGATGCCGCGCGCGCCCTCGCACAAGCGCGGGTGCTGTGACCATTTCGGTATAGAGCAACGTCTGTCGCGACAGGATGCGATGCAGGTACCGGCAATGCCGATCCGTCCAGTCCATCATGGGCGCGATCGACAATCGGGACGCATTGAGAACATTATATTTTATTTTTTTATCAGCCATTTACCGCTCATCTATCCGCCCCATTACTGTCTCATATGTTGTAATTCTCGCCCATTTTTGGCATGATCTACAACAAATGTTGTAACTTTGGCCAAATGTTGTAACCCCATGGGTACCATCATCAAGCGAAAGCGCAAAGACGGCTCTGCCGCCTGGCTCGCCCAGATCGCCATTCGGCGTGCTGGAAAAACTGTCTGGCGCGAGAACCGGACCTTTGAGCTTCGCTCAACCGCCGCGGCCTGGATCGAGAAGCGCGAGAAGGACCTCGCCAAACCCGGCGCCCTCGAAAACCTGCCCATCGGAGAGACCCGTCGCCGCGAAGTGACCCTCGGCGACGCCATCGATAAATATGTCGATGATAGCGCTAAGGCAATCGGTCGGACCAAGGCGCAGGTGCTGAAAAGCATCAAGGAGTTCGACATCTCGGACAAGCTTTGCGCCCAGATCGACAGCGCCGACATCGTGGCCTTCGCTCAGGAGAAGCTGAAGACTGGTGTCTCGCCGCAAACCGTGGCCAACTACCTCTCCCATCTCAGCGCGGTCTTCACAGTGGCCGGTCCGGCCTGGAACTATCCGCTGGACGAGCGAGCGATGCGCAATGCGATGATCGTAGCAAAGAAGTTAGGACTGACGCAGAAGAGCCGACACCGCGACCGGCGACCAACGCTGGACGAACTCGATAAGTTGATGGCGCATTTTCTTGATCGCTCGATCCGCCGCCCCTCCTCCGTCCCCATGCATCGCGTCATCGCCTTTGCGATCTTCACGACGCGGCGGCAGGACGAGATCACCCGGATCACATGGGAGGACCTCGACAAGGAAGGTAAACGGGTCCTGGTGCGCGACATGAAGAACCCCGGCGAGAAGATTGGCAATGACGTCTGGTGCGATTTGCCCGATCCGGCACTGGCGATCATTGAGGCGATGCCCAGACACGCGAGTCAGATCTTCCCCTACTCCACCGATGCAATCAGCGCGGCCTTCACACGGGCGACGCAATTTCTGGGGATCGAGGATCTGCGCTTCCACGATCTGAGGCACGAAGGCGTCTCGCGCCTCTTCGAGATCGGCTATAACGTCCCGCATGCTGCGGCTGTCTCTGGCCATCGTTCCTGGACGTCGCTGAAGCGCTACACTCATTTGCGCGAGACAGGAGACAAGTTTGGAGGCTGGAATTGGATTGCGGAAGTCACTACGCACGACATACACTAGGCTTTGCATGTCAGAAAAAATGCTAGCAAATAAACTTTTGATCCAAAAAAAACCACAACCCGAATGGATTGTCCGACGTCAGCACCAATGGGACAGTTTAGGTCGATTTGATAAGAGAGGGTTTCTGGCACATCGTAACCACCAAGGAGTGGAGATGAGACAGAAACCCGGACCACGGAAGAGCCACGGCGAGAAGGTCGTCAAAGACATACGTCGTGCGACGCGCAAACATTATTCTGCTGAAGAGAAGATTAGGATCGTGCTGGATGGCCTGAAAGGCGAGGACAGCATTGCCGAGCTGTGCCGTCGAGAGGGTATTGCCCAAAGCCTGTATTACAGTTGGTCCAAGGAGTTCCTTGAGGCTGGCAAGAGGCGGCTGGCGGGCGATACGGCGCGGGCGGCGACCTCGACCGAAGTCAAAGACCTGCGTCGGGAATCCCGAGATTTGAAGGAGGTCGTGGCTGAGCAGGCTTTGGAGCTGCGATTGCTCAAAAAAAGCATGATCGCGGATGGGGACGACGACGAATGAGGTACCCCGCATCTGAGAAACTGGAGATCATCCACCTCGTCGAAGGGTCACATCTGCCGACCAAGCGAACGTTAGACAAACTGGGCATTCCCAGGACGACATTCTACCGCTGGTATGATCGTTATTTGGCTGGTGGTCCCGAGGCACTTGAGGATCGCAGCCCGAGGCCATCCCGCGTCTGGAACCGCATTCCCGAACCGGTTCGCGAGAAGATTAAAGACCTGTCGCTAAAGGAAAGTGAGCTGTCGCCCCGCGAGTTGGCTGTGAAGTTCACTGATCAGGAGCAGTATTTTGTATCAGAATCGACGGTTTATCGCGTCCTCAAGTCCTACGATCTGATCACCAGTCCGGCCTATGTGGTTTTGTCAGCAGCCGATGAGTTCAAAGACAAGACCATGCGACCGAACCAGCTCTGGCAGACAGACTTCACCTATTTGAAGGTCATAGGCTGGGGTTGGTTCTATCTCAGTACGATCCTCGACGACTTCAGCCGGTACATCATCGCATGGAAGCTCTGCACGTCGATGAAGGCAGAGGATGTGACTGATACGCTCGACCTGGCATTGCAGGCCTCGGGCTGTGATCAGGCAACGGTCCTGCACAAGCCGCGCCTGCTCAGCGACAACGGCTCAAGTTATATCTCCAGCGAGTTGGCCGATTGGCTGGAAGATCAGCAGATGGATCATGTCCGCGGTGCGCCATATCATCCGCAGACCCAAGGCAAAATCGAGCGCTGGCACCAGACCCTCAAGAACCGCATCTTGCTGGAGAACTACTACCTGCCGGGCGATCTCAGGCAGCAGATCGATGCCTTTGTCGATCACTACAACCATCGCCGGTACCACGAGAGCTTACAGAACCTTACCCCGGCCGACGTCTACTTTGGGCGCGGCCAGACCATTCTTAAACAACGAGAAAGGATCAAACGGAAGACAATCGAAACCCGGCGCTTGCTTCACCGCAAATCTGCCGCATAATCAAACCAACCAGATGAGCCAAACCCTCTCTTAGTTCAGGCCGCCATCTGTTCCAAAATCCCTGACGACGGACAGTCTAGCATCGGGGCTTCTCCCTCGATCGGATGCACCAAGGCTTAACTGTGATTCCTTTAGAAACGGTTTCAATCGAATGATGTTTAAAGGGTCCAGAATGCGAAGCCTTGATCTTTTGTCCGCCATCTTCCGTCGTCACTCAGCTGTACGGCGCGTTGGTCGCATTCAGTCCGTTGAGAGTACGTCGGTTCACATATCCGGTCTTTCAGATGTTGCATGTGTTGGTCATCGCGTGGCGCTTGGTTCGTCTGAGCACGTTCAGGGTGAGGTCGTGAAAGTGACCGCCGCTACTGTTCAAGTGCTCTTGGATGGTGAAACCAAAGCTCTTCGTATTGGCGAGCCGGTTCGCCACCTCGGTCAGGTCAAGCTGTACCCATCGGAAACGTGGTTGGGACGGGTCATCGACGGCAGTGGAGCACCAGTGGATGGCAAACCGCTGGTTCAGGGGAGCAAGGCAGTATCCATTGATAATCAACCGCCATCCGCTGTATCGCGCCGTTCACTCGGAGGTCGCTTGGCGACAGGCTACGCACTTTTCAACACACTACTTCCCTTGGTTCGCGGGCAGCGGCTGGGGCTCTTTTCAGGCTCTGGTGTCGGAAAGTCGAGTTTGATGGCGGCATTCGCACGAGAAGTCGAAGCGGATATCGTTATCATCGCCCTCATTGGCGAGAGAGGTCGGGAGGTCAATCACTTTGTGAAAAGTGTGTTGGGGCAAAAGGGTTTGCAGAGAAGTGTCGTTGTTGCATCGACATCAGACCAATCTCCTTTGTCTCGTCGGCAAGCCGCATTGTCGGCGATGTCTATCGCAGAATATTTCAGGGATCAGGGGCGTCATGTCTTGCTTCTGCTGGATTCGGTGACCCGGCTTGCTGAAGCGCATCGCGAAATCGCAACC
>JBCBUC010000042.1:0-5952 GCA_039818345.1 Pseudomonadota bacterium | reverse complement strand
GGCAGCGGACAGTGCCTCGACCAGCTGTGTCACACGCCCGGGAGAGGCCGTCCCAATCGTGTCGCCCAGCTTGAGCGACCCAACGCCGATGTCCCGAAACCGGCGGGCCAGCGCGACCACGTTTTCAACCAGCGTCCGGCCCTCGAAGGGGCAATCAAAGCTAACGGCGAGTGCTGCGGTGACCGATGCTCCCGCCTGCGCCGCCATCTCAGGCAGTGGGCGGATGCGTTCAAAGGCGTCGTCAACCGAGCAATTGGAATTGGCACGCGAATGCGTCTCGCTGACCGACATGAAAGCCACCCAGACATCGACGTCTGCCGCGCGTTCGCCCCCGCGTTGGTTCGGTACCAGCGCCTCAATCACCATGCCATCAGGGCGCTCGACCCCTGCAATAAGCGCCTCAGCATCGGCCAGCTGCGGTACAGCGCGGGGCGAGACGAACGAGGTCGCCTCAAGCCGACGCACTCCTGCCGCAATCAGTCGGTTCGCAATCTCGATCTTCTGCGCGACCGGCACAATGTCCGGCCAGCTTTGCAGGCCGTCGCGTAGGCCGACCTCGGTTATGGTGACGGCTTTGCTCACTTTTGGGGACCTTTGAAGACGAAATCTTCGGATGGGAAGGCCCGCGTGCGGACTTCATCGGCATAGGTCTCGAGCGCACCGCGCAGGGTCGGCAAGATCTGCGCATAGCGCTTGACAAATTTCGGTTTGAACGCATCGAACATGCCAATCACGTCGTCGGTCACGAGGATCTGACCATCGCAGGCCACGGAGGCACCGATGCCGATGCTGGGAACCGAAAGCGCCTCGTGCAGCTCGACCGCAATATCTTCCAGCACGCCTTCGATCACCACAGCAAAGCAGCCCGCTGCGTCCATCGCTTTGGCGTCTTCCAAGAGCCGCTGACGCGCGCCGTCCTCTTTGCCCTGGGTTTTGAAGCCGCCCAGCGTGTTGATCGATTGCGGTGTCAGGCCGATATGGCCCATCACTGGAATGCCGCGCTCGGTCAGGAACTTGACCGTCTCGGCCATCTCAGCCCCGCCTTCCAGTTTGACCGCGTCACAGCCGGTTTCGCGCAAGATGCGCGCGGCACTTTCAAAGGCTTGTTCGGGACCTTTTTGGTAGAAGCCAAAGGGCAGGTCGACAACGATGCAGGCGTGGCTGCAGGCCCGCGCCACGGCGTGCCCGTGTCGGATCATCGTGTCCAGATCGATCCCCACCGTACTGTCATCGCCGTAGATCGTCATCGCGAGGCTGTCGCCCACCAAGATGAAATCCGCGACCTCGTCCACCAGCTTGGCAATCGGTGCGGTATAGGCCGTAAGTGCGACAATCGGAGTGCCGCCTTTCATTGCGCGGATGCTTTGGCTGGTCAGTTTCTTGGTGGCTTTCTTTTGAACGCTCATGTCGGCTTGTCCTGTCTAAGGGGTCCAATGCGCCATCGGCTGCCCGGCAACCGAGCAGTCAAAGGCGCAAAGGTAAGTGTTGGTGATAGAGCCTGCATAAAGCGTCCGCAGATCGGGGCCGCCAAAGGCTAGGCTGGTGGGGTTGTTCAGTGTCGCGACGGTGTCCTGATAGATCAGGTCGCGCGTCAGGGTGCCGGCATCGAGCGCGGATTGGACCTCGGCCACGCGCTCCGGATCCCGCTCTTCGTAGACCACCAAGACGTCACCATCTTTGGACACATGCGCAATCCGGTTCGCGATGATGCAGGGCACCCAAAGATCGCCATGTTCATCCAGAGCCAGCCCGTCGGGATAGCTGCCCCGCGCGTATTCAGCCAGAACCTGGCGGTTGCTCAGCGTACCGTTGGCCGCGATATCGAACCGCGTGGTGCGACGCGCGAACGTTTCATTAACGTAGAGCGCGCCAAGCGCGGGGTCGATCCTGAATTCATTCGCCGAGATCAGCCCATCCGCCATGATCTCGACCGCGCCGTCCTTGAGCCTCGCAATATAGCCATCCGCTCGTGTGGCGCTGAGCGGCGCCGAGTGATCCGCCCGGGTCAGAACCGAAAACCAGATATCGCCCGCATGGTCGATTAAGACAAAGTTCGGCGTGCCATCGAGCTGTTCGACAAGTGGCGCAACCTCGCCGCCAGAGGCAATGGTCCAAAGACCCCCGGCAGGTCCGGTATTCGCTACTATCACGGTACCATCGGGCGTGATCGCGAAACCGTTGCTGACATGTCCCGGCATCCCTTTGTCACCGCGACTGGATTGACTGCCATCAGACCAAAGTATCTTCACGCCGCCTTTGGCATCACTGCACAGCACCGTGCCGTCTGGCATGGCTTGCACACATTCCGGGCGGCGCAATCCGTTGCCGATCATGCGAAGGTTACTGAGCACCGGGGTCGTCATTTCAGCACCACGTTCGGCAACCACGTTACAATCCATGGCTGCCAGACAAGCAGAAGCAGTACCCCGATTTGCAGCAACACGAAGGGAATGATCCCCTGATAAATCTCACGCATCGACACCAGATCACCCGCCGCGCCTTTGAGGTAAAAGAGAGCGAAGCCAAAGGGCGGTGTGAGAAATGAGGTCTGAAGGTTCACCGCCATCAACACTGCGAACCAATAGACAAGGTCTGTTTTGGCGACGTGATCCCCGAAGTCCATCAGGGCTATGATGGGCGCCACAATGGGCAACATGATCAGCGTGATCTCGATCCAGTCAAAAAAGAAACCCATCGCGAAAATGATCAGCATCAGCATCGCAAGGACGCCCCAATCGCCCATATTCAGGCTTTTGGTTATCTCAACGATAAAATGCTCCCCCCCGATGATACGGAAGACATAGGCAAAGCCCGTCGCCGCAACGAAGATGAAGAAGAACAATGCGATGGTGCGGATTGAACCGTCCATGGCCTCGCCCAGTATCTTAAAGTTGAGCCGCCCCCGTGCGAGGCCAAGGACCAGCGCCGCAAATGCGCCTATCGCAGCGGCTTCTGTCGGCGTGGCCAGGCCGCCAACGATGGAGCCTAGAACCGCAACGATGAGCATGGTTGGCAACGAGAAAGATACAATCGCCTCACGCCAAAGCCCTTTTTTTTCGGCCTCCGTCAGAGGCGGGATCACCGGCGCTTGATCCGGCTTCAACACCGTGCTGAAGGCAATATAGATCATGTAAGTGGCTGCCAGGAACAAACCCGGTACGAGCGCCGCAACGAACAGTTTGGCAAGGTTGATCGTCAGGATATCGCCCATGAACACCAACATCACCGAAGGTGGGATTAAAATGCCCAACGTACCGGCGGACGCGACTGTGCCCGCCGCAAGCTTTGGGGAATAACCGTTCTTGATCATTGTGGGCAGTGCCATGACCGTCAGCATCACCACCGAAGCCCCGATCACACCGGTTGCCGCTGCCAGGATTGTGCCCATGCCGGTCACAGACAATGCCATACCACCAGGGACCGCCCGCAGCATCTTTTGCATCGTAAGCAATAGATCCTCAGCGATACGGCTTTTCTCCATGAGCACACCCATGAATATGAACAGCGGCACCGCGATCAGCACGATATTGTCGACCGATCCGCCAAAAATCCGGTTGGGTAAGAGAGAGATCTGAACAAGCCGCATCTCGCCCAAGGCGATGGCGAACACAGCAAAGAAAAACGTGATGCCACCAAGAACAACCGCCACAGGGAGGCCGCTGAACATGCCGATGACAAGGCAACCGAACATCAGCGCCGGCAAAAGGTCTATTAGGACTTCCATAGGCCCTCACGCACAAAGGGTTCGTCCAAGTCACCGCGCAAATGGACCACCATCCGAAGAAGAACGGACCAAGCGCCCATCAAGGCGATCAATGCCGAAAGCGGCACAACGGATTTAATGATCCAGCGATGTGTCAAGCCAAGGCTTACGGGCGAACGCTCTCCACGCGAGAACGACCTCTCAGCAAAATCAATGCCATACCAAATCACCAGAAGTAGAAAGGGCGTCAGAAACAGAGCGATTCCCAAAATCTCCAATCGCGCCTTAAAGCGGCTTGAGAAATTCTGTGAAAGCACATCGATGCGTACATGTGCATCGCGTGTATAAGCATAGCCAAAGGCCAGCAGCGCAATGGCACCGTGGATGTGCCATTGAAGTTCGCTCAGCGCAACAGAGCCGGTGTTAAAGAACTGTCGGCCAATAACGTCGTAAAGTACGACAGCCGTCAGGGCGAGCAACAAGATACCCGCCAGGCGTGCCGCGTAAACGCAAAGCCGCTCAAAAAGATGTGCAATTTTAAGCATGGTTTTCTTGTGTATTTGCGAGGGGCCGCAGCTCCTCGCAGTCTAGACTATCAGTCTAGGTATCCAAGCTCGGACCACGTCGCGTAGCTCTCGCGGAAGGCAGTGATGCTCTCCCAAACGCGGGCAAAGTCAGCATCCTCAGCGGACCGCTCGACAACAACCTCATTCCAGGCCCCTTCAAAGGTGGCCAACATCTCATCAGACCAGCGGTGCACCGTGATGCCCTCGGCCTGTAGATCGGCCAACGGCTGAAGCTGGATCGACTCGCCTTCGGCAATCGTGGTTGCAACGTTCGCCGCACAAGCCGCCTCAATCGCTGCCTGCTGGCTGTCTTCCAGACCGTCCCACACATCCTTGTTGATGATGAAGTGCAGGAACGAGCTTTGTTGGTGCCAGCCAGGGAAATAGTAATGCGACGCGTGTTCTTGTAGGCCAATCGCCTTGTCTAGTGCTGGAAAACTGATCTCGGCCGCATCAATCGCGCCGGTGTTCAGCGCGGTCATTGTGTCGCCCGCGCCCATCGATTGCGCTTGTACGCCCAGCTTCTCCATAGTTGCCGCACCCAGACCGAAGATCCGCATCTTCAGGCCGTCCAATTGGTCGGGAGACGTGATCGGCTCTTTAAACCAACCAGAGGCTTCAGGTGCCACCACCGAGCAAAGCTCGGAGTGGATGCTGAACGGTTCAGAGATTTCCGCCCACAATTCCTTACCGCCGCCCTCATACCACCAAGCGGTGTATTCCACGGCATCCGGACCAAACGGGAACGCAGTGAAAAGCGAGGCGGACGGAATCACACCCTCGGCAAAGCCAGTGGCATACCAGCCTGCGGGCACGGCCCCGGTCGAAACTGCGTCCCAAATCTCGTTCGTCGCAACCAGCGCTCCGGGAGATTGATAAACGATCTCCACCTCACCGCCGGTAAGACGCTTGACGCGCTCGGTCATATCAACGCCGGATGTTGCCAGAACAGGCAACGTTGGCGGCAGGAACGACTGCATATCAATGGTTTCAGCCTGTGCAGTTGCAGCAACCCCAATCGCCAATGCAGACGTTGCCAACAGATAACGACCCGCCGCAGCGGCCTTTAGTGTTCTCTTCATATTCTCCTCCCTTGGATGGCACGATCAGGGTCCGCCTGCCGCGCCGGTCTTGTAAGGGCTCGAATTGCGTTCTCGCGAAACGAGCCTTCTCAAATTGCGTCTTTCACCGCCTTTAAACTGGATATGACGCCACCAAACTCCCTAGCTTTTGAGCGCCATTCTTGATTTATGTTAGTAAAAAATATCGATTCTGGATCGAGAGTGGAATTCTGACTTTGAGAACGCAGCGTTGCGGAGAACGCAAAGCTTGCCCCGGAAGTCGCCCTAAGTCACATTCTCAAACGATCAGAGGAGTTTATATGCACTTTGACTTCGTCACCTTGCGCGCCTTTTTGATGGTTGCCGACGCCGAAAACCTGCGCGCAGCGTCCGAACAACTGAACCTTTCGATTTCGGCAGTTAGCCGAAGGATCAGCGATTTGGAAACGGGTCTTGGTCAGCAACTTTTCGTGCGCCATTCGCGAGGGTTGGAAATAACCGAGGCTGGCCGCCTTTTGATGGCCCGCGCGCGCGACACTTTTCGGACCTTGCGCGCGATTGAGGACGACATGCAGAGGCTCACGACGGGTACGCGCGGCAAGATTGCGATCTGCGCCAACGG
>JBCBUC010000041.1:0-9958 GCA_039818345.1 Pseudomonadota bacterium | reverse complement strand
CAACACAAGAGGCAGACGTGGGCCTTTCGCATTGCCAACGCCCCATGCGTCATCAAGGTCCTCACCAGAACCGACGAGGAGCGCGACGAGCTTGGCGACATCGAGCGATGACCCGCCCCCAAAGCCAACAACGGACGTGGCGTTGGACGCCTTCGCTGCTGCGACCGCCTTTTCAATGGTCGCAAGCGATGGGTCGGCTTCGACCTCTGAGAACACGGTGACGTCGAGGCCAGCTTTTTTCAGTGCAGAGATTGATCCATCAGCCAAGCCAAGCTTCATCAAACCAGGATCGGTGACAAACACCGTGCGTTCACCCAAGAGCGTACCCACCGTCGCGGCCAATGATTGGGATGAACCCGGCTCGAAGACGATTTTTTGCACGGTGTGAAAGGCGAAGGGGCTGACCATGGGCGCGCCTTAGCTCTCCTTCTTCTTGTACATGGCGAGCATGCGGTTGGTCACCATAAAGCCGCCGAAGATGTTCACCGAGGCCAGTGCCACGGCAACAACCCCCAACATACGGCTCAGGCCACCGGCCGGGGAATCGGCCAGATCAGCACCAACAGCGATCAGAGCACCAACAATCACGACCGACGAGACGGCGTTCGTTACCGACATCAGCGGTGTGTGAAGCGCCGGGGTCACAGACCAGACCACGTAATAGCCAACAAAGCAGGCGAGCGCGAAAACAGCGGCGAGATAGATAAAGCTGCCCGGGCCGGACGCTTCAGCCAAATTCGCCAGCGGCTCGATCATGCTCGATGCTTCGCTCGCTGCCATCTCCGCATCCGCAGCAGCATCGTTAAGACGCTCACTGGCCTGGCGGAGCTCTTCTGCTGCGGCTTCGAGGTCTTCGATGCTTTGCTCATTATCTTGATCTTGGATCATCAGCGATTACTCCTTATGCGGCGGACGTCTGGGCGACCCGCAAAAACTTATCCGGCATCCAAAAAGCGTTCGTGCACAATGGCGCCGTCTCGTGTCAGCTGCACCCCTTGGATAATCTCGTCCTCAGGATCCACATGGACCTGCTTGTCGTCCTTGTTGGTAATCAAGGTAACAAAAGACAGAAAATTCCGTGCCAAGAGGTTCGAAGCCTCACCCGCCAGTCCATCAAGAATGCTCATGGGGCTGATCACCGTGACGCCGTCGGCAGTTCCTTCGACATTACCGCCGCGTGGGGCCGCAAGATCGATCACAACCGATCCCGGCTTCATGCCGCCCAGCATGTCCGACGTGATCAGCTTAGGCGCTGGACGACCCGGGATAAGGGCCGTCGTGATCACCACATCCATTTTCTTCAAATGTTCGGTCACAAGCTCTTGTTGCGCTTGTTGCTGCTCGGGCGTGAGCTCTTTGGCGTAGCCGCCCGTGCCTTCACCCTCTTCCATCGCCTCTTTGACGAAGATGAAGGTGCCGCCTAGCGATTCCACTTGTTCACCGGCTGCGGCGCGCACATCCGTTGCAGAAACGACGGCGCCCAAACGGCGCGCTGTGGCGATGGCCTGGAGGCCTGCTACGCCGGCTCCCATCACAAATACTTTTGCCGGTGGGACCGTGCCCGCTGCTGTCATCATCATCGGGAATGCGCGCACATAGTTCGATGACGCATCAATCACCGCTTTGTAGCCAGCAAGGTTGGCTTGGCTCGACAGAACGTCCATCGCCTGCGCCCGGGTGATCCGCGGCACCAACTCCATCGCGAAGGCGTCCACTCCATGCCCAGCATAGGCCGCCAAATCGTCTTTACGATCATAAGGATCAAGCATACCGACAAGGCGGGTTCCGCGGGCCAAACTTCCGGCAGCATCGCCGCTCACTGGCCCGGCCACCAAAACAACATCAGCGCCGGTTGCCGCGTCAGCGGAGACGGCCGCCCCGGCCGCTTCGAACGCCGCGTCGGTTAAGCCAGCAGGCAGGCCAAGACCGGTTTCGACGGCCACGTCATAGCCGAGGCCAACATATTTTTTGACCGTGTCGGGCGTGATCGGGGAGCGGACTTCATCGACAGCCTTAATGGCAGCAAGCTTCATGGATCGGTACCCTCGATATTACAACGCAGCGACGAGCGCGGCGTAGCAACAATGTGCGTGAAAGGGGAAGTGCCTCACTCAGCCGCATTCCCTAGCAGAAGTCTGCATCAAGTTGGGACGACGGCAACCTGATCTTTACAAGATAACGCCATGGTGCAGCGAGAGATCACTTAAGCATTGTTTCCGGGGTCCCATGGCTAAGACCGTCTTGCTCGTCGATGACGATCCGACTTCGCGTCGGCTCATGCGCGTGATTTGCGAGCGCGGGGGCTATTTTGTGAAGGACGCAGAAGGGGGCCAGCAGGCCCTCGACATGCTTCGCAGCGACAAAGGATCAAGCATCGACATTATGATGCTGGATCTGGTGATGCCAGAAGTCTCAGGCATGGATGTGCTGGAGCAAGTGCGCGGCTTCCGGCCTGACCTGCCGGTCATTGTGCTCACCGCCCAAGGCGGCGTGGAGACTGCGGTGAAAGCCATGCAGAACGGTGCTGCGGACTTTTTCGTCAAACCCGCATCACCTGAGCGGATCATGGTGGGCATCGCCAATGCGCTCAACGTCACCTCGCTGCGCACCGAAGTCTCGCGCCTGAAGCGCAAGACCGAAGGCCGGATGAGCTTTGACGATGTGGTCGGTGGTTCCGCTGCGTTCCAGCGTTGCCTGAAACTGGCCGAGCGCGCCGCAACATCGACCATCCCGATCCTCATCACCGGAGAAAGCGGCGTCGGCAAAGAGATGATCGCCCGTGCGATCCAAGGCGCATCGGAACGGTCGGGTGCGCCCTTTGTCACCGTGAACTGCGGCGCCATTCCCGAAAATCTCGTGGAATCGATCCTCTTTGGTCACGAAAAAGGCGCCTTCACCGGCGCCAACGCGAAACACATCGGGAAGTTCCAGGAGGCCAATGGCGGCACCTTGTTCCTCGACGAGGTGGGTGAGCTGCCACTTGAGACGCAAGTGAAATTGCTCCGTGCTCTCCAAGAGGGCGAAGTGGACCCTGTCGGTTCAAAAAAGACCGTGCCCGTCGATGTGCGCGTGATTTCAGCAACAAACAGAGACTTGGCGGAGGCCGTCTCCGACGGGACGTTCCGTGAAGACCTCTTCTACCGCCTCAATGTGTTCCCCGTCGAAGTGCCCCCGCTGCGCGAGCGCCGTGGAGATATTCCGGACCTGATCCAGCACTTTATCAACAGATACAACGCGGAAGAAGGTCGCGACATTCGCGGCGCGCGGCATGAAGTGTTGGATGTGCTGGTCGCAGAAAACTGGCCGGGTAATGTCCGCCAGCTTGAGAACACGATCTACCGCGCTGTTGTCCTAGCCGATGATGAGTGGTTGGGGTCGGATGATTTCCCCACTTTGGCCGCGTCATTCAGCGATGCCGGCGTGGTGGATGGCCCGCCGCCGCTCAGCGATGAGTTTGCGCCGCGCGACGCCCTGCCAAGCAGCCAAGGGGATCAGGCACATCAGGACTTAATCGCTCTTCTCGACCGCGAAGGACATTTGCGCTCACTGCAGAACATCGAGCGTGATCTCATCGCGGCAGCGATTGAGATGTATAAAGGCCAGATGTCAGAAGTTGCCCGCCGCTTGGGGATTGGGCGATCGACTTTGTATCGGAAGGTGCAAGAACAAGGTATTGAAATCAAACGTCTTGGATAATCCTTGACGGTCCTTGTTCCGTAATTTTCTTGTCAGCTTCGGCGCGCCGCCGCCTTTGTCCTTGACGGTCTGCAACCTGCGGTCCAAGCCCTTTATCGCATACGGTCGGTCTGAGACTTGGACTACCGTCGGACCGACGGCTCTTCGACTTTTCCCCCGCATGCGTGGTGCCCGCGTAGGGCGGAAGGAAAAAGGAACTATCAATGGCAACCGGCAAAGTGAAATGGTTCAACGACCAAAAGGGCTATGGATTTATCCAGCCCGATGAAGGTGGTTCGGACGTCTTTGTTCATATCTCAGCAGTCGAACGGTCGGGTCTGAAAGAACTCAAAGAAGACCAAAAGGTCTCCTACGAGCTTTACACAGATCAACGGCGGAACAAAACGAGCGCGGTGGACCTCAAGGTCCTCTAAACTCACTGACGTTCAATGCTTTAAGCCCGGCCACCAAGCCGGGCTTTTTTGTGTTCAAGCATCATAAGCGAGGATAGGCGCCAGCCATTTCTCAGCGGTTTGGAGATCCCAACCTTTGCGCTTGGCATAATCCTGAACCTGATCACGTCCGATCTTCCCTGTACCGAAATAATAGGCATCAGGATGAGCAAAATAAAGACCAGAAACCGCCGCCCCAGGCTGCATCGCATAACTCTCAGTCAGCGTAATGCCTGTGTTTTCTTCCGCTAGCAGAAGATCAAACAGGGTTTGCTTCTCGGTATGATCTGGTTGAGCGGGATACCCGGGCGCTGGACGAATGCCTTGATACTCTTCCGCGATCAGCGTTTCGACCGAAGCCTTGTCGGTCGTCTCAAATCCCCAAAACTCGCGGCGACATTTTTCATGCAGCCATTCGGCCATCGCCTCGGCAAGGCGGTCGGCGAGCGCCGACGCCATGATAGCGCCGTAGTTATCGCCCCGCTCATTGAACCGTCCGACCACATCGTCCTCGCCATGACCGGCAGTAACGGCAAACCCGCCAATATAGTCGGCACCGTCCACCGCGATAAAATCGGACAAAGCGAGGTTTGGCGACTTACCCTTCTTATTGATCTGCTGGCGGATCGTATGCAACCGAGCCCGTTCGGTCGTCCGCGACTCGTCGGTCCATATGATGATATCATCACCATCACGATTGGCTGGAAAAAGACCGCAAACCGCGTCTGCACGAAACCATTTTTCCTCAACAAGACGCTTTAGCGCCTCTTGCGCATCAGCAAAAAGCGACGTGGCCGCCTCGCCCACCACGCTATCGGTCAAGATCGCCGGATACCGTCCGTGCAAATCCCAAGAGGCAAAAAAAGGTGTCCAGTCAATATAAGGAACAAGGTCAGCAAGGGGCACATCCTTGAAGACCTGAAGACCTGGCTGCTTCGGCACGGCAACAGGGCCGCTCGAGAGCTGATGTCCGTTGGCCCTCGCCGCTTCAATTGTGACGCGGTCCTCCTTTTTTTGCCGTTTGGCGAAGGACTCACGCACCGTGTCATACTCGTTGGCGATGTTGTCGAGATACCCGCCGCGGCGCTCGTCGGAAATCAGATCACTGACCACACCCACAGCCCGGCTGGCATCGCTCACATAAATCACGCCGTTATCATAAGCCGGAGCAATTTTGACAGCAGTGTGCGCCTTCGATGTCGTCGCCCCACCAATCATCAGCGGCTGCGCCATTCCCCGCCGCGTCATTTCCTTCGCTACACCGACCATTTCATCGAGTGACGGCGTGATAAGGCCGGAGAGCCCAATCACATCGACTTTGTGTTCCTGCGCCTTATCAAGAATGTCATTGGCCGGAACCATCACACCAAGATCGATCACTTCATAATTGTTACACTGAAGAACAACACCAACAATATTTTTCCCAATGTCGTGAACATCGCCCTTCACCGTGGCCATCAGCACCCGGCCCTTGGCCTCAGGCTCAGAACCGCCAGCGAGGCGCTCTTCTTCCATAAAGGGTTCAAGATAGGCGACAGCCGCTTTCATGACGCGTGCAGATTTCACCACCTGCGGCAAAAACATCTTGCCCGACCCAAATAGGTCGCCAACGACGTTCATACCGTCCATCAAAGGACCCTCGATCACATAGAGGGGGCGCCCAAGCTTTTTTCGTGCCTCTTCGGTATCATCAACAATATACTCTGTGATGCCCTTCACGAGTGCGTATTCGAGTCGTTTTTCGACCTCGTTTTCACGCCAGGTGAGATCCTGTTCCCGTGCCTTACCACCCTGCCCTTTGAACTGTTCGGCGACATCGAGCAGTTGTTCCGTGGCGTCCTCACGGCGGTTGAGAATGACATCTTCGACGGCCTCTTTGAGCGCCCCCGGAATATCATCATAAATCGCAAGTTGCCCTGCATTGACGATGCCCATGTCCATCCCGGCCTTGATGGCATGGTAGAGAAAAACAGAGTGCATCGCTTCACGAACCGCATCATTACCGCGGAACGAGAAGGACACATTTGAAACACCGCCAGAGACCTTCGCCCCCGGAAGGGTTTCTTTGATCATCCGTGTCGCTTCGATAAAATCAACACCGTATCCTGCGTGTTCTTCAATCCCCGTTGCCACAGCAAAAATATTAGGATCAAAGATAATGTCTTCGGGCGGGAAGCCATGCTCCACCAGTAGATTATAGCTTCGTGTACAGATTTCGATCTTGCGTTTGGCGGTGTCTGCTTGCCCGTCTTCATCAAACGCCATCACCACCACCGCGGCGCCATAACGCAGACATTTGCGCGCATGCAGAAGGAATTGCTCCTCGCCCTCTTTAAGGCTGATGGAATTGACGATCGGCTTTCCTTGGACCTGTTTCAGGCCCTCTTCGATCACTTCCCATTTGGAACTATCAATCATCACCGGGACACGGGCGATGTCAGGCTCCGACGCGATCAGCCGTAAAAAGGTCGACATGGCCTCGACCCCGTCGAGCATGCCCTCATCCATATTGACATCAATAATCTGCGCGCCGTTTTCGACCTGCTGACGGGCCACCTCAACGGCGGCAGCATAATCACCGTTCTTGATCAGTTTGCGGAATTTCGCTGATCCAGTGACATTGGTCCGCTCACCGATATTGACAAAGGTTGGCTGCATTACGCCGCTTCCGCATCCTGTTGAGGCTTCACGCCCAGCATATGGCACAGGGCAAAAGCAAGATCTGCTTTGTTGAGCGTGTAAAAGTGAAGATCTGTCACCCCGCGCTCGACCAAATCATGGCACTGTTCCGCGGCGATCGTGGCCGCCACCAGCTGACGCGTTTTGGGATCATTGTCGAGATGACCAAAAAGGCGCTCAAGACGTGGAGGGATGGAGGCGTCACACAGTTTCGCCATCCGCTGCAGCGCGCCAAAATTCGTGATCGGCATGATACCAGGCACGATTGGTATATGAATGCCCGACGAGCGAACCTTCTCAAGATATCGTTCGTAGACGTCGTTATCGTAAAAGAACTGAGTGATGGCGCGGGTGGCGCCATTGTCGACCTTCCGCTTCAGAAGATCGATATCATGGTCAAAGCTAGCACTTTCGGGATGTTTCTCCGGGTAGCACCCAACGGAAATCTCAAAATCCGCGATCGCCTTCGCCCCTGCTGTGAGTTCAGCGGCACCCGCATAGCCATTCTCGGCAGGGGCATAGACCTCGCCAACACCGCCCGGTGGATCACCCCGTAAAGCCACAATGTGCCGAACGCCTGATGCCCAATAGCTTTTGAGGACATCATCGACCTCGGCGCGTGTCGCTTCGATCGTGGTCAGATGGGCAGCAACAGGAATGCGCGCGTCCTGAATAATACGCTCTACGGTGCTGTGCGTCCGTTCGCGCGTTGATCCGCCTGCACCGTACGTTACCGACACGAATGCAGGATTGAGCGGACGAAGTTTTTCCACCGACTCCCACAGCTTTATCGCCATGGAGTCGGTCTTTGGTGGAAAGAACTCAAAGCTAACACGGAGCTCAGGCAAGGGATTTCTCTTTCATCAGGGGCTGCAGGGCAGCGGTTTTTTCAAGTCGCCAGATCTTGCTGATCAAGCCGCCAGGCGTCTCAGGTTCCAGTGTGGTCACGGCCGCCAGGGTCATTCCATTGGCTTTCGCGTAATGGCCGATTTCCTCTTCGGAAAACCCAAGGCGTCGGTGCGCATATTGATCACGCAACTCTTCTAATGCATGCGGAGCAAAGTCGGCGATCAGTGCGAGACCATGCGGAGACAACGCACGCGATGCTGCCGCGACTGCGCGGTCGGGCTCACCGAGAAAATGTAAGACATGATGTAAACAAACAACGTCTGCTGAATTTTCAGGTAGCTCACGCACCCTAGAAAAATCCCGGCGACGCACCGCGGCATGCCGGACATCGGCGTCATCGAGCCGGACACGAGCGATCGCCAGCATCTCAGGTGACACATCATAGCCGAGCCCTTCACGGTACCGGTCAGCGAAAAGCGTCAGCATACGGCCCGTTCCAGTACCAAGATCCAAGAACCGATCAAAGTTGCGGGGAGCGGCATCGAGCATCGCCTCTTCGATCAGGCGGTCATCGATATGGAGTCGCCGAAGTGCATCCCACCCGTCCGCATTGTCGGCGAAAAACTGAGCGGCCTTGGCCGCTCGGTCCCGGCGAATGGCCTCGAACGCGATGGCGTCCGCATCCCGTTCTGGACCACTTAACGATGCCAAAAAATCAGACAGCCACGGACTGATGTTACCCAACCGGTAGAACCGCCATGAGCCCTCCTGGTAAGGCTCAATCAATCCAGCATCGACCAAAACGCGAAGGTGACGGCTCACGCGAGGCTGGCTTTGATCGAGCGCACGGGTCAACTCGGAGACCGAGAGGTCGCCTTCGCTCAAAAGCGCCAGTGTGCGAAGGCGGGTGGCCTCACCCGCTGCTCGCAATTGATCCAAACCGTCGAGAAAAAGCACGGTCACCTCGCCCAAGCGCCATATAAGGATTTCCTTATATCGTCAATTGAGCGCGGCGCCACAAGGGCTAGAAGCCAAAGCCAAAGCCGAAACTAAGCACCGGATAATAGCGCAAGTTTTCGATATCGTCCTCAATCAGCTCCGCTTCGATCAACAGCTGCTCATCCAAAAAAGCGCGCAAATTGGGATCCGAGTCGCCGAGCCCGCCTTGGCTTAGAAGCTCAACCTCTGGCGGATCGGTGAGGATGACGCCAAGGCGCACCACGAACGATACTGGCATCACGCCGCGTGTGGTCGTGTCCCAACCAATACCCGCGTAAACGCCATCATCGCCAAAACTACCAGAGCCGCTCAATTCGCCGACCTGTTCAGGCGTGAAGATCTGGCCGCCGATTTCCACGTTTTCGGTGGGTGTCGAGGTAAAGTCGATGGTGCGGTCGCCTAAGTAATAGCCAGCCGTCACGGTAAAACCGTTCATGAACGGATGAAGATCGACAAACCCGGCGGGCTGCGTGAAATCGAGCTCGACATCGTACTTGATGTCGTCCCACTCGACATCGGTGAGTTCGAACTCAAAATAGTTGTAGCCGCCACGCAGGGTAATGAACGGGTTCATCTGAAGCTGAACGTTCACATTGGCGCCGTTGGTACCAACTGACGCGTCTGCTCCGATGTTAGGGATGAGCGGCACGTCTGCTGCGTCAGCAAACGACGATGACGCTGACGCCGCCAAGACCAAAGCGGTAGCCGCGATCGTACGCTTGATACGCACCATAGGATTCCCCGTCCGAGGCCTCGCGGCCCTCCTCTGCGTGAACAAGAGTTTTCCCGGCAATTATGGCCTAACGAAGGTGCACAAACGGCAAAAGAATGGCAGGCAAGTTGAATCGCTCTCGCTTGTGCCACCACGAGACAGTTCAACCGTCGCAGCCTCTATTGCGCTGCATCTTTTGCTGTAACGTGCACGCACCGGGCCACGAACAGCGGTGACAAGATAGGAGCACGATCAATGTTTGCTGGAATCGCTGAAACCGTCGCTGAGCTAAGCGCGACCTACAATGTTAATCCCGTGATCTTCGGGATCCTTTATGTCGGCGGTATTCCGCTGTTTCTTGGAACGGGGGCTTGGCTTGCCAACCGCGCGCGGCAGAAAAAGCCGATCACCGTTCAAGCTTTACTGCTGCTCTACCTCGCTATCCAGCCCTATCTCTACGTCGCTCTCTTTGGAGAGAACCTGCCGACCTGGGTGTATATCGCCATCGTCGCTCTCATTGGCGCGGGTATTTGGTCAACGATCAGCAGTGTCCGGAAGAAAAAGGCAGAAGCGGAAGCAGAAGCCAGCACAG
>JBCBUC010000040.1:0-13878 GCA_039818345.1 Pseudomonadota bacterium | reverse complement strand
AAATCCGAGGTCGCCAAGTCCCGCAAATCCGATGGAACAACAACACGATCAAGAAGAGGAGTCGAATGGGTCATGATAAAGGCGGGCCCTGCCAGTTACTCAAGAGATGATGTTCGTTCAGGGATGGCAAAGTGCACACCTGCGACCCATTACTTTTCATTAAACTTTGCTCGTTTGTCCAGCGGGATAGCTCCGCCCCTTCCACTGGCCGCCGCGGCCACGCCAGTGCCGCCACGCCGACAGCCAGGTGAACCAGCCATAAAAAAGCGCAGCAACCGGAAGGGCTAGCGCTTCGCGGCGCTTTCGGCCGTAAACGGCCAAAGTGGGCACATAGGCAACACTCATGATGCCCCAGGTCACAAGACCGAGAGCAAGCGCTGCGATGCTCTGATGGATTGGAAAGCTGACCACAGCGAGCGGAGCCACGAGGTAGATCAGCGTCATGCCGATGAGCGTGCCGACGAGAAGAAGCGGGCTGTAGCGAAGCTGGGTGTAGGCGCTGCGCGCCACCATCGCTTCCAGCGATCGATAGCTTTGATTGTCCCGCAGGCTGATCGCCTCGCCATAGGTCGACGAAAGATAAAGCCCGATTGGGGAACGTGGCTCGGTGTTCTTGATCCTCTCCGCTAAGGAGCAATCATCGATCAGTGCGCCGCGCATGCTTTCGAGGCCACCAATTTTCTCAAGTGCGTCTCGCCGCACGAGCATCACACCGCCTGCTGCGCCAGCGACCAAGCTTGTCGCATCGTTGATGAGTGGAAACGGGTAGAGTTTCTGGAAAAAGAAGATGAAGGCAGGGATCAACAACCCGCCCCAAAACCCGCGGTGATCGAGCCTCGCCATAACAGAGGTAAGGGCGAGGCCATCCTTTTCTGCTTTCGCCACCAAGCGCGCAAGCAGGTTCTCGTCCACCACGATGTCGGCGTCGGTGAAAAGGATGAAGTCGGCGGCGTCAGCGTCCTCGCTCGCCTCCGTGAGGCCGGCCCTCATCGCCCAAAGCTTGCCGCTCCAACCTGCTGGCAGATCCGGTACCGACACGATTTTAAGTGGCGCCGTGCCGCCCGACCGCGCGGCCTCGTCCGCGGTGCCGTCTTCGGAATGATCATCGCAGAGATAGACTTTTAGCTCGCCTTGATAGGTGCAGCGCCGGTGGGCATCGACCACCTGCCGGATGGTGTCCGCTTCATTGCGGGCAGGGATCACAGCCGCGACGCTCGGCCAGGTGGCGGGGTCTTTGGCCGCTAACAGCCGTTGGTCGGCGCGCCAAAATCCGCCGCGCAAGATCATCAAAAAGATCCATGCCGCTAGCGCGATCAGGACGAACATCGCGATCATTGTTACCCCTTGCTGGACCATGTCGAGGTGGATCTCTACAAGGGCCGCGCGGGCGGTGCACCATTTTATGCGCCCAGGAAGGGTTTCATGGCGGAGATTTATTCCGACGACGCCATCGAGGCGGGATCTGGCAAAGGAGCAGGGGATGAAAACTTCCCCGTTGGCTCGTTCCTCATTGCGCCGCCGCTGCGGCCCCACGTCGCGGCCTATTACGATTTCGCGCGCGCCGCTGACGATATCGGTGATCACGAGGGGCTGAGCGCGGACGAAAAGCTCTATCGGCTCGATGCCTTCCGTCAGGTGCTCAAAGGTGACGCGACGGGACTTTCCAAACCTGAGCAGCTCCGAGCGGCGCTTTTGGAGACCGACATCCCCATTGAGCGGGGTGCGGATCTTCTCGATGCCTTCGGCCAGGATGCGGTGAAGTCGCGTTACGCAACGCTTGATGAGCTTTTTGGCTATTGCCGCTTATCGGCGAACCCGGTGGGGCAGTTCTTGCTTGATTTGCACGGCGAAGACCGGGCGCTTTTCCCGGCGTCTGATGCTCTTTGTACGTCGCTCCAAATTCTTAATCACCTACAAGACTGCGGCGATGATCTGCGTGAGATCAATCGCAGCTATCTGCCGCAAGCATGGCTCAACGAAGAGGGCGCGGCGGTGGAGGATGTCCTGAAAGAGGCGTCGACGCCAGGCTTGCGGCGGGTCATCGATCGATTGCTCGATGTTTGTCATGAGCTTAATGGCCAAGCGGAGGAACTCGTTTCGGGTCTCAAAAGCCGCCGACTCGCCGCTGAAAGCGCGGTGATCGTCAAGCTGGCCAAGCGTCTTCATGATCGCTTGCGGGCAGGTGATCCGTTGGCGGAGCGCGTGGCGCTAAGCAAAACGGATTTTCTCGCGGCGGGCGCCGTGGGGTTATGGCAATCAGCCTTCCCCCCCAAGAGGGCGGCGTGATGGAGCCGATCGAACCCCTCCTCCCCTCACCCGCGCAAGGCCGTGTTGATCCGCAGGCAGAGGCCGATGCGATCACCAAGGCTTCGGGCACCAGTTTTGCCGCAGGCATGAAGATCCTGCCGCAGGAGCGGCGCGACGGTATGCATGCGATCTATGCGTTTTGCCGCCTTGTCGATGATATTGCCGACGGCCGGTGGGACGCGGCTGAGAAGCACAAAGCGCTTGATGCGTGGCGACAAGAGATCGATCGTCTTTATGCGGGCGCGCCCCAATCGGTGGTCGGCCTCGCTCTTCTTCCCCATGTGCAGGCCTTTGATCTTCCTAAGGACGAGTTCCTCGAGATGATCAACGGTATGGCGATGGATGCCGATGGCCCCATCGTTGCGCCGAGCCGAGAGGAGCTCAAGCTCTACACCCGCCGGGTGGCTGGAAGCGTAGGTGTCCTTTCTATGCGGATCTTTGGCGCTTATATTGGTCCAGTGTCCGATGAATTTGCCTTGGCCTTAGGTGATGCTTTGCAGCTCACGAACATTCTTCGGGATGTCGAGGAAGATGCCGGAATAGCCAGGCTTTATCTGCCCAAGGAGCTTCTTTTTGCGCATGGTATCACAGCGCCCACGCCCGGGATTGTTGCCAATTCCGACAAGCTCCCTGAGATTCGCGCGGACCTCGGTCAAGAGGCCAAGGCTTGTTACGATGAGGCGCGCCGGTTGGCGGCCCTTCACAAGCGGAAAGATCTTCGCCCAGCGCTGATGATGATGGGCGCTTACGAGGGCTATTGGGAGCGCATGGCGGCCCTTCGCTGGCGTCTCAATGGTGAGACTGAGCTCATGAGCAAATGGCAGAAGGTCTTCCGAGGCGTCCGTTACGCATTGTTTGGTCCGGGTGCACCGCGTTTGGAGACCGCATGACCGGAACGCTCCATGTGGTCGGTGCAGGTCTTGCGGGTCTGTCCGCTGCGCTCCACGCGCGGGCGCAAGGACGCGTGGTGAAGCTCTATGAAGGGGCAGGGCAGGCTGGCGGACGTTGCCGCAGCTACCACGATAGCCGCCTCGATCGCGTGATTGATAACGGCAATCATTTGGTGCTCACGGGCAACACCTCGGTGCAGGCCTATTTGGCCCTCGCCAATGTCCCTGATGCCCTTGAAGCAGCGCCAGCGGCAGACTTTCCCTTTGTCGACCTTGCGACCGATGAGCGCTGGGTTGTGCGGATGAATGATGGCCCCATTCCGTGGTGGCCGATGGCCTCTGACCGTCGCCCTTTGGGTGTCGGGTTGATGTCTATGCTCCGGGCAGGGATGATCCTTCTAGCAGGCCCGCAGCATACAATTTCGGCGCTTTGCGGTGCCGATGGCTATGCCCATTCTCGGTTTTGGGAACCGATGTCCATGGCAGTGATGAACCTTCCGCCGGAGAAGGCCTCGGCCAAGCTGATGCGGGCTACGGCGCTTGAAGCCTGGCGGGATGGAAAGCTCGCGCGCCCGATGTTCGCGCCGGATGGCCTCGGGGCGGCGTTGGTGGAGCCAGCGCTCAAGACCCTTGAGGAGCGGGGAACGCCCGCGCTCTATGGGCACCTTCTCCGCGCCGTTGAAAACGCCGGGGGCCGCATCACCAAACTATCGTTTTCGCGGGGCGACATGGTCGATGTTGCCGCGGATGATGACGTCATCCTGGCCCTGCCGCCGCATCGGCTTTCTGGCATTCTTCCGGAGATCGACGTGCCCGAGGACGCATCCTCCATCCTCAACGCCCATTTTGTTGTGGGAGCCGAGAACCTTCCCTATGACGCGCCTAAGATCTTGGGCACGGTCAACGCAATGACCCAGTGGATTTTCGTCAAAGGTGATGTTGTCAGCCTGACCATCAGCGCGGCGGAATATGTAGAGGGCAGCGAGGACCAAGAAGAGGCGCTTCTTGCTCGTCTTTGGTCCGAAACGAAGCACGCGCTCAGTCTCTCACCAGAGCTTTCCTATCAGGCCGGACGGCTTGTGCGGGAGAAAAAAGCCACCTTCTTGCAGACACCGCAAAACGCGGCCCGTCGCCCGAAGCAGACGACAATGCTACAGAATCTCTTCCTTGCCGGCGACTTCGTCGATACAGGGTTGCCAGCCACGATTGAAAGTGCCGTCCGCTCCGGGGAACGGGCCGCGCGATTAGCCGCCTAAGGGGAACGTCCAGTGTCCATGTCTTCCGCCGCGATGCCGATGCGTGATGAGCGCAGCCAGTTGATCAAAGAGCAGGTTGGAAAGCTCTTCGATATGCAGCGGGACGACGGCCATCTTGTCTTCGAGCTCGAGGCGGACGCGACGATCCCGGCGGAATATGTGCTGCTCCTTCGTTTTCTTGGAGAGACCCGGCCCGACGAAGAGGCCGGTATCGGTCATTACCTCCGGCACGAGCAGCAGGCCGATGGTTCTTGGCCTCTCTTTGCCAAGGGCGTTGGTGATCTTTCGGCCACGATCAAAGCCTATTGGGCCTTGAAGATCATCGGCGACGATATCGATGCGCCGCATATGCTCAAGGCACGGAATTTCATTCTGTCCCACGGCGGTGCGTCGAAGGCGAACGTCTTCACACGGTACAGTCTCGCCCTTTTCGGTATCATTCCATGGCACGGTGCACCATCAATCCCGGTGGAGGTGATGCACCTTCCCAAATGGTTCCCCTTCCACACCTCAAAGATCGCCTATTGGTCACGCACGGTGATGATTCCGCTCTTGGTGCTGGTGGCGCTCAAGGCGCGGGCGAGCGATTGCTCCGTGGGCCTGCGGGAGCTTTTTATCACCGCGCCAGAAGACGAGACTAAATGGCAGATCAACCCTAACGGTTCGGCCGTTGGCAACCTCTTCCTCGCGATCGACAAGGTCTTGCATGTTGTCGAAGACAAAATGCCGAAACCTATTCGTCAGCAGGCGATCAAACAGGCAGAGGACTTCGTGATCAAGCATCTGAATGGCGAAGACGGTCTGGGCGCCATCTATCCGGCGATGGCGAACTCCGTCATGATGATGCATGCGTTGGGTTATCCAAGCGATGATCCCCATCTTCAAATTGCGCGCAAGTCAATTGAGCTTTTGCAAGTGAAGCGTGGTGAACAACTTTATGTTCAGCCTTGCGTGTCGCCGGTGTGGGACACAGGTCTCTCCGCCCACGCCCTTTTGGAGGCAGGCGAAACCCAAGACCCTCGCCTTGAGGCGATGCTAGATTGGCTCAAAAGCAAGCAAATCCTCGAACATAAGGGCGATTGGACCGTGCGCCGTCCAAACGTCCGTCCCGGCGGCTGGGCTTTCCAATATGAAAACCCCGACTACCCGGATGTTGATGACACCGCGGTGGTTGCGATGGCGATGCACCGCCAGGGTGATCCTAAGTACAAAGAGAATATCGACCGAGCTTGCGAGTGGATTGCTGGCATGCAGTCCGCATCCGGCGGCTGGGGCGCGTTTGAGCCAGAGAACGAGCATTTTTACTTGAACGCTATCCCGTTTGCCGATCATGGCGCTTTGCTAGATCCGCCAACGGTGGATGTGACAGCCCGCTGCGTCGGTTGCCTCGCCCAGATCGATAAAGAGCTTTATAAAGAGAATATCGAACTCGGTCTTAATTACCTCAAAAGCGAGCAAGAGCCCGATGGATCTTGGTTCGGCCGCTGGGGCGCGAACTTTATCTATGGGACGTGGTCGGTGCTTGTCTCCTTAGAGGCCGCCGGCGTCGATATGCGAGAGCCATGGGTTCGGCGGGCTGCGCAGTGGCTCAAAAGCCAACAGCGCGAAGATGGCGGATGGGGTGAAGGTCTTGAGACCTATGAGGATGACCGCAAGGGTTATGCGATTGGTTCGACCGCCTCTCAGACCGCCTGGGCCTTGATGGGCCTTATGGCCGCCGGTGAAGTGAAATCCGAAGAGGTTGAAAACGGAGTCAAATGGCTAAGCGATGCTCCGCGCCAAGAGGATAGTCCGCGCTGGGAGGAAAACCTCTACACTGGAACCGGTTTTCCAAAGGTTTTCTACCTTAAATATCATGGCTATGCAGCGTTCTTCCCGCTTTGGGCAACGGCGCGGTATGAGCGCATGTCGACGGCGAATGACCCGCGCCAAGGCTGGGGCATGTGAGGCTCGGCATTGTTTGCGGCCTTCTGTCAGAAAAGTCCGCACTCGGCTCGATTGACTATCCAATCGCGGTCTCTGGCGCCGATCCCCATCGCGCTTATCAGTATGCAACTGAGTTTGCAGAGGGCGGGGCAGAGCATTTGGTCTCGGTCGGGCTTGCGGGTTCTCTTGTCCCGGATCTTCAGCCTGGCGACCTTGTTCTGCCGCGCATGGTGATCACAGCTGATGGGATCGGGTATGAGGCGCTGACCTTGCGATGCGCGGCGTCCAAGGCCAGTCCGGTGCTCTTTGGATCGGACAGCGTGATCACGACCGTCGCCGACAAAGCAAGGCTCGCAAAAGCCTTTGAAGCGTCGGTTGTCGATATGGAAAGCCATGCCGTGGCGCGGGCGGCAAAAGAGAAGGGCATCTCCTTTTCGGTTATTCGCGCCGTGGCCGATGGGTCGGCGCAAGCGCTTCCTCCGTCAACGGAAGGCGCGATCAGGGAAGACGGATCGGTGAACACGGTCCAGACCCTGGCCAAGTTGATCCGCCGTCCGTTTGATCTGCCAGAGCTCATCGCTGTCGGTCAGCAAGCGGCCAAAGGCACGAAAACCCTCCGCGACCACGCCCCGGCCCTCCTGGCGGGGCTTGCTCGGCACTGACACTGCCAATTGCCGAGCGCCCTTCGCCTGTCTATCTCCACTCTTAACAGCCAAAAAGAGGATCGCCCGATGAGTGACGTGCCAGCAACCACCCGTAAGATGATGAGTAAAGCGAAGTCCGATGGGACTCTCGACCTTCGTTTGGAAGAAATCCCCATGCCAACGCCGAAACCCGGCGAATTGCTGGTTCGGGTCGAGGCCTCCCCGATCAATCCATCGGATCTCGGTCTTTTCATTGGCATGGCTGACTACGCCAACGCGACCAAGGGCGGGACGGCGGAATTGCCGACACTCTCAATGCCAGTTCCGCAATTCGCGCGCGGCATGTATGCGCCCCGCCTCGACCAACCGCTCACCGTGGGGAACGAGGGTGCGGGCATTGTCGTTGCGGCTGGCTCCCCCGACCACGAGGGCATGATCGGTCGGGCTGTCGCCTTCGCAACCGGTGATCTTTACTCCGATTATTGTGTCGTTCCGGTTCCCGTGGCGATTCCCCTCCCTGACGGCGTGAGCCCACGTGAAGGCGCATCGAGCTTTGTGAACCCGATGACCGCGCTATCCATGACCGAGGTGATGCGCCGGGAGGGTCACAAAGCGTTGATCCACACCGCGGCGGCGTCGAACCTGGGTCAGATGCTCAATAAAATCTGTATCGCGGATGGTATCCCCTTGGTGAACATCGTGCGGAAGGCGGAGCAAGCGGAGATCCTTAAAGGTATCGGTGCTGACTACGTCGTTAATTCGCAGGATGACGATTTCTTCCCGCAATTGGTGGCCGCGATTGAAGCCACTGGTGCGACGCTGGCCTTTGACGCTGTTGGCGGCGGCGGATTGGCCGGCAGCATCATCACGGCTATGGAACTGGGCCTCGTGAAGAAGATGGATGAGTACAGCCGGTACGGATCACCGGTGATGAAGCAAGTCTATATCTATGGCCGCTTGGATCTTAGCCCATCGACGATCCCGCCGAGTGTTGGCATGGCATGGGGTGTTGGCGGGTTCCTTCTTCCCAACTTCCTTGCGACGATCAGCCAAGAGGACCGCATGAAGATGGGCGGCCGTGTGATGGCTCAGTTGAAGACGACCTTTGCGAGCCAGTATACGGATGAAATCTCACTTACTGACGTGCTGAACCCAGACATCATCGCTAAGTATGATGCTAAAGCCACGGGCACGAAGTTTTTGGTCAACCCAACCAAATAACTGGTCAGCGCTGGGTCTCTCAGCGCGGTGACCCAAGAAAAAGGCCGCCTCAGCTAATGCTGGGGCGGCCTTCTTTTTTTTGGTCGAAGATCGTCGTTATTCGGCGGGCACGTTGTTGATCAGCGTCTTGGTGTTGGCGCTACCAGTTGATGCCGCGGCGGATTTCTTGGCCGCTTTCTCTGCTTCCAACTCAGCCATCTTGGCGGCCACGATCTCTTCATGAATGTCGATCGCGGGGCGTGCAGCGCGGAGGTCAATCTCCGGTGCCATTGGGCCCTCGGTCTTGATACCGTTCATCATGATCGGGAGCATTTTCCAAGGCTTGGTGAACGAAACGTCCGCAGCCGTCGGCTCATAACCGCAATGGGCCATACAGTCGTTGCACTTCTCATAAGCGCCGGTGCCATAGCTGTCCCAGTCGGTGTCTTCCATCAGCTCCTTAAAGGTCGGCACGTGCCCTTCACCAAGGAGGTAGCAAGGCTTCTGCCAGCCAAATGGGCTGTAGGTCGGCATACCCCACGGGGTGCATTTGAGGTCTTGGTTGCCAGCAAGGAAGTCGAGATAAAGATCCGAGTGCGTCAGGGTCCATTTCGAACCGCGCTCATCGCGCACCTTGAACAGCTCACGGAAATAGTTTTTGGTTTTCGTTCGTGCAAGGAAGCTCTCTTGATCCGGTGCGCGCTCATAAGCGAAGCCTGGCGACATCGAGACATTGACGCCGAGTTCGGCACAATAATCGAGGTAATCGGCAAGGTCCTCTGCGGCATATCCATCGAACACGGTACAGTTAACGTTGACTTGGAAGCCTTTGTCCTTCGCCGCTTTGATGGCGCTGATGGCTTTTTTGAAGACGCCATCCTGGCAGACGGCTTTGTCATGCTCTTCTTCAAGACCGTCGAGGTGGACGGAGAAGAAGAGAAAGTCGCTGGGTTCGAAGAGGTGGAGTTTCTTCTCCAAGAGAAGCGCGTTGGTGCACAGCGAAACGAACTTCTTGCGCTCAACCAAGCCGCGGACGATTTCGCCGATCTCTTTATGGATCAGCGGTTCACCGCCGGGGATCGCAACCATAGGCGCGCCGCATTCTTCTGCCGCTGCCCAGCACTGCTCCGGTGTCAGGCGCTGGTTCAGAATGGGGGCCGGATAGTCGATCTTTCCGCAGCCAGCGCAGGCGAGGTTGCAGCGGAACAACGGCTCCAGCATCATCACCAAGGGATAGCGCTTCCGACCCATGAGCTTTTGCTTGGCAATGTACGCTGCGACGGCGGCGGCCTGACGGGCGGGAACAGTCATAGGGTCTCTCTCTGGATGTTTATCCTGGGATCTTCTTTAGCTGACGGACTCAAGTTCATTTTTCATGGAGGCTAATTTCTCCGGCAGTTTGAACTGAACGTTTTCAGGCGTGCCGTCGAGTGGACGTTCCGTCACCTCAAACCACTCCGAAAGCCGAGCAACCACCTCGCGGATCAAGACTTCTGGCGCCGAAGCGCCAGCGCTGATCCCGACCTTGGTAACGCCGTCAAACCACGCCCGATCAAGGGCCTCAGCATCAGCGATCAGATAAGAGGGAAGGCCTGCTTGCTCGCCAATCTCCCGAAGGCGGTTTGAGTTCGAGCTGTTCTGCGCACCGACCACAAGGAGAAGTTCGCACCGCTCAGCAAGATCGATGACGGCGTTTTGGCGGTTTTGGGTCGCGTAACAAATATCTCTCGTGTCGGGACCAACGATCGTAGGGAAGCGCTCTTTCAACGCGGCGATCACCCCGCGTGTATCATTGAGGCTCAAGGTCGTTTGGGTGACGAAAGCAACTTTTTCAGGGTCAGCAACCTCAAGGCGCGCGACGTCCTCTTCGGTGCCCACGACATGCACGGTGCCGTCGATCTGGCCGAGCGTGCCGGTCACCTCTGGGTGGCCAAGGTGACCAATCAAGATGACGTCGTATCCGCGCCCCGCGTAACGGCGTCCTTCCTTGTGGACTTTGGTCACCAGCGGGCAGGTGGCATCGATCACATCAAGCTTTCGCGTCGATGCATGATCTTCCACCACGCGCGCCACGCCATGGGCTGAATAAATGGCGACGGCGCCCACGGGGATCTCGTCGACTTCTTTAACGAAGCGCGCGCCCTTCGCCCGCAGCGTATCGACCACGCGTTTGTTGTGCACGATCTCGTGGCGAACATAGACCGGTGCGCCATATTTTTGCAGCGCCAGCTCGACGATATCGATGGCGCGTTCGACGCCGGCACAAAATCCCCGCGGTGTGGCGAGCAGAAGTTCCATAGCTGGACGGCTCATCTAGTGCCCCCAAAAGTGCTGTCCGGATGATCGGTCACGACCCATTCGCCGTGGCCTTTCCATTGTTCGGTGCGATGCAACAATCGTTACCACACAAAAGCGTGATGAAGTTTGAAGTTCAAGTGTTCGTTTGATGTCTGGCACGTCTTGTCCCCGCTAAGCTGCGATGCGCTGGTCGAGGACCGGCTAGGCGTGGTAAGGGCACACAAAAGAACGCGAGAATTTCATCAACCATCACGGAGGACCCGCCATGAGCACGACCGCGAGCCACCCCTCGTCCATGACACCGGAGGAGCGTCAGCTCCGAAACGATCTTGCCGCAGCCTATCGTTTGGTCGCGCATTTTGGTTGGGATGATCTGGTCTTCACGCATATCTCTGCCCGTCTGCCTGGGCCTGAGCATCACTTCTTGATCAATCCGTACGGCATGCTGTTCGAAGAGATCACCGCCAGCAGCCTGGTGCGGATCGATATGGATGGAAACAAAGTCGAGGACAGCCCCTACGACGTGAACCCTGCTGGTTTCACCATCCATTCGGCGGTCCATGCCGCCCGCGAGGACGCGCAGTGCGTCATGCATCTCCACACCATCGACGGCACCGCTGTTTCGACCATGGCTGAGGGGCTTCTTCCCTTGAACCAAACCTCACAGCTGGTGGTCGGGGACATCGCCTATCACGACTATGAAGGTGTCGCGTTTGACCATGACGAGCGCCCGCGCCTGCAAGCGGATCTTGGCGACAAGGGCACGATGCTGCTGCGCAATCACGGGACCCTGACCGTCGGCGCCACGGTGGCCCAAGCCTTTACGCGGATGTATTTTTTGGAGCGCGCTTGTTCGATGCAGGTGGCGAGCCTGACGGGTAATCGCGAGCTTTATCCAACCCAGCAAGAGGTGCTGGCGAAGAACGAGATGATCGGCAAGAACGGCCTGACCCTCAGTGCTGATGCGCTGATCTGGCCCGCCTTGATGCGGAAGCTTGATCGCGATCAGCCTGATTATCGGGACTGATGGGGCGCCGATTGGACAGCACAGCGATGATCACACGGACGAGTCTTCGTTGGGGCATGGGGGCGATGGTGCTTGTGGGCCTCACTGTCTCTACGGCGCACGCTCAGCTTTCTGACGAAGATTTGGCGACGGCGGAGGTCAATTTTGCGGCCGCCGATTCCGACGGTGAGCCTGGTCTGACCGGCGACGAGTTTGAGGCGTTCGTGCGCGCCAATGCTGAAAGCGACATTGGCATGTCGCGGCGTATACGGCGTTTCAACGCTTTTGGCCGCGCCTTTGGGACCGTTGATGCCAATCAGGACAGCGTTGTGACCTGGGATGAATTTGTTGCGTTGAGTAGCAACAACTAGGCGTGCTCTTGGGATCAAGTGATGTTGGGTGATGATGCTTTGGCTGCGAAGGCGGGGGATGGGGCGCCCACGTCGCTAAGGCCAGGTCTTCCGGCCTATGCCCATGCGCCGACTTCTCTCACGTTCAAAAAACTTCGCAAGCGAATCGTCCGGCAAACCCAAGAGGCTGTGCGTAAGTTTGCCATGGACGAGCCGCGGGCGGACGGGACGCCGCAAAAATGGCTTGTCTGTTTGTCGGGCGGCAAGGACAGTTATGGCCTTCTCGCGGCGCTGCTTGATTTAAAGTGGCAAGGGGCACTGAAGGCAGATCTCTTGGTTTGTAACCTCGACCAGGGTCAACCAGGCTTTCCCAAGCACGTGCTGCCTCAGTATCTGGACGGCCTTGATGTCCGTTATCGGATCATCACCGAAGATACCTATTCGATTGTCACTGATAAAGTGCCGGAGGGCCGCACCTTCTGCAGTCTATGCTCTCGCCTTCGCCGCGGCATTCTTTATCGGGTCGCCCGCGAAGAGGGCTGTGATGCCATCGTCCTTGGCCACCACCGGGATGACGCGCTCGAGACGTTCATGATGAATTTGCTGCACGGTGGCCGTCTGGCTGCGATGCCGCCGAAGCTTAAGAATGACGAGGGCGATCTTTTCGTCCTCCGGCCACTGATATTTACCGCTGAGACGGATTTAGAGAAATTCTCGACCCTCTGTCAGTTCCCGATCATCCCCTGCAACCTGTGCGGATCACAGGAAGGCTTGCAACGCCAAGCGATGAAGGACCTCCTTAATGAATGGGAGGCCAAACGACCCGGCAAGCGTGACGTGATGTTCAGGGCCCTGCAAAATGTGCGGCCCAGCCATTTGGTTGATGAGCGTGTGTTTGATTTTGCCGGTCTCGAACGCGAAGACTAGAGCGTTTTCCGTGGCTCTATGATCAGCGAAAGTGCTCGAGCCGGAACTCAACGTCATCTCTTCTCGCGATATTGGGCTTTTGGGACTGACGGTTCAGAGCGTGTCGCCATATTCGCGCAAGCTCACCTGCAACGCTTCCAAGCGTTCTTGCACGCGTCCATAGCGCGAGAGCACTTCGAAGTTGGAGGTCATCAATCGATCAAAGGCGTTGAGAAAAACCTCATCCTGACAAAGCGCATTATAATCGAAGTGAAACGCTGGGGCTGGGTGGCGTTCGTCATAGGCGAAAGGGGCATCAACCCGCATGCTCACGGCGTTCGCTATGGTCAGGCGAGCGGGTCGATCGTCTCCGTTCATCAGCTCAAAGAGGGAGTCTTGTAGCTCGACATACTCATACGTATCGGCAACGATCTTTCTGATGGCGCTGGACCGGATCAATCCCTGGCCGCCCGTGCTGAGCATTTCTACGTAGATGCCGCGTGATAGCGTCGCCGGTGCATTCTTCCCTAGGTTGTATGCTGTGTTGCCAAAAAGGGCTGGGTCGGCCGCGCTGCAGTCTTCGAGGGCGGTACGGACGATTCTTGCTTCGTCGATGCGTCGCAGGAGCGTCTCTTCGAGATAAGTGTTAAACGCGATCGATGACTGAACCTCTTCGGTGAGCCGCGAAACACCGGGAATTGAATGTTATTTAGCTAGGATCCATGCATACTATATTTAATTGATACAATCACGGATATAATAGTAACCGACATCATCATCTACCGGCAGAATAATAGACCTACGGAGAGTTCTCATTGGCTTGGTGGTCATTTGCTCTTGGGGCCAATCTTCGATGGGTGGACAGTCTTCCGTTCCATATCGACAATGATCACCGGACAATACGATGCCTTCAAAATAAACAGATCCATTGTTTGACCATTTGTTGAAAACCCATGATCCAGAGTAACTTTTAGATTCATTTCGATATCTTATTGTTTGTATAAATGTACCTTGATCAGAAATTATAAATGTATCATCCACGTGATCGAAGAAACTGGAACGCCAACAGCCTATAACTTCAGAATCGTCGATTGG
>JBCBUC010000039.1:0-14607 GCA_039818345.1 Pseudomonadota bacterium | reverse complement strand
AGCTGTCTCCAAGAAGCAGGACGGCTGCTACCGGATGGTCTGTCTCATTTTTCGGCCCTGACTACTGATATGGAAGATCATCTCCGTCAGCACTATTTTCAAAGGTTAGATACTGATCTCTCCACTGAGCGACGCGGGCGACAGGTGATTGATCGGCATGCTACCGGTCTCTTGCAAGCAGGCATAATGAAACATCTTTTCCCACACGCACAATTCTACATCATGCGGCGCCATCCTTGCGACGTCGTGCTTAGCGCTTGGTTTGCGAACTTCCACCCGACCGACCACACCGCCAACTACCTGACAATTGAAGACACAGCGCGCTTCTATGATTTGATGATGACGCTGCACACGGTTTTGGAGGATAACAGAAACCTTGGATCCACTATTATTCGGTATGAAGATCTTGTCACTGATTTGCGGGGGACCGTGGAGCCCCTTCTCCAGGCAATGGATTTAGACTGGGAAGATCAGATCGAAGAATTCTATCAATCTAAGTATCGTCCCAAACGGACAGTGAGCTTCAATCAAATCTCCAAACCGCTCTACAAGAGTGCAACGAACAGGTTCGAGCATTATCAGAGCACGTTAGAGCCCGTCATGCCGGTCCTTGCGCCTTGGATTGAGCGTTTCGGCTATGACCAGCCAGCTTGGTTCTCTAGATAGGCGCCGGCGTCGCTGTTCGGCGATCGAGCTGGATAAAAGGAAGTTTGCAAAGTTCTCCGCTTACTGCACGATCACCAACCAACAGGTAGACGTCATCGGCCTTTGCAAAATCCGTCTGGAGAGAAGCAAAACCGATCCAACACTCATCCAACACGTGCCAAATCAATGAAGGTACCTTCCCGATACTGATCCTTTCGCCGTCGACATCAGTGAACAGATCAGCCCCCTCTTCAATCGGTGCACGGTCATTAATCCGAATACCTTTCATCCGATAGCGCGGACCATCTGCCTTTTGCTGCCGCAACGCTTGTTCACCGACGAAATCCAAGCCGCGGTCCAGCTTAACGTTCCATCTAAGGGTAAGCTCAAGCGGTGTGCGCTCCTGCGCTATATCGTCAAACGTACCCGCCGTATCCCAGCCTGGCACGATCATACCCGCCTCGATCCGGCCCATCTGAATCGCAGTCAATCCATAACCGATGCCCTTCACACCGGTCGCAGCCTCCGCAGCGTTGAGCGCCTTTTCAACCGACGGCAACGCGTCGGGGGCGAACCAAATCTCATAGCCAAGATCGCCGGTGAACCCCACTCGACCCACAACAATCTCATGGCCATCAAGCTCGTTGATTTGAAGATCAAATGGTTTCAACGCGGAAAGTTCGCTAAAGCCAAAAGCACTCAGTACCGCGCAGGATTTCGGCCCTTGGAGCGCAAGCCCGAGATAGGATGAGGAATCGTCCGTAATGGTTAGATCGTTATAGTGATTATACGTAGAAAAATGGTCGTCATGGTCGGCGTCGGTGATAAGGAAAAGATAGTCATCATCCGACAGTTTAAACATCATGCCGTCGTCGAGCAGAAACCCATCGTCATTACACATCAGGCTGTAAATGGCCTTGAGCGATGGTTGGCTACTCACCGGCGATGTCAGTATTTTGTCTAAAAAGGCGCCAGCATCGGCACCCTTGAAACGGTAGATCTTCATAGGCGAGGCATCGAAAAGACCACAACCTTCGCGGATACTGCGGTACTCGTGCTTCGCATCGCTAAACTCCACGGGAAGACAATAGCCGTTCCAATGATCGTAGTCCTCAGCCGGTGTGCGAGCGATAAAGTCGTCGAAATCAAAATCCACGTGACGGGTAATGAGATCACAAAGGGGGCTTTTTACCGCATGTTCGGCCATGACGCACCGTTCCTCACGCTCGATTCTGCTCGTTCATCAGCTCAGATAGGTTTCTGGACGCCATGTCCAGCAATCTGGCGGAAAAACTGAACGGTCATAGAGGCTCGAGCGCGCCGATAGCGAGCACCCTCGGTCGTCAAATCACGGACAGACTCTGGTGCCAGGTTTTGACGTCAATCACGGAAATCTCATAGCGCAGCGAGACGCGGAGGCCCGTCCCAAGAGGGAGCCGCATCAAGCACGGCTTTCCTTGCGCGCTTTTATGGGCATCACTGAGAAGCTTGGTGCCATCCGGCATTTGTCCGAGGGCATCTTGAAGCTCCTTTGCCGCCTGATAGCTATTCTTGACAAAGTAATCTCTTTTGCTCGACTTCGCGGCGAATTTGGCGACATCAGGTACATCATTGAGGTATTTGAGAAACTTCGCTGAGAAAGCCTTGGGTCCAAGATCGAGTGAGAAATCGAACCCTTGATCGGTCCCCGGAACGTCGAACTGATTGGTGATGTTAAAACCCAAAAGGACGATACCGGAGACGCTCCCGCCAAGACCGAGGCCCAGCGAGTTTGTATCGATCGAGAGTGTGAAGCAGCGACGATTATCTATCGGATCGCCAAGACACATCATCCATCCTTCGGTATGGTCATGACCAACGACTATTTCTCCCCCCACTGAATACCCAACACCAGCCCAAACACTATTTAAACTCGTCATCAGCCCTATCCGCTTTTGCTCATTCTCAACGGAACGCGAGAAAGAGATCACTCCTGTCAACCAGCAGTGGATCAACCCTGATCACCGTACCGAAGCGAGAGATGGGTGCCTAGCTGCTAAACGGACGAAGAGCAGGTCATCGCCCCATCCGATCCGCCGTTCGCCAGACAAAAATGGGTTGGAGTGTTTACAACCTCACCGCCGCTGCCCTTTATGTCGCTGATGACCAAAACACTTTCGATCATCGGCCTCGGAGCTTTTGGCGAGTTCATGCTGCGGCATGTCACCCCTTATTTCGATGTCTATGTCCATGATGAGTTCCGCGACCTGTCGAGCATCGCGGAGATCTACAACGTGACCAGCTGTGAGCTCGCTAAAGCCGCCGCCTGCGATATCTTGGTGATCGCCGTCCCGGTGCGGGCGATTGAAGACGTCGTTCGCCGCCTAAAGGACCACCTGCGCCCCGGACAGCTGGTCATGGACGTGGCCTCGGTCAAATGCCTGCCAGCGCAAATTATGGTCGAGAACCTTCCGCATGATGTGGAAATTGTCGGTCTTCACCCTCTTTTTGGCCCTCAAAGCGGCAAAACGGGAATCCACGGCCAGAACATAGCTGTCGTCAATATTAGAAGTAACCGAACACAAGCCGTCGCTTCTTTTTTAGCGGAACAGCTAGGACTCAATGTCATCTCATGCACCGCCGAGCAGCATGATGAACAGATGGCCTATGTTCAAGGATTGACGCATATGATTGCACGCGTTTTTCAAAAGATGGACATGCCGACCATCTCCCAAGAAACCAAGACCTTCTCACTGCTGCGGCAAATGGTGAACATCGTCAAAGACGACAGCGATGCCTTGTTCAAAGCAATCCAAACGGACAATCCTTTTGTTGATACGACCAAGGATAAATTTTTTAGCGCGGTGACCCAGCTCCAAAATGAGCTCGGCAAGGATCATCAATAATTCTTTGTGCTGAGTATATTCGAATATACTGGTCGTTGACATGGCGTGAGCCGACTACGTGACCTTCTGAGATCCATGAAACGAAATGATTGCGCGGAGACCTGTCGGTTGACGGTTTTCGAGCGTGAGCGTTCCGCCCTGCGCTTCGACCAAGCCCCGCGCAATGCCTAGGCCCAGACCGCTGCCACCTGTTTGTCGGTTCCTCGATGTCTCTAATCGAAAGAATGGTTCGAAAACCTTAGCCAATTGATCGTCCGGTATGCCTGGACCTTGATCCTCAACGATTATTCGAAAACCGTCTCCCAAGGATTCGCACCGAATAGAGGCACCGCCGCCATAGGTTCGTGCGTTGTCCACCAGGTTGTTCATTGCACGGGTCAATGCTTTTGGATCAGCCGCAACAACAAAACCTCGTTCATCCTGTCCAAATCCAAACGGTATGCCATCCGGCGCAGCCGCCGTGTACTGATCGATAAAATCGGGAAGATCGACCAATTCCTTCGACGCATCAGGATCGCCCGATTTCGCATAGGTGAGCATATCGTCAATCAGCGTCCGCATCTGCAGAATGTCATTTGCCATGGCACCGATGTTCAGTTCACCTGGTTGCTCTATCCGCAGACGAAGACGGGTCAGGCTTGTCCGAATGTCGTGAGCCAATGCCGTGACGAGACGCGCACGTTCTGCGATCAACCCACGCACCTGATCCTGCGTTCGGTTGAGCGCGCGAGCGACCCGGCGGATTTCTTCTGCGCCACGTTCCTCGACGGGTTCAGGATCAAACGTCGCACCAAAACGCTCCGCAGCCGTTTCAAGTTGCTTAAGGGGATCAAGCGTCCTCCTGATGCCCGCAGCGGCGATGCCGCCGATGACAACCGCAGAGATCGCAAGCAAACCACCGAGTGTCCGTGGACGATCAATCAGGACCGATGCTGGTGCGAACAAAAAGGTGAGAACGCGACCATCGTTCAATTCGACAGATATTTCTAATGCTGCGTATGCTCGAAATTGCCCGCGGGGATGAACCAAGGCATCGCGGGGCCCAACGCGTGGGGAGAAATAGCGAAAGCGAATTTCTCGATCAGCGAGGAGTCGAGCGCGTTGCGATGCGTTATCGACCATCCGCTGCCGGACGTGTTCGCGAATTTCAGCGTCTTTTGGAAACTCTTCTCGCACACCTGCTGCGCGGACCGGACCAGAATATACATCCAAAATGCTCTGCTCCCGGCTAAGAGGAGTATCTTCGATTAAGGCCACCACCTCGGCAATCGGTTCGGCAAGGTCATCAATCACCGACGGAGCAATCTGGAATGTCAGTGTACTCCTAAATGCAGCAAAGAAGACGAGAATAAATGCAACCAGAGCCACGCCAATGATCAACACCATACGGACAAAAAGTGACCCGCGTAGCTTTTCGATCCAACTTGGCCGTGAGACCACGATCAAACCTCCACCCTCTGATCGGATGACCTGACAACCCCAGCAAATGCATAGCCTATGTTCCGAACAGTCTTTATGTACTGGGCACGGCGCGGATCGGGTTCGATCTTGCGGCGAAGGCGGCTGATCTGGGAATCGATGCTGCGGTCATAAGGGTTGGCCGCAGCCCCGCGCGTGAGATCAAGCAGCTGATCACGACTCAAAACCCGGGGCCGATGCTGAACCAGCGTGAGAAGAAGCGCAAACTCCCCCGACGTTAAATCGACGAATGAACCATCGTCGCGGCGTAATTGTCTTTGATCGACATCGAGCGTGTAGCCATCAAAATCGTATCGCTCAGTGGGAGAACGACTGTCGTCCGACGTCGACCATGGCGCCCGCCGCAGAACAGACTTGATCCTGGCAACCAATTCCCTGGGTTGAAAGGGTTTCGCCAAATAATCGTCAGCACCCATTTCCAAACCGATGATACGGTCGATATCGTCACCGAGTGCAGTGAGCATGATGATAGGGATCATTGAGTCTTTGCGGATGCGATGGAAATATGCGCGGCCATCTTCGCCCGGCATCATCAGATCAAGCACGATGAGATCAATACGCCGATCAGCCAAGAGTTTATCAGCATCGGTCGTGTTAGAGGCCGTGAACGCATGCATCGAGTTACGATCAAGGAACTCCGCCGTGAGTTCCCTGATATCTGGATCATCGTCCACCACCAAAATCGAAGGCGCGTCGGTACGTTCGTTCATGGTGCTTTCCTAGCGGACTGTTGGGCGTCCTGCCCAGTGCCTTAGGGGTTATCGACGGGTTCGATCCCTGTGGTGAGAAAGAGCTGCCGCGATTCCGAAAAGATCTGCTGATACTCCTCATCAGAGAAATCAACGTGCCCCGTGTCGCCGAGAACGATTAGCGATCCTGCCGGTACGCCGACGGCCTGAAGATAGGGAATGTAGTCGCATGTCCCCGAAATGCTGAAGTCGGCGCCAGCCGGGTTGACGGTATAGCAAGGAGCCACGGGATCGAGCTCGTTATGCGCGCCATAAATTGGTGCCGATTCGCTATCGATGGTGAACAGATCATAGATCGTCCCTGAGATCGCAAGAGCGCCTTGAACATCAGGTGATTGATCGAGATGGTCACCGATTTCACCGTACACGCCGCCGACAGAATTGAGGTAGTCGACAAGAGATGGAGCGACCGGGTCATCCGGGTCCGTCGTTGCCACAGTGGCGGCCAAAACGGCACCCGCCGATGTACCCCCGACAAAGACTTTCTCTGGGTTGAAACCATAGGTATCTGCATTCGCTTTTAAGAACCGCACCGCAGCAATCATGTCATGGGTTGCATCGAGCGCCGAGATTCGCGTTGCGTTGATATCCAACGAACCTGGATTGTTAATGATTGCCGCGGCATCCGCCGCCGTTCCGCCCTCCGTCCGATAGTCCATAACCGCAGTCACATAACCAGTTCGGGCATAATTCTCCGCAAACGGCAGCATCAAGTCTCGATCGGTGAAAACGAATGCACCACCTGACGCGAAAAGAATCAGGGGACGGTCTAGTTCTGTATCGCCCACGGGTGAGATAATGTTGAGAACGTAGTCCTCACCATCTGTTGTCGCATAGACAATATCCTCAGATGCGGATGTTTCTGGGAAGATGGGGTCGATGTAACGGGTTTCCATCGCATCTGCGATTAGAACGGTGTAGTTGATCGTAGCAGACGCTCCACTGGGATCAATCGCTGAAACAACGACATCATAGAGATTATCTGTGTTGCTATCTATCGGCGTCTCAAAATCTGGGGCCGCAAGAAAGACAAGGGCACCAGAGTTCGCGTCAATCGAGAACAGGTCTCCGTCGTCACCACCACTGACTGAGTAAGTCAGAACGTCACCATCAGCGTCGGTTGCACTGGCCGTTGCAACAGCGAGCGTATTTTCGTTAATGGTGATACTCTCATCCGGACCAAAAACCGGCACCGCATTGGATGGTGGCGTGCTACCTCCACCACCC
This sequence comes from Pseudomonadota bacterium, assembly GCA_039818345.1. Classification (GTDB taxonomy): domain Bacteria; phylum Pseudomonadota; class Alphaproteobacteria; order Caulobacterales; family Parvularculaceae; genus Parvularcula. The sequence goes on along the minus strand of JBCBUC010000039.1, from coordinate 7,622 downwards.
GACGAACCGGAACAGCCAGCAAGGCCTATAATCGCTACACCGATGAAAAGTGACCGTTTAAGGCCAATAGATGTGGTCATATTGCTCCTCCACCAAAAGCCCCCGCCGGGAGCTTGTAGCGAGAAGCTGTCAGGTTGATGTTGTCAGCGTTTGGCTACCGGGGGGCCCTTTGTGACGGAATGTTGCCATGGAATCCTTCGACGCGAGTGGGATTCATGCTCCTTAGACAGAGAGAAGACGACTAGAGACACGGCTTTTTCTTGACGCGAATTCGCGTCGTTTCGTTAACGTCACCATTGGGATCAATAAGGAAGCCGCCGGGGAAGCGAACACCTAAGGGCGTACCCTCTCGGTTCAAACAAAGTTCGTGATTGTTGTCTTGATCGTTGAGATCGCCGACAGCGAAAGGAGACACAAACTCGACCCGGCGCTCTTCAGTACGAAGAGTGACTTTATAGCGTCGCCACTCTTGCTCGGTGATCTCCGTACCATCGATTGCTAGAATTCCGCCGCCCCAGCCGACACGCAACACCTGCACCGTACCGTCCGAAGGACAACCTGTTCCCCCGCCCCACGGTAAGGCAGTGCCGGGGTTATCGAGGTCCCACTCCTCTTCTGGCACCACTTCGGCGAGAATTAACGCTGGCGGTGCCTCAAGCGGAATTATATCCGCATACGCTCCTTGATAAGAGAGCCTAAAGTCTGTCGAAAGAAGATCACCAACGACTTCGACGGACACTGGCTGATCATTCTCATCGCCAAATTCTCCGATCAGCAGTATAGAGCGTTGATCACCCATATCATCCGAAGGATCAAAGGTGGCGCAGAGCACGGGCCTTGGCACGCCGTCTTCGCCGCGCACAACAAAGTCGTCCGGGCTCACAGGAGCGAGCACTTCGGTTTCAAAATGCACAGGCATCCCATCACGACCAGGTGCATCATCACACACCAGTTGGCCTAGGTTCACCGGCAAGCCTCCGCTGCCATAATTCGCAGCGATGATCTCTCCTTGTTCTGTAGCATGAGCAAATTGGGTAAACAGCGAACAAACGCCAACAAGGGCTGTGCAGTGGGTGAAACGCAGCATTGATCGGGACATAGACTCCTCCGTATAGGTCTATTACGTTGAGAATCAACGAGGAGTCTTATCTGCGAGCGAAGTGTTGCTCGATTTTGCCGCTGGTTTTGGCTACGTGACTAAATGTTGCCGGGCCGCGTGGGACATGACCGACCTAGAGGGCAGTTTTTGTGCGTTCTTTAAGGCCGATTGCCTCGGCTCCCATTCGCCTCAAGTGTTGTGAGTTGGCTCCTGCACCCCGATGAGCATCCTAAGCCCGAGCAGCGCATCACCACGCCTTCGCCTTGAACGAATGATTGAATAGACGATCAACCCAACGTGTACAAACTATCAATATACCATTTACAAAGAATGGACTTGTGCGTTTACCACCCACCTGGGATCTAACTTCATTGCAGGCGTTTAAGGGGCTGTTTGCGACCTGTCATTCAGCGGCCATGAGGTCAGGCAACGGCTCGGCTTTTGATTGAGAGCCGAGCGCCTTCTTCACTGTCCGCTCACGCGGCAACTGGTTGACCAGAGCGATCAGCGCGACACCAAAGATGAGCGCTGTCAGATCTACCAACGATGGACCCGGAACCTCGGAGAAGATCTGGGTGACAAACAGATTCCCCGTGGCCGCAAGGTCAAGCATTGGAATGCCAACGGCCAATGCCCCTATCGCATAGAGAAGCTCGCGGGCAGCGCGGTAGTCATGCCCACGCCGGAACGCGAAGAGAATGCTCGCCGCCCAGATGATGAAAAAAGTCCATCCGACCATCACGATACGCCCGTCAGGGCCCACAGGGATCAATTTGTCCGCATAGAAGATCGCCATCGACGCGAGCGGAAGGCCGCAGGTCACGCCCACCGTCAGCTTACTGAGGCCTTGATAGACCCAAGGGGATTTCTTCCCCTCATTGCCGTGAAGGCGACGCTCGACCCACATCATCATGCCAAGTGCGGTGATGAGGGCGAGGGAAAGGCCCAAGAGGAAATAAACGATCTTGAGGACGACCCCGCCATAGGTCGCGTAATGGAGCGGTGTCACGGCGTTCAGGGTCCGATTGGCAGCCGTGAGGTTCTCAAAGGCACTGTCAGTAATCAAATCTCCTGTCACGCCATTGATTTGATAGCCCTCGACCTGCGCAAGTTCTGTGTCGGCCTTAAAATAGACATCAAACCGCGCATTCTCGTCGCCCCAATTGTTCATCACGATAAACGAGACAGGATGCCCACTGGTGGGCTCCGTGAAGAGGCGCATGTCATCGACGGAGAGCATCTCGGCGGCCACACCAGAGGCCTCTAGGGGCTCTCCCAGGACCGCTTGGATCAGCGCCTCCTGGTCACCCTTAAAGGTGAGCACAGCGATGATAGGGGCCAAGAGAGTCACCACACCGATGACCGCACCGGTGAATGCGATCATCGAATAGAAAGGGAGCCCCCAGAGACCCAAGACTTTGTGCGTGTCCTGCCATTTGAGGCGCATGGAGCGGAAGAAGCGGAGCGTAAAGAGCTCCCCGGAAATCTTGGTATGAGCCACGACGCCGGTGATGATCGAGAGCATGAGGACCACCCCGGCAATACCAACCAAACCTCGACCAACCGTGCGGCCACCTAAAGCGTTGGGCCACATCAGGTCTCGGTGAAAATCGCGTAACCAGTGAGAGACACCATGCCCACGATCAGCAATCGCAGCACCGTCTTTCGTATCCCAACGTTGCTCGACGAACTCGTGGTCATGGCCGCCATCTTCGCGAGGGGTCTCGACTTCAAGAAAGCCCGTATAATAAGGCTCGCTGGTGGTCGGATAGGTGAACCGTACAAATCCGACCTCGCCCTCTTCGCTAAGATGACCCGCGATCCAATCGGTGAAGATTGCATCGATAGGTACAGGGTCCTCAGCCACCGTGAGACGCCGGGCCGGATCCTCCCAGGTTTGAAGTTCTTCGAAGAAGAGCGCCAGACACCCTGAAAAGGCCACGATGTAGACGAACAGTCCCAGCGCCACCCCAGACCATGAGTGAAGGTCATAGTTCCGTTTGTGTCTCGCCTGGTCCATCGCCTAGCCCACCGTCGGATCTGTTGTGAAAACGATCAAGGCTGACATCAAAGACACGCTGATGAGCCCCAACACCACGACCCAATCGCATTTTTCCCAATAGGTCCAGAATTGAAAGCAGGCCCAAATCACGGGGACCAACAGGGTAAGCCAAAGCGCTTTCTCGCTGAACGGGCCGGGCATGACCAAGAGCGCGGCGGCCCCTACAAAGATGGTCGCCACAAGGGACCAAAAAAGGACGCTGGTCAGCCGGGGGTTCTTCCACGTGCCCCAACCGACGACGCCGAGTACGGCCAGCAGTATACCGATCAACACGGGACTCATAGCAAAGCCCCAATGATATAGGCCGGTCCCAGGACAAGGGCTGTACCACCGGCGATGCTCCCCACCCACCAGTGCTTGCCCGGGAACCGGCCTATAAAGACGAGGCACAGCACGGCTGAAATGCTGAACCAAGCCAACCAAATCGGTATCCCTCGCTCCCAGCCTTGAAGTCCCGCCAGAACGATCAGTGCAAGGCCGGACAAGACCCAGCCAGCACCACTGCCCCAGCGCCTGAGCGCGGCAGAGGCTTGCACCTGCGCCAGCACAGCCCGCCTTTCATTCGCCTCAATCCAGAAGACCAAAGCCAGCGCCAGTAAGCTCAATGCAAGACCCGTCGCCATGGATACTCCTTAGAAGTCGAAATCAAGCCGGACGGCATAGGTTCGCTCATCGCCAAGGCGCGAGCTCTCAGCGCCAATTTCGGAACGCTGGAGGAATGTGTAGAAGTCCTCGTTGAGGGCATTGCGGACGTAAGCGCTTAAACGCACACCGTCGCGAACCTCATAGCCAAGCCGCGCATTCACCAGTGTCCGCTCACCCGATTTGTTGACATCGAAATTCTCAATGCCGGTATAAAAGTCGGACTGGTAGTTGACATCGACGCCGCCAAAGAGGCCTGTCGGGTGCTGAACATCTACACCCGCATTAAGCGATAACTCAGGCGCCAGGGGGAACCTATTACCATTGAAGTTTGGTTGGTTGGCTTCGGAAACAGGCAGGGCGTCGTCAAAGTCCGCGTTGTTGAAGTCGTCGAATTCAGCAACTGAGTAACCGACGCCGCCATAGACCTGAACAATATCCGTCAACTGATAGCTGATATCCGTCTCAACACCGTAAAGGGTCGACTCACCAGCATTGATAGTGCGGGCAAAATCCTCCAACGGAGGAGGCAACGACTCGTTGACTTGCTGGTCCGTCCAATCCGAGTAATAGACATTGGTGTTCCAAACCAGGCGCCCATCCAGGAACTCTGTCCGTGCCGAAAGCTCATAGTTCCAAAGATACTCTGGGTCATAGTCTTCGACCTCGCCAGTGACAGTATTAATGATCGAGCCACCCGCGCGGTAAGCACGCTGCACGACAAACGACAATGTCGCGTTGCTGGTCGCATCCCAACGCACACCCGCTTTTGGCAGCCATGCGTCGTAGGAAGCGTCCGTCGCCTCGACTGATGTGCCGAGCAGTGATGTGAGGAACTCAAAACCGTCTGGGATCGGCGGGTTGGCAATATCGGTGATCGCCTCTGCGACGTTCTCTGTTTCTTCATAGTCGTAGCGGAGACCGAACAACAGATCGAGATCATCCGTCAACGCATATTCGCCGTCTAGGAAACCTGCATAGTTGGTCGTTGATGTCGTGAGGTTCGAGACCCTCGACACCAGGACAGTCGAAGGGATGATTGAAGAGACAAAACTTCCCGGGATAATGAACTCATCGTTGAATCCTTCTTCGTTGTCGAAGAAGTAGAAGCCGAGCACACCGCTGAAGCGGTCGCCTGCATACTTGATCCGGAACTCCTCCGACCACGCTTCATCACTGCCGACTCGATCGAGGGCAGCAATTGGGGCGGGCGTCGTGTCGAAATCCTCGATCCGCGTATAGTCGGTATCTTGATAGGTGGTGATCGATTGGAGCTCGATCCGTTCGGATACCTGCCACGTCGCATTGACCGACTGAATGAAAGTCTCTGTCCCCTCTTCACCAGGCACGTCATAGGCAACTTCCCGGTCCACATTCTCGGCATTGAGAAGAGCGCCAGGCATACCATTGGTCGGATTGATGACGTCCTCACCAGCAAAATTCTCCGTATAAGACGATGTGCTGATGATCTTCACAGTATCGATCGGCTCAAACAGAAGCTTGAATCGGCCTGTCTTCAACTCAGTGGCATCGGCGTCCTCACCCAAGAACGTGTTGTCGATGAAGCCGTCACTTTCCCGCCAGTTGCCGGCAAAGCGGAAAGCAAGCTTATCCTCGATAATCGGACCACCGACAGCAACAGCCGTCTGCCAAACACCATTGTTCCCAACCTCACCGCGGAGCTTTGCATCCCACTCATAGTTGGGGTCCTGCGTCCGCACATAGATGGCACCAGCCAGCGAGTTCCGGCCAAAGTTCGTCGACTGAGGGCCTCGGTAGACCTCCACCTGTTGAAGATCCCAGCTATCCAGCGGGCCAAAGAAGGTGGTCTGGTTGCTAAGCGGCGAGTCATCAACATAGACGGTCAGCGTCGCGCCATTACCCGCAACCCCTCGCTGATCAACACCGCGGATCGAGAAACCAAGGCCACCGAAGGTTGAGGACACATTCGGTATACGATCAATAATATCGTAGAGGTCGATGATCGGCTCTCGCAAGATCTCCTCGCCCGTGGCCACTGCGACGCTCGATGTGACGTCTTGAAGAGATCGATCCACCTTTGTGCCGTAGACCACGATTTGATCCAGCGGCTCCACCGAAGCCAGTTGAAGCGGTTGCTCGTCCTGCCCCGCAGCAGAAACCGGAAGAAGAGCGGCGAAACTCACGCCGAGTAGCCAAGAACGCGTCACGAAAGACCCCACATGCGATTGATTATCAGAATCTATCGCATCCCTAGCGCTGATTTCTAATAATGCAAGCCATTCGCAACAAAAATTGCAGAGGATCCGGATGCTCGATTGGCCTCGTTCTTAGCCAACGAGACGAAAGGCCGGTGTGGTTCCGGCCGGAACACAACGAGCCGCGAGGGGGGCGTGAATCGCCAGGCCGAAACCCGCGAAATCATCAGCGATCGTGGTGATCACCTCAATGAGCCGTGGGGCCGCCGGGCGGTCAGCGAGCCACGACAGATGCGCCGCAAGCGCGACGTGGTCCCACGCTTGTGCCGCCGAAAAGGCGCAGACGAGAGAGACCTCATCGCGTGTCATGCGACTTTGTCCAGGCGCAGAAAGGCCGATTTTCCGTGTGCCCTCCTCCCCCAAGACGCGAGCACATGTCAGGATGTCGACGAGAATAGGCCTCGCGTCTTGACCGAAACTTGCAGCAAACCCGCTCTGTACACAAAAGCAGCCTGCTTGCCCGAAGACCGACGCGCGAAACCCGATCAAGACCAAACCCGTTCCGGTACCCAGCTCTGGCAAGGTGACATCGGATAACTGGTGAGAATTCATGATATGATCTGTGTCATGATCGGAGTAGGATAGGCTTGCCCTAGAGCTGGCCAAAGGGCGATCGAACCAGGTTCATCAAAAGCCCTTTGACCAGGTCAAAGCAACTTTGAAATTACGACCTTGCTCGCTGACACCAGCATTGACGACTTCATAATCCGTGTCCGCAATGTTATCGATTCCAAGATCGAGACGCACCCCTTCTAACGCTTTGACGTTCGGTTCCCACACGGCATAGATATCACCGACTGTGTAGCTGTCACGCTCTTCAACTTCAGTGTTCACCTCATCAAACGTATCAGCAACCGTCACCCGGGAGCCAAAGCGAAGACCAGCTGATTGCCACCTCACGCCCAAATCGATGAAGACCGTCGTCGGTTGGAGAACCCCTTCAAGAAACTCTCCCGTGTCCTGATCAACGCCATCAATCGTGGTGAGGTTACCCCGCGCATAGACCCATTCAGAAAGGTAGGAGAACTCGAGTTCGACACCGTCGATCTCCGCGTTAGCAATGTTCACGTTCTGGCTTGTGTTGCCAAAGGCCTCCCCCGAGCCGCAAGGCTGCGACGCGATGACGAAAGATGGAATGGTTGGCGGCGCCGTCGCGGGCGTGAAAAAGCATCCAAGCGGTGTTTGAACGTCAAGCCCAATGAGATCATCGACCTCGGAGTTGTAGTAGGACGCTTTCGCTGTGAACTGATCTCCGCTGAACAGTAGACCCGCAAAATCGACACCGGCGCCCACTTCCCAAGTGGATGACGTTTCCGGCGTGAGATCCTCGTTACCAATGAACAGGTTCGAGACAAAGGTGGGGCCGAACGGTCCCGGCGGTGCGGTCAGGTTTGGAATGGCGAAATGCGTGCCGTCCGCAAACGCCTCATTGAACGATGGCGCACGGAAACCTTCCGCATAGTTAGCAAAAATCAAAAATTGCGGGACTGGTTTATAAGCCACACCGACTTTCGGCGAGATCTCGTCATCATCGATGTCAAATTCGCCCCCAGGTTGGGTCGTCTCGAAACTATCCCAACGC
>JBCBUC010000038.1:0-14736 GCA_039818345.1 Pseudomonadota bacterium | reverse complement strand
TTTGATGGGCTTAGTCTCGCAGAAGCTGGTGAAGAGGGCATAACGCTCCAAGCACCTTCTCGGTTTTCGGCGACGCTCATTTCACAGCGATTTGCGAGCCGTATGCGTCAGATGTGGTCTGAGCATTATGGTCCTGTTCGTGATTTGCAGGTGAGGGGCGCGCAGGACGCTGGCGGTGTTGCAGCGCAGCCAAGTGCACCAAAGAAGCTGGGGCAGGATGCTGTCGTATCGCGACCAGCTGAGCCGGATCGCACTGTTCCAACTGATGCGCAACAGTCTCCTTTTGACTGCGCAGCACCCGGCATATTCGCCCGCGGCATGACCCTCGATCGTTTTTGTACAAATGATACCAATCGTCTTGCCCGCCGTGCAGCCGCAAAAATTTTAGATGAATCGGGTCAAGGCGTGATCATGATCCACGGCGCAGCCGGTCGCGGAAAGACCCATTTGCTGAACGCCGTGGGACAAGAGTGGCTTCGGCGGAACCCCAACGACAACGTCCTTTATCTCACCTACGACTCCCTCATGACCGACGTGTCTGAGGCTTTCATTTCAAAGAGTGTCAAAGAGCTTCGGACCTTTCTCCAAAACACGGATGTTTTGCTCATTGATGATATTCAATTACTCCGTGGCCGGAAAAGAACACAAGAAGAGCTCGATTGCTTGATTGATAAGCTCCGCGGCGCGGGTAAGCGCGTGCTCGTGGCCGGCGCTCTGCCTCCAACCAAATTGGCTGAGACTGGGATCTCGTCGCGGCTTGCTGGCCGATTGGGGGGCGGGCTCTGTGTTCAGGTCAACAAGCCTGATCTCGACCTCCGTTTGAAGATCGCATCGCAGTTGGCGGATGAAGCATCAGCGATTTCGGGTGTGTCGATCCTCAGACGTCATTTGGAATTCATTGCGCGTCGCTGCGAAGACTCGGTCCGTGAGCTCGAAGGCCTGTTGAGTCTCGTTCAAGTTGCAACCGAAGCCGAAGCCGATATCGGTAAGGAGCTGAGCGACGATCGCCTTCGTCAGCTGTTGTCTGAGCACCTTAACAATCGTCGTCCGTCACTGACCCCGGAAGCGATTTTTGATTACACCACGGAGGTTTTCGGCCTCTCTAAGACCGACCTTTTAGGTCGATCGCGAAAGCAACCGATTGTCCGTGGACGTCATGCGTTTTGCTTGGCTGTGCGAAAGCTCACCGATACGCCACTGACAGCCATCGGTGCGATGATTGGTCGTGACCACACCACCGTGATGCACTCGATCAAGACGGCTGAGATCTTGGCTGAGTCAGACACGACGTTTGGAGCCAGGATCACCCAGATCTTTGACGAGTTTGACCACAATTCGTGACGCTACACACGTATTCGAACCTAGCGTTCGGCGATCTGGTATGCTGTTCTCTGCGCCCCGAATGAGTCGGCGCAACGGCTCAGCGACCAGAAGGAGTAAGGGCCCGTGAAGGTCACCATCGAACGAGGAACGCTCCTCAAGGCGCTATCTCACGTCCAATCGGTGGTGGAACGCCGTAATACAATTCCTATTCTTTCCAACGTCTTGCTACAGGCGCAGGGGGGAACGCTCGCGCTCACAGCGACGGATCTTGATATAGAGATCGCAGAGCAAGTCCCAGCGGACGCCGAAATGTCCGGCGCCGCCACCGCCGCCGCAGTGACGCTTTTTGATATTGTCAAAAAACTGCCCGATGGCAGCCAGGTGGCATTGGAGAAAACCTCCAATGGCCGCTTACAGCTCACAGCTGGCCAATCGGAGTTCAGCCTTGCGATCTTGCCTGAGGAGGATTTCCCCTCCTTGCCCGCGGCGGATGACGGCCAATCGTTTTCGATGCCATCGGCGGATCTGGCGCGCCTTATCGACAAAGCTCGTTTTGCGATGAGTCAAGAGGAGACGCGGTACTACCTCAACGGTATCTATTTTCATGCGCAGGAAGCGGATGGCGAAGGAAGTCTGCGCGCCGTTGCCACCGACGGTCACCGGCTAGCGCGGCTTGATGCTCCCATTCCTCAAGGTGCGGAGGGGATGGCGGGTGTGATCGTGCCCCGTAAAGCCGTGCTTGAACTGCGTCGCTTGCTCGATGATGCGGGGTCTGACGTCAACATCCTGGTCTCATCGGGGCGCATGCGCTTTCAGTTCGATGACATCACGCTGACCACAAAGCTTATTGATGGGACGTTCCCTGACTATGCGCGCGTGATCCCCGAGGGTAACGACAAGATCATGCGGGTGAGCCCGACTGACTTTGCAAAATCAGTCGACCGCGTCTCGACGGTGTCCGCTGATAAAACGCGGTCGGTCAAGCTGATGATCGACTCCGATCGTCTTCAGCTCAATGTCAACAGCCCCGAAACTGGGACAGCCACCGAAGATTTGTCCGTGGACTTCCCTGGCGAGGCGATCGAAATTGGGTTCAACGCTAAATATCTCCTCGATATCACAGCGCAAATTGACGGTGAGACGGTGACTTTTGCTTTTGGCGATACCGCATCGCCAACGGTGATCACCGACGATGAAGACCCTGCCGCGCTCTATGTTTTGATGCCGCTGCGGGTCTGATTGGCCTAAGCGCTGTGCGCCGTATCACGTCTCTCACGCTGCGCGATATCCGCTCTTACGAGGCGCTTGATGCGCAGCTTACGGGTCGTTCCGTGGTCATTACTGGTCCTAATGGTGCGGGGAAAACCAATCTTCTCGAAACACTGACCCTTTTTGGCGCTGGGCGGAGTTTGCGCGGCGCAAAGCTCTCCGACATCGTCCGGCAAGGTACAGGCGGAGCGCCGGGTGCCGCGCTTTCTCTTGGTGCGGAGGGGGAGGACCCGTTGAGACTGGTGGTCTCGATTCCTGCGCCTCGCTTTGACCGGCGTGATGTCAAAATCGATGGAGAGCCTGTGAAAAGTGCTTCGGCGTTGGCAGAAGTCATCCGGTTTTTATGGCTGATCCCGGCGATGGATCGTCTGTTTGCTGATGCTCCATCGGAGCGTCGCCGTTTTCTTGATCGGATCGCCGCTGCGGGATCATCTGCCCACGCAAGGAACGCAGCGCGCTATGAAAAGGCGATGAAGCAAAGGATGGCGCTCCTCGATCATGGCGGCGACCCCGCTTTGCTGACAGCCTTCGAACAAGAGATGGTCGAGGCAGGCCTTGAGGTCACCGCTTGCCGCCTTGAGACCGCAGAGAGCTTGGCCGCGGGTTATGAAACACTGCGCCAGGCTGCTTTTCCGAGGGCGCATCTTTTTATCGAGGGTGACGTCGAAACGGATTTGGCCCGTGAGGGTAAAGATGTGGCCGCGGCCTCTTTCGCGCAACGGCTCGCGCGAAACCGGCGGATCGATCGCGACGCAAGACGCACACTTGCCGGCCCCCATCGGTCGGACCTCATCGTCACGCATCTCGAAAAGGAGATGCCCGCCAAGCACTGTTCGACCGGTGAACAAAAGGCGCTGCTGATCGGCCTTATTCTGGCGCGCGCCTCAGCGGCAAAGGAGCAAAGTGAAGGGGCGCTTATCTTACTGCTCGACGAGATCGTTGCCCATCTCGACGAGGTGCGGCGCCAGGCATTGGCTGCGACGCTGCATGATTTGGGGCTCCAGGCCTTCCTGACGGGGACCGATGAGGACGCTTTCGCGCCTTTTCTGGCGGACATGGACCATCTCCAGCCGGGCGCCTGATCGCAGGCCATAAGTTATTCATTTAAAAGCATTTTTGCAGACGTTTTTGCCGTTTAAGGGCTTGGGGTTGGTGCACAAAACCTCTATATCTAAGGGCGAATCGAGAACCATTAAAAAGACGGATAACCCATGGCCTCAGAGGCAGCCCCGGAGACGGATCCGGGTTCAGGCGCGGCCGATTACGGCGCGCAATCGATCAAGGTTTTGAAGGGCTTGGACGCTGTGCGTAAGCGTCCGGGAATGTATATTGGTGATACTGACGATGGGTCGGGTCTCCATCACATGGTCTATGAGGTGGTCGACAACGCCATCGATGAAGCCCTCGCGGGCTATTGTGATACCGTGCATGTCGTTTTGAACGATGACGGCTCTGTCACGGTGCGGGATAATGGACGGGGTATACCGACCGAAATTCACCCTGGCGAAGGCATGTCGGCGGCGCAGGTCATTATGACCCAACTGCACGCGGGCGGAAAATTTGATCAGAACAGCTACAAGGTTTCCGGTGGTCTCCACGGTGTTGGCGTGTCGGTCGTCAATGCTTTGTCTGAGCGCCTCGACCTCAAAATCTGGCGCGGTGGGCACGTGCATGAAATGCGCTTCGTGCACGGAGAGGCCGAGAAAGACCTCGCTGTGACGGGCGATACGGAGGAAAGCGGCACGCAAGTCACCTTTCTTCCCTCAACGCAGACGTTCACGCAGACCGAGTTCGACTACGGCACGCTTGAACGCCGCTTGCGAGAGCTCGCGTTCTTGAATTCGGGCCTCAAAATTATCCTCTGTGATCGGCGGCGGGCAGAGGTTCAAGAGTTAGAGCTTCATTATGAGGGCGGCCTGACGGAGTTTGTTCGGCACCTCGACGCCTCGAAACAGGCGCTTGTCAGTGAACCCATCACCATGTCGGTGGAGAAGGATAGCATCACTGTTGAGGTCGCCATGTGGTGGAACGACAGCTATCACGAAAAAGTCCTTCTGTTCACGAACAACATTCCCCAGCGCGACGGCGGGACCCATTTGGCCGGATTTAGGGCTGCGCTTACCCGCGTGGTGAACGGCTATGCTGCGAGTTCTGGCCTCTTGAAACGGGAGAAAGTCTCCCTTTCCGGCGACGATGCGCGTGAAGGCCTTACAGCGATTGTGTCGGTGAAAGTGCCTGATCCGAAATTCAGCTCCCAGACGAAAGACAAACTCGTCTCCTCTGAAGTGCGGCCGGTGGTGGAAACCGTGGTTGGCCAAGAGCTTGGGACATGGTTTGAGGAACACCCTGCCGATGCCAAACGCCTTGTCGGCAAGGTGATCGAGGCGGCCGCAGCGCGCGAAGCCGCTCGAAAAGCGCGCGAGTTGACGCGGCGTAAGGGCGCGCTTGATGTTTCGTCTCTGCCCGGAAAATTGGCTGATTGCCAAGAGCGGGATCCCGCTAAATCAGAAATTTTCCTGGTCGAGGGCGACTCGGCCGGCGGTTCGGCGAAACAGGCGCGAAACCGTGAGAACCAAGCCATTTTACCATTGCGAGGAAAAATCCTCAATGTTGAGCGGGCGCGCTTCGATAAAATGCTATCGAGCCAAGAGGTCGGTACACTGATTACGGCGCTGGGTACAGGGATTGGCCGCGATGATTTTGATCCGGACAAGCTTCGTTACCATAAAATCGTTATCATGACCGATGCGGACGTCGACGGCGCACATATTCGGACGCTGTTGCTCACCTTCTTTTATCGTCAGATGCCTGAGTTGATCCGCCGTGGACATCTCTACATCGCCCAGCCGCCGCTTTATCGCGTGGAGAAATCGCGCTCGCAGCGCTATCTGACGGATGAGAAGGCGCTGGCTGATTATCTTTACGCTGAGGGGGTTGATGGAGCCGTTTTAACCGATGCGCGCGGAGAGCAGCGCATGGGCCGTGATCTTGCTGATCTCATTGAGAAAAGTAGGGCAGTCGCGCAGCGGGTCGAGGCATTTCCTTCGTGGATTCGGCGCGACGTGTTGGTGTTGGCTGCGCTCGCAGGTGTGCTGGGGGTTGATGATCCTGCACCCGAAGCACTCGCGGCCTTGGCTGAGCGTCTTGATGCGATCAGCGAAGAGTATGAGCAGGGCTGGTCGGCCAATTTTGATGCTGGCGATATCATCCTGGCCCGTGAGGTGCGCGGTGTTCGCGAGGCCTATGTTCTCAGTCAAGACTTGCGCGCCGGTGCCGATGCCCGGCGTCTTTCCGCCGATGCTGAGGCGATCCGCGAGGCCTTTGCCGGCACATCTGTGCTGAAGCGAGGCGAGACGGAGACCTTGGTTTATGGACCGCTCGATTTCCTAGAGGCGCTGCGTGCCGCTGGCGGTAAAGGCGTCACGATGCAGCGTTATAAGGGGTTGGGTGAGATGAATCCCGATCAGCTTTGGGAAACCACGCTCGATGCCAATGCTCGGCAATTGCTCCAGGTGCAGATTGAAGAAGCCGATGAGGCCGATGAAACGTTCAGTAAGCTGATGGGAGATGTCGTCGAGCCGCGGAAAACGTTCATCCAGACCCGCGCACTGGAAGCGGAACTTGACCTCTAGCCCGTGACAGAGGTCTCGGTCCTTCCAGACCGGTTTCAGAGCTGGTTCGAGGGTCGAGGTTGGACCCTTCGTGATCACCAACAAGCGGTTCTAGAGGCCGGTCTCGATGGCGAATCGGCATTGCTCATCGCACCGACGGGTGGCGGTAAGACCCTGGCGGGGTTTTTGCTTAGTCTTGTCGAGCTTGCCGCTGCGCCAAAGAACGATCGATCACTCCACACGCTCTATATCTCGCCGCTCAAGGCATTGGCCGTTGATATCGCACGGAATTTAGTGACCCCCATCGAGGAGATGCAGCTCCCGATTGTGGTCGAGAGTCGCACGGGTGATACAAAAAGTTCTGTACGCCAACGACAACGTACGATCCCGCCGGACATTCTCCTGACCACCCCCGAGCAGTTATCATTGCTGCTAGCGCATCCATCCGCCAACGATCTTTTTTCAGGGTTGCGCTGCGTTGTTTTGGATGAGCTCCATGCTCTTAAGGGATCAAAGCGGGGCGACCTCCTAGCCCTTGCCCTGGCACGCCTCTGGACATTAGCGCCAGGGATGCGGACGGTGGGGCTTTCGGCGACGGTTGATGATCCGGTGCCGCTGCAACGCTATCTGGTGCCGCAAAACCAACCTGGCGACGGCTTGGCAAGCCTTATTCTTGCGAAGGGCGGCGTTAAGCCGTCCGTTGACGTCTTTACACCTGGGGACAATATTCCCTGGTCGGGTCATTCAGGCCGGCATTCCTTCGAAGCGATTTACGAAGCGATTAAGACGCACACGACAACACTCGTTTTCACCAACACCCGCAGCCAAGCCGAGGTCTGTTTTCAAGAGCTTTGGCGCATGAATGCCGATGCCCTACCGATCGCACTCCACCATGGCAGCCTAGAGCGAGAGCAACGGCAAAGGGTAGAGGCGGCCATGGCTGAGGGCACGTTGAAGGCTGTTGTCTGCACGGCGACCCTGGACATGGGTATTGATTGGGGGGCGGTGGATCTTTGCATTTGTCTTGGTGCACCCAAAGGCGCGGCACGTTTGGTTCAGCGGATTGGCCGGTCGAACCATCGCATGGATGAGCCCTCCGCTGCGATCCTCGTGCCGGCCAACCGATTTGAAGTCCTCGAATGTGTGGCGGCAAAAGAGGCTGTTGATCAAGGACTTCTTGATGGAGACCCCTACCAAGACGGGGCGCTTGATGTTCTGTGTCAGCATATTTGGGGAATGGCGGCATCTGAACCGTTTTTCCCTGATCGTCTTTACGACGAGGTGAGAAGCGCAAGCCCCTATGTCGATTTAACCCGCGAGCAGTTCGATGAGGCGCTCGATTTTGTAGCAACCGGCGGTTACGCGATGCGTGCCTATGACCGGTTTCGTCGGATCGTACCAGCGCCTGATGGACGTATGCGGATTAGGGATGCAAGAACAGCACAGCTCTACCGCATGAACGCCGGTACCATCATCGACCTGCCAACTTATAATGTCCGTCTTGGGCGAATAAAACGAAAAGATGGTCGAGCAGGATCACCGCGCGGTGGGCGCAAACTCGGCACCATTGAAGAGTTCTTCTTGAGCCAACTGGCGCCGGGAGACACGTTTATCTTTGCCGGCGAGGTGCTTCGCCTCGAGGGTGTTCAAGATATGGATGTCTATGTCACGCGCGCGGCAGGAGAAGAGGTGAAGATCCCAACATGGACCGGCGCCAAATTTCCGCTTTCCAGTTTCTTGGCAGACCGGGTCCGGACCATGGTCAACGACCCCGATGCGTGGGGTGTGTTGCCAGGACCTGTCCGCGAGTGGCTAGATTGGCAACGCAAGAAGTCTTATCTACCGCACCCTGATGAGCTCTTGATCGAAACCTTCCCTCGGGCGGGTAAGTTTCATCTTGTCTGTTATCCCTTCGATGGCCGTCTTGCGCATCAGTCCTTAGGAACGTTGGTGACCAGGCGGCTTGAGCGTTTAGGGCTCCAACCTCTCGGTTTTTGTCCCACGGAATACGCCTTGTCCGTTTGGATGCGGAAAGATCCGGCGGATGTCGATATGAATGAGCTTTTTGAAGAGGATCTCTTGGGGGATGACCTCGATCTTTGGCTGGCGGACGCACAGTTGATGAAACGAACGTTCCGCAATTGCGCGATGATTGCTGGAATGATTGAAAAGAACCATCCGGGTCAGGAAAAAACAGGGCGCCAGGTGAGCTTTTCCGCCGGGCTCATTTACGATGTCCTGCGCGACCACCAACCCGATCATATCTTGATGAAAGCGGCTTGGAACGATGCGGCCGCGGGTTTTCTTGACCTCGGTCGGCTTTCTAAGCTTTTGGCGCGCGTGCGTGGTCGGCTTGTTCATCGGCCGCTTGAACGAGTGTCGCCGCTTGCGGTGCCGGTGATGATGGAGTGGGGCCGCGAAAGTGTGCCCGGCGGCGCCAATGAAGCGATTTTGCAGGAGCTGGAGGCTGAACTCTTGGCCGAGATTGAGGCGCCATAAGAGTCTTGCGCAGCTGGTTCACATTTTGCATTGCAGTGTCCAAGTTAAGAGTTTGGTGACCTTGGGGGCTCCTCGTGATGCGTCTTGTAGCTTTGATTTTTGGCCTTGTTGCGCTCGCCGCTTGCGCCAGCAATGTTCCGCCAGTTCCGGAGACGGGCGGCTACAGCGTCAAATACACGGTGGTTGACGGCGACTATTATGTTCGCATCGATAAAGTGGGGGTGAACCGCGCGCTCATCGCCAGCCTCGAGGAACACCCCAACCGTCGCAATTTCAAACAGGCTGATTGGGAAGCTTTTGCGAACCGGCTGTTTCCGCAAGATGAGTTGGATTTCAACGCGCTGCGCCAATTGCGTGGTTCAAACCTTGTTCCCGTTGGCCTTGTGTCACCGACGCCAAGCGCTGTTCCGCCTTGCGATGAGACGAAGAACTCGACCTATGCCAAGGAACAGACCCGCCTGATCCGCCGCGCTCCGCGAAGCCAACCCAGTGACACCATCACCATGGTCAGCACATGCGTTCTCCATAAGGGTCTGACCGCCAGCCAATATGCTGGCATTCACCAGCGGCCAAACCCATACCGCTTCCCAACTCGGTACGAGATTGTGGTCGATTTGGACCGGGACGGCGTGGGTGAACAGCGCAATGTGCGGATCAGGAACGTCTCAAAATCAACCGTTGCGGACTTCCTCCGCAGTGAGACCGTTGTCTCCCGTGACGAGGTTGCATCGCTCCTTGCTGGCCTAGACCGTCTGTAAGCCATGGCTCCGGTGCCGCGTTGAAGGGCACTGTTTCAGTCTATCCTTTGGCTTTGTCAGCAACGGCGGTCATCTGATCACCGGTCTATCACGGCGCTTACCCATCGTTACCCGTTACTTCTTCGCTCAGTGCACGAAGGTTTCGGGCGATGCCATCAAGCCGCGCTTGTTCGGCAGCGGTGACTGCCGGGAAAGCACGGCCAATTGAGGCGGGGGAGGTTACGGCGAGATGGGTGGCGCCGTCCTGATCATCGAAGACCGCGGCGCGAAGCGGCAACTCGGCGGCCATCACGGGGTCGGCTTGCATCAGCGCTGTGCCAATCTGCGGCGCGCCAAAAATGACCACGGTGGCGGGAGCCATCTCCAGATCAACAGAAGCGGCTCCTGCTTGGTGATCGATCGTGGCAAAAACCGTTAGATCCCGGCGATCGATCGCTTGAAGGAGCCGTTTAAGCGTTTCGTCGTGATCAAACGCGCTTTGCGTCACGCGGTAGCGTCCCTGGTCAACCGGCGATTGCTCGACGTTGGGCGTCACGGGATCAGCGGCCACTGGATCGGCGCAGGCCGTGATCAGGGCAGCGCCGAGGGCGATGCTGCTGAGCGTCAAAACACGGTTCATGGCGCGCCCCCTTGTTGGTCGCCTGATGCTGATGTCGCTTGATGACGTTCATCACGCAAGGCCTCCAATTGGTCACGGACGGCCATCGCGGCAAGGTATCCGCGCTCTTCAATCTCGGCGTGTTGATGGAATGCTGCGGGCGACAGGTCGGCCAAGTTCGGCGTGATCCGAACATCAGCGATGTCGATCTGCGCTAGCGCTTGCGCCAGGTGGATCTGCACGATGTCGAGCGTGGCCGCGGCCGTTTCAAAGAGATGCGGTTTGGCCTGGGACTTTGCCTTCGCCATGGCGATTTCCCGTCCGACAAAGTCGCGGGTTTCACGCAGGAGATTGACCACGGCGTCGGGGAGAGGGCCATCATTGGGCGGTTGGCTCTTGGGCTCGACCACCGTGATCTCGCGCGTGTCCGGCCGATCAAACCGGGTGAGCGTGGCCGCCGAAGAGTTGAGATCAACGGCGATCACCCGATTGGCGCCAAGGGCTTGCGCCAAACTGACGGGCACCGGATTGGAGGTCGCGCCATCAATCAACCAACGCTCCACCCCGTCAACGATCACGGGGGCTGCTTGCAAGACCATGGGAATGGACGCCGAGGCCCTGGCCGCGTCGAGCACCGAACCTTGGGTCAGCCAAA
Organism: Pseudomonadota bacterium; assembly: GCA_039818345.1. Lineage (GTDB taxonomy): Bacteria > Pseudomonadota > Alphaproteobacteria > Caulobacterales > Parvularculaceae > Parvularcula. The sequence continues at coordinate 4,023 of JBCBUC010000038.1, read as the reverse complement.
GCTCCTTGCCCGTTGCCAAGTCGGTGGCGACGGCACCCCAAGGCTTGGTCAGCTCTTCGATCTTCCGATCGGCATAGCGAAACGTCTCAATCGCGCGGGCGGGGTTGATAAAGCCCCCAGCGCCCAACCGAATCGCAAATTGGCTCAGTGCACCAATCGGCCCGATTTCGCGGCCCCATGCCAAGAACTCGTCCCAGATCCCCAGGCGCCGCGCGGCAGAGACCAACGCTCCAGCAGAGCAGCCCGCTTCGATATCAATTGTTATTTCAAGCTCTTCAAACGCGCGAAGCACGCCGACATGCGCCCAGCCGCGGGCACCGCCTGATCCCCAGGCCATCCCAAGCTTTATCGATGGTTCAGTCATCGGATCCTAACGTGAGTTAAAAGCATAAGAATCTCGCAACGAATCTTAATCAAGGAGTAACGCTGGACTGCGACTCAGAACAGGTGAGGATTGCGGGAGAATTCATCCCTGCGCCCAGATGACTGGCAGAAGCCACGCTCATTTGTGCGTTACTCCCGGTCTAAAGCGAGGATATCATGGCAGAAGCCACGAACCGCTCACCAATCAAACTCCCCCGCGGAGTGCGACGAGCCACGTTGAGACCGCAGCCCAAGGGCCAAGCGGGTGAAGGCAAGGACCTCAAAAGCGCGATGCAGTTCGCGCCGGAGCCTGATGAAGCCGAGGCCGATCGTGATTTCGATGCGATCCTCCAGGATGTCCTGAAACACGGCAAAGACCCCTCCGAGAGCCAGCTTTCCTCCAAGGACCATCAGGCTGCTGCGGATCTTGCGAAGCGCCTGGCCGATCGGGTACTGAAAGCCCGTGGTCAGCACGAAGAGAGTGATGACAGCGATCTGGCCGAACCGGCCGATATGCAAAAGCTGATCGAAGCGCGGGAGGCCATGGCGACGAGCCCAGCCCTTCGCAAAAAGGTCGACACGAAAAAGGCCGTACCTGCGCCTGCTCCTGCTGCGGAGCTCCCGGTCCCGGAGGTCGCGCCGGAAGAGAGCATCGAACCCGAGGAGCCAGCCGAACCAGCGATCGCTGAAGCAAATACGGCCGCTGACGACCCGCAACTCTCACCCTTCGCTAAAGCGCTCGCGGAGGTGCAAGCATCGTCATCTGACGATGAGGCAGAAGATCTGTGGGCAGAGGACGAAGCCGCGGATGTGATCGAGACGGTGGACGAAGACACATCAGAGGAAGCCAAGGCCGTTAAAGGGAAGGCGAAGCGGCGTAAGGACAAAAAGCCGAAAGCTGACAAACCCAAGGCCGAGAAACCCAAGCGGCGTCTTTTTGGGAAGGCGAAACCTGCCGAACCCGCCGCGTCTCAAGATGACGCGCTCGATGATGATAAGGCGGAAGACTGGGCCCCTGAAGACACGGCACCAGCAGCTGAAATCGATGACCAAGATCCGTTTCTCAAACGTCTTCTGGCGGACGTTCCTTTAGAGGGCGGCAAGGATGACGAGGACGACGAGAGCGCTGATGAACAAGAGCCCGCATTAACTGCGTTTGGGTCCGGCGGTGGAAGAGGCATGTCCTTCGTGGCACCGCCGCGGCTTGTGTCATCTCGGACACCGGAGAATACGTTCTTTCAAAAGGTCGCTGAGGTGATCACGCCCCTTGCGATGTGGCTTTCAATGGCGTTGGTCATTGCATCCTTGGTCTACGGAGCATGGACGGGCGGCGTCGATGTGATTGTTGCTTCTCTCTTTGGCGGCGGTCTTCTCACCTTTGGCACGATTTTGATCTTGGCGGGCGCGGCGAAGGCTTACTCGCCAATTTTGCTCACCAGCTTTCTTTGGAAACGCTTACGGAAGAACAAGGCGAATGCGGCCGTTCTTGCGGGTAGCGAAATCCTCAACACGCTCGGCCTTGCTGAAGCGATTATTGACGCTGATGCGGACGCACGGTTGGTCACCACGCCCGACGGGGTCGTGGTTTATGCCAATGACGCCTATCTGCGGGTCGCCGAAGAGGCCGGGGTTAAAGGTTCAACCGGTTTGCCGCCGCGCATTGATCGCTTGTTTGGTCAGTCGGGTACGGAGAGTTCTAAGATGTTCCGCTTGGCAAAGGCATGCCGGAGCGGGACGGCCGCGGAAGAAATTTTGACCCAAACAATGGGATCCGCGGCGCAAGCGGCGCAAGGTGAGCTTCCGCTTCGCCGATTCAATGTCTTTGTGCGGCCGATGCGGCCAGCAGGTGATGGTGAGGTTTATTCTGCTTGGCGCCTCCACGAAATGCCCGTCGATCGGCGCCAGGATTCGCTCAAATCTGCTTATTTCAATCTTCCGAAGGCTGTGGTTGCCCTAGAGCGTTCCGGCGCGATCGCGTGGATGAACGTCAAGGCTGCTGAACTTTTCGGTACGAAGCCCGGTCACACTCTAGCCTTAGGCGACGTTATTATGGGCGAGATCAAGCCTGTGATTTCCCACCTGTGGGAAGCTGACGCCGAAGAGTACGAGGCGCGTATTCGGGACAGGTCACCTGATCGTCCGGGCACGTCGCGCGATGTGATTCTAACGCCATTCACCAAAGGCGGCCCGGGCGAAGGTTTCGTTTGTGTTGAGGTCGTAGAAAAGGGCGCACAGACCACCGATGCGACGGGCATTCAAGCGGGCGCAGATCTGACTGAAGCGCCCTTTGGCGTCGCGATTTTAGAAGGCGATCCGTCAACGGATGGCCGGATCACCTATGCAAACAATCTCTTTGGGTCCTATTTCCCTGAGGCCTCGGAGGGCGCTCGGTTCTCCACTGTCCTCAGCGCCACAGCGATCAATGAGCTGTCGGCCGCTATGCGTGCGCGGCAAAGCCAAAAACCACTCACCAAACCGATCGAAATTCGCGTTGGCGAAGGTGCCCAGGCGCATATTTTCCGCGTCTATGCTCGTCCCGTCCGGCGTCGGCGAGGTGCTTACGGTCCTCGGCAAACTGTTCTTTATGCGGTGGATATTACCTATCAGCGCCGTATGGAGGAGGACAGCGTTCAGGGCCAAAAGCTCCAGCAAATCGGCCAGATCGCGGGTTCGGTGGCGCATGACTTCAACAACCTTCTTGTTGTGGTGATGGGTTCCACGGAACTTCTGATGCGCAACCATCCGGTGGGGGATCCATCGTACCGCGATCTTGCGATGATTTATGAGACAGCGCAGCGGGCCCAAAACCTTACCCGGAACCTCTTGGCGTTTTCCCGGAAACAAACGCTCAAGCCGGAGGTTTGTTCGCTTACTGAGCTTCTTAACGACTTCACGCCAGCCCTTAAGCGTTATGTCTCAGAGAAGGTGTCCCTTGAAGTTGTCCATGGGCGGAGTATTCCGCAGGTTAAGGCGGATAAGGGGCAAATCCACCTCGCTGTCATGAACCTTGCGGTCAATGCGCGCGATGCAATGCCCGGTGGCGGTTCCCTCCGGATCGAGACCAAGCACGTTCCAGCCGATGAGATTGCTGACTTTGGCTATGAGGTCCTCGAAGAGGTCGATCATGTGCTGGTCGAGGTGGCGGATACTGGCGGCGGTGTTCCTGCGGAGCATGCAGATCATATTTTTGAGCCGTTCTATACGACCAAAGGAGAAGGCCAAGGAACAGGGCTTGGCTTATCGACCGTGTCCGGAGCCATTGCGCAGATGGGTGGGCGTATCTTCCTTTATAACCGTCCTGAAGAAGGCGCGACCTTCCGTATTTTCTTGCCAGCAGTGAGCCAAGAAGAGGCCGAAGCCGCGGCGGAACGGAACGCGGTCAACACGGTCAAAAACGAAGAAGCGGCGGACCCAACAGGCAAAGGGCGAATTCTCGTCGTCGAAGATGAAGATGGTGTACGGAGCATTGTTGTCCGCGCTCTCACGATGTGCGGCTATGAAATCGTTGAAGCATCCGACGGCGACGAAGCGCTCGAGATCTTAGAAGAGGACAAGGAGCGTTTCGACCTGGTCCTCACTGATATCATGATGCCGGAGATGGACGGGCCGACCCTGATTGAAGAGGCGGGCGAGAAACTCCGCGGCGCGCAGGTCGTCTTC
>JBCBUC010000037.1:0-21438 GCA_039818345.1 Pseudomonadota bacterium | reverse complement strand
GCTGGCGTCATCATCCTTTTTAGCAAGAAGTGCGTCTTCGATCGTGCCAGCGCCATAAAGCACGGCGTCAAGCCGGCCATAATCCGTATAAACCCCAGCCAAGAGATCGCTCACGGCTTCTTCTGACCGCACATCGGTGGTGCGGATATCAATGGTGGCGCCCATCGCCGCAAAATCAGCGAGATTGCCGCGCATTTCGCGCTCACTTAACACGCGTGAAATCTTGCGCTCAATCTCGGTGGGCTTGGGCGGTGCACCTTCGGCTTTTGCCTTATCGATAAAGTGGCGCATCAGGCTGGGGCGATCCGTGCACGCAGCGAGGACAGGATCCTCCTTATCCGGCGCGCCCGTCCGGCCGACAAGAACAAGGGTGGCTTGCCGCGCTGCCAAGCCGCGCAATGTCTCTGCGGTGATACCCTTCAGCCCACCAACAGCGAGCACGACCCAGTCCTTATCCGCTGGACGCGCATCACTTTTTTGGATCGACGCAGGCACGGTACGGAATATCGTCCGTTGGCCTTTCGGGTACCCAACTTCACGCCTGCCGCCGGGCAAAAAGAGTTCCTTGAAGAGATAAATAGCCTGATCATCGGCATGGTCGTCAGGATCAAGATCGACGGCTTTGAGCTTTGCTTCGGGCCATTCGAAGGTCAGTGACTTCAAAAGCCCGACAGCACCAGCAGCAGCCGGAAACGGTTTGTCCTGATCGGGATGATCCTTGCCCCGCGCGAAATAGCCGCCCATCGCCGACGCAACGATCACCGTCCCTCCTTGAGAGAGATCATCGCTGGCTGCCCGCAAAACCGGGAACAACACCTTGAGCTCGTCGGACACCGACTCGCGAAAAGCCTCGAGCGACATATCGCAGGAAAAGGGCCGTTGCGCTGTGTTGCCAAGGGCGATCAGGGCAGAGATCGGGTACTTAGTTTTGAGATCAGAAAGCCAACGGCCAAACTCGGCGCTATCGCGCCAGCGGTTCGGCGGCGCAATCAACGCTATACCGCCCGCTTCTTCGATTCGCTTGCTGAGTTTTTCGGCAAGCTCGCCCTCATCGGCGGCGAGGAGGACATAGGCTCCTCCCGCCGGATCATCGAGGGCGACGTGATCGGCTGGTTCTGGGTGCGCCTTGATGATGAAGCGGGGAAGCGCGGCGCACGCGGTCGAGGCCTCCCCGCTTAAGTCAAAAGGGCGCTGGCCCTCCACTTCGTTCCCCAGGGCGTTGGTCACGATCGTCTCGATGTCCGATAGCGACTTGGCTTTGGAGAGCTCCTCCATCCGATCTTCCAACATCGCGGCGGCCGTGTCGGGCAAGGAGCCGCGCAGGGCACCGAGGATTTCCGTCCGCTTGATCGAGTCGATCCCGAGATCGCCTTCGATGTCGGCCGTGGGCGACAGCATATCCTCTGGATAGCCGGTCCGCTCACTGATGAGTTTCACCAACTCATCCCCAATATTAAGCGTGGCAGGTGCCGGGGCCGCTGGCGCGGGAGCAGCGGTCGGTGCTGGCGCTGCGGCAACCTCGGCTGGGGCAGGTGCCGCCTCCAACGCTGGCGCATGACCGTTGAGCTCGCCGGGGGCATGCCCATTTGGCTGGGCGTGACCATTGCTGAGCGGCTGTACCGTCGCTGTGGGCTGGGCGACAGGCTGCGGTGCCAACACCGGTTGAGCTGCAATCGGTGCCGGGGCCGCGGGCGCTTGGGCGAAGAGGTCCGGGCTGGCGGATTGATAAGGAGACGGCGCAACGCCCTGGCCGAGCAGGCCGAGCATCACGGATTCTTGGGACTGAAGGAATTGGCGCATCACACCAAAATACTCCGTCAACGTTCGCTCGCCGAGGCCTGGGCCTGGCGGTGCACCATTGTGGTTCATGGAATTGATCCCCTCTGCTGATTGAATGGGTAGAGACTGACGACGGTCTGACAGACCTCCTGCGTGTGCCATGGGCACAAACCCGGGAGGCAGACTGTTGGTGATCGGCGTTGGTTGCGGCGGCGCGACGGGCGGCGGCGTGACGTCCATTGCCTCCGTCTGATGATCGATGGGAGAAGGCGCAGGCTTTGGTGGGGGCACCTCACCGGGGCGATAGGCGCGCGTGCCATTGATCAGCCATTCCTGCGGCGCAAGCGGTGTTTCAAAGCGCAACGATGAGAGCGTTGCCACATCGAACGCTTCGCCCCGTCCGTCAAAAAGAGCGGCCACGTCAAAGCCTACACCCTCGACAAACAGCTCACCCAGAGCATGGATCATGCCCGGCAAATCACCGCCCCGGCCGTCGAGGGCGATGGCGCGATGCGGCTGGCCGACCAAGATGGCCTTGGTGAGTTCAGTCAGAACGCTTTTCGGGCCGACCTCCAGGAAAACCCGCGCGCCCTGCTCATACATAGAATTGATCGTCTGGGTAAAGAGAACTGGCCCGAGCAAATGGCCATGCATCCACTCGGCGACCCGGCCACGCTCATGCGGCAAACCATTTGCATTATGATAAACCGGATAACGAAGATCGCCCCAAACGATCTCATTGATTTCATCGGACAAGGGCGCGGCCGCTGGGCCCATAAGTGGTGAATGGAAAGCAGCGGCGACAGGGATCGACTTCGCCGTGATCCCCTCGCGCTCACACGCCTGTTGAGCCCGATCGATGGCCTCGCGTGCACCGCTGAGGATCGTTTGGCGCGGCGCGTTGAAATTGGCAAAGTGGACGCCTTCGATCCCTTCCACCGCCTGCTGAATATCTGCTTCCGGCGCCAGAACAGCGAGCATTGTGCCAAGATCGCCATCCGACGATGCGCCTTCGACAAGACGCCCCCTCGCCTCCGACAGCGTCAAAAGATCATCAAGGTCGAGGGCGCCCGCTGCGTGAAGGGCGACAAACTCGCCGTAAGAATGGCCGCAAGCCATCGCGGGCTCAATGCCAAGGCGCCGCAAAAACGCCGTCAGCCCTGCCCCAACGGCACCCAGCGCAGGCTGCGCCATGGACGTGGCGGTCAATGCTTTACGGGCAGCTTTGTCTTCCTCGGGCGTGAACCGCTCCGGCGGATAGATCAATTGGCCAAGACGCTTGCCCTTGGAGAAATTCGGTGTGCTGTGCAACGCCTCATGGGAGAAATCAAAAACCCCGCGCAGATCGCTGAGCCGCGCCGCCGCCTCTCTAAACATATCGGGGTACTGAGAGCCTTGTCCCGAAAAAAGGAAAGCCACTTTGGGTGTTTCAACGGCCTCGCCGGTATAGACGCCCTTTGGCTTATCGCCCGTTCCCTCGGCGAGGTTGGCAATCGTGGCTGCGAGTTTGTCCTGAAGCACAGGAAGGGTGCACGCAACGATAGCGCAGCGCCAAGGACCGTCGCGGCGTGCAGCAGCGAGGCTCGCGCCGAGTGACGCCAGATCGGCCTCGCCCCCTTGACGAAGGGCATCAAGCGTTGCCCCCATGGCCGCCAACAATTCGTCGCGGGTCTTGCCCTGCCAAACCAAAAGTTCCACTGGCCAGCTGCTGCTCACCGGTTTCATCTGTGCTGGGAGGACGTGACCACTATATTCTTCGAGGGTGACGTGGAAGTTGGTGCCGCCAAAACCAAACGCGCTGACGCCCGCACGGCGGGGGTGTTCTGCGGGCCGCAGCCACGGCCGCACTTCTTGGCTAAGATAGAGCGGTGACGCCTCGTCGCTCAGTGTGCTGTTAGGCACCTCGACGCCGCGATGAGGCGGCATGATCTGGTCGTGCAGGGCATAGACGGTTTTCACAAGCCCCGCGACGCCCGCGGAGGATTTGGTGTGCCCAATGGCCGTTTTCACCGAACCAACCGCCGCGCTTTTGGGCTCTGAGCCTGCTTCAGCGAGGATCGTTGTGAGCGTTTCAAGCTCCGCGACATCGCCCGCCGCGGTACCCGTGCCGTGGGCCTCAAAAAGACCAACCGTTGACGGAGAATATCCCGCCTGGGCGTAGGCGCGGCGCAAGGCTCGCATCTGCCCCACTGGCCGCGGCGCCATCAGCCCCTTCGCCTTCCCATCCGACGATGCGCCAATTCCTTTGATCACCGCGAGCACCCGGTCACCGTCGCGTTCCGCATCCGCAAGGCGTTTAAGGGCGATCATCGCGACACCTTCTGATATCGCAATACCGTCAGCATTGGCATCAAAGGTACGGGAGCGGCCGTTGGGCGACAGCGCTTGAGCCTTCGAAAAACAGGTGAAGCCAAAAGGTCCTTGCACGGTATCGATACCGCCACTGACCACAAGATCACTGCGCCCCGTTTCAAGCTCTGTCACCGCTTGGTAAATGGCTGCCAGCGAGGAGGCGCAAGCCGCGTCAACGGTGCAATTGATGCCGCCAAAGTCAAAGCGGTTGGCCGCCCGGCCCGCCGCGACATTCGGCAATAGGCCGGCAAAGCTATCGGAACTCCATTCCGGCAGAGCCTCGAGCGCTTCAGGGGTGGCGCCTCCGGACCGAAAAAGCTCCGCCCGCGAAGCGTACTTCACACCAAGCTCACCAAGCCCGCCGGAAAACCCAAGGATGACCGACACCTTGTCCCGGTCGACCTGCTCGAGACCAAGATCCGCATCATCGAGCACGGATTTCACCGCCGCGAGGCCTAGAAGCTGAAGCGGGTCGATGGCGTGAAGCGACGCCGGCGGCATGCCAAAGGCGGTCGGATCAAACCGCACATCATCGATGAACCCGCCCCATCGCGAATAAACCTTGTCCCGTGCGTGCCGATCATCATCAAAATAGGGGTCGATATCCCAACGATCTTTTGGAATCTCGCGAATGCTGTCGACCTTCGCGAGGATGTTGTCCCAAAAACCTTCCGCATCCTTCGCACCCGGAAGAATCGCGCTGACCCCAACAATTGCAACGTCGCACGGTTGCTGCACTGCGGGCTGGGCGGGGGCACGGCGTTCAGTAGCCGCTGCATCAAGAAGCGCCTGCGCGCCCTCGGCAACGTCCTTATGCAGAGCCTCAATCGTCGTTCTTTCAGTCAGAAGGCTCGCCGACTGCCCGATCATGTACATGCCGCCGTCGCGCTGTTCGTCTTCAGAGCGCTCCTCATAACGGCGTTCGCCGCTCTTCGGGCGCGACACGCCTTTTGAGGCCAGGCGCAATCGGCCAAGCGACATCGCTTCAAGCTCTTCGCTCACCTCTGCGTTGGGTTGACCCTGGCGCTGCAAGTCCTGACGGCGATCCCTAAACTGATCAACGAAAGGCGTCAGCGCACAGCGGCTCGCATGGCCAGGACCGGTCGCGCACGTCGCGGTGCCGTCGGTTTCGATGGCGATGTCCTGAAAAGCTGGCGCGATCGCCCCTGAGCTGACCGCTTCTTTTGTGTAAAGATAGGGCGTCCCCATTAGAAGACCGACCTTAAAGCCAGCCTCAGCAAGCGGCGCAGCAATAACCGACGCCATCGCCGTGGAGCGTGCATCGTGAATACCGCCTGCAAACAGTATATGGATCTTAGAAGCGGCCTCTCGATCAATTTCCGCGTTAAGCAAAACACGGACCATCGACGCCCAGAGAACAAAACTCCCCACAGGGCCGATATGACCGCCGCACTCGCGGCCCTCAAAAATGAAACTGTTCGCGCCCGCATCGAGGAACTGCTCAAGCAGAAGCGGAGAAGGCACGTGCAGATAAGAGCGAATTCCCGACGCCTCCATCTCCTTGGCCTGGTCGGGTCGCCCACCAGCGATGATGGCAAAATCTGGTTTCGTCTCTAAAATAGCGGCCCGTTGATCAGCCAAGGTCTCGGTGGGAAGGAACCCGAGCATGCCGACGCCCCACGGGCTTCCATCCATGGCCGTTTTGGTTTCGCGCAGAAGCTCAAGGACACCTTCGCCGCGCATCAGCGAGACCGCCAGCATCGGCAACGCCCCGCCATCGCCAACCGCTTTGGCAAAATCAGCCCGATCGCTGACATGGGTCATCGGGCCCTGGACGATGGGAAATTCTGTACCATGCGCTTCGGCCAGCGGCGCACCCTTGCCGAACACGTTGAGGGTTTGCGCTTGAAGGGGCAGCTCGTCAGCGGCCTTCTCAAAACCCCTCAGCACCCGGGATATTCGGCCATAGCGATCAGCATAGGTCGGTGCGATCGCGGCGTCTTGCCCCAAGGGCGGCAGACCAAGGCCGGGATCGTCTAAACGCCAACCCAACCGCATCGCGTGCTCCGCGGTAAAGCCCCCTTCGATCTTCGCCTCCTCCGCCAAGGACCGAGCAGCCCCACTTCCCGGCGGGCTCCAAAACCGCAAATAGCTTGTCCCGTCTTCATTTTCGGCAAGCAGCGTTTCGACACCCGAAAAACGCGACAGCGGGCGAGCTAGTCCATCCTTGAGCGGCGATTCATCGAGCAAAAGCAGCTGATCATCGAGAACGACCCCGCTCGCGCCGCCAAGCCGAACAGCGGCAGCCGACGCCTCATCGATCCCGCCCCTGACGAAAAACGGTAGTTTTGAAGATGCGCCAAAGGCGTTCGTCAGTATAAAGCTTGTTTCTTCACCAACACGCCCGCCTGCCTCATGGCCCTTCACCCAAAGACCATCGACAACGGTTGCAAGGCCTTCCGCCTCTACAAGGCTTGTGACCTGGGCAAAGACAAGACAGCCGAGAGACTGAAACGCCTCCACACGTTTTGTTTTGAAAACCGGCGCGTCAACAACAACGCAAAAAGGTTTCTCCGGCAGCGCTTCGACGAGATGCAGCCAGCTCTTCGAAGCCTTGGGCAGAAAAAGGCCATAGGGCCCATTGGCGAGATCCGCGAGTTTGGTGATCGCCGGGCGGGCGTCATCCGGGGACCACGAACCTTCACAGTTCAGAACACCAACAGCGCCAGCGCGACTAGCCGCAATCGCTAGGGCTGGATCAAGAAAACCGGCCGGGGTCAGCGCGAAGGTCTGCGCCCCGTCCATATGCCGAGACGGGGTCATGCCGGCTCCTTCTCATCGTCCTGTGGCGCCGCGTCCTTGGCGGTCCAACGAAGAGAGCGCGAGAGATCGTCGCGGCTTTCGCGCAAAAGAAGCTCAAGCAGCTCAATTCGCAACTCAAGCTTGCGGCGGTAGGAGGAAAGCTCCGCCTCGCTGCTGCCGGTCTCAACGCTCTCCGTCACACCGGGTGCCCAAAGATCCGCGAAGGTGACGTCTTCTTTCTCAAGGACCGCTTCAAAGCGTTCACGGCTGATCGAGACGCGGGCTTGGTACTCCCGCCACAGGGTCACGCCCAAATCGCGCAACTTCTGGTCGTGCACCAAGCGCTTGAAATCGAGGCCCCGTGAGATGGTCAGCCCACTGGCGTCGAGATCCTCAATGAGCGCTCGCAGCTCATCAAGCTCATCACTATGGTCGCGAAGCAGCGCCACGTCCTATCCCCCTGCCAACGGAAAAGGACCGCCTGCCAATTCTCAGCGCACGAAACGCCTATGGTGTCAGATTAACTCGCTCTGCATCGCCCGTATGCAACCGCAAGCCGCCCAATATCCTAATACTTTGTTAAAGACGGTACCATGAGTGAGCAGTTGCAACAAGCTTAACGAGGGACAACAGGCCCAAACAAAGGTCTTTTGACGCCGCTCACCTGCTCTTAACTCTGCGCACTTGCCTGCTGGGCACTGAAAAAGGTAAGGTTTCAACTGCGCAATCGGGTTTGGGGGCACACATGACCACGGATGAATTGTTCACTGAGGTGAGAGCGATCGTCGCATCGAACATCGACATGGAGGTCGAAGAAGTCACCCGATCAACCGCCATGGACGATATCGAACTGTGGGATTCCGTGGCCCATGTCGACATCACATTCGCGCTTGAAGAGAAATACGAGATCGAGCTCACCCAAGAAGAGACCGAAGAGATGAACTCCGTTCAGGAGATCCTCTCCGTTCTCGAACGAAAGCTCAAATTACCGGCCTGATCGAGGAGGACACCGGTGGGAGGGAGCCATGGCGCAAGGGGATACGCTTTGGACACCTGACGCGGCCCGCGTGGCCAGCGCCAACATGACCGCTTTCCGGATGCTGGCCAGTGACGCTAGCGGGAGCGCAATCGCCGATTCCCAAGCGCTCTGGCAATGGTCGATCGATCATCCAGCGGCCTTTTGGCATCTCCTGCCAAACGCACTGAATTTGGACATCGAAACCGGTCCGCAACTTGAACATTCAGGCAGTTGGGAAGAGCGGTTTTTCCCCGAAGGACGCTTATCTTTTGCCGCCAATCTGCTCGACAACGGGGGAGATGACATCGCCCTTATCGCAACAGATGAGACCGGTACGGACGTAATCTACACGCGCGATACGCTGAAGCGCGACGTGGCCGCCCTGGCAACAACGATGCGAAGCCTTGGTGTTCACGAAGGCGATCACGTCGGCGCGCTTCTTCCGAACCGCGCTGAAACGGTCATCGCCTTTTTGGCGGCCGCGAGCCTTGGCGCCGTTTTCACCTCCTGCTCCCCTGATTTTGGCGCGGACGCTCTCGTGATGCGCTTTGGGCAGACGGTCCCAAAGGTCCTTTTTGTTTGCGACGGATACCGCTTTTCTAAGCGTCCCGTATCGATCACAGAGCCGCTCAAGCACCTCCTCGACCATCTCTCGACGCGACCGACAGTCATCGGCGTTCCTGTACTTGAGAAGTCTCCTGACATTTTTGAGCATCTGGGTGCCGTCTCCTTCAGCGAAGCCGTTCAGCGGGGCGACGGAGCGGCCCTTGATCAAACCAAACGACCCTTTGATAGTCCCCTCTGCGTCGTTTTCTCATCCGGGACGACAGGACCGCCGAAAGCGATCGTACACGGCGCTGGCGGAAGCCTTCTTCAGCATGCGAAGGAGCATCAGCTTCATAGCGATATCAGGCCTGGCGATCGGGTGTTCTTTCATTCCACCGCGGGGTGGATGATGTGGAATTGGTTGGTCTCCTGCCTCGCCTCGGGCGCGAGCATTGTGCTTTACGACGGCAATCCCGTTTATCCGCAAAAGCACAGCCTGTTCGCCCTCGCAGAGACCCATCAGGTGACCCACTTCGGTGCCTCGGCGCGGTTTTACGATATGTGCGCCAAACGCGGTGTCCCCATTGGTGAGATGTGCGACCTCTCCGCTTGCCGACAAATTCTATCGACCGGCTCACCCTTGCCGCCAAGGGCGTTTGATTATCTTTATACCCATGTAAAAGAGGATATGCACCTGGCCTCGATTTCGGGGGGAAGCGATATCCTTTCCTGCTTCCTTCTTGGCGACCCCACCACACCAGTTCACAGCGGAGAACTCCAAGCCCCCGGCCTCGGCATGGCTGTTACCGCGCTCGATACCAACGGCAAAGCGCTGAAGCCCGGCACTGACGATATTGGTGAACTTGTTTGTACACTACCTTTCGTTTCGTTACCTTTAGGTTTTTTGGGTGACGATACGGGTGAGCGGTTCAAGGCGGCTTACTTTTCTGGTCAAGAAGGCGTGTGGACCCATGGCGACCTCCTCGAGCCGACAGCCAAAGGGGGATACATTGTCCACGGACGTTCTGATGCAAGCCTCAACCCTGGCGGTGTGAAGATCGGCACAGGAGAAATCTACGCGCAGTTGAGCGTTTTAGACGACATTGAGGACAGTATTGCAGCTGGCCTTCAGATCGACGGTGACGAGCAAGTGGTGCTGTTTGTAAAAATGGTGGCCGGCGCGACCCTCGATCCTAGCCTTGTTAAACAGATCAAATCCCACCTTCGATCGAGCCTCTCCTCGGCACACGTTCCTTCAAAAGTCTTCAGCGTTGATGAGATCCCGCAAACGCGAAATGCGAAACCTGCAGAAATCGCTATCAAACGTATCCTCCAAGGCCTCCCCGTCGGTAATGAAGCGGCCCTCGCCAACCCTGAATGCTTGGTTCAGTACAAAGACATTGCCGACACGCTCCGAGCCCCCATCAGTCACAACAAGAAAGCGGCAGGACACTAGATGCAGATCACAACGACATCACGACCAAATCGCCGCCCTGCCGATCGAGCTGTTGCAGAGCTCAATGCTTCGGACCAACCCTATCACTGCGTATGGAACGAAGAGAGCGACTCCGTCCTCATCGTTTTTCGGGGGATGCCGCTGACGCCCACGGAATGGATTCCCTTCCAAATGGTCCGGACCACGATCGATTTGCCTTGCAGCAAAATCTATGTCCGCGACTTTGCAAGGGCATGGTATCATCAGGGACTGCAGGGGCACAGCATCGCCATCGATGACACCGCCGCGCTCCTCCTCGATCAGATTCTTGCAAGGCCCCATATCAAAAGGATCGCGACGACTGGCGTGTCCGCAGGAGGCTATGCGGCCTTCCTCTTTGGCTACCTTATGCAAGTCGATGAGGCCCATGGCTTTAGCCCACAGACCTATATCGATGTAGATAATCGCATCAAAAACAATGATTTTTTGATGGAAGACTACCTCCCAAACGTTTATGGTCACCCTCATCTTCAGGCGGATTATTTGGATCTCAAGCCTCTCTTCGCATCGAAGGCAAACACCTCAACACGCTGCTTTATCCATTATGACCGCCAGCATCCGTCTGATAAGGCGAACGCTGAGCATTTCAACGGTGTACCCAACACCTATCACCGGGTATACCAAGAAGGTGGCCACCAGGTGGCTCGACACCTCAAAAATCTTGGTAAGATCGATGCAGTTTTCGATGATATGCTCGCCGGGACCAGCGAAAAGCGCGACATTCACTACGATTACTAACGGACACTGATCAAGATGACGACTCTTGAAGCTCGTTCTGCACCAATCGACAGTCCGCGCATCAAACGAGAAATGGCGCGAATCAACACAACTGACGCTCCATTTCATTGCGTCTGGGATGACAGCTCGCCTTGTGTGATGCTGATTTTTAACGGCATGCCCCTAACCGAGGCGGGGTGGGTCCCGTACCAAATGGTGAGAACCACCATCGGTCTGCCCTGCAGCAAGATTTATCTCCGGGATACCTCACGCGCCTGGTATCATCAGGGCCTCAAGCCCCACACCAAAGCCATTGATGATACAGCGGCCTTCCTCCTTCAGCTGATTATTGATCAACCATATATCAAACGGATCGTAGCCGTTGGCCCATCCGCTGGGGGGTACACGGCACTTCTTATTGGTACATTGATTGGCGCTGACGAAGTCCATGGCTTTGGACCGCGTACCTATCTCGATATCGAAAACCGTATGCGCTATGACGATTACAGCATGGAAGCGCATCTACCGAACGTTTATCTCTATCCCGACGCTCAACAGGAATATTTTGATCTCAAGCCCTTTTTCCAAGGGCGGCGGAAATCCTCGACCAATTTTTTTGTTCATTATGATGATAATCATACGCTGGACCGAACAGCCGCTGAGCATATCAGCGGAACGCCGAACCTGTACCGCCGGATTTATCAGACCGGGGGGCATCAACTTGTTCGGCACCTTCGGGATACAGGCGCGCTATCGTCCATCCTGCTCGATGCCATCGACGGCAAAACGGAACGCCGTGACATCACCCTTTAAAAGCGTCCGCACAGTGATTAATGATAGCCAAAAGTCTCTGCAACCCGCCGCACTTCAGGTAGAAAGCTTGCACCGTCAGGCCGCCAGGACAACGGCCCGTCAAGGCTTTGCGGCTTGACATTCGATGGCCGCAATGCCGGTCGTTCGAGGAAATTAGGGTCATTGCCCAGCCTCGCATTGGCTGGACCCAACATGGCAAAAGGCGATCGCTCAGGATGCGCCATGGCCTCAATAGCTGCTTCATCAGCATCAAGATCGAGCCAAGCACATAGCTCCTTCGCGCCGCCCTCTATGTCAGCCATGAACTCTTCACCCACCACCCGGCGCCAACGGTGAGCGGGCAGGGTGAGGAGGAAATCAGTGATCACCCGTTGGGCTTCAAGCCAAAGCCTTTGTGGATCGATCACGGGGCGTCCATCTATTTCAGCCAGCGCCCCCATAAAAAAGGCGACCAATTCTCCGCCTTCCGCCTTCAGGATGGACTCGCACTGTCCCCTCGGATGGCGCACAAGGTGAATAAACCGCGCTTCAGGAAAGCTCTCAACAATACGGTCGAGATAGTCGCGCCGGCGCGCATAGGCTGGACTTTTATCAAGCATAATTCGTGGGCTGACTTGCATACACAGCTCACGATAAACCTCACCAGTGGATCGGTCAGCACGGGCCAGCAGCCATCGACGCGCCATATCGACACTGTCCATGGTTTGCTCGCCAGCATAGAGTTGAGCGACGGCTCTCAAGATCCCATCGTGGCGCATCAGGTGCCAAAAGGGTGATCGCCGTGTTCCATCTCCCCGAACACCGGTCATGAACTCGCGCATCGTTTCAGCTTGGAAGAGATTCAACTCCGGCATGCCCAAAATGGCTGGGTGCTGACCGATCACTCCATTCAGCACGGAGGTGAATGAACGCGGCGGCGCAAGAATAAAGAGCGGCGCGGGATGGGACATGGCTATTAAAGCTTTGGCGGCCTGACGCCCTCGATGAACGGGACCTCAAAGACCTTTTCATGCATGATAGGTCCGTGCCCAAAGTACCCCTCTTCACCAAACAGCTCACCATGATCGGCGGTGATGATAAAATGGGTATCTGGCGCTGCCTTTTGGAAGAGCTCGCCAATTAGCCCATCAACATATTCGATCGTCCGAACTTGCTGATCATGAAGTTCGCGCATCATATCCATACTGAAGAACTCATCCGCGGTATCCAATTTGTCCCCGCCTCGCAGCGCGGCATCATCCATACCTTTGAATACGCCGTGCACCCCTGATATACGCGGAAGTTCATTGTCTTTAAGCATATAGGGATAGTGGGTTTCGCCAAGATTGCAGAAATAGAAACATGGGAAACGCGGATCAAACCTCATCTCTTTCACCATGCCGGCGAAATCGTTGTGATCCTCCATCAGCTTATAGTCGTCAAAAAAGCGGTTGAAGCCTGCCAAGGGGTTCAAGACCGGCATCGACATGCGGGCAGTGGTCTTATAGCCGTGGTCTTTGAGAACTTTCGGAAGCGATAGGTCTGGCACGAACTTCTTGAACGATAGATTGGGGATCCCAAGGCGATCAACCCATTTCATAAATTCGTCCTTATACACCTCTGATGCAAAGACTTCCTGCGGAGATGTATGCGGCACCTGCCCCATCAAGAGGGTCTGATGCGAGGGTGACGTCCATGACGCAAAACTAAAGCGGCGCTCAACTGGACCCAGACGATCAATGTTTGGAGTGTTGGCGCGCACAAAACTGTCGTAGCGGCAGCTGTCCATCACAATGTATACGAAATGCTTTGACATGAGTCCCCCTCGTGGCCTCTTGCGGTTATTCGGTCTCAGCCAGACCGCTCATCATGCTTGAATAGTTTTTGAAAAGGGCTTGCCAGTCGCGATCGCCAGCGGATTGGCGCATCGCGGCTGAAGCCTCGTCTCCCGCCTTGCGATAGGCAGCAATCGCGGCCTCAGGATCATTCTGCAGCCCCTCAGAAAGAAGTTCAGTCTCCACCTTATTGATCAGCTCTTTTCCTTTGTCCGTTTGCTGAAGTGCTGCCCGGTAGGAAAGAATCGCCTGCTGAAGAGAACCCTCAGCGACCAACAATTCAGCTGTGCGCAGATGGATCGGCGTAGCGAATGGCCCAAACCGCGGCATACGGTTGAGAATGGCCCGTGCCTCTTCGAGTTTTCCTTGCGGAATAAGGGCCTCGGTCAATTGGAGGTCCCGCACAGCGGCAATCATACGGTTTCCGTCGCCAGCGGCTGATCTGATGAGCGTTTCTGCCTCTGCATACTGACCGGTGGCGATGCGTGCTTTGGCAAGGCTGCCCGCGATCATGGGGTCAGGGCTTTTCTCATAAAGGCGGCTGAGGAGAGCCTCTGCCTCTGAATCACGGCCAGCGCGTGTGTAGGCGGTCGAAAGCGCGAGGACGGACACACGGTGATCAGGATTGCGTTGCACCTGCCCTTGCAACGCCTCAACCGCGGCGTTGTGCTGCCCTTCGCGCATATCAATCATGGCACGAAGAAAGATCGCGACGGACAAGTCAGGATTGATTTCAAGCGCTTTATCGAGATTGTGGCGCGCATTCACAGCATCGCCGCGCTGCCATTGAAGTTGAGCCAAACCAACATAACCGCCAGGCCTCGTGCCATCGGTGCTGATCGATGCTTCAAATTTCTCCTCCGCGAGCGCCTTATCGGAGGTCATAAAGGCACAAACCCCGCAAAGAAGATGCGCACCCGAATGCATTGGATCGATACGGCTCGCGGCACGAAACGCATCAACAGCCGGCGCGAACTCTTTTTTCCCCTGATGGGCACGCGCTTTGGCGAAAAGCCCGGCAAAATTGTCGGGATCACGCGACAGGATGAGCTCGGCTTCCTTCAGCGCCTCGTCGTAACGCCGCTCTGAAAGAAGGCCATTGATAAAGGCCTTCGACTGCGAGTCATCCGCCTGCGCAACACGCTTAACGCTCGGCGCCCATTCAGCCATGCCTCAATCCCCCTGATGCCAAATCCCAGCTTTATTGGCCGCATCGATGCCAAACTGTTGGCCCGTAAGCGTCTATTGTTGCATCGCGAGAACGCTTCTGCAATTGCTAACGCCCTTTCTTGTCGCGTTCTTTTGCGTTTAACTGTGCCGGGCAGGGCCGATCAAAGGCCCAAAATCGACCCGCGTTGTGTTCAAGGGGAAACTTATGAGCGAGGGGGATAGCGACCGGGATTTGGCCGGTGGAACACCCCCGCCTTGGCCAGGTGCGGGGCCATCAGCGTCTGATTTTAGTCCGATTGCCATGCAAGGTATCGGCGATCCGCTTAATGCGTATCCGCATTCGATGGCTTGGTTCCGGAATCATCTTTATGTCGGTACCACCCGAGCTAATCTCTGTGCACTGAGTGTATCAAAGGTGAAGACCAATATCGATGTCTGGCCAGTGGAATGCCCCAAAGACCTCTATGACCTTGACATGCGCGCGCAAATCCATCGCTGGGGCGGGCCTGGCTCAGACTGGGAGGAGCTCAGCCGCGCGCCCCTGATCACCGGGCGGGATGGTTCCACCGTGCCGCGCGAAATCGGCCTGCGGGGCATGACGGTTTTTCAAGGGGAGAGCGACGATGAGCCCTGCCTTTACGTCAGCACTTACGCATCGGCCCGCGGCTATGGATGCAACATTCTGCGTACAGAGGATGGCCGTAATTTCGACCCCATCCCGATGCCAAAGGAATTTGGTCAAGACGTCTTAACGCTCCGTCTCCTGATTCCTTTTAAGGGACGGTTGTTCACCGCACCAACGGGCAGGTCCGGTGACCCGAATGTCTCCTTCGCGGCGCGCATTCTCGAATCCACCGACCCCGCCAAGGGCGATTGGCGCCCGGTGAACGAGCCGAGTTTCGGCGATCCCAAGAACATTGTTGTTTTTGAAATGCTTGGGTTCGGCGATCATCTTTACGCGGGCACCGCGACCTTGGAAGGCTATCAGCTCTGGCGCTCTCGCTGCGAAGGAGAGCCGCCCTATCATTGGGAGCGGGTTCTTGAACGCGGGGCCTACAGAGGAAAAGAGAACCAAGGGGTTGCCAGTCTTTGCGTGTTCAACGGCGCCCTTTACGTCGGCAGCGGTATCCAACATGGCGGCATCGATGTCGCCAACAAAACGGGACCTGCCGGTCCTGAGCTGATCCGGGTCTTTGAAGACGGCACCTGGGAGCTTTTGGTGGGCGCAGAACGGGAGCTCCCCGATGGACGAAAAATTGCGCCAAAATCGGGGTTTGGCCCTGGCTTTAACAGCTTCTTCAACGGCTATTTCTGGCGCATGGGCGTGCATAATGGATGGCTTTATCTGGGCACGTTTAATTGGGCGCTGATGATGAGCTATTCACGTAAAGACGGCTGGCCCGATCTATTCCGGCGCTTTTATGGCCATCTTGGCCCTGACGGTGTACGTGATAAATTAAGCGGTGCGCATCTTTATCGCTCTGCTGACGGAGAGAATTGGCTGCCAGTGACAACGGACGGTTTTGGCAGTCCCTATAATTATGGCATCAGAGCGATTTGCTCCACACCGCATGGGGTGTGTATTGGTACGGTCAATCCGTTCGCGCCTAAGGTCGCAGAGATTGATAAGAACGGCCAGCTCCTTGGGTACAAGGAGAACCCTCGCGGCGGGTTCGAGCTTTGGCTCGGCGATACCAAAGAGCCCTTTCCGATCAGTGGCGGGTGAGTGATGGCCTACAGTGTTAAACGCCCGCTATTGCCCCTCAGAACCAACCACGACGGAGAGGAACGAAGACATCTTTGCTCTTATCCTGGGGGCGATGGCGCACCGCGCCCGCTGATCATTGCGCTTCACCCTGGCAGGTCCTCACCGCGCGGGATGGCCCGGCTCACCAAACTGCATCGTCTTGGTCAGGAGGAGAGCTTCGCGGTCCTCTATGTCGCGGGGTCGGGGCCACGGAAACGGCGGCTCACCTGGAACGCCGAGGACGACAAGGACGAAGCGAATGATGTGGCCGCGATCGCTGAGGCCACCGATGCGTTCTCGTCTCGCTTCTCGATTGATCCGAACAGGATCTATCTTGTGGGGTTTTCGCAAGGAGCAGCCATGGCCTATCGCTTTGCCTGCGAGGCTGGAGGGGACGTGGCCGCGATCGCGGCCGTCTCCGGCTCGATACTGGGCGCATGCGATGCAGCCAGCGAGGATCTTTCCGTCTTTCATCTTCATGGCGATCAGGACGAGAGTGTTCCCGTGACGGGCGGACGCGGACGGTTTACACGCAAAGGGCGACGATGGCTTCCGGCTCGGCAAAGCATCCAGCGTTTCGCCGCTAGCGACGAAACGGCGTCCTACCGAGAAACGGGCCCGGGCTTGGTGGTAGAAGGCTGGATCGCCAGCGATGGGTCCACCGAACAACGGCTCACCATTCTTGAAGGGTCTGGACACGGATGGCCAGGTCAACCCCGCCGCCTGTGGCAACGATTGATGCGGATTCCCGTACGCCAGGACTACAGCGCGTCGGAAGAGATTTGGGCTTTCTTGCAAGACAAACGGCGTTCCTCCTCCAACTGAAGGTCAGGGCGCAGCAGTCTGTTCACCGCCGTCAGTTGAAAGTGGCGATTTCCCCACCGCGACTTGGAGATCGACCAACGCCATTTGACGATCTCGCCTTGCCCGCAGGAAATTGACCCGCGCGGTGGTGAGGTCGCGTTCGGCATCGGCAAGCTCGAAATCCGTTGAAATCCCGTAAGAGGTCGCGCGCCGGGCGAGCAAAAGACTGCGCTCCGCAATGTCGGCGCTTTGCTCGGCAAACCGCTCCGTCGCCTGCGCACGTGCGTGCTCCTGCCAAGCATCATAAGCGACGCGGCGAACCTCACGTTCGGCGGCATCACCGTCCAACTCTAACGCACGCTCAAGTTCTCGCGCCTCCCGTACGCCAGCCCGTCGTCGCCCACCATCAAAAATGGGTACGCTCAGGCGAACCCCCACAAGGGCGTTTTCCGACTCATCAGTAAAATCTGATCCGCCCTCGGAATATTCATAGGCCGAACGGAAACTCAAATTAGGTCGCGACCTACTTTTGGCGATCACAACCCCCTCGGTCGCTGCATCGGAAAGCCGACGGACACGATCAACGATCGGTGCGTCCTCAGCGGCAAGTTGTGCAGCGTCATCGGCCGACAGCGGACGAAATGTACTGATTGCGGGCCAAGCCAAGGTTCCAGGCAGATCACCGGAGAGCTGTTCAAAGCGCTTCACGGTGCTGGCGTTATCAATTTTCGCGGTCTGCAAAACGAGTTCCGCCGCCGCAGCGCGCTGCCGTGCAATGCTCAAGTCTTCTTCTCGCGCCTCGCCAAGCGCGACGCGCCGTTCAAAGAGACGCTCGCGCTCCGCAGCCAGCGTATAGTTTTCCTCCGCCAGCGCCAAAATCGAGCGGTTGGTCAGCGCATCGAGATAGGACGAGATGGCTTCTCGTTCCGCGATCAGCTCGGCAAGCGTCACCGAAGCATGCGCCGCTTTCAGTTCTGCGATCGCCCGACCAATATCGGCTTTTCGCCGTCCGCCGGTGTAGAGTTCCATGATCGCCTCAACCCCGACGATCGCTTGGGTGAAATCATCATCAAGGTTAAACCGGAACTCATCAAAGGTCAGCTCAGTATTTCCAAGCTGGAGATCGGACACCGTCAGATCACGGGTGGTTGCATCCGTGTACCGATAGCCATAATCGCCAAACGCTCGAACCTCAGGCATCCGCTGGGCGCGCGCTGCGTAAACCCGCTGACTGGCCGCATCCATGCGATGGCGAGCAGCCTCCAATTCAGGACTGTTCGAGAGAACATCTTGAGCGAAAAGATCGAGGCTCTGTGCGGATGAAACGTCCGTCAGTACCCATGCCATCATCGACACGCAACACAATGCCCCCCACTGACGTCTCGCAACCATGAGCTGATCTCCCCTGCGATAGACTAACGGCGACGCCCCTCGACATCAACACTTGCGATCTCTCTTCGCTCGCAGGTCCGCTCACGACTTCAATAGCTTGCCCTTCCATGGTAGCACGGTTTGTCGGTCAGACGTGATCGCAAAAGGGGGATTCATGGAAGACGTCTCGGGTGTAACAACGCAGTGGCACGCTGGCTCCCCGCGGCTGATGGTGGCGCTCAGCGGCTTTGCCTCGCGCTACAGGCCTTGGGATGCGTTTCATTTTCAGGGCCTGACCAAAAACTACACCGTCAACAAGCTCTTTTTGCGGGACCCGGAGCAGGCGTGGTACCACCGCGGCATTCATGGGGTGTCACGCACGATGGATGAGACCGCTGCTTATGTGGCGGGCACGGTAGGCGAGCTCGCTGTCGAACGCACGGTCGCGATCGGCGTCTCATCGGGCGGGTACGGCGCGCTTCTTCTGGGATGGCTTCTCGACTTTGATGAGGTCCACGCCATTGCTCCGCAGTCCTATGTCGATATCGACAACAGGATTGCCAATGACGATTACTATATGGATGAGCAGGTCGCGAATATTTACACCTATGAACGCGCGCAAAGCGAGTATTTCGACCTTAAGCCTCTCTTTGAAAGCGATATGAACAGGCGTACGGCCTTTCATATCCATTATTGCGACACCCATCGTCTGGATACGATCCATGCGGAACGCCTCGAACACATCCCCAATGTCACGCTTCACCGTTATGCAGAAGGCGGCCACAAACTCACACCACTCCTGACACGGAATGGTAAACTCGACGAGATCATCTCAAGTTCGTTGCAGGTGCCGCCTGCCCCGGCACGTCGTGCCAAGACGGTCAGTGCCTGACCAAATGGTGACCAGGCGAGCCGTTTAGCTAAGTTTCGCTTTGAGTTCTTCGATTTGCTTGGTCAGGCCCGTGACCTCTGCGCGCAGGGCAACCAACTCGGCTTCGACCTTATCGATCCGCGGCTTGGAGAACGCCTGCAGCAGTTCTTGACCTTCACCGCTGGTCATGTCTTTCCGCACGCCTTCCCAGCCAAGCTGCTGCATTTTCTGAAGAAAATTCACAAACCGCTCGAGGTGCTCAAGGTTCACACCAGATGCCATCTGCTGACCTTCAGCAGGCGGTGCGGTCAAGAAGTCATGAAAGCGGCGCGTCATGTTCTTGCCCGCCGCACCGATCAGGTCGGAGCGTTCGCGCAGACCGTCGAGCACCTTACCAAGGCCAAACTCGGTAAACGTCGTGCCAGGAACCATTTTGGGGTCGTCTTCACCCTCGGGCTTGGCGCGAAGAGAGTTCAGCAGGAAGGTGGCAAAATATTTGGTCCGGTCACCACCATAACTCTCGCCCATGCCGCCGTCACTCGGCGCAGATGCTGCCGCAGAGGCTGAGGCCTGGGGCGGTGGTGGAGGCGGCGCGGACGCTGTTGGTGCGGCCGCCGGTGCGCCTTGGCCAATCTTTGCCGCCTGCTCTTTCAGCGCCAAAAGCCGAGCCCGTCTGGCCTCCAGCTCGCCGCCTTCGATTTGATCCGATGCGCTCATGTTGCCGTCCCCCGGTCGATGTCGCTTCGCGGTCGCGGCCGTTTTCCGCCGCACGCCGAAAAGTTGTGCACTGCAAAGAAGGGTAATGCATCATCGGCGCGCGGAAAAGAGAAAATCCTGCTGATTGAAGGCGAAAGCGCCATCAGCATTGTGCGCAGCGGACTTTGACGGTAGGATTAAAGATTGAACGGGCTGTTGCCGAGGGGGATCGGCTGTGAATCCTGAAGAAAACGACGATCTCAGGGATGAGGGCCATCATCGGCTACCTTATCGCAAACGCGCCGATGTGAACATCAGTCAGACGACAGATGTTATCGATGGCGGTCGCCGGTATTTCTTGAAGGTCCCTGAGGGCGCGATTTATGAGGTGGGCGCGGAGGAGCATTTCCTCGTTGGCCGTTTCGACACGCGGGTGTCCTTCGTTGAATTGAAGGCCGCGTTCGATACCCGCTTCGGTGTTGAGCTCACCCAAGCTGCGTTGGATTCCTTTGCGGCCGACATGATCGACAAAGGCGTGCTTGAGGTTGTCGAAGAGGCAACGGCAGCGCCGCGCGGTATTCTTTTTGCCCCAGAAGACCCCGATCCGCGCGCCACGCCGTTTCGCCGAACCCTTTTTGAGCCAACGTCTCTGTTCGAACGCCTGGCAGAGACAAGGCCCGTCTGGCCGGTCCTATCGGTCGCGTGCGTCTTTCTTTTCGTGGTCGGTGTCGCGGTCACAGCGCAAAATGCGAGGGCGATGTTTGCTGGGTTTCAACTCTTAAGCAGCGGCATCTCTATTTTTGCGACGATCACCCTCTCTCTTTTCGCCGTGAACATGGTCAGCAAACTGGCGCAAGGGACTGTTGCCCATGCCCATGGGGCACCGGTCAAGAGTTTCGGGGTTGTGCTGTTCTTTGGCTTCTTTCCTCGATTTTATATCGATCAGCGTAAGATCTTTCAGCAAAACCTACGCTCACAAAGACGGATTTATGCAACGCCGCTCCTTGTGCGCATGGGTTTGTTTGGCCTCTCCATGCTGCTTTGGATGGCCTTTGCGCCCCAAGGTCATGGGCTGTCTTCATTCTTCTTGCTGCTCGGGCACATGGCTGCCGGCGCCTTTCTTGTGACCGCCCTGCCCTTTTTGCCGACGGACGGTTATCACTATATGGCCGCGTTGATTGGCCAACCTGATCTCCGGCCACGTTCTTTCCGCTATCTTGGGATGCGGCTACGCGGCCGGAAGGTCCCCGCTGAGATGACGGCCACCGATCGGGCTGGCGCGTGGCAGTTCGCCAGCGCCAGTGCGTTGTCCCTTGCGATCATCGTGGCGCTGATTTTTGGCGCGATGGCCATCGTCCTAGAGAGAGAGTTCAGCGGTGCGGGCACGACGATTTTTGCGGTGCTCTTGGTGCTGACAGGGCTGTGGCTCTATTCAGCGCGCAAGGCTGCGGCACGGGCTGAGGAGCAACTCAAAAGCAACGC
>JBCBUC010000036.1:0-24324 GCA_039818345.1 Pseudomonadota bacterium | reverse complement strand
CCTCACCAAATTGCTCCCGAAGGAGTGTCTTAAAGTCACTGAATTGTTTGGTTGGAGAAAATTCGTGCGTACTCTGAGCGTTCTGCATCGTGCGCCTTTGCATAGCAAAAGTTATCGGCCGTTAAACGTGCCGCCATCATCTTGAATGTTTGGAATGGGTGACTTGTAACTAAGTCTACTACTTATCCGTAAGCGAAAGGTCTTGTCCACCAGGTTTCACCCAACAGAGCGAGCGAAATTGCTCATCGGCGCACGCGGAATAAATCTCAAAATTCAAGAGTTGAATTTCAATTTGGGGGTTCTTTTGCATCGATTTTATCCTCCCTCGTTTGACGTTGCGCCCGAATGCCCGTCGTTGGGCCAAGCTACCTATTACTTCGTTAATGACAACCATGTGACGAAGGCGAATGCACATGTTTTTGCCCGATGCCGTCACACGCATTCGTGAAGCATCGAAAGTTCCAGGCGAATCAGAAAAAGATGTTTTACAATCACGCAGACGGAAATTATCCACAGCCCGAAATAGCCGCCAACGGATCAAAAAAAAGCCGCCCACGGATGATGGGCAGCTTACAAAAGCTCTGACTAGCGAAGGTCAGACAACAGACCGTTGGGATTAGGAGGCCAAGGCCTTCACGCGCTTTGCCAGGCGCGACACTTTACGGGATGCTGTGTTCTTGTGGATCACGCCTTTTGAGACAGCCCGCATAATCTCCGACTCGGCCGACCGAAAAGCAGATTGCGCGGTTGCAACGTCACCTGCCTCGACCGCGAGGTCGATCTTCTTAATAAACGTCCGAACACGGCTCCGCCGAGATTTATTGACCGCCGTGCGGCGCTCAATCTTGCGAACCATCTTCTGTGCCGACGTTGTGTTGGCCATGCTGGGTGAGACCCTCTTTCTAGACGAGCGGAGGCCATAGACGAACAGAATTGCGCTGGTCAACGCCCCAAAGAAAAGTTTTTCGGTTACCGCTGACAAGCGCTGCAATAGAAGGTCGAGCGCCCGGACTGCACCATACGTTTCACCGGCGATCCGCATAGCCGACAGGGCTCACCTTCGCGGTCGTAAACGTAAAAACGTTGCTGATACCCGCCTTCTGATCCGTCAGCTGCGGCGTAGTCGCGCAAGGTTGATCCGCCGGCCTCGATCGCCTCGCTCAACACATCCTTGATCGCCGCCACCAAACGCTCAGCCCTGACCTTACCAATTGATCGTGCGAGCCGCTTTGGGCTGATCCCTGCGCGCAGCAGCGCTTCACAGACATAAATATTGCCAAGCCCCGCAACCACTTTTTGGTCGAGCAGCGCTGATTTGATCGGCGTTGCCTTGCCCTTCAGCCGGGAGACCAAGGCTTCGGCCGAAAAAGCGTCACTCAGGGGTTCAGGACCCAACGCGGCCAATCGGCCCGCCTCCAAACCTTGCGTTGGAAACAGCTCAATGAATCCGAAACGACGCGGGTCAGAGAAGGTGATCCTCTGAGACAGCCCCGATGGCGCACGCACATCAAGAACGAGATGGTCATGCCCGCTTGGTGGGTCGGGCGCATAAAAAGCGCCAGGCTCGATTGTTTGACGGCCTGTATCGATGGAGAACCGGCCCGTCATGCCCAGATGGGCAATCATGGTTTCTTGGCTGTCCAAGGGAAAGAGCAAGAACTTGGCGCGCCGTTCCACCGCTTCGACTTTGGCGCCGGTCAGCCTCTGCGCGAAATTGTCCGGAAACGGAAAGCGAAGATCGGGGCGCCGCTGATCCACGGCGGTGATGACAGATCCCGTCATCGCCGGCGCGAGACCACGCTTGACCGTCTCGACCTCGGGCAACTCAGGCATGCCGGGTTAAAGCCAACGGCGGACACGCTGACGATAGTCCTCATAGTCGCGGCCAAATCGTGCAGCGAGGTGGCGTTCCTCCGGCGCGGCAGCAAGACGATCGATCAGCAAAAAAACCGCCGTGAGAGCAGGCAGCGCCCAAATGTTCCGTGTCGCCATGCCAAAACCCAGAATAAGCGCGAGGTTGGCGACATAGATCGGATTGCGGCTGACAGAAAATGGGCCGGTGGTGACCAGCTGGCTCGCAGCGCGATCGGGGCGAATGGTGGTTTTGTGCTGCATGAAAATCAGCAGCACCCAGACATCAAGGGTGAGCGCCAAAACAATCAGCACCACCCCAATCGGCTGAAGCAACATGGGGCTCGGCTCCATCGGCAAGAGCTCGCCAAGAACAAACATCGAGACAAGACCCAAAAGGGTAATCACCGGTGGCCAAGGAAAACCGCTCGGGCGTTCATGCGCGTTCATGGGCCCGCGCTCTAACGCGGAAGGGCTCCTAACAACATCTGCTTTTCCGCGGGATCGAGAAGATCCAGTGATTGTATAAATGCCTCGGCCTCTTCCCGGCTGGCGCCGCGGTCCGTCGTCAGCGGAAGAACAGCGGCCGAAGCAAGGTCTTCCCGCGCCTCTTCAAGTTCAGAGACAATTGCGCCCGCGGCCAAGCCTTTGACAATTTCGGCACCTTGCTCAGTGACCTCGAGCGCTGTCACGGGGCCACCGCGCTTTTGAAAGGCGATCACCGAGCGGCCCGGAAAACGGCCGGTGGTGATTTCGAAATCGCCATTGGCCTCGATAAGTTGGTTGTCGTCGTCGTCCTGGCCGCGACGCTTGAGGATGCTCTTGATCACAATGTGCCTCCTTCGATCGAGGATCCGGGAACCCTCAGACCGAAAAAGGCTACACACAAGCCGACCGAAAACGAAAGAGGAAAAAAGAAAAAGTGATGCACACCGTTTAACCTGGCTTAAACCCTAGAGTTCCGGCGGATCACCGATCAAAGATAACAGTAACGGGAAGAGCGCATTCCTTAAGAATATGCGCCACTCTATTACAAATTAACGCCGCCAAGTTCTGTCATAGACCATGTCAACTTCTCGAATGGCATGGTCTCTTCGCAGGCGCAGCAATAATACTCCAGGACAATGAAAAAGGGCGGCCCAAGGGCCGCCCTTCCACATGCTTTGGTCGCCAAGGTTGGCATTATGCCGCCGCGCGATGTCGGTTTTGACCGATATCGCCATCTTTGATGATGGGCGACTTTTGATGCCAGCACGGTCCCTTTGGGGACGTGCTTACATCATGCCGCCCATGCCGCCCATGTCAGGCATTGCTGGCGCTGCGCCGCCGTCTTTCTTCGGCGCGTCAGCGATCATGGCTTCTGTCGTGATGAGAAGGCCTGAGACCGATGCTGCGTCTTGAAGAGCGGTGCGGACCACTTTGGCTGGGTCAACGATACCCATCGCGGTAAGGTCACCGAACTCGCCGGTTTGTGCGTTATAGCCGAACTTGGTGTCAGCTTGCTCGAGGAGCTTGCCAACAACGATCGAGCCCTCTTCGCCAGCGTTCTCAACGATCTGGCGGATCGGTGCTTGAAGCGCGCGGCGGACGATCGCCACACCAGCCGTTTGGTCATCGTTTTCGCCGGTCAGACCTTCGAGACCCTTCGAGGCGTAAAGAAGAGCCGAACCGCCGCCTGGGACGATGCCTTCTTCGACAGCTGCGCGGGTTGCGTTGAGAGCGTCATCGACACGGTCTTTGCGCTCTTTCACTTCGACTTCCGTCGCACCGCCGACTTTGATCACAGCCACACCGCCAGCGAGTTTCGCCAGGCGCTCTTGCAGTTTCTCACGGTCGTAGTCCGACGAGGTCTCGTCGATCTGTGCACGGATTTGAGCAGTCCGGCCTTCGATGTCGCCTTTGTCGCCAGCACCGTCGACGATGACGGTGTCGTCTTTGTTGATGACCACGCGCTTGGCTGTGCCGAGCATGTCGAGACCAACGTTTTCGAGTTTGATGCCGAGATCTTCAGAGACGGTTTGGCCACCGGTGAGGATCGCGATGTCTTCGAGCATGGCTTTGCGGCGATCGCCGAAACCAGGGGCTTTGACAGCCGCAACCTTGAGGCCGCCGCGCAGTTTGTTGACGACGAGGGTCGCGAGCGCTTCGCCTTCGACATCTTCTGCGATGATGAGCAGCGGACGGCTCGACTGAACCACGCTTTCAAGCAGCGGAAGCATCGACTGGAGGTTCGAGAGTTTCTTCTCGTGGAGGAGGATGAAAGGATCCTCGAGCTCCACCGACATTTTCTCTGCGTTCGTGACGAAGTATGGCGAGAGGTAGCCGCGGTCGAACTGCATGCCTTCAACGACGTCGAGTTCGGTTTCAGCGGTTTTGCTCTCTTCGACCGTGATGACGCCTTCGTTGCCGACTTTATCCATGGCGTGAGCGATCATTTCGCCGATCGAAGCTTCACCGTTGGCAGAGATCGTGCCGACCTGCGTGATGCCTTGTGAACCCTCGACTGGCGTCGAGTTCGACTTGATGGTCTCAAGGACCTGAGTGGTGGCGAGGTCGATGCCGCGCTTGAGGTCCATCGGGTTCATGCCAGCAGCAACCGATTTTGCGCCTTCTTTGACGATGGCTTGAGCAAGCACGGTCGCCGTGGTCGTGCCGTCACCAGCGATGTCGTTGGTTTTCGAGGCAACCTCTTTGATGAGCTGAGCGCCCATGTTCTCGAACTTATCTTCAAGCTCGATTTCTTTGGCGACGGTGACGCCATCTTTGGTCGTGCGCGGTGCGCCGAAGGACTTGTCGATGACGACGTTGCGGCCTTTCGGGCCGAGGGTCACTTTGACAGCGTTGGCGAGGGTATCGACACCTTTGAGCATCCGCTCACGGGCATCGGCTTCGAAGCGAACTTCTTTAGCAGCCATGATATTCTCCTAGAATTCGTTGGTAAACTGATGAAAGGCGAGACGCTTAGGCAAGAATGCCCAGGATGTCGCTTTCCTTCATGATCAGAAGGTCTTCGCCATCGAGCTTGACCTCGGTGCCCGACCATTTGCCGAACAGGATCTTGTCGCCAGCGCTGACGTCGAGGGGCGTGATATCGCCAGTTTCGGATTTGGTACCCGAACCAACAGCGACGACTTCGCCCTGCTGCGGCTTCTCTTTTGCGGAATCAGGAATGATGATGCCGCCTGCGGTTTTTTCGTCTTCTTCGACGCGGCGAACGAGGACCCGGTCGTGAAGTGGTCTGAAAGCCATGGTGCTCTCCAGATAGAGGTGAATGACAGAAAACAGCCACCTTTAGCACTCAGGCCCCGCGGCTGCTAACGGCTATCTAAGCGATGTTGGGAGAGCGTCAATAACTAGTTTGGCCTCGGTGAGCGAACCGAGGGCCCTCAAGAGCTTGCGAGCAATGCGGTAACGGAACAGAATAACAGCATGATCCGTTTTGCCCGCACGGCGGCTCTTATAGCCACCATGGCGCTCACCGCCTGTGCCACCTCAGATTCCGGAGGTTCTAAGGATGCACGTGCGACCGCCTCTGCTCCTGGCCGAACGGCGCCAGGGTTCTCGCCCGAACCTGTACTAGAGCTGTGCCCGCGCATGACGATCAGCAACGCACCACCGACCAATGCAAACCGCCAAGTCTTAGGCTATGCGCCCTTTGCCAAGGTCAACGGGGTACAAGTCTTAGTCAACCCGGCGCCGAACTCCTGTTTGTCGTCGAATTTCGGTCAGAGGAACGGCAGGCTTCATAAAGGCATTGATCTACAAAGTCGGCCAGCAGGGCCCGTGATCGCAGCCGGACCAGGCACCGTCGTTGAGTCGGGTTACCGGAACGACTACGGCAATTATGTGCTGATCAAACACTCAGATCGCGTCTTCACCCGCTACGCCCATTTGCGCAGCATCACCGGTGAAGGACAGGAAGGTCGGGTGGTCCAAACGGGCACTGTGCTCGGCATTATGGGCAACACAGCCAGCTATTCGATCCCAATCCACCTCCACTACGAGGTCCTGACCGGAGACTATGCGACACCTAAAGGCGCGTTCGGCCTCACGCCCGTCGATATCCTTAAGTCGGCCAGTCGCTAGCGGTGACCACGCAACATGAAGACTGGATGCGGCGCGCTTTAGAGTTGGCCACCGAAGCTGCGCAGCGGGAAGAGGTGCCCGTCGGTGCCCTGGTGATTGATCCGCAGGGAAACATTATCGCCGAAGCACATAACGCACCGATCACAGAACAAGACCCAACGGCGCATGCAGAGATACTGGCGCTCCGGCGCGCAAGCCGCAGGCTCGCGAATTACCGCCTTACGGGATGCACGCTGGTCGTGACGTTAGAGCCGTGCGCGATGTGCGCGGGGGCGATGAGCCATGCGCGGATCGGGCATCTCATTTACGGCGCGAGCGACAAAAAGGGGGGCGCGATCGAGCACGGCCCCCGGCTTTTCGAGCAACCCACCATCCATCACCGGCCACAAGTGACGAGCGGCGTCCTCGCGGATGAAGCGGGTGCTCTCCTACGCGGATTCTTCGCTGCCCGCCGGCGCTGAGCGGGTCACAAGGAACGCGACCAGGGCGCCGAGCGCTGCCGCGACGCTACCGGTGAACGCACCCGGCACCACAAGTTCAAGCCCGCGCGCCATCGCGACGAGGTTCACAGCAAAGGCTGCCAGCCCAACCAAAAACACGATCAGTCCAATGATTTTTCCAAGCGCACCGCCGCTTCTTACCAACGACCAGGAAAGACCCGCCACACCAATCGCGACCGCCGCCTTACACAAGAAGAAGAGGAAGAAGGACGCGTTCAGCACGGCACGGAAGACCGGCAAGAACTCCTCACCGATCGTCCCCGTCGCGCGGAACATGCCAATCGCGAGGGTGTTGGAGAGGACGGCCATGACGGAACCTAGAGCGATCGCATTCCATGCCGCCCGCTCTGCTCCGCGACCAGCTGCCAAGCCCATGGCCGCCACAGCGCCGATGAAGAGAAAGACGTTCTCCGTCAGCCAGACTGACACCAGCTCCGGCCAGCGCTCCGTGAAATAGGTCGAGACCTGCTCATAGCTGTTGCCTTCAGGCCCGCCGAGCGTCGCCATGTAATAGATGATCGTGACCACAGGTCCTGCGAGGCCCACGGCCGCCGCGAGACCCGCGCGTTTTCGGTAGGAAAGTTCCATCGGTTGTCCCTCCTTAGCTTTCATCAGCAGTCGTTGAGCGCGTGACGACAAAGACAGCGATCGCGCCCATAAGCCCTGCGACGGTGCCGGTCACGCCGCCGGGCATCACAAGATCCATTCCTGTGGCCATCGCGGCAATATTCACAACAGCGGCCGCCACGCCCGCCAAACTCGCAATCAGCCCTAAGGCTTTTCCCAGCAAACCGCCGCGCCGCAAAAGCTCGAGGCCAATCCCTGCGATCCCAGCGCCGATCAGCATCTTGCTTAGAAAATAGAAGAAAAAGGAGATGTTGACGATAGCGTTGGCCAAGGCCTCGAACTCTTCCCCGGCGGTTCCAAACCCCTTGAAAAGCCCGATACCGATTGCCGTCGACAGGATGCCAAAGAGACCGCCGAGCGCCAGCGCGTTCCACGAGGCCTTCTCCGCACCATTTTGGCTGGCAAGCCCCAAGGCTGCGATGATGCCAATCGAGAATCCGATCACCTCAGTTAGCCAAACACTGACGACGTCAGACCAACGCGCACCGTAATAGGCTTCAGTCGATACCTCGCTCAGCGCTGCCACGTAGGTCAGCGTGGTGGCCACAGGTATCGCGAGACCCAAGCTCGCCACCAGCCCGGCGCGCTGTCTGTATCCAATATCCATCTCGATCTTCCCAGTTCCCTTTTTGGGCTGTCGCGGCCCTCAGCCCTCTTGTTCGCAGCACAGGGCCAAAAGTCACAACATTCATGCTTTGACCAACTGGCATTCGGCGTGCTCAATCTGATGAAAATATCGCGACGCATTGGAAACGAGGAAACCGCCATGCATTTTGACCATTCCGACAAGGTCAAAGATCTCATCCGTAAGGTCGAAGACTTCATGGCCGAGCACATTGAGCCTGGCTACGAAACTTATAAAAAGCAGCATGCGGAGTTTCGTGCGCAAGGAAATCCTTGGCAAATCCCGCCGGTGATCGAAGAACTTAAAGACAAGGCCCGTGACGCTGGTCTTTGGAACATGTTCTTACCCGACGCAGAGCTTGGCGCGGGCCTCACGAACCTCGAATATGCTCCGATTGCGGAGATTACGGGCAAATGCCACATCGCGCCTGAGGTCTTCAACTGCGCCGCGCCCGATACTGGCAATATGGAAGTGCTCTACAAGTACGGCACGCCCGAGCAAAAAGAAGCGTGGCTGATGCCGCTTCTCGACGGCAAAATCCGTTCGGCATTTTTGATGACTGAACCAGCGGTCGCCTCGTCGGACGCCACCAACATCGAAACCCGCATCGAACGCGATGGCGACGAGTATGTCATCAACGGCACCAAGTGGTGGTCGTCAGGCGCCGGTGACCCGCGCTGCGCCATCTATATCGTGATGGGCAAAAATGATCCGGATGCCGCGCGACACCAGCAGCAGTCGCAGATCCTCGTCCCGGCCAACACGCCGGGTGTAACCGTCAAACGTCACCTCCCCGTCTTCGGTTACGATGACGCGCCGCACGGCCATATGGAAGTCGAGCTGAGAGACGTCCGTGTGCCTGCCTCGAACATGATCCTCGGCGAGGGCCGCGGGTTCGAGATCGCCCAAGGACGGCTTGGCCCAGGCCGCATCCACCACTGCATGCGGACGATTGGTGTTGCCGAGAAAGCCATCGAAGCGATGGTCAAACGCCTGACAAGCCGGGAGGCCTTTGGCAAAAAGATCATCCAGCACTCGATCTGGGAACAGCGTATTGGCGAGGGTCGCCTCAACATTGAGATGACCCGCCTTCTCTGCCTCAAAGCGGCGTACATGATGGACACCGCTGGCAACAAAGCGGCCCAGGGTGAGATTGCGATGATCAAAGTCGCAGCGCCCAACATGGCGCTGAAGATCATCGACGACGCGATCCAAGCCCATGGCGGCGGCGGTGTGTCAGCTGATTTCGATGTCGCAGAAATGTACGCCCATATGCGGACCCTTCGTCTGGCCGATGGCCCTGACGAGGTCCACAACCGCGCGATCTCACGGATCGAAGCGCGCCGCTTGATCAACGACTAAGCGGCGAACGCCCTCAAGGAACAAGACAATGGCCAGGCTCTTTCTGCTCCTCAATGCCGTCTTGTTCCTTGGCTTTGGGGTCTATGCGTTCTTGAACCCGGCCGGGCTTTTCCTGTCGGAAGGCCTCGCCCTCAGCGACATCTCGAACAGCATGATGTATGAGCTGCGCAGCAATTACGGCGGGGTGAACATCGGCATTGGCCTGATGTGCGCCGCCGCGATGTTGCGTTCGACCCTTCAGCGACCGGCCCTTTTTATGTTGCTGGCCTTTACCGGCGGCTACGCGCTCGGCCGGATTTTGTCGTTACCGATCGACGGCATCCCATCGCTCAATCTCATTGGCTATGCCTTTTACGAGATCATCACCGCGACCATCGCTTCTCTCCTGCTGCGGACCGGAAAAGCCAACGGTTGAAACACATCGATTTCGAAAACGGCGAGCGAGCTGTGTTCTCCGCACCCTAATCTAACCAGGTTGCGGTAGGATTCGGTGAGCCATGGACGTTCAAGACTGGCATATCATTCTCGCGGGCATCGTGACCGGTGCAATCAGCGTGACGGCCGCTAGCATCCTTCGCAGCGGGGCATCACTGGCGATCAAAATCACCGGTGCGGGATTTTGCGCAGGCGTCATTGCCTATGCGATTGAGAGCTTTGCCGCAGGCAATTTCTTCGTTTTCTTGATTTCGTGTCAGACGCTTGGGTTTCTCTGGCCGTTTGTGGCGCTGATTTTCGGCATATCGGTCAGCCGCTGGCTGTTGGTCCTGCCCGGCGCGCTGATGCTCATCAGTTTCCTTCTTCGCTATTTCGCGCCCGGCGATGTGCAAGCGGCCTGTTCGTTTCTGCAAAACATGATCGAGGCCGGAATCGGTGGGCTCGTCCTTTATGCTGTCTGGCGCAGTGAAGATGACGACCTCGACCAACAACGCCGTGCCGTTCGACGCCCCTTCATGACGATTATTGGGATCTATGTGATCGGCTTGGCCGCCTTTGACTTCATCGCTGACGAGCAAGCGGCCAAACGGCCACCCATGCTGATCGATGAGGTGCTGACAGCCGCTTTGTCAGTGGCAGGCGGGCTGATCTTTACATCCCCGCGGCCCGGCCTTCTGGTCGCGCCGCGCAAGAAACCTGAACCCGAGCCTGCGCCCAAAGCCGCAGCCCTCGATCCAGAGGCGCAGCTTTTGATGGCCTTGGATAAAGAGATGACCGGCAATCAGGCTTGGCGCGAAGAAGGGCTGACCGTTGGCGGTTTGGCTGATCGTCTCGGCGTGCCCGAACATCGGTTGCGGCCAGTGATCAACCAACAGCTCGGCTATCGAAACTTTGCGACCTTCATCAATTCCCACCGATTGGCCGAGGTGAAGCGTCGCCTCACCGATCCCGCGCATGAAAAAGAAACGATCGCTTCGATCGCCTATGAATGCGGCTTTGGCTCCCTTGGCCCATTTGGCCGTGCGTTCAAAACCGAGACCGGCATGACGCCCACCGCGTTCCGGAACATCGCCAAACGATCGAAAAATGAATCCGCGCCCGTTTTGAAAATAGCCACCAGCCAAGACGAACCGACGAGACAAGCAGGTTGATCATGATGCCTGATGAACCTCGTGACCCGAACACGAAGGAGAACGTCTGATGGGTGAAATCTTCCTCGATACCCTTGCTAAGATCCCGGTGTGGATGCTGGTGGATCTGGAACGCTACGCTGTACTCGCGATAGGCGTATGGCTTATCTTATGGGTCGGTCTTGCCGGTGTGCTTCGCCATCGGAAGATTAGAAAAGACTGGCCATCGCGGCAGCAAATGCTGACTGAGTTTGCGCACTCTCTTCGCTCCATCGCGATTTTCTCGGTGCTTAGCGTCAGCACCTATTTCATGTGGCGCGCAGGCTTGCTGCCTTGGTCGTCGGTGAATGATCAAATGACCGGACCCCTTTGGTTTTGGGGATCGGTCGCTGTGATGCTGCTGGCGCACGACGCCTATTTTTACTGGGTGCACCGTTGGATGCACAGCCCCAAGCGGTTTCGCCTTTACCATCGGCGTCACCATCGTTCGATGAACCCTTCTCCGTTCACGGCCTATAGTTTCGATCTGCGGGAAGCAGGGATGATGGTCTTGTTCGTGATCATCTGGGAAATCGCCGTCCCCAACGCGCCGGGCGCAACGGGAGCCTTTGTGGTGATCTCACTCATCAAGAACACGCTGGCCCATGCAGGCTTTGAGTTCATGCCAGCAACAAAGGACAAACGACCCTTGCTCGACTGGTTCACCACCACCGTGCACCATGATCTCCACCATGCCCGGGCGGGCTATAATTTCGGCCTCTATTTCACCTGGTGGGACAAATGGATGGGTACGGAAGACCCGATCTATTATGATGAGTTCAAGCGTGTGGTCGAGCAGCGCGCCCAAGACCGCGCCAAGGACAAAGGGCAAGTCCTGCCTGCAGCCGTCTAGCTGACGTCGCGAAACGTCCTTTCCCGATCGAACCCATGAGTTCTATTGGTTCTCATGGGTTCACTTTGCGTTGCCCCCGATTGCCGGTGCAGTAACAGCTCTCAAAGGATGACGGGTATGGGCGACACAACGGATACGTTGAAAGCCGCTTGGCCTGTGCTCAAAGGCGCCCTTGCACGCGGCCAACTCTTCAAACCGCAATGCCGTCTGGTCGATCCAGACCCGGATATCCATTGCGACTATGACGTCCAAGTGCCGATGGCCGACGGCTATGCACTGACCGCGAATATTTTTCGGTCGAAAGCGCGGATGGCGGCAGGCACGTCCGATCCCGTGATCATGTGCGCCCACCCCTATGACAATCACCTGACGCCTGCGCTCGGCAAAACACCGCTGAAAGGCCCGCCCCAGCAATACCGGCTGATCAACCAGCAAGAGGGCATCCCACAATTCTCAACACTGACTAGTTGGGAATCGCCTGACCCAGACTTTTGGGTACCCGCGGGCTACACGCTGGTGAACGTGAACTTACCCGGCTATGCCAACAGCGGTGGACCGCCCTCGTCCTTCACACCACATCAAGGTGACGCCTATCGACAAGCTATAGCTTGGGTTGGCGAGCAAACATGGTGCACCGGCGCCGTTGGTCTTTGCGGTGTTAGCTATCTTGCGATCAGCCAATACTTCGCAGCCGGAGCACCCGATGGTGAAGAGGCGCCTCACGCACTCAAGTGCATTTGCCCGTGGGAAGGTCTTTCGAATATGTATCATGATGCCGTCTCTATTGGCGGTGTGGATGACCAGAAATTCCTGCCCTTTTGGTGGCATACTGAGGTCAAAGAGTCGCTAAACGACCTTGATGCCTATATCGCGATGGAAGGCTCGATCGCGTCGGAGTTCATCAAGCACCGTCCTCTTTATGATGAGCATTGGGCGAAAAAAACAGCCCTTCTTTCCGATATCAAAGTCCCGATGCTCGTCTGTGCATCCTTCTCGGATCACGAGCTCCACTCCTTCGGTTCGGCTCGCGCTTTTGAAGAAGCAAGCTCAGTGCAAAAGTGGATGTATACGCATCGTACCGGCAAATGGGTGAGCTTTTACTCAGATGAAGCCAAGGCCTTGATGAAAGAGTTCATGGACCATTTCCTTAAAGGTGAGCCCAATGGTTTCGATCGGCGTCCAGCGGTGCGGCTCGAAGTGCGCTCCAGCAAGAACGAGATCCACGAGGTCAGGTGGGAAGACAGCTGGCCGCTGCCGCAGACGGATGATCAAGAGCTCTATCTCTCAAAGCGCAAACTGAACACCGCCGCCCCTCAGAACCAAGGCGAAGTCTCCTATGATGCCCTCAAGGGGCGCCTCACCTTCGACCATAAGTTCGATCAAGATACTGAGATTTCGGGCTACATCCGCCTCGATGCGTATGTCGAAGTGAGAGCCAAAAGAAAAGGCGATCCGCAGCCTGACGATATGGTGCTCTGCGCCTTTATCGACAAATTGGGCAAGAATGGAAAGCCACTTCGGTTCAATGGCTCGATTGGCAACGAGAACGACGCGGTGACCCGCGGTTATGTCCGTGTGTCGCGCCGGGCACTGGATGAGGAGCGTTCCCGGCCCTGGCGCCCTGAGTTCCAAGGAGATCACGTTCAACCGCTCCACAAGGGAGAAGTCGTCCCGATCACCATCGCTTTTCGTCCGAGCAGCACCTTTTTTGCGAAGGGCGAGCGCCTGCGGCTGATCCTCACGCCGCAGGATGAGTTCCACTCAGCCGCCTTCTGCAAGGACACAAGCCTCAATACGGGGCTTCACGTGATCCATTGCGGCGGCGCGTTTCCCTCCAGACTTACGATCCCAGTTATTCCCCAGAAAACCTGACAACACCCCCGATCGGCTTTGAACGGGGCGATCAGGCTTGCTAGGGACCTCGGCGATGCCTGCCGATTCCGCCCCTCTTTTGCCCCCAAATAGCCGCGCCGCCCGCCGGGCCGCGTTCTTGGAAGTGGCGACCCAAACCTTTGTCGAGTTTGGGTATGAACGCACCTCGCTCGACGACATTGTCGCCCGGGCCGGCGGTTCGAAATCGACGATTTACGCCAATTACGGCAACAAAGAGGGACTGTTCCGCGCCATCATGCAGGACTTGGTCAACCAGGTCTTGGGCGAAGCTCGGCAAAAAGAGACGAACACAGACGACCAAGATCAAACGATCAAAGCACGCCTCACCCGATACGGATCAGGTCTCATGCGTGGCCTTTGCCATCCGCGGAACGATTTGATTTGGCGCCTTCTTTTAAGCGCGACCTGGCAGTTCCCTGACATCGCGAAGCAGCATTATGAAACCGGCCCGCGTAGCGTCATCGCCGACGTTGCGGCGATCCTGCGTGAGGCAGAAGAAAAGGGCGAAATCCGCTCGATCGACCCACGCCGGGGTGCGGAGATTTTTGTTGGCTCCCTGCGCCACAATGATGTTGTGATTGGACGGCTTCTCGGTATCGCCAAGGCGCCTTCGAAAAAAGAGCAAGAAGCGATTGTCCGCGATGCCGTCGATGTCTTTCTCAATGGCCTTGAGATCGACGGTTAGGCCACCTCACCAACAAAGGGTCTCGCACTCTGCGCCGAGGTCGGTATACCGCCTGGATGACCAAGAGCCCTATCGATTCCGCCCTCGTTGACAACGCTAAAGCCTGGCCCTTCCAAGAAGCCAAGGCGCTGATCAAGCGTTTGGACAAGATGGGCAAGAAGGATGGGCTCGTCACCTTTGAAACCGGCTACGGCCCATCTGGCCCGCCCCATATCGGAACGTTTGGTGAGGTCGCGCGCACATCGATGGTGCGCCATGCCTTTGAAGCGCTTACGGGCATGACAACCCGCCTTATCTCCGTCTCTGATGATATGGACGGCATGCGGAAGATACCGCCGGTTCCGAACGCAGAAACCCTCGAGCCCTATTTGCAGCAGCCGCTGTCACGGGTCCCAGATCCAGCGGGTCAGCACCCAAGCTTTGCTGCCAGCAACAACGCGCGCCTGCAGAGCTTCCTCGATCAATTTGGCTTTGATTACGCATTCATCTCCGCCTCTGACGCTTACAATTCTGGCCGCAAGGACGGCGCGCTCATCCGTATGCTGGAGGTTTACGATGAGGTGCTGGAGATCATTCTTCCCACTTTAGGAGAGGAACGGCGCCAAACCTATTCCCCGATCTTGCCAATCAGTCCGAAAACCGGCCGGGTGCTTTACGTTCCTCTTCTCGAGCGAGACGCGGCCACGGGAACCATCGTTTATGACGACGAAGATGGAACGCGTACCGAGCATACGGTAACGGGCGGCCAGGCCAAGTTGCAATGGAAGGCTGATTGGGCCGGACACTGGTATGCCTTTGACACCGACTATGAAATGTCGGGCGAGGACCTGACCGAAAGCGTGCGTCTGTCGCGCCGTATCGTTCAAGCGATGGGCAAGGAACCGCCAATTGGGTTCAACTATCAGCTGTTCCTCGACGGCGAAGGCAAGAAGATCTCCAAGACCAAAGGCAACGGCATCACGATTGACGAGTGGTTGCGCTATGCAAGCCCTGAAAGCCTGCAGCTGTTCAACTTTGCTGCGCCAAAAAAAGCCAAGAAGCTCTATTTCGACATCATCCCCAAAACCGCGGACGAATACTGGACGCATGTTGCAAAATACCAAGAGCAAGAGGCCGAGAAGCGCGCCGAGAACCCCGCTTGGCACATTCACTCAGGCGATGTTCCTGCCGTCACGCCGCCCGTTAGTTTTGGGCTTCTCCTCAACATCGTCGATGCCTCAGGCACATCGGACCCTGAGATCCTCCGCGGATTTGTGGCGAAATACCGGCCCGAGGCGAGCACCGAGGAAATGGCGGCCCTTGAACCGCTCCTTCCTTATGCGGTCAATTACTTCCAAGACTTTGTGAAGCCGAAGAAAGTCTATCGCTCGCCGTCAGACCAGGAACGGGCGGCGCTGACGTTTTTTGCCAACCGGTTGCGGGAGCTTGGCGATGGTCATGATGAGGACACCTATCAAACGGCGGTCTTTGATGCAGGGAAAGCGCAAGACTACGAGAACATCCGTGAATGGTTTAAAGGCCTCTACGAAGTGGTCTTTGGCCAAGCAGAAGGCCCGCGCATGGGCCCGTTCGTGAAGATCTATGGCGCAGCTGAATCAGCCGAGCTCATCGAAACGGCATTAGGACGGGCTTAGATGCCAAAGAATGCGGCGGGTTCTGAACGTCTAAATCCATAATAGACGTTCAGCCACCACGACTCTGGGAAGTCTAAGATATTATCGAAATAAGGCGCACCCTGAGCACCGAGCTCTTTACGCCTCACCATGGTGCGTAAATTGTTGATCAAAAGCGCGTCCCCGCGATTGAGGGTCACTTTGGTCGCGTCGGCATCGGTCATCTCGATCGCTTTTAAGAGCGCCGCGAAAGCGCGGCGCACAGCCCCATCAGTGCCAACGAACTGCGACCAGTCGATGCGATTGGGATCCCACCTTAAAACCCAATGCGGGTTCTCTGGGTCATTGTTGAGGTCTTTCAGAACTGGCTCGGGCACCAAAGCGACCTCAGAACGCTGCCTTAAGCTGCGTTCGTCCCATTTGCCGAACATGGTGATCTCTGTTTCAGTCAAAAGATCGAGGATCGCTTCGACCTCATAGTCCATCTCTATTTCGGTGAGATCCTCATCTTCATAAAGCCACCGGGCAGCGTCCCGCAGCTTCGCCATCACCTGATCGACGGTGATGACCCAAAGCGGAATGTTCACCGGGTTTTCGACACCCATATAAAGGATCCAGGGCGCCGTCTCGCCCTGGCTGCTTTCCCGTCGATCGTCTGGCCAACGATAATGGGGTGCACCCGTCCGATAGCGCAGGGTGACATCAGCGTTGTCGCGGATCGTGGTGATCTGGTTGTGCTCGTCGGTGAACCGCGTTCGACGCCAATTCTCGCCGGTGGCGATTTCGTCCCGTAGCTCGGCTTCCAACATATCAAAGAGGAGGCTCGCCCGAATGCCGTTCCGCGCGGCGCGCGACTGAATGAAATAGCGTCGATTATAGGCTGAGAGCTCGCGCGGTGACATCAACCGCTGGCGCAAATAGTCGGCCTTATATTTCCGCTCGAAGAGATCCTTGATGTAAAGGGCGGTCTCTTTGCCCTCCTTCATATCGTCAAGCTCGCGGCGGAGTCTTTTGGGAAGAACCGTGGCTGTGTCCCGCGTCTCATAAAGATATTGAACGGCCTCAAAGGTCATCTCGGGCTGGCGTTGCAACCATTGAAGAGCGGCCGTCGCCATCTGCATACGGCGGTTTAGATTCAAAAACTTCTGTTCAAAGACGAAGACCTCAGCGACCTGCTGATACAAAGGAAATTTCGAGAGCGCCCCGCCCAACCCCGTCAGCACCACATATGTCACAAGACCGGCAAGACCGCCGACCACCACCGGGGCGAGCGAGGTGGTGAAAAACGCAAACCCCGAGCGTTCAGCCAGTTCTTCGCCATAGATAAAGACGCCGCCAGCGCCCAAACCGAGGCCGACACCAATCAACAAAAGCGTCGAAAGACGGACCGTGTTGTTTTCAAACTCGTTGATAATAGGCTGGAATTTCGAGGACTTAGCGATGAGACGCGTGTAAATTGCCTCTGCAACCTCTTGCAAGGCGCCGCGCTCAAACACATTCAGACGCAATGTGCGCACCCTAGGCCCCCAGCCAGTCCCCGGTCAGCTTAACCAAACCTTTGAGGCGCGTCGAGGCATGCGCGATATCGTCGCCCAAGGCGTAAAAACCCAACAACCCAGCCATTCCATCTAAAATGTCAGAATACGGCCCTTGCTCACCCTCGCCAGAAGGGAAACATTTGTGCTCCGGTTTGGGGGATTCTTCGAAGGAATCGTGCTTGGATCTTATCGCCGAGAGCGCATCATGATCGTACTATCTTTACCAGTCGCGGTCATGATGGGTGGTTAAGGTCCCAGCTCATTCAGGAGAGGACCTTGCCGCATCATAGAACAGTGGTTCGGCAAGGTGGTGGTGGCCTTGGTGAGCCAAGCAGCCCGAAAAACGGGCAGAAACGGGTGGCGGTTGTGAGCATGAGCATGGACAGTGATTTGGACGTTTTCGACGCGTTTGCCGAAGGCTACGAGCGCACGAAGCACGAGGAGATGTCGCTTCGGGATTATCTGCTTGGGTGCCGCGACGACGTTATGTT
Source organism: Pseudomonadota bacterium (assembly GCA_039818345.1). GTDB lineage: Bacteria > Pseudomonadota > Alphaproteobacteria > Caulobacterales > Parvularculaceae > Parvularcula. Next base: position 6,596 of record JBCBUC010000036.1, on the reverse strand, counting down.
CTACGCATCTCCTGCCGAGCGGATGGTCAAAGCCATCGGCGAACCAGAATTCATCGACACCTCAAAAGATCCGCGCCTCAGCCGGATCTTCTTCAACCGCACGATCAAACGCTACAAAGCCTTTGAAGGCTTTTACGGCATGGAAGACACGATCGAACGGATCGTTGGCTATTTCCGTCACGCCGCCCAAGGCCTCGAAGAGAAGCGGCAGGTGGTCTATCTCCTTGGCCCCGTCGGCGGCGGTAAGTCTTCTCTTGCCGAACGCCTCAAGGACTTGATGGAAGAATACCCCATCTATGTCCTCAAAGCTGGCGACGAGCTCTCGCCCGTTTTCGAAAGCCCCCTTGGCCTTTTCCAAACCGAACAGCTGAAGTCGCTGCTCGAAGACAAGTACGGTATCGAGCGCCGACGCCTCACCGGCATTATGAGCCCTTGGGCCGTGAAGCGCCTCGACGAGTATGGCGGCGATATCTCGAAGTTCTCCGTGGTGAAACTCTACCCATCGAAACTCCGCCAGGTCGGCATCACGAAAACTGAGCCAGGCGACGAGAACAACCAGGATATCTCTGCCCTTGTGGGTAAGGTCGATATCCGAAAGCTGGAGCATTTCAGCCAGGACGACACCGACGCTTATTCCTACTCAGGCGGCCTGTGCCACGCGAACCAAGGCCTTCTTGAGTTCGTCGAGATGTTCAAAGCACCGATCAAAGTGCTGCACCCGCTGCTGACCGCCACCCAAGAAGGCAATTATGTCGGCACCGAGAGCCTCGGCCCCATCCCGTTCCAAGGCGTGATCCTCGCGCACTCGAACGAGAGCGAATGGCAGGCCTTCCGCAATAACCGCAACAATGAAGCCTTCCTTGACCGGATCTCGGTGATCAAAGTGCCTTACGCACTGCGCCCGACTGAAGAGACAGCGATTTATGAGAAGCTTCTGAAGTCGTCGGAACTCTCTGATGCTCCGTGCGCGCCGGAAACCCTGCCTATGCTGGCCCGGTTCTCGGTCCTCACGCGCCTCAAAGAGCATGAGAATTCGAACCTTTACTCTAAAATGCGCGTCTATGACGGCGAAAAGCTGAAGGACACTGATCCCAAAGCGAAGTCGCACCAAGAGTATCGCGACGCGGCGGGCGTAGACGAAGGCATGGACGGGATCTCCACCCGCTTTGCCTTCAAGGTGCTGTCCGAAACCTTCAACTTCGACACCGAAGAGGTCTCAGCTGATCCTGTGCACCTCATGTATGTGCTGGAGAACGCGATCAAGCGGGAGCAGTTCCCGGATGAAACCGAGAAGACCTATCTTGAGTTCATCAAAGCCGAGCTCGCGCCGCGCTATGCTGACTTTATCGGCAAAGAGATCCAAAAAGCTTATCTTGAAAGCTATGGCGAGTACGGACAAAATCTCTTTGACCGGTACATTTCCTACGCCGATGCCTGGATCGAAGACCAAGACTTCAAAGACCCCGACACGGGCCAGCTCCTTGATCGCGCGACCCTCGACACAGAGCTCTCAAAGATCGAAAAGCCCGCCGGCATCGCCAACCCGAAAGACTTCCGCAACGAGGTGGTGAAATTCGCCCTCCGCGCCCGCGCGGCGAACTCTGGCAGGAACCCCGCATGGACGAGCTATGAAAAGCTCCGCCGGGTGATCGAAACACGGATGTTCACGCAGGTGGAAGATCTGCTGCCGGTGATTTCTTTCGACAGCAAAAAAGACAGCGACACGGCGAAAAAGCACGACGACTTCGTCAGCCGCATGACCGAGCGCGGCTACACAAGCCGCCAGGTCCGCCGCCTGGTTGAGTGGTATATGAGGGTGAACAAAGCAGGCTAAGCGCGCCAATCTTCGAACTCGAGAAAGAGGCTCCAATCACGGGGCCTCTTTTTATTTGGACGAAAGGATATGCGGCGAATCTCGCGTATAAAGTGCAGAGTGATCGATGGGTGAACCAAAAGCGCCGATGAACGTTGCTACCGAAACCTTGCGCCGCTTGTTAAGCGAGCTGGGGCCACGCCGCTTTTTGTCGAAAGCGGCAGAAACCCTGACCCCCACGGAAGCCTCCGTAAACCTCGCGCTTCAAGGTGGCGGACCGCTGGGCGCGTTCACCTGGGGGGTGCTCGATGCGATCCTTGAGCTCGACACACGGCCCATCGCCAAGGTGTCGGGGGCATCCGCTGGATCGCTGAACGCCGCGGTGCTGGCCACCGGCCTTGTTCGCGGGGGCCGCAAGGAAGCCAGAGAAGCTCTGGGCGCCTTTTGGAGCGATGTTTCCGGCGTCGCCGCCACCGCACAGGCTCTCTTAACCCCGCAGACTATCAGCGAACGCCTCACCGGCTTCCGCCTCCCCATCGCATCGCGCAACCGCGGCGGCGATGCTTTGCGCGACATCATCGCCAAGCATGTCGACATTGGCGCCTTGCAAAGCGGCACCGCGCCGCGCATCGCGATTGCCGCGACCCATATTCCGACAGGACGGGCACGGATATTCTCCAACGCCGATGTTTCGCAAGAAGCCTTGCTGGCGTCGGCCTGTCTGCCGCAGGTCCAATCACCCGTCGAGATTGATGGCGATCCGTATTGGGACGGGGGGCTGACGTCCAATCCGCCCATCACGCCGCTGGTTAGCAGCCCCCATCCGGTGATCTTGGTCCGGCTTTTATCGAGCGGTATCGATTCAATCCCCACCAAGACGAACGAAATCGAACGACAGTTGCAGCAATTTCTGTTCGCTAGACCGTTAGACAATGAACTCGAAGCCCTCGGCGACGAAGCAGCGAACATCCAGGAGATCGCGCTGCATGATTGGTTGCCTGGTCGTTCGATGGAAGGGCTACCGACACCCCGGGTGGTCAAAACACTGTTCGAAGCAGGCCGTAACGCGGGTGCCGTTTTCCTTGATGAAGAGGCAGCGCGCGGTGAGGCGATGACAGCCTAAACCTCTGACAGATAAGTTGTAATCACGAGGTGTTTGCGCCTCGTGGAGCGGATAACCGCAACCAGTGTTTTGTCGTCCATATCATCGATGGCAAGCCGCCAAACCTCTGTGCGGAAACTATTCCCTGGTTCCACACTGTCAGGTTGGTGGATCAGTCGACGAAGCCAAACACGTTTGATATGGCGCCGATCGACCGCCAACCGAGCATGACGGGTCAGGACCAGTTCCACGGGCCTTAGGCGTTCTTGTAGCTCTCGACGCCTTCTTGAATTAAGCGTTGGGCATCTTCTTTGCCTTGCCACTCTTTGACGGTCACCCATTTGTTGGGTTCAAGATCTTTGTAATGATCAAAGAAATGCCAAATCCGCTCCAGCAAGATCGGCTGCACGTCCTCATAGGTCTCAATATTGTCGTAAAACCTCGTGAGTTTTGGATGAGGAGCCGCCAGGAGCTTCTCATCAATTCCCGCCTCATCTTCCATGATCAGAACACCGATGGGCCGAGCGCGGAGAATACAGCCTGGAACAAGCGGACGGTTCCCAAGGCACATCACATCAACAGGGTCACCATCGCCTGAAAGCGTGTGCGGGATAAAGCCGTAATTACAGGGATAGCGCATGGCTGTGTAGAGGAACCGGTCGACAAAGATCGCGCCTGAAGGCTTGTCGAACTCATACTTAATCGGCTCGTTTCCGAGCGGCACCTCAATGATCACGTTGATGTCTTCGGGCGGATTCTCGCCAACGGGAATCTCTGAAATGCGCATAGGGGCGGTCCTTCGGCTATATTGCGGTGCACAGTTTGAGAGTGGGTAGACCACCTCTTGCGGCCTCTTCATAGCCCTTTCGTCGACAACATGACCAATCGGCGATCCCGCAATGCGAGAGAGCGATTCTCCGCTTGACGGACCCCTCAGCATCTGAACATGCAGTGACGGAAGCCCTTGGAAACAATGGCTTCTGACGGTCGGTCACAGGGATTTTCGCAAATGGGCGCGGACATTGTTAACCTGGGTGCGCATAACCAGGACATCGTCGTGGAGAAGATCTTTCAAGCTATCCTAAGGGACGGATCGGAAACGATCCTGGTCAGCGATGTCTTCGCTGCCTTGGAAGCGTGCGGTCTTGACGAGCGCGACAAGCGAATCCGAGAGACGATGCGCAACCTCAAGCGCCTGAACCGCCGGGACGAGCTTGATCTTGCAAGGTTCTCCGAAATTGTTGCGCCAGAAAACGCAACGCTGATCGCACGCGGATTGTCCGGTGATTTCATCATCCCCAATTTTGCTGGGTTCCGCGATCAAGTGACCAAGATCTTTGATAGCGTGGCGGCCAATCGTGGGGGGCAAATCGCCAGCTACATCCCCCAATTGGCGCGCGTTGATCCTGATCTCTTTGCCCTTTCTGTTTGCACCGTTGACGGACAAACGTTTTCTCTCGGCGATGATGAAGAAACATTCTGTGTCCAGTCCACTTGCAAACCAGTCAGCTATGCTATTGCGCTGAATGAATTGGGCCGAGATCACGTGCACCAGCATGTGGGAAGGGAGCCCTCAGGGCGGGGTTTCAATGAACTCACGCTCAATGAGCGAGGCCTACCGCACAACCCGATGATCAATTCAGGCGCTATCATGTGCGCCTCTTTGATCAAGCCAGAGCACAGCCTCGCCGACCGGTTCGATCACGTGATGACCATCTGGAAAGCGCTTTGCGGTGACCGAACTTGCGGCTTCGACAACACGATCTTCCTCTCGGAGAAAGAGACCGCCGACCGGAACTTTGCCCTCGCCTACTTTATGCGAGAAAAAGGCGCCTTTCCTCCGAACACGAATATTATCAACACCCTCGATTTTTATTTCCAGAACTGTTCGATCACGGTCGATGTTCGCCAAATGGCAGTGCTCGCCGGCACCCTTGCCAATGGCGGTATTTGTCCAACAACAAACCAGCAAGTGTTGCAGAACGCCACGGTCAAGGACTGCCTGTCACTGATGTATTCGTGCGGGATGTATGACTTCTCAGGCGAATACGCGTTCTCAGTGGGGATTCCTGCGAAATCGGGTGTATCCGGATCGCTTTATATGGTGGTGCCCGGTGTTTGCGGCATCGCGCTCTATAGTCCGCGCCTCGATAAGCTTGGAAACTCGGTGCGTGGCGTCGAATTCTCCAAAAAGCTGGTCGAGCGCTATGCTTTCCACACCTATGCCAACATGGTTCAGGATCAGAGCTTGATTGATCCGCGCAAACCAGCCGTCGAACGTGCGGCGGATAAGTCAGCCTATCTCTGCAGCGCGGCCTCGCGCGGCGATATTGGCGAATTGCGCCGCCTCGTCGCTAGCGGCATCAATCCCTGCACTGCTGATTATGACGGCAGAACCGCCCTTCATCTGTCTGCAAGTGAAGGACAAGAAATGGCCGTGCGCTACCTGATGTCGGTTTGTCCCGACATTCAGCCCGTCGATCGCTGGGGCAATTCCCCACTCGACGATGCCCGGCGCGAGGGTAACACAACGATCGTTCGGATCCTTGAAGATGCTTATGGGGCAGGCAAACAATCAGCCTAAGCGCCTGGTCCTGTTTGCTCGGCGACAAAACAGTCGCCTGGGATGGCCCGGCAAAGCTGCCGCGCTTCCCTTTGGGTTGTCGGGCCAAGCATGACGCGAAAGAGCGTCTGCCCCCCAATCACCTGCGGCTTGATATGGCCACTGCCAAAACCAGAAGAGGTGACCGCATCGAGGAGCCTTAAGTCAGCGCTCTCCCGGGAACCAAACGCACCGGCCTGGGCGTAAAAGCCGCTGGGTGTGTACGTTGTCGGCCTCGAATGGCCAAGCGTCACAAGGCTAACGGGGTCTTTTGGTTCAGGGGTCACCACCGCCCGCGTTTGACGCATTGGCCCGTCCGGTTGAACCGGCGTCATGGCTGGCGCGGGCCTTTTTTGAGGGCGGCTTGGCTGCTTGTCCCCACCGATCGTGAAACCTTCAACTTCTGTCGGCGCGTCCTCTTTCTTTTGAAGCCCCACCGGCGTTGCTGTGTAGGTTGTTCCAAGACGAAGCAATTCTAGCTCCATCCGCATGCGCTCGATCTCCAGCTGATAGAGCTTGGTGCAATCAAGGCGCTTCGCCCTCTTACCAATGGGAATGACAACCCGTCCGTAAACCGCTGCACTATCGCGTTGATAGAAGTCCTGGCTCTGCAAGACACCCACGTCGAGGTAAGGCCCACCGGACGCAATTGCTGATTGACAACTCGTTCCATCAGCACCCCGTACAATATCCTGCCCGGTCGTCATCGGCGCATTAGGAAGGTTCACACTGTTTTGGTTGAAGACAGAGCTTTGGGAGGGAACCACAATCGGCTGACCGTTCTGGTTCACCTCTTGCTGCGCGGCCACTCCACTCCACGCTGTCAGAACGACAGCTAGAACTTGCGCTGGACGACGCGATACCGGCCGCATACCTGCCCCCTCACACCGGCGCTCGATTGCCGATAGGGCACCGACGTGGCGCATAAATAGATGGTCCGCTCCGCCTGCCCCTCGAGCGGCAGCACAGCGAGGAGAGACGTCTGACCGCCCGGCGCCAGTGAAAGACGCGACCGGGTCAGGCGCACATTGTCGACGCTGTTCCAATCGAGGTCGAACGCCTCAATCTCAAACCGGCGC
>JBCBUC010000035.1:0-26488 GCA_039818345.1 Pseudomonadota bacterium | reverse complement strand
CTGGCTCCTATATACCCTTTGCGCTGATCACCCTGCCGACGGTTTCAGGAACGGCGATTCTGATCACCGTCTGGTCACTTGCCGCGATCGGGATCACCCTCAAATTCATTGCCCACTATGTCTCCAGCATCCGCAAATATGATTGGATCAGCTTGGCGGGTTACATTGGCATGGGCTGGCTTGCGCTGTTTGTGGCCTGGCCGTTGTTCACCAATCTGCCGCTTGCTGGATTTTTATGGCTGGTGGCTGGCGGGATCTGTTTCACGATTGGTGCTGGGTTTTTTGCCTGGAAATCGCGGATGTACACCCACGCGATTTTCCATGTCTTCGTGCTCGCCGGCAGCGTCTGCCACTTTGTCTCGATCTACGGCTTCGTCCTGCCGCAGACGTCGGCATAACACCGTCCCGGAAGACCTCATCGACGTTTAGCCTTTAGCCGCCCGCTCCGACGACAGCCGCCACGGCTGCGGTCGCGGCGATGATCAACGCGCCGCCCACAACAGCAATAAGCGGACGCGAATCAGTTGGTGATTTCGGACGGTCCTCTTGCGCGACCATTGGGCTGGTCGCCGGAAAGACACCCAAGCGCCGCGCACCAGGCAAACGGTGCACCGCCCGCATCACGGGCTTGAGCTTGCTTTGAAGGCCCGACGGCACATCGATGGCAACGATCATCGGGCTGCCTTCGCGGGCCTCAAGCGTCACGGTCCGATAGCTCAGGTTTTGTTCAGCTAGCCGCCGCAGGACCAATGAATGGTCGGCCACGCCTGCACCCACCGTCGGGATCGAATAAAGGATCCGCGCATAGTCCCAAGGCCCACCCACCGGCTCAACCCCTGAGGCGGAGCGCACAAGGCGCGGTGTTGAATCGTGCTGTTCGTCAGAACTTTTGCGTCCCTTGCTCAAAAACCGGTCGAGCGCTGCGAAATCTGCCGATGCCCAATCGGAATGAGATTTGGGGTTCGTCGGCATCTGGGTCGTGGCGACAAAGATGGTCTCGACCGGCTCGGCCCCGATAAGCTCGGTCTCCAGCAGTTGGTAATCGCTATCCGAAGCGAAATCGTTGCTCTGGAACGCCTTATCAAAAGACATGATGACGCCGATCAGCGGCGTGTTGTGGTTAGATGCCTTAATCGTGCTGACGCGTTTTTGCCCCTGAGGACCATGGCTGGTCGAAATTTCCCGATCTGGGTCAAGGAGTTCAGCTGAACGGGCGAGGCCTTCGCGATAAACATCAACGCCTTCTGGGACCATCCGGACGTCGATGCCCTTCGCCCGCCACCCAGCAATCGCCGCGGAGCATTGGCGCATGGCGTCTGCGGGGGCGTAAATCACCCCAACACGGTTGCGGTATTTGCGCTGCTTTTCAGAGGTCCACCGGAACGAACGCGTCCCCTTGGTGGTCTCGAAACTGTCCGCAAAGCCCGACTGATCGGCCTGGTGGACAAGATCGGTGGGCACAGCGAGCACGAAATTGCTCGTCGCAGGGTAATCGGTGAGGATTTCCTGCGGGAAATCGAGCAGCGTGTTGAGTGTGTCGACATTGAAGCCGCTGCTACTGTCGTAAAGCGGATAGACCGCCACTTGGGCCTGTCCGGAAATCACTGCGGCCGCGGTTGCTGACGCCGATGTTCTTGGGCTGGTCCAGGTGTTGTACTTTTCGCCCGCCGCGCTCGTCGCTGGCCTGCTCGTCGGCAGCGGCGCCTGTGCTGGCTTGTTCTTATGCTGGTAGGATCGGCGTGTCCGACCGGACGGGGCTTTCAGACCCATCGACAGCTCAGACGTCGCCACCTTGCGCCCATCGGCGTCGGTCGACGCCTTTGATTGCGCCTTATCGATCCGAGACGCTGTGTTACCGAACACGTCCACGGCGATGTTTTCCGCCACCCACGCGCCGAGGCCGTGATGCTCATCCAGGTATGCGACGAACTGATTTCCCACCGCGCGGCCCTCCAACTTTGCGCAAGTTAACGCGCCTGAGGGATTTGCGCCAGGCGGAATTCAGAGGATGAACTTTGAGAGGTCCTGATCGCCCGCTAATCCTTCTAAAGCCTGCTCCACATAAGCCCGATTGATGGCCACGGTATCGCCCGATCGGTCAGGTGCAGCGAAGCTAATCTCCTCCAAAACGCGCTCGAGGATCGTCGACAGGCGCCGGGCACCAATGTTCTCCACCCGCTCATTCACCCGCGCCGCCATATCAGCCAAAGCGTCAATGCCGTCTTCGGTGAACTCAAGCGTCACGCCCTCAGCGCCCATCAGTGCCTCATATTGGCGAAGCAGACTGGCCTCCGTATCGGTCAGGATGGCGCGGAAATCCTCGCGCGTCAGTGCCTGAAGCTCAACGCGAATCGGCAAACGACCCTGGAGCTCAGGCAACAGATCCGACGGCTTGGCCAAATGAAAGGCCCCCGATGCGATGAAAAGAATGTGATCAGTTTTCACCGAGCCGTGCTTGGTCGGCACCACCGAGCCCTCGATTAAGGGCAGAAGATCCCGCTGCACCCCTTCCCGGCTGACATCGCCGGAGCCGCGCTCCGAGGATTTTGCCACCTTGTCGATCTCATCAAGGAAGACGATGCCGTCATTCTCCACCGCCTCGAGCGCTTCTGCGGCGATCTTCTCGTCATCGAGCAGCTTGTCGCTCTCTTCATCAACGAGCGGTTTGTAGGCATCTTTGACCAGCATGGTTTTGCGCGAAGTCTGGCCGCCAAAGGCGCCCTTCATCATATCGGTGAGGTTGATCATGCCCACCGAACCACCGGGCATGCCGGGGATGTCAAAACTCGGCATGTTGGGCTGCGCCGCGACATCAACCTCGATCTCTTTATCATCGAGAAGACCGTCACGCAGTTTCTTGCGAAAGCTTTCGCGGGTGGCCTCGCCGGCGTTTTCGCCAACCAACGCATCGAGCACCCGTTGCTCCGCTGCGTCCTGCGCCCGCGCCCGGACCTCTTGGCGGCGGCGTTCGCGCACGAGCTGGAGCGAGACTTCCATCAAATCGCGGATGATGGAATCAACGTCGCGTCCGACATAACCAACCTCGGTGAACTTGGTCGCCTCAACCTTGACGAAGGGCGCACCTACAAGCTTGGCCAGCCGGCGAGAGATCTCGGTTTTGCCGACCCCAGTGGGACCAATCATCAAGATGTTCTTTGGCGTCACCTCGTCTTTGAGCTGATCATTAAGCTGGCGTCTCCGCCAACGGTTGCGCAGCGCCACGGCGACGGCGCGTTTTGCATCCCTCTGCCCAATGATGAACCGGTCAAGCTCAGAAACAATTTCACGGGGGGTCAAGTCACTCACGAACAAGCTCCATCAAAAACGCCGCGTGACGTAACGGTCAGCCAAAAAGGCTCCCGCCCCGCCCAAGGCATAGGCGATCAAATCAAAAGGATCGAAGTGACGCCCAAGCGCCAATTCGGCGGCAAAAGCTTCGCCCAGCCCCAGCCGCTCAATAAGCGCGAAGGCCTGCCCCACCTCGATTAAAAAAGCTAGGGCAACGACGAACGCCGCCGAAACCGATGGACGCAGCAAGAAGACCGCGCGGACCAAGCAATAAAGCCACGCAACGACCAACAAATCGCCGCCATGGGTCCGCACCACACCACCCTTCAGCCCAAGGGCGATCATCGCCAGAAGAGCGAACAAGATCGACGCCGCCGCAAAGTAGCCGATACGCCTGCCGTCTTGCACCACGTCGCCTCCCCGCGAGCATAAAGTCTCGCACGCAACCCGTTTTGACCGGACACTAACCACCGGCAGTTGGCATTCCCAGTCCTTGATCTGGACCGCCGTGACCCTACCGGATGAAACACAACGGAGACGACATTTATGCCTCACGCAGTCATCACCGGCTCAACCGGCGGGATTGGTGCAGAAATCGCCCAAATCCTCGCACAACAAGGTTGGAGCCTGACGCTTATTAATCGGTCTGCGAATAAAGCGGATCAGCAAGTGAAGGCCATGCAGGAGGCATTCCCGGGGGTGATGCTCACGTCCGTTCTGGCCGATTTGATGGACACTGAAAGTATTCGGCGGGCAGCGCATCTTTTGCTCGAACACGGGCACGCCATTGATGCGCTTTACCATATATCGGGCGTCTTAACCTCAGACCGGGTTTTGTCCGCCCAAGGATTTGAGTCCCATTACGCCGTGAATGCCCTTGCGCCTTATGCTTTGACCCAGGCTCTCCGCCCTCTGCTGAAACGCGAAAGCAGCGCCGCGCCATCGATGGTGGTGACGATGTCGTCGAGTGCTATCAACGCTGTCAAATCACTGGACGTCGATGCGCTTCCCGATCCGGCCGCAATCAATGGACTGATGGGTGCTTATGCAGCGTCAAAAATGGCGTTGACGGTGATGGGAACAGCGATGGCGGAGGAGTTGCGGGTCGACAATATCTTAATCCGATCGATCGATCCTGGCGCGACCATGACCCCCATGATCAAAAAGGGAGACGGGATGCCCTCGGTGTTGCGATGGGTGGCGCCGTTGATTTTTGCGCCGGCCGCGAAGCAAGCAGCGAAAATAGTTGGGGCCGCTGATCCGGCTGCGCTTAGGGGGAGGACCGGCATCTACGTCGCCGGCGGAAAGGAAAAGTCACCGCCCAAATTGGTGGCTGATCCTTCCGTGCAGCGGCAGGTCCTCTCAAGGCTCAGCGCCGACAGCTAATCAGCGGGCGTTATCCAACGTCTCCACCGTCAGTTGATCATTGGTGAACACACAGATTTTACCCGCGATCGCCATCCCCTCACGGACGATTTCTTCGGCGCTGAGGCTCGTGTTTTGAAGAAGCGCAAGAGCCGCTGCATGGGCGTAGTTGCCGCCAGAGCCGATGGCGATCACATCGCCTTCGCCCAGCGCTTCGGGCTCAATCACATCGCCAAGGCCCGATAGCATGAGCGTCGTTTCTTTATCGGCGACAATCATCAACGCTTCGAGTTGCCTTAGGGCGCGGTCGGTGCGCCAGTCTTTCGCAAGCTCAACGCACGCCCGGGTCAGCTGTGTTGGATATTGTTCGAGCTTGGCCTCGAGCCTTTCCAATAGCGCAAAAGCGTCCGCTGTTCGCCCCGCAAAGCCTGCGATCACCCGCCCACTGGCGAGACGACGCACCTTACGGGCATCGCCTTTGGAGACCGTCTCACCCATTGAGACCTGGCCGTCTCCAGCGACAGCGACAGTCTCGTTGCGGCGGACGGCAAGGATGGTGGTCATCGGCGCACTCCTTCACGATCGAAGGACCCCACATGGAGGGTTTGCGCCGTCTTCGCCAGGGGGGACAATGAGAGGATGATGAGGCCCCAACGAAGACGGCAGGGACCGGCTGTCTAAAACCTCCGGCCGATCCCAAAACCTGCAACAAAGGGGTCAAGGTCCACATCGACGGTATTGATGAGACCACCCGTGTTGAGCGTCGCCTCTGTATCGATATCGATATATTTGACATCGACATTGAGGAACCACTTGTCGTCGATCCGGTAATCAGCACCCAGCTGAAAAGCGATACCAACCGACCCATCGAGATTGATCTTGGTAGCGCCAATCGCATCATTCAGGTTGGACGTGGTGTCCTCTGAGTAAAACTGGGTCCAGTTCAAACCAACACCAACATAGGGGCTGATTTGTGCGTCGGGATACGGATGATACTGAACCGTCAGCGTTGGTGGAAGAACACGCGTCTCAGCGATATCACCAAGCGCGGAGAGATCACCAGCGCCTGAGATGTTGTGTTTGGTCGTTGCAAGGATCAGTTCTGCCGCCACATGATCCGTGAAAAAGTAGCTGAAGTCGAGTTCAGCTGTATAGGCATTGTCGACGTCCACAGAACCATTGGGAAATGCAGGGTTCACACCGCCTGCACTCTCCGTGGGCGCAACCGTGATCGCGCGCAAACGAACAAGCACGTCGCCAGCCTCCGCATGGGCAGCTGGAATGGTCATGGTGTTAAGAGCCAACACCGAAAGCAAAGCCAGGGATCGCATGGGTCACTCCGTCATCAAAACAGTGACCTCTGACTATGTCCGGGAACGCCGCAAAACTTTGCACCAAGTCAAAATTCCGGCGGATACGCATTGTTCCCTACGCCCAGTTATCCGTGGCGTCAGGAAAGCCGCTCACTTCTGTTGAGGGACAGACCGTCCCATCAAACGACGCCAATAGAGATCCGATACACCTCTTCAAAATCGGCATCGGCTTCGGTGATCGAGCCATACTGCTCACCCCAACTGAACACACGACCGTTGGAAACATACATCCAATGGACAAGACCGTTGTACCGCTCGCGCTCCTCACTGGTGTCACGAACGCCAACGATGTATTTTTCCGTGTCTTCACCGACGCCAATCATGCGGGCCGCGGGCAGCCCCCATCGGTTCTGCAGATAGCGTAAAATGGCTTGTGGCGGCATGGCGATATCAAAACGATCCCGCACCACCTGCCAGTTTTCCATGGAGATGTTGTCGAAATCGAAGTTCAAGTACTCCGTCACGCTGAAGCTGGCGTATTGATCGCCGCATGACCTGGTAAAGTCTTCAATAGCATGAACTAAGTTACGGTCACCGGCTCCGACGAGCCCTTGAAGAAACTGCTGAATCTCCTTGCAGAGGCGCTTGGGCAAGGTGGCCGTCTGAAAAACAGCCCCCTGCATGTCATTCGCCAGACCATCAGCATCGTGGATGGCCATCAGTGCTGAGACAAAACCGCAAATACCCACGCGGGCGTTCACGTTTCCCATGGGTGCAATCAGAACGGACATGCTGGGCTTCTCCCTCGTTCACCGCCGCGATAGTGGAGCCACAGGCGTGTTATTCAAGCATAAGTTTCACCCATGACGGGCAAAAACGGAACGCCAATGATGGTCAACGGAGCCCCGCGACCAAGATTTGTGAAAGATCAAACGTCGACGAATAAGACGACCGATCGACCGAGGCCACCACCAATCCATTCAAGACATAAGGTGTTCTTCATTCGCTGTGATGGGATATCAGCTCAAGACAATCGAGTGATACAGCAATCATCGAGCAATCCTGTGGGCCATGCGCTCCGTAAACCGATGATCTAGCCGTTTAATCCAGCCAGCGCGAGGAGACAATGAAACTACGCTAGCCTCGATAAAAGGGCATCATCAATGTCCCGAAGTCTGTTAAAGGCTGCTTGAGATGACAGCAACGCAGGTTAGACTTGGCTATGTTGGCTCATCAGCAAAAGACGTTTGTCGTCACCGGTGCGAACACTGGCATCGGCTATGAGACCGCTAAAGCGTTCGGCAAACTGGGCGCGAGGGTAATCGTCGCCGTGCGCGACCCGCAAAAAGGGCACGACGCCGTCGGGCGCTTGCAAGAAGAGACCAAAAGCAACCGCTTTGTTCTCCAGACTGTTGATATCGCCGACCTATCATCCATCAGGCAAGCCGCGGAAAGTCTTGCCGCTGAAGAACGCATCGATGTCCTGGTCAACAATGCGGGCCTTGGCTCTGTTAAAGGGGGCACGACCAAGGACGGTTTTGAGCTTGTGATGGGCACCAACCATCTGGGCACCTTCGCCCTCACCACCGTGCTGATGCAGAAGCTTAAAGAAACCGCCCAAGCGCATGGTGAAGCCCGCGTGGTCAATCTTTCCTCGATGGCGCATCAGTTCGCCCGAAAATTTGATCCCAAGGAACTCTTTCCCGCCAAGCGCAGCACGTCCCGCGATGCCTACGCAGAGAGCAAGCTTTGCAACCTCTTGCATGCCCGTGAACTAGCCCGGCGTTACGGCCGGTTTGGGATCAGGGCGCATGCTGTGCATCCTGGATTTGTGCGCTCCGATTTTGGTCGCTCGGACAACTTTCCGGGCGCTTGGCAGATGGTGTTCAAGCTCACGACACCCTTGCAAATTTCAGCGGCTAAGGGCGCAGCGACCACCGTCACGGCCGCGATCAGCGATGAAGCGGCCTGGGCCAATGGGTTTTATTGGGACAAAAGCAAACCTGCCACCCCGTCCCTGCCTGCAAAGCCCGACGACGTGGGAAAAGCACTTTGGGAGGAATCCGAACGCCTGCTTGCGAGCAAAGGTTTCATCTACCGCGACGACGCAGCGGCCGATGAGGCCCCGACGGTTCCGCCAGTCTTTCCGGACGGCCTGTAAGTCGCTGGTTTCTCCTCCGTACACAGCGTTCCAAACACGCGAAATCCATCGTATCGGCAGTGCGGCATAATTTGTCCGTACGCTTCCTTCATGACCTAATCCATAATTGGCACGAAGCGCTCTTCGTCTGGCGATCGTTCGCATCATTGGTGGCGACGACACGGGATAAAAGGAACTCACCGAGCGCACCGTGAGACACTTACGGTTTTTCAAAGCGATTCAGCGCAAGGCATGCTAATGTTCTCGGATGCCCGCGCTGGAGTGTCCCACCCGATGACCACAAAGCTCTCGCCCCGCCTGACTGCTGCCTTCCTTCTCTTGGTCACCGCCTGCAGCACCGCCACGGCGCCAGATGCGCGGTCGCTCTCGGTGGATGCCTTGCGGCAGTTGCCGCCCCAGACCTATGTCTTGCTGCCCGATCAGGCGGAGGTCGGCTTTTCGGTGCGTCCGATCGCCTTCCCCGCCATCACCGGAACTTTTGAAAGCTTTGACGGCGCGGTGATGGTGGTCGATGCAAGCGCGCCCAACATCAAAGTGACGACCGCCGTCGATGTGGCCACGGTCGAGACCGGCAGCGACTTCTATGACAATGCCATCAAAAGCGGCGCCTGGTTCGATGTCGAGGCCTATCCCCAGGCAATCTTTTCTGGATCGCTGATTGATTGGACGGATACAGGCACCGGCATTGTCGATGGCACATTGACGATCCGGGATATCACCAGGCCCGCTCAATTCGCGATCCAGCTTTCTTGTGAGGGCGTGGCGCGTTGCCCGCAGGACGCAGTTGGGTTTGACGGTGAAATTGTCGTCAGCCGCTCGGCCTTCGGGATGTCCCAATACCCCGGCTTTGTCCGCGATAACGTCCAGTTGTCGGTGTCCGGCACGCTCATCACCGACGCCCGCCTGCCTTAACCCGCCCTCAGGGTGGTATCTTGCAAGGTTTCTCTGCTAGCGGAGCGAGCTTCAGCAAGGAGTTGACGGTGAGCGCATCACCCCGCACCGCCGAAAGGCATCGCCAAACCAAAGAGACCGACATTACGGTCCGCTTGAACCTGGACGGAACCGGCACCGCCGACATCCAGACCGGGATCGGTTTTTTGGATCACATGCTCGAGGGGTTCGCTAAGCACAGCTTGGTCGATCTCAATGTGCGGGCGACGGGCGATCTTCACATCGACATGCACCACACCACCGAAGATGTTGGGATCGTGATGGGGCTTGCGGCAGCCGATGCGCTTGGTGATGCCAAAGGCATTCACCGTTTTGGGCATGCCTATATTCCCATGGACGAAACCCTGACGCGAGCAGCGCTCGATTTCGCGATGCGTCCCTACCTCGTCTGGAAGGTTGACTTTTCCCGCGATAAAATCGGTGAGATGGACACGGAGCTTTTCAAGGAATGGTTCCACGCCTTTGCCACGAATTCGGGCATGTGCCTGCACGTTGAGAACCTCTACGGCGTCAACAATCATCACATTGCGGAGAGCTGCTTTAAGGCCTTGGCAAAGGCCATCAAGATGGCGGTGAGCTATGATCCAAGGTCTGCTGGCATGGTCCCATCCACCAAAGGATCGCTCGGGTCTTAAGAGACAGGTCGACCGAATAAGACAACCGCTGCGTGTGCGTCCACATGACCAGCGGCCGTTTGCTTCGTCACCGGTCGATGCCGCAGCGCGGCCTCATGTTTTCGGTTGCCAATCCGTTAACCATAGCTAGGTTCCGGCTCGCTGCCGCTAGGCAGTGTGGGAAAACGCTAACGTAAAAGGGACTACCAACATGATCGTTTCGATCCTTGTGTCGCTGCTCGCGACCACCACTGCCGTGAACGACGAATTCAAAGCCAACTGCGATGCTTACCAAGCTGAGTACGGCGGCACGACCGACTGCGGTTGCCTGGCCAAAAAATATGACGAAAGCGCTGAGCTCGCTGCTGCTCTCGACGCCATCACCACGCCAGAAGACGCAGCTTCTGCTCCGGCCATCGTTGCCGAAGCTATCGGTGCTTGCGCTGCGTAAATTAATTTCTGCATGACAGAATAAGGCGCGCTTGGGCCAACGCCCGGCGCGCTTTTTCTTTGCGCTTGCGAAGAGAACCGCTAACGCCGCCCGACTATGCAACGCGTGTGTCTCATCGATTATGGTGCGGGTAACCTCCATTCCGCCGCGCGTGGGCTCGAACGGGCCGCAGATGCGCCGATGGAATTGATCGTCTCTGACGATCCAGACGTCATCGCCAATGCTGACCGCTTGGTGCTGCCCGGCGTCGGTGCGTTCAAAAGCTGCGCCGAGGGCCTGCGCGCCCGAACGGGCGTTGAAGAGGCGATCCATGACGCCGTGCGCCATGGCGGAACGCCGTTTCTTGGGATCTGCGTCGGCATGCAGCTTCTGGCAACGCGCGGCCTCGAACACGATGAAACCTTGGGCCTCGACCTTATTCAGGGCACGGTCCGACAATTAGACGTCAAAAACCTGCGCCTCCCCCACATGGGATGGAACGAGGTTGAGGCGTGCCAGGATCATACCCTGCTGCCAACAGACCTCGACGCCTATTTCGTGCACAGCTTTGTGTTCGATTGCGACAATCCGGATGCTGTCATCGCGAGGGCGGATTACGGTGAACGGTTCCCAGCAGCGATCGCCAAAGACAATATTGCTGGCTGCCAGTTCCACCCCGAAAAGAGCGGCCCCTACGGACAAAGTCTCTTGGCCAATTTTTTGAGGTGGACGCCATGAGTTTTGAGTTATGGCCTGCCATCGACCTCAAAGAGGGAAAGGCCGTCAGGCTCCTCCGCGGGGACATGAACCAGGCCACGACCTATGCGGATGACCCCTCACAGCAGGCCTGGATGTTCCGGGACGCCGGCTTTAAAAAGCTGCATGTGGTGGATCTTGATGGCGCCTTTTCAGGAGAGCCTGCGAACGCCGAAGCGGTTGAGAAAATCCTTTATGAGACCGATGCAGAAGTGCAGCTCGGCGGCGGCATCCGTGACCTGCAAACCGCTGAACGCTGGCTGAAACTGGGCGTGACACGGATTATTCTTGGGACGGCTGCGGTGAAAGACCCTGATTTTGCCCATGCCGCGGCCGCCGCGTTTCCGGGCCGCGTGGTCCTCGGCCTTGATGCCAAGGACGGTTATGTCGCGATTTCTGGATGGGCCACCGCCTCAAAACGCACCGCTGATGACGTGGCGCGTGAGTTCGAAGACGATGACATCGCCGCCATTGTGTACACGGATATTCAGCGGGACGGTGCCCTTGAAGGCCCGAACGTCAAAGCGACACAAGCGCTTGCGACGGCCACATCCATTCCTGTCATCGCATCAGGCGGTATCGCCTGCCCCCAGGACCTCACAGACCTTGCCGCCCTGCAAAATGACGGCGTGATCGGTTCGGTGATCGGCAAAGCTCTCTATGAGGGCCATGTGACACCGAGTGCTGCCTTCGAGGCCGTGGCCTTATGACCCTCAAGACACGGATCATCCCCTGTCTCGATGTCGACCAAGGCCGCGTGGTCAAGGGCGTCAACTTTGTCGATATCCGCGACGCCGGCGATCCCGTTGAGGCCGCGGCCGCCTATGCTGAGGCCGGTGCGGATGAAATCTGTTTCCTTGATATCACCGCGAGCCATGAAAACCGCGGCACGTTGCTGGAGACGGTCACCAAGACAGCAACGGAGGCGCTCTGCCCCCTGACCGTTGGTGGCGGGGTGCGGTCGGTTGATGATGTGAAGGCTCTTCTTCGCGCCGGGGCAGATAAGATCGCGATTAATTCCGCAGCGGTTCGTGATCCCGCCATCCTAGGCGAGGCTGCTCTCGCGGTCGGTACGCAATGTGTGGTCGTCGCCATTGATGCCAAAATGGTCGAGGACGGACGGTGGGAAATCTTTACCCATGGAGGTCGGCGGGAGACGGGCATCGACGCGGTTGCCTTTGCACGCGAAGCCGAGAGTCGCGGCGCAGGCGAGGTGCTCCTCACCTCGATGGATCGAGACGGTGTGAAGACGGGCTATGACCTTGAGCTCCTCCGTGCCGTGACCGAAGCCGTCAACCTTCCCGTGATCGCCTCTGGGGGCGCAGGAGAACTTTCTCACCTGGCCGATGCCGTAACAGAGGGCGGAGCATCCGCCGTCTTGGCCGCCAGCATTTTTCACTTTGGGACCTACACCATCACCGAGGCCAAAAAGGCCATGGCAGATCAAGGCATTCCCGTGAGGAGGACATGGTGAGCAGCATCGGTGACGTTCTCAACGCCCTTCAAGAGACGATCAAATCCAAACGCCACGACGATCCGGAAACCTCCTACACCGCCAAGCTTTTCGAAGATGGCCGTGAACGGATCGCCAAAAAACTTGGTGAGGAAGGCGTCGAAGCAGCCCTTGCAGGGGCGCTTGGGCACAAGGACGAGCTCGCATCAGAGGCTGCTGACATTCTTTATCACCTTGGTGTTCTTCTTGAGGCGAACGAGATTGGCTGGGACGACGTCGTGCTCAAACTCTCCAAGAGGACCGGAGTCTCTGGCCTTCAGGAAAAAAATGACCGGTTACGCAACGATTAGTCGCCTATTGTCCGTACAAATATTGGGGCCGTATCCCAGCAGCAAAAAGTGACATGAGGGCCCATCACGGACCTGGCTGCGCATCTTGATTAATCAGTTGACAGATCACTTCACCTGGCGCTCAAGCAATGGAGAGGCACAACCTCAAGCCAATCCAAAAGGCTGCATTAGGGCGTGTCCCAACAAAAGTGGATCACCGGTTTTGCGGCTGCAATGCGCAAAAACAGACATTTAGAGCCGTTCTCCGAACGAAAACTCAATCGCATGAAAGGCAAACGGCTCTAGACCATTAGCCAAGGTGAGCCAGAAGACCGCGCTCGGCGGCTAACTTTTTCAGGCTCACCTCTGGCCGCGCGCCCATATGGCCAATTACCTCGGATGCAGCAAGGGATCCGAGCTTGCCGCACACATCTAATGGCGCGCAGGTCGTAAAACCAAAGAGAAATCCCGCCGCATAGGCATCACCAGCGCCCGTTGTGTCAATCAGTTCACTGGGTGCGATCGCGTCGACGTGGATCAAGTCCCCTTGCGGACCAAAAACGATGGACCCCTTGTCGCCAAGCGTCACCGCGCCCCAGGTCGAAATCTCGCGCATCGCTTGGGCGGCCGCCTCGCCTGTGGTCTCGCCGGTCAGCATCATCGCTTCATCTTCATTGGCGAAGATCATATCGATCTGCTCAACAAGGAAAGGTTTGAGCTCCGTCATCTGACGTTCAACCATGCCGCTGTCGGACAACGTCATGGCGGTAAACCGGCCGCTGCCTTTCGCGCGGCCCGCGGCCTCGATACAGGCGCCGCGGGTCACGGGGCCCTCAAAGAGGTATCCTTCAATATAACAAACCTGCGCACCCTCTACGTCGTCTTTCTGCAGATCTTCGGGTGAGAGATGGATGGCAGCGCCAAGGAAGGTGGCCATCGACCGTTGCGCGTCAGGTGTCACGGAAATCAGCGATCGTCCTGTCGGGACGCTGCTATCATGGGTCAGCGTTTCAAAAAGCGCGCCGAGGGCGGTCATCGATTCTTGATAGACCGCACCGAGATCGTCCTCAGCGACCTTACCAATAAACCGCGACTGTCCGCCAAAACTGGAGATACAAGCGACCGTGTTGCCCGCAGAACCGCCAGCCACCATCACCGTGTCGGCAAAAGCGCCGGTAATCTCCTCCGCCTGCGCCGTGTCAATCAGCATCATGCCGCCGCGAACAATCCCGTGTTTTTCGGGAAAGCTATCGTCGACCTGAGCGATGACATCGACTATCGCGTTTCCGAGTGCAGCGACTTGGATCTCAGCCATGATGGTGTCCTTCTTTCGAAGCTCGCGGGTTAACGGTTTCGCCCTCCTTCTGTCTATGGCCGTGTTGGCTGCGTGTTCGACCGATGACGGAGAGCGAGATCCACTGGGTGCTTTGATCGGCCGAGAGATGGCCAAACCACGCAAGAAACCTCAGCCAGGGCCAGACGCGGCGGCTTTCGTCGGCGAACCTGTTGAGGCGCTTGATCTGTTCCTCGGCGCCCCTGGCCTCACCCGCCAGGAGGGGGAGAACGAGTTCCGCCGATATGATCTCAGCCAATGCCGCGCCTACGCGATTGTCGTGCCGGCAGGCGGCGAGGTCACAAGCCTCACCACGGGCCCGGTTGTCCAAGGCGACGAGGCGCCATCGTTTCGCGCTTGCACCGCCGGTCTCGTCAACTGGGCTGAAACCTCTGACAGGTGAGGTGGCGGGAACTTGCCCCCACGCTCGACGCTGGCCAAGCTGCGCGTCATCACCTGTTAGGAACCCATCTTGTCTGCAACCGATGAGAACGACCCTCTAACTGAAGCCGCCGCGTTGCCCTGGTGGCGCAGGACGCTTGATCCTTACCGCAAGCCCGAGATGGCGGGCATGCTTCTCTTGGGCTTTGCCTCCGGACTGCCGCTTTACCTTGTTTATCAAAAGACATCCTTCTGGCTGCGGCTTGAAGGGATTGAGCGTTCCACGATCGGCTTTTTCTATTGGGTCGGTCTGGCCTATTCTTTCAAATTCGTCTGGGCACCCATCATCGATAAAATCCGTGTGCCCGTGATGGGAGCGATGCTCGGTCATCGACGGTCGTGGATGATCGTGTCGATCGTCGGAACGGTGCTTGGACTATTGGTCATCTCCACCGGTACGCCGTCCGTCAGCCTTCTTCCCATCACCTTGGGGGCGATCCTTTTGGCGTTTTCAGGGGCGACACTCGACGTCTCTATCGATGCCTGGCGGATTGAATCGGCACCCACAGAAACCCAAGCCAACATGGCGGCGACCTATTCGCTCGGCTACCGCGGCGCCTATATTTTCTCGGGTTTCGGGTTCATCGTTGCGGACTTTGTCAACTGGAACGCCAGCTTTGTCTTCATGGCCTGCGCCATGGCGGGCACGGCAGCACTGGTCATTTTGGTGAAAGAACCACCGCGACCAGCGGGCTCCCTTCTTCAAAAGACAGACCCGCTTTTCATCCGGATGCGAAAAATGTTCGTCGAGCCCTTCCAACAGGTCGCCGAACGGTTTGGCGTCGTCTTGGTCCCGATTTTGGCGCTCGTGCTTTTCTACCGGATCACTGACTTTACCATGGGTGTAATGGCGAGCCCGCTTTACGCTGATCTTGGATACGCGCCAGCGACCGTTGGCGCACTTCAATCCGGACCAGGCGTCATCGCCACGATCTTTGGGCTTTTCTTAGGCGGCATCGCAGCCCAGATCTGGGGCATTATGCGAAGCCTTGTGCTCGGCGCTTTCCTGACACTGATCACCACGGCAGCTTATGCTTGGTTTGCGCACGCAGCGACCGGCGAAGACCCCCTCCTCTTGGCCATGGCGATTTGTGCAGACAATGTCGCCGGCGGTTTCGTCACGACCGTCTTCATCGCTTATCTATCAAGCCTGGTGGACCCCGCTTATGCGGCGACACAGTACGCACTCTTCAGCTCTCTTTACGCTTTCATGAACAAGTTCCTGGCCGGGTTCTCCGGCGTGCTCGCTGATGCATTTGGCTGGGTGCCGTTCTTCTTGATCACCGCGAGCTTTGCAGTGCCCGCAGGCGGCCTCGTCCTAGTGGTCAGTGCCATGCAGCGAAAATACCCCCCTAAGGCCATCACGCTGGCGGACGTTGAGCCATCGCCGATTGCGCGATAGCCGCGACTTCGCCTAAGCGCCTGGCGTGTCCAGTTCCTCCCCACCCGTCAAGCGCGCGGCCAGCCAGTCCCTCGGCGCCCTTTTTTACGGTGCGGGAATCTTCGTTCTTGCGGGTTTCGTCTTATGGATCGGCCAGCCGGTCCTGATCCCGTTGGTGATCGCGGCGTTTCTTTCCTTTCTCATTGTCTCTGTGAAGCGCCAAATCGGCAGCCTTCCCGGCATTGGGCGAGTGCTGCCAGAGAGCGTGCATTTCACCCTCGCCTTTGGCGTGATCGTCATGGTGCTGTTCGTCCTTGCAGCGATTATCCGCAACAATATCGGCAGTGTTGTCGAAGCGGCTCCGGGCTATAACGAGCGTCTGCAAGAAATTGGCACAGGGCTTTCCGCTTACGCCCTAGACTTGCCCTTTGTCGGGGATGATTTGCGCGAGACGATCGACAATTTACAGATCAACACCCTCAACATCGTGCAAACAACGCTGGGTAACATCGCGAGCATCGCGAGCGGGTTGATCGGCAGTCTGGTGACTGTTCTTCTTTACACAGCCTTTATGCTGGTCGAGCGTGGACAGTTTATGAAGAAGGTGGCGCGGATCGCGGATTTGCGCGGCGCAAGCGCGGTGGTTGATGACGTCATCGATGATATCAGCCACCTGGTTCAGCAGTATATTTCGGTCAAAACGCTCACCAGCTTGATGGTTGCGGCCATCTCTTGGGCACTGATGCAGGTGCTGGGGATCGACTTTGCTGGATTTTGGGCGCTCCTCATTTTTGGCCTCAACTTTATTCCCATCATCGGATCGATCATCGGGGTGCTGCTCCCCACCGCGTTGTCCTTGGTGCAACCGGAGGGCGGGATTGGCCTCTTCTTG
The DNA here is from genome assembly GCA_039818345.1 of Pseudomonadota bacterium. Lineage (GTDB taxonomy): Bacteria > Pseudomonadota > Alphaproteobacteria > Caulobacterales > Parvularculaceae > Parvularcula. The sequence goes on along the minus strand of JBCBUC010000035.1, from coordinate 9,781 downwards.
TTGACACTCGGGCTTTTGACGGCGGCGCAGCAGGTGGTCGGCTCAATCATTGAGCCGCGGCTGATGGGGAGTTCGCTCAACCTTTCACCGCTCATTATCCTATTGAGCTTGGCGAGCTGGGGGGCGCTTTGGGGCATTGCTGGGATGTTACTCTGTGTACCGATGACCGTTGCGATCATGATCGTCTTGGCGCAGTTCAAAGCAACCCAGCCGGTCGCCATTTTGCTCTCCGACAATGGTGAAGTCGGCCCGTTGGGTTTGACCAAGACGTCTGAGGTTGGCGCGACCGCCTAACCCCCGAACCGTTCGCGCAAAGCCAAGAGCACCAGTCCGGGCAAAGCCGTGAAATTTTGGGCGTAGCGCGACCGCAGCCTGGGCTCGTTCACGGCGCGAAAGACCCATTCAAACCCCATCCGTGCCAAGACCGATGGTGCCTCCTCGGTATCACCCGAAACATGCCGGATCACCGCACCGAGATGCGAGATCACCGGCACGCCAAGGCGTTCATGGTTGGCCGCAATCCATTCCTGGCCCTTCACTGCGCCCAAGGCGATGACGAGGAAGTCGGCCTTCATGGCACGGATCGGTGCCAGATGCTCCTCCGCGCTCAGCGCTTCGACCGAGCCATGACCAGGATTATAGCCGCCGACACCGATCAGCGGTGTTGTTGGGTCTTGATTGAGGGCATCGCTCGCCCGCTCCGCCTCGTCGCCTTCGGCCCCAAAAAATCCAACGCGGAGTGGCCCGGCCTCGCCTTGACGCAGGCGCCGGAAAATCTCGACACCCGTGACCCGTGCCTTAAAGGGGCGGCCACGGATCGTCGCCAGCGCCATCACCGGCATACCATCACAAGTGACGAGATGGGAGCGGTGCAAAAAGTCTTTGAAGGCCGGCCGCCGCTCAGCCGTGACCACCCAATCAAGGTTGGCGGTGGAAATCCAAAGCGGCGTCTTCGCGCGCGCGGCTTCCCCTATGCGTTGAGCAACTTCAGCGCCATCCAGCTGATCGAAGGGCACACCGAAGAGCGTCGCGACATCGCGACCCAGTTGATCAGTCATCGGCCAACGCCTCAGCCAACACAGGCATCAGCGCAGCTGCCTCATCAGTGCGGCGGGACGAACGCCGCCACGCCAGGCCCAAATCACGGGCCGGAACTGATCCGTCAGGGTCACGCAAGGGCACCACAGCGAGGCCCTCCGCAAGCCCGCCAGCAATCGCCAAGCGGGGGAGCAAGGTCACACCAAGGCCTGAACGCACCATCTGGGTCAGGGTGAAGAGACTGGTGGCAGCATAAGCCGAGCCCTCGCGCTGTCCGCTCAGGCGACAGGCCGAAAGGGCATGGTCGCGCATGCAATGCCCGTCCTCAAGCAGCATCAAGGGTTCGTTCAGAAGTTCCTCAGTGTTCACCACATCACGCTCCGCCAACGGGTGATCAGGCCGACACACAAGGTGAAACGGATCGTCACCAAAGATCGCTGTTTCCAATCCCTCATGCTCAATGGGCAGGGCCAGGACCGCCATGTCGACTTGATCGGCTCGCAAAAGATCGATGAGGTTGGCCGTCAAATCCTCGCGGAGATAGGGTTTGAGGTCGCTGAACGCTTGCTCGATCAACGGCATCGCTCGCGGCAACAAAAAGGGTCCAATCGTCGGTATAAGACCAAACCGATAAGGTCCTTCAAACAAAGGAAGGGTCGAGGACGCGGCGCGCACCAGATCACGCGCGTCCGCTAACACATCCTCCGTACGCCGCGCCACTTCGCCGCCTGCCGGGGTCAACGCAAAACCCTTCGCCGTCCGATCAACAAGACTGGTGGCTAGGATCGCTTCGAGCTCTTTGATACCCGAGGACAGTGTCGATTGAGAGACATGGCACGCTTCGGCTGCGCGGCTGAAGGATTCAAGCCGCACAAGAGCGTCGAAAAATTGGAGCTGCCGAAGCGTCGGGAGGTGTTGCATAACCCATCGATAAATCCGATGGCCTGCTGCGGCAATATCAATTTGCCTCTTGCGGCCTTCCGGACCATCTCTCCGGTCGAGGCCGTGAGCCTCAACGAGACAATCCATGGAGAATGATATGCTCGGTGTCGGTGATCGAATTCCCGATTTCAAAGTTGTCGGTGTGAAACCGAAATTCATGCAACACGAAGAGAACGGCGAAAGCGCGTTCGAAGATCTCACGCAGGACAGCTTCGAAGGGAAGTGGAAGGTCATCTACTTCTATCCGAAGGACTTCACGTTCGTGTGCCCGACCGAGATCGCTGAGTTTGGCCGCCTCGCGGCGGAGTTCGCCGACCGTGACGCAGTCGTTCTTGGCGGTTCAACCGACAACGAGTTCTGTAAGCTCGCTTGGCGGCGCGATCATGCTGATTTGGCTGAACATCCGGCCTGGCAGTTCGCTGACACCACCGGTTCGTTGGTCGATGGCCTTGGCATCCGTTCCGAAGAAGGTGTTGCCCTCCGCGCGACCTTCGTCGTCGATCCGCATGGTGTCATTCAACACGTCTACGTGAACAACCTCAATGTTGGTCGGAATCCACAAGACACGCTGCGTGTTCTTGATGCATTGCAGACTGATGAGCTTTGCCCCTGCAATCGCCCTGTGGGTGGCGACACGCTCTAAAACCTTGATCGGATCGCGTCTTGATCGTCCTTGACGCGAACCTTCTCCGGTGAGGCGCGCGACTTGTTGCCCTCCCCCTGCTACTCAGCAGGTCGCGCGCCCGCTGTCCCCTCAATCGATAAGGAAATGGTCATGTCGCTCGATGCCCTCCGGGAGCAGCTCCCAGCCTTTGCCAAAGACATCAAATTGAACCTCGGTACCCTTGCCGGTGAAGACACGCTCGACGACCAGAAAAAGTGGGGAACTTTCCTCTCTTGTGCCCTCGCTGGACGCAACCCGGACGTCATTCGTGCGATCGCGGCAGAGGCCGAAGGAAAACTGTCGCCCGAAGCCATGACCGCCGCCAAAGCGGCCGCGGGCATCATGGCGATGAACAACATCTATTACCGCTTTGGTCACGAGGCGGGGAACGATGTTTATAAGACGCTCCCTGCTAAACTCCGGATGACCATCATCGGCAATCCTGGTGTCGATAAGACGGATTTTGAACTCTGGTCGTTGGCAGTCTCGTCGATCAATGGCTGTTTCATGTGCGTCGATGCCCACGAAGCCATCGTCCGCAAAGCGGGCGTGACCACGGAGCAAATCCAGGCTTCCGTCCGGATCGCCTCGGTCGTTCACGCAGCCAGCGCCATTCTCGATGGCGAAAGCGCGCTGCACGGATAAACGCTGAGACGCTGCTCGATTTAGTCGGGTGTTTTGGCGAGCTCTTCGGTGAGAAGCGCCGATCCTTCCGGTGACATGGCCGTGAGCATCGCCACAGCGCTCGATACCGGTAAGCCAACCAGCACCCTGGCGGCATCAGCCACAGGGATCGCCTCTAAGATAGCGGCGGCTTTGTCCGGCTGCATAGCGGCGACCAATTCTCTCAAGTGCCCAATCGATTGGTCAGAACCAAGAACGAACGATTCTGAGGCAGGCGGACTATGAGGTCGGCGAGCACCATCGCTGACCGCATCGGGTACGGTGACCTCTTCATCCCTGCTGAGATGATTATCCGCAGGATGGCTCAGGGCCGCCGTCCTGTGGGAAGACGCTGGTTGCTCGCCGATTGGGCCCGGCCCTCCAGCAAGCAATTCCGTGGCCATGGCAACTGGCCCCTGCATATGGCCCAACGCAGCGATAGCAAACCCACCAATCAGAAGGCGGAGGACCGGGGACTGCGCGCTATTCACCGACAGCCCTCAAAAACGGGTTGATGTTCGGCTCCCCGTCAGGGGTTTTCGCGACCTCAGCAGCAGCCCGCGCGATGTCATCATCAACGTGCAGACTTGATTGAATACCAGCAAGCCGGCTCGATACCTCAAGCGCACGGGTGAGGGCCTGAATTTCCACCTCCGCCTTGTAAACAAGGGGTGTCAGCGCCCGCTCTGTGAGCTGACGTGCCTCGTGGCACTTCTTCACCTGGAGGCCAATTTGACCATCAACGGTGTCGAGAAGATCTTCGACCTCCTGGCGACGTGATTTCAACAGACCGTGGCGCTCATCAAGTTCCTCGATCGCTGTTTTAATCTGCTCCCGGATTTCATCGGAAGCCTGCATCGACTGGGCAGTCGCTTTGCTCAGCTCTTGGATCGACTTGGCAACACCTTTGTCGAGGCGCTGCAGGCCCTTCAGTCGTGCTTGAAGCTTCATGCAATAGAGCAATGCGCCAAGCGACGTCATAAACAAAAGGGCGTCAGTATAAAGAGGAAAAGATTCAAACATCGGCGCCTCAGAGGAGAATAAACTCAGTAATCAGAACTTGCTTAAGGGAAGATCCCAAAACCGCCCCCGCCGATTCTTCGATGGTTGAACGGAGAGTGGCCAAACCACCCGGTGAGTTGAGCGTTTGTGCATCAATGAGGCGGATCGTTGAAATGAGATCGTTCCGCAATTGAGGTCTCATTTCCTCCGTCAACTCAGCATCCGTGACCTCAAGCGCGACGACAACGTTAAGCCGGGGAAGCTTGCGACGGATGGTGGTCGGCGATGGCAGCGAGATGATGATCGGCTCTAGCTTGACGATGCTGGTGGTGTCTTCCTCCTGCCCTTTCTTGCCTCGCCCGCCTCGTTTGCGGCCGTCCGTGGACGTCTCGCCATCGGCGGCTTCGCCTTCGGCGACGATCTCCTCGTCGGGGCCCATGCCAAGCGCATTGGGGATGATGCCCGTGAACCAACCGGCCGCACCGCCGCCCAAAAGAACCGCTGCGCCCACCCCAGCGATGATGAGCTTAAGCCCACCGCCTCCAGAACCGGATTCGTCGCCTTCGGGTTGTTCTGCGTCGTCGTCAGCCATAACCACCTCTGGTAACCCATGACCCCTTATCACAATCAGAAGTAAACACTCTGTTAAGCCTTCCTTCCCAATAACCACCTGTGGTTGAGGACGGATACGGGTATGAAGCGTTATCTAGACATGTTGCAGGCGTTAACCGTGCGCCAACAGATCACTGGTGCAGTTGGATTGGCCATCATTGCACTGATCATGACCACCATGATCCGTATGGCGACAACACCGACAATGGCGCTACTTTATGCAGGTCTCGATCCCACCGCAGCTGGTGAAGTCGTCACCGCCCTTGACCAAGAAGGCGTTCCCTTTGAGGTCCGCGGTAACAGTATTTATGTCCCGCAGCATAGCCGCGACCAGCTTCGCATGGTGCTCGCCGGGCAGAGCCTGCCGACGCCCAGCACAGAGGGTTATGAACTGCTCGACCGACTGGACGGTTTTTCCACGACCTCTGAGATGTTCTCGGTCACCTATTGGCGGGCGAAGGAGGGGGAGCTTTCCCGCACCCTGATGACCATCCCGGGTATTCGGGCCGCACGGGTGCATATCGGGACTGGCCAACGCACCGCCTTTGTGCGCTCAGACGAGAAACGCACCGCGTCGGTGACAGTGACCGCGCCGGCTGGTCTTGATGCGTCGCAAGTCAAAGCGGTCCGATTTCTCACCGCCCTGGCCGTGCCGAACCTCAACTCAGAAGACGTCGCGGTGATCGATACAGCTCGCGGTCTGTTAACGGCCGAAGCGGGCGCCATGGGGGCGCCCAGCATCGACGAGAACGCACGGGCCCAAAGCCTCGAAGCTGATATTTTGCGGCTGGTCGAGGCCCGTGTCGGCATGGGCAACGCGCGCGTCAATGTGTCGATGGAGCTCGGCCGCCGCCACGAAGAGATCGCCGAGCGTGCAGTGGATCCCGCATCCCAAGTGGTGATGTCCCGCATGACCGAAGCTGATCAGTCAACGGAGCGGGGCAGCAACAGAGCTGTCACCGTCGCCTCGGATCTTCCCGATGGCGAAGCCGAAGGCGCCGACGAATCCTCCGAAAGCAGCATGACTCGGGAGGAAGTCAATTTCGCTGTCACCACGACCGATCGCCGGATTGAGCTCCTTCCTGGCAGCGTCGAGCGCATGAGCATCGCTGTGCTTCTTGATCAAAAGCTCGATGAGGAAGGCCTTCCCGTTGAGCGTTCTCCGGAGGAAATCGACGACCTTCGCCTTTTGGTCGAAGCTGCCGCGGGCGTGAACCCTGCCCGCGGAGACATCGTGACCATCCGCTCCATGCCCTTTGATCGAACCTTTGCCGAGCTGCCGCAGGAAAGTGCTGGCATGTTGGGAGACATCCCTTTGATGCGCTTCGCTGAGCTTGGCGTTCTTGCGGTCACGCTTCTCCTCTTTGGGCTGATGGTTGTGAAACCAGTCCTCTCACCGAGCCGTGGCGGTGCAGCTGACGACGCGGCGGCTCTTATGATCGCCGATGGATCTGAGGCCGCGATGGAGCTCGCCGCCCAAGACCCCGTTGCAATGCTGCGCGATGCCAGCGCCGAGCGCCCTGACGCCGCAGCCACCCTTCTCAATGCATGGTTGGAGGAAGAAGCCGCATGAGCACCACCGTTGACGTCGCAGACATGAATCTGCCGCCCGCCATTTCCGGTCTCACCGTTGAATTGTCTGTCCGTATCGGGACCAGTCTTTTAACGCTCAAAGAGCTTGGCGCTCTGAATGCTGGATCGCTGCTCACTTTGCGAGAAAGCGCAGACCGCCCGCTTGAGCTCTGTGCGAACGGGCATGTCATTGCCCGCGGTGAGCTCGAAGAGACCGATGATGGCGAAGGCCTTGCCCTTCGGATCACCGAGATCGTCGGCAGCGTTGCCGGATGAGACGCCTCGCCGTCGTTCTCACGTTGTTTCTGGTGCTGTGCCCCATCGGTGCGATGGCGCAGGACCGTGAGGTCGACGTCGCTCCTGAAGTTGAGACCTTTCTTGAGGACACCCGCTCATTAAGGCAGGTGATCCTCCCCAGTGTCGCCCTCGTCACGGTGCTGAGTATCGCACCCGGCATCTTGATGATGGTGACGTGCTTTCCTTTCATCACCATTATCTTCTCTTTTTTGCGCCAGGCGCTGGGTCTACAAACAGCACCGCCTGCGATGATGCTGACAAGTCTTGCGCTGTTTCTCACCTATTTCATCATGGAGCCGGTCATCAGCGAGGCCTGGACGGTTGGCATCAAGCCGCTCCTTGATGGCGAGGTGACCGAAGTCCAAGGCATTGGCGACGCGATGGCCCCGTTCCAGGAATTCATGGTCACCCGTGTTCATCAGGACACGCTGTTCCGTCTAAGCGACGCGATTGAAAGGCCAGTTGCCGATGTCGCCACAGCAGATATATCGATCCTGATACCGAGCTTCATGCTGTCTGAGATCACCCGCGCGTTTCAGATCGGCTTTGCCATTTTTCTTCCCTTTTTGGTGATCGACCTCGTCGTGGCGTCCGTCCTCATGGCGATGGGCATGATGATGGTGCCGCCCGCCGTGGTCTCCCTACCCTTCAAGCTCGCCTTTTTCGTTCTGGCGGACGGCTGGGTGAAAATCGTTGAAGCCCTATTGAGAGGATACACACCGTGAGCGAAACCGCGCTTGCCGCCCAGGCCCCCGATGAGACGAGACAGCTCGATACTCCCGCCCTCACCGGCGCCCAGAAGGCAGCCGTCATTCTTTCTCTTCTGGACCCGGACAATGCCCGCAGCCTCGCAGAAGGGTTTGACGCCGGCGCGGCGGACAAAGCGATTGAGGCCTTTCAAAACCTCCGGGTGGTCGACAAACGGGTGATCCTTGAGACGATCGCGACCTTTGTGGCGGCGGTCCAAGACGATGTCCCCGTGGTCGCAGGCGGCGCGCGGCGCGCGGAACAATTGGCCGAGGCCCTTGCCCCGCAAAGCTTTGAGATGATGGACATGATGGACATGGCGTCCGGGTTCGAGGGCGCTGGCTCCATCGAGGAAGGCGCCGACGCCGAGGCTGTCTGGACCTATGTGCGAGAGCTCGAACCGCTTCAGCTGGCTACGCTGATCGGCGGCGAACGGCCCGCCGTCATCGCCGCGGTTGTCCAACGCCTCGATAAAAAGAGTGGGAGCTCTGTCCTAGGACAATTGGAGCAAGATACGGCGGTTCAAGTCGTCAAGCAGGTGATGACCGGCAATCAGCCAGCCCCGCGCACCTATGATGCGATCGCTGAATCCATCCGCCGTAATGCGGGCGGCCGCCTCAGCGAAGCCGAGGCACCTAAAGGGGATCCATCAGAGCAGCTCGCCGAGATGTTCAATTGTCTGCCTGCGGCCAAACAGGACGCTATTCTTGAGCCGTTGCGGACTGAACTGCCGGAGGAAACCCGGCGCGTTGAAGAGCGCCTGATGCGCTTTGGCCTCTTGCATGAGCGTTTACCGAAGACGTTCGTTCCGACGATCTTCCGCGAAGCGCCCCAAGATGTGCTCGATCGATCGCTTAAACATGGCCTCGAGCATCAGCCAGAGGCCGCCGAGTTTCTCCTTGGCAGCATCTCACAGCGCTTGGCTGAACAAATCAGAGAACGGATTGATGAGATGCGTAAGATCTCGCAAGTCGAAGGCGAGACCGCACAAACCGAACTCCTTGGCCTCCTCTTTGGCTGGGCCGAAGAAGGCCGATTTGAATTCAAAGAGGAAGAAGACTTCAGCTAACCGCGGCTCACGCCAGGCCGATGATACCGGTCGCGGTGGTCGAAGTTGCCATCACCCGGCTCGCAAGGATGGCATATTGCACGCCCGGGACGAGGCCAGGCAGGGTCACCGTATCACCGCCTATCGTCACGATACTGACATCCCCTGCGCCAGCCACCATCAACCCACGAATGGGATAAGCAAGATCGCTCCCATCATTGGGCGTGATCGCCATGCCCCGCGAAGGCGGGCTCTCCAATCCAGGCTGATGGTTCGAAAAATCAGTCATACCAGGCATTCCTTTCGGTCGCGCATGGCAGGAGTATGGGGGGAGGACGGAAGGGCGGGGATAAGTTGGTGCCGGAGAACTCAGATCAGGCGTATTTTCGTCGGAGAACCTGCACGTTCCTTCGCTCATTGGCTTATTAGAACGCTCTCTAGAATCGGCTTTTTCCTATATTTTTCAAACATTAAATTAGACATACAATATCTATAGTTCTCGGATAATTGAAAAAAATTCTTCAACCGCTGCCTAAGAATCTTGAATAGCATCTAGTCCGTCAGGTAACAATATCTCGGGAATGAGTTGGTGGGGATCCGTTGCCTATGTCAGAGGCAAACGAATCTAACGGCGATACGGGTAATGACCGTACTTTATTGGGCTTTCTCAATAAGCACTTATTGGGTTCTGGTGCTTCTTTAGTGGGTTTGTCCGCGATTTTTGGTTTTCTGATTCTATACTATCGTTTGGAAAGATTTGGAATAAGAGTTGCAGATACTGTATCTGTGCAGGAATTAATTATTTACGGCATTGTCGATGGTACCATTACTGTACTAATCATTATAATGAGCACCGTGCTTATATACTTAATTAAATATGCATTTGAGCGTATAATTATTTTTTCTGTCGTAATTATTTATTTATTAATCGTAAAAGATTTGGATTGTTTTACATTTATGGAGGTATTTTTATTTACTGTACTATTATTTATAGTCTATTTTTTGGGCCTATCGGTCTGGAAAATATATGGTCGGGATCAATACGTAGAATTCTTCATGCTGGAAAAGCATTTTTTTAAACGTATCCGTGCTTATACAATCCCTTCTTATTTTATTATCATTTCAATTATTATGGGTTTTTTGCTAACTCTAACTCAGCACCATAAACTACATTGACTCTAATAATAGTTATAAAA
>JBCBUC010000034.1:0-32353 GCA_039818345.1 Pseudomonadota bacterium | reverse complement strand
GAGCAAACCGCAGCGTCGGTCAAAGTGGGCCATTCCCGGTCAGTCATCGCGCTTCATGAGCGTCCTTTTCTCGCCCATCTAAGACGCTCGGGTAAAGGGCCACGTTGATCGCTGTTGCCGGATACCAGGTCTTGTTTGCGCTCCTGTTCCTGCACGAGCCAGTGATCAAGACGTGGCTCAGTGCTGGTCTAGCTGTTGGTGAGCTCGCTCAGTTGCTGTTCCCACCCCGCCAAAGCTTCCCGCGTGAAGGCTGGACCGCCGGCGCTCTTTTTGCCCGCTACACTCGCTTCGGGGGAAAGGGCGGCGAGCCTTTCTTTCGTCAGCATGGGGGAGATGGCGGCGGCCTTCTCGAGTGGGGCGTCGGGGAGGGCGCAGCCTTCGTCTTCACAAAGAGCAACGAGGCTCCCCACCACGTGGTGAGCTTCGCGGAAGGGCATGCCGTCCATCGCTAAGCTGTCGGCGAGATCCGTTGCGGTGGCGAAACCGCGGCCTGCGTCCTCGGCCATGCGGGCCTTGTTGATCCGCATTTCCGCCACCATGCCTGCGGTGATGGCGAGCGTTGCCTCGAGGGTTTCGAGGGCTTCCATGGTCACCGGTTTGGTCTCTTGGAGATCCTTGGCATAGGCGAGGGGGAGGCCTTTGGTTTGCAAGGTGAGGGCGGTGAAGGCGCCAGCGATGCGGCCAACCTTGGCGCGGATCAGCTCAGCGGCGTCAGGGTTTCTTTTTTGCGGCATGATCGAGGAGCCGGTGGAGAAACTCTCCGAACACGAAAGATAGCCAAAAGGCGGGCTTGAATAGGTCACCACTTCTTCTGCATAGCGACTAAGAGTGACTCCGCAGATCGAGGCGGCGGCGATGGCCTCTAAACAGAAATCGCGCGCGCTGGCGCCATCAAGACTGTTGGCCATCGGCCGCGTGAAGCCGAGCTCCGCCGCGGTGCTTTCCCGGTCGATGGGGTGGGGGGTGCCGGCAAGCGCGGCAGAGCCAAGGGGACTCTCGTTCAGATGATCCCGCGCCGCGAGAAGCCGGAGCCGGTCGCGCTCCAGCATCTCAACATAGGCGAGGCAGTGATGGGCATAGGTGATGGGCTGGGCGATCTGAAGATGCGTGAAACCCGGCATCACCGCGTCGTGGCCGGTGTCGGCCTGGCTGAGGAACGCCTTTTGGCACGCGCGGATCTGCTCGGCGCAGGCCTCAAGCGCTGACCGCATCCAGAGCCGAAGGTCGGTCGCCACCTGGTCATTGCGCGACCGGCCCGTGTGCAGCTTCCCCGCGACATCACCGACGATCTCCCGCAGGCGCGCCTCGACATTCATATGGACGTCCTCAAGCGCCTCGGACCAGGTGAAGGTCCCGGCCTCTATCTCACCGGCGACTTGGTTCAAGCCGTTGATCAAGGTCGTTGCTTCTGCTTCCGAAATGATGCCTTGGCGACCCAACATGCGGGCGTGGGCTTGGGAGCCGCGAATATCCTCACGCCACAGTTTGATGTCGGCATCGAGGCTGTGGCCGAAACGTTCGAAGAGTTCAGCGGGTCCGCCCTGAAAACGGCCGCCCCAAAGGGGGTTTTTTTGATCGTCGCTCATGCCGGCTCGCCTATCGTGCGAGACCCCAGGATGGCTAGCCAAAACGACCGAAAGAACTGGCTCTTGCGCCCCAGGAAGGAGAAGCTTGCCAGGTTCGCGGCAATGCACCAAAACCGCGAGCTTGCTGGCGTTATGTTCCGCTGGCCTGGGGAGCCGTCAAATCCGGGCCCGGGCTTGCGGCAAGACAGCACATCTAGCGCGGGATCTTCTGGTTGCCTCGCGCGAGGCGATCGTCGAGAGACCGCGGCATCGGGACAAGTAAAGATTGAGGAATGATGTGCGTCATTTCCTGACAACGGAAGACTGGACCAAGGCAGAGATTTCCGCGCTTCTTGAGGATGCGCGCGCGCTCAAGGCTGCGCCGCAGAACGAAAGTCTTGCGGGTAAGCGCTGTGCGCTCATCTTTTTCAACCCGAGCCTCCGAACACGGACATCCTTCCAGGTGGGGATCGCCGATCTTGGCGGGACGTCGGTTTTGCTCGATGCAGCTGGCACGTGGCCGATCGAGGTCGAGCCTGGCGCGATCATGGATGGCGCCGCCGAGGAACATGTTGCGGAAGCTGCGCAAGTCCTCTCGCGCTATGTCGATCTTATTGCGATCCGCTCCTTCCCGAAATTTGAGGATTGGGAGCGGGAGCGCGAAGATCCGCTGCTGAACGGTTTTGTGCGCCACGCCAGTGTGCCGATCATCAATATGGAGACGATCATTCATCCCTGCCAAGAGCTTGCGATGCTGATGGCGCTCGAGGCTGAGCATGGCACGCTTGATGGGAAGAAGCTTTGCCTCACCTGGACCTATCATCCCAAACCGCTCAACACAGCGGTGGCCAATTCCGCGCTCTTGGCGGCCACCAAGATGGGGATGGATGTGACACTTTTGTGTCCGAGTGAAGAGTATGTTCTTGATGACCAGTTCATCAAAGCCGGCGAACGGTTTGCGGCGGACAATGGCCAATCGCTGACGATCACCCATGACATCGACAGCGCTTATCGCGGCGCTGATGCGGTTTACGCGAAAAGCTGGGGACGTCTTGATCAAATCGGCCTGCCGATGGATGCACGCCTGACCCCGGACGCGTTGCGGCACTTTATCGTCGATGAAGAAAAAATGGCGCTGACCAACAACGCCACCTTTAGCCATTGTTTGCCGATGCGCAGGAACATCAAAGCCACCGACGCGGTTGTCGATGGTCCTCGCTCGCTCATTATAGATGAGGCGGAAAACCGTCTCCATGTTCAGAAGGCAGTGCTGCGTGCACTGATTGGGTCATGAGCAAAACATGCGTTCTTGCCTTTTCTGGTGGTCTTGATACCTCCTATTGCGTGCTTAAGCTGCGCGATGAGGGCTATCGCGTCATCACCTATTACCTGCATTCGGGTGCTGCGGATCCTGAGGCGGAAGCCAAGATCGCCGCGCGTGCGCAAGAGCTCGGTGCGGATGAGCATATCAACGATGATGCGTCCCAAGAGCTTTGGGACCGGATCGTTGTTCCGTTTCTCGCCGGTGGCGCTCGCCGCCAGGGTCGCTACCCCCTTCTTTGTGCTGACCGGTCGATCATCGCGTCACATGGTGTGGAGATTGCTGACCGTGTTGGCGCCGACGTGATCGCCCATGGCTGCACGGGAATGGGCAACGACCAGGTGCGCTTTGATACCGAACTGCGGGCCCGTTCGGACCGCCCTGTCCTCGCGCCGATCCGCGATATTCAGGATCGTGACAATGTGAGGGCTTATGAAGAAGAGTTTCTCCACGCGCGCGGCATTTCAGTGCCGGAACGGGCAAGCCTCTTCTCGGTCAATGAAAATCTTCTGGGTGCTACGCTTTCGGGCGGGTCGATCGATCGTTGGGAAGAGCCGCCAGCCGAAGCGCGGGTCTTCACCAAGCCGCCCGCTGAATGGCCAGCTGAACCGCTGCGGTTGACGCTTGGTTTTGAAAAGGGTGTGCCGACGCATCTTGACGGAAGAGCTGTTGCGGGGCCGGAGCTCTTGCGCCTGTTGAACGAACGCCTCGGCGCTTACGGCGTGGGTTACGGCATCTACACTGGCGACACCTTGGTGGGCCTTAAGGGACGGATCGTCTTTGAGGCGCCAGGGCTTCAGGGTCTTGAAGAGGCGCATACGGCGCTGTGTGAAGCAGTTTCAAGCCGTGCACAGAACAGTTTCCGCCGCACAGCGGGTGAAACGTGGGCTGATTTGATCTATGACGGTTTGACCGCTGATCCTTTAAGAGATGATCTCGAGGCCTTCCTCAAGCAATCACAAGAGCGGGTCACAGGCGAGGTCGATCTTCTCGTCCAGGCAGGCACAGTTACAGCGATCGCGGTGCGGACGGACTTTATCCCCACGAGAAAAGGCGCTGTCTACGCCCAGAAAGCGGCGTGGTCGGGCACAGCGGCTGAAGGCTTCACCGAGCTTTTCGGTCAGTCGACGGTGCTTCACGCTAAAGCAGGCGGTGAAGGGTCATGACCGCGCCGCTCGAAGCTATCCTCGCGGCGCTCGAGCCTTTGATCGCCGCCGATACGCGCAACCCGCCGCGTGCCATCGACCAGGACCACGATATTGTCCGCGTGATCCGAGAGGCCTTGCCTGATTTTGAGATGAGTGTTCGCGATTTGGGCGACGGTTGTCTGATTATCGAGGCCAAGCGTGGCACCACACCGGTGGTCTTCAACGTGCATATGGACACGGTTCCTGCAGCGCCCGGTTGGTCCACTGATCCGCACACATTGGTTCGCGTGAGCGATCGGGCCTTTGGCCTTGGTACGTGTGATACCAAAGGTGCTGCGGGTGTCCTTTTTGCCCTGGCGCAAGCGACCGACTTTCCCTTTCATTTTGTGTTCAACACGGATGAAGAGGCGGGCAAGAGCCATTGCATCCGCACCTTGTTGGCGGACGGGTTTACCGCTGACCTGGCGGTTGTTGGTGAGCCGACCGACGCCACAGCACGGCTCGCCCATCGCGGGCTCGTCTCAGCGCGCGCGGCGTTTGAAGGTGAGAGCGCTCACGCCTCAGAGGCGCGACGTCCGAGCGCTGTGCACAGCGCCGCTCAATTTATTGCCAGTGCACTGAGCGACGACAGCGCTGAGCATAACCGGCTCAATTTTGGCCGTATTGAGGGCGGCGTGAAAGCCAATATGGTCGCAGCAGAAGCCGAGGTTCTCTTTGGGTTTCGTGCTGCACCGGGTACCGATCACCAGGCTTTCCTGGGCGAAGTGGCAGCGAGAGCGCAAGGCGGCACCGTGGCCGAGCGTTTTGTTGGGCCTGCGCTGCCTTCGGACGAAGACGGGATCGCAGCCAAGGCCCAGGCCGATGCGCATGGATGGGTGGAGCGTTTGGACCTTCCCCTTGGCGCGCCGGTTGATTTTTGGACGGAGGCGTCTCTTTTCGCGGCGGCCGGCATCCCAACGATGGTGCTGGGCGCTGGATCAATCACCCAAGCCCATAACGCCGACGAGTTCGTCACTTATGATCAGCTAACGCAGCTTTACGATCTTTATCATAAAATTGCGAGCCATCATGGGTGAGATGACATTCCGTGATCGGGCCAGTCTGCTGCTCGGCGGTCTTGAGGAGGGTCGCGAAGTTCGCGCCTATCTTCGCCGTTTTAGCGTTAAGCCGGATGGCTGTTTTGCGGTCGTTAAAGTGGGCGGCGCCATCTTGCAAGAGAGCCTTGATCCGTTGGCGGATGCATTGGCCTTGCTTCAATTCTTAGGGCTCCCGCCCGTTGTCGTGTTCGGCGCTGGGCCGCAGCTGAACGACGATTTGAAAGCGGCGGGGATTGAAGAACAAAGGATTGATGGCCTGCGGGTGACGCCAGCAGAGGCGATGCCTTTGGTCGCCAAAGCCGTGGCCGAGATGGCCGTGAGGCTGACTTCGGCCATGCGCGATCGTGGGGCGTCGGCGAGTTTCGTGCCGCAAGGTATTCTCCGTGCCCGTGAGATTGACGGCGCAACCTATGGCGCTGTGGGCGACATAGATCTTGTTGACGCTGACGGCATCATGCAAATGGTTGACGCGGGCACGGTGCCTTTGGTTGGCTGTGTGCACCCTGATCACAAAGGACGCCTGCTGAATGTCAATGCAGACGGTGTGGCGCGGTCGATCTGTGACGAACTCAAGCCGCAAAAAATTGTCTTTGTGACTGGAACCGGTGGCCTGCTTGGTCCGAATGGAAAGCGGATTGATTCGGTCAATCTGGCCACGGATCGCGAGAGCCTCTTCTCAGGCGATTGGCTCCATGGCGGGATGGCGCATAAGCTTCGCGAGATCATTGAGATCTTGGAAGGCTTGCCCCTCTCTTCGTCCGTCTCCGTCACCAGCGCAGAAAATGTGGTGCGAGAACTCTTTACCCACACCGGGGCTGGCACGCTGATCCGGAAAGGCGAAGCGATTGAGCATGTGACGGCCCCTGATCAAGACGGCCTCACGACGTTGATTGAGAGCGCTTTCCGGCAAAGCCTGCGGCCAGGATTTTGGGATGATCTGCCTTTTCAGTATGCGTTGGTCTCTGAGCATCAACGCGGCGCAGCGGTCGTGACCGAGATCGATGGCGTGGCGATCCTCGACAAATTCGCTGTCTTGGGTTCGGCCCGGGGGGAGGGTTTGTCAAAAGCGCTGTGGCGGCGCCTTGTTGATGCTTCACCTGAAATCGTTTGGCGCTCGCGCGTTGATAATCCGTTTAACGCGTTTTATCACAGCAAAGCGGATGGGTTTGTCCGGCGCGGCATGTGGCGCGTTTATTGGGTCGGCCCAGCGCTTGAGTCTCGTGTCCATCAGCTTGCCGATCTTTTAGGTAGCCGGCCACCAGATTTTGAGGACTCCCAATGATCCGCCTCGGTTTGATCGGTGCAAGGGGTTATGTTGGTCGCGAGTTGATCGCGGCGCTCGATGCCGATGAGGTTTTTGAGCTTTCCTATGCAAGCTCAAGGGCTTTGGCGGGCCGGGCCTTGCGGGCATCACCGGGCCTTTCTGGCTTGACCCGTCTTGGAGAGCTCGAGGCGGAGGACATCAGTCCCAACGAAGCCAGCGAAAGGCCCGTCGACGTTGTGGTGCTCGGTCTTCCGAACGGAATGTCAGGTCCGTTCGTGGAGGCGCTAGAAAAAACCCAACCCGACACGTTGATCATCGATCTTGGAGCCGATCATCGCTATAAAGAGGGGTGGGTTTATGGTTCGCCGGAGCTTAACGGTGAGGCGTTGCCTGGTGCCAAGCGGATCGCCAATCCCGGTTGTTATGCGACGGCCGCCAACCTCGCTTTGGCGCCGCTGAAAGATCTTGCCCGAGGTCCTGCGTCGGTCTTTGGCGTTTCTGGCTTCTCAGGCGCAGGCACGACCCCGGGCGCCCGCAATGATGCTGAGCGGTTAGAGGCCAATGTCATCCCTTACGGTTTTGGCGGCCATGGCCATCAATCCGAGGTCGAGGCGACGACCGGGATGGACGTTGTGTTTGCACCGCATGTTGCGTCGTTCTTCCGCGGACTTCTGACGACCCTTACGGTTCCCTTGGCAACAGCTGAGGACATCTCGGCGGTCCGGGAACGTTTCCATGCTTTTTACGCTCCGTACCCCGGCGTTCGGTTAACGGACGAGGCTCCGGAGATCACCGCAGTGGCGGGCCAGGATGGATGCCTGATTGGTGGCTTTGCGTTGGATCAAGCCAAGCCCGTGCTCACCTTCACGTCGGGTCTCGACAATCTGCGCAAGGGCGCTGCCACTCAAGCCCTAGAGAACATTCAGCTTGCACTCGGTTTGTCGCCTCGATCACATTAGCCGCGTGGCTGCTGGACGAAAGGTGGCGCCTCCTTTTAGGACGATGGGTGATGATTCCCGGCGCTGAAAGAGACGAGCAATCAGCCGTTGAGGTGTGGAAACGCCGCGTCACAAGTTTGGCGATCGGCGTGGCGTTCTTGCTGATCGTGGCAAAGCTTGTCGCCTGGGTGATGTCCGGCTCGGTGGCGATCCTCGCATCACTGGCCGATTCAGGCCTCGATCTTTTATCGAGCTTCTCCGCCTTTGCCGCTGTCCGAATCGCGGCCACGCCGCCTGATGACAATCATCGTTTCGGCCATCAAAAGGCCGAAGCTGTGTCTGCGCTTTTGCAGACCGCGGTGATCGCTGCGTCGGCGACTTTGGTCGCTCTTGAAAGCATTGGCAGGCTTTTTGATCCGCAGTCGATCGATCGACCTGATGTTGCCATCGGGGCGCTGACGCTCTCGGTTGTCCTGACCTTGTCTTTGGTGTTCGTGCAAACGCTGGCGGTGAGGCATACAGACAGCCTCGTTTTGAAGGCTGATCGCGCTCATTATATGGGGGATGTGCTCGCGAACGCCGGAGCGCTCTTGGCCGTTGTGTTGGCAACGCAGTTCGATCTCTTGCGTGCCGATGCGATCGCTGGCTTGTTTGCCGCAGGATTTCTCTTTTGGTCGGTGAAAGAGGTGGCCTCTCAGGCGCTCCCCGAACTGATGGATGAAGAGCTACCCGAGAGTGAGCGAAACCAGATTGCGCATATCATTGATCAGGATCCCGATGTCGTGAGTTATCACGGTCTGCGCACACGCCGGGCCGGCGCGGCGCGGTTTATTCAGGTGGATCTTGAGTTGCCCGGCAACATGTCCCTCAGAGACGCTCATGCTGTCTCAAAACGTGTGACCAATTCGATGCAACAGGTCTTTCCTGGTGCTGACATTATGGTGCACAAGGATGCAGCTGACGAGCCATGACCCAAGACGGCAAGGTTTCAACGCAAGAATCCGTGCGACGGGCCGGTCTTTTCATCGGAGCAGCCATCTTCGTTGTCATTCTTGTGCTGCCAGAGATCGGCGGGCTTGGTGACGAGGCCACCGTGGTCCTGGCCCTTCTTGTTCTGATGGCGATCTGGTGGGTCACCGAAGCGATCCCTATACCAATCACATCGCTGTTGCCCTTGGTGGTGCTGCCATCCTTTGGGGTGGTCGATATGCGCGCCGCCGCGGCGCCTTATTTTCACCCGGTGGTGGTTTTGCTTTTTGGCGGGTTCATCGCCGCCACGGCCGTCGAACGATGGCGCCTTCACGAGCGCCTTGCGCTTTTGACGTTACTCCGGGCCGGTTCTGGGCGCTCGCGGTTGATCGCGGGTTTCCTTGTGGCCTCGGCGATGCTCTCTGCTTGGATCAGCAACACCGCAACCTGTATCATGCTGATGCCCGTTGCCCTGTCGGTTGCCTATGCCTGCGGTGGCCGTAAGGGCGAGGGGATGTCGTTCACCGTTTCGGTGATTTTGGCCGTGGCTTACGGGGCATCGATTGGCGGATTGGCAACGCCGATTGGTACCCCGACGAATTTGATCGTCATCGGGGCGCTTGAGCAAACCGGCGACATGCGGCTGTCCTTTGCCCGGTGGATGGCGATTGGTCTGCCGACGGTGCTTCTTCTTTTGCCTGCCGCGTGGTGGGTTTTGGCGTCGCGCCTTGATCCTCAAGACCAACAATCTGCTGACCCCATCGACGTGGTGCGTGCGCGCCTGTCGGCCATGGGCCCGTGGTCCGTTCCTGAGCGAAGAACACTGATGGTCTTTGCGGTGATGGCGTTTTTCTGGTCCTTCCGGCGCGCGTTTCTGCAAGATCTGTCCGTGTTCGGGGTCCAACCCTTCGCCCATTTGAGCGACGCGGTCATCGCCGTGGCGGGGGCGATCGCCATGTTCCTTGTCCCGTCAGGTGCGATCGAGAAGCGCGGCAGCGCTCTTCTCGATTGGGAGACGGCCGAGGCGATCCCTTGGGGCGTGCTTCTTCTTTTTGGCGGCGGGTTATCGATGGCGGCGGCGGTCACATCGACGGGCCTTGGGGCTTGGCTAGGTGATCAGATGGGCGCGCTCAGCCTGTTATGGCCGTTGGTGTTGATCATGATACTGACGCTGTTCACGCTTTTTGCGACGGAAATGACCTCGAATGTCGCCGCCTCAGCAACATTGATGCCGGTGATCTTGGTGATGGGAACGAGCACCGGGATCGACCCCGCAACCCTCGCGGTTCCCGTGGGGCTGGCTGCGTCTTGCGCCTTTATGTTTCCCATGGCGACGGCGCCGAACGCCATCGCTTACGGGACAGGGGAGATGTCGATTGCCCGCATGGCGCGCATTGGGTTGTCGCTCAACCTTCTTGCAGCCATTGTGATTACTGGGGTTGCGGCGGTTTTGACGCCGCTTCTCCTGTGAGGTTCAACAGGCCAGAAGTGAGTGGACTTCGCTCTTCTGGTCCGGTATCAGGCCGGTTCACGCCCAGGTAGCTCAGTTGGTAGAGCAGCGGATTGAAAATC
This sequence comes from Pseudomonadota bacterium, assembly GCA_039818345.1. Taxonomy (GTDB): domain Bacteria; phylum Pseudomonadota; class Alphaproteobacteria; order Caulobacterales; family Parvularculaceae; genus Parvularcula. The sequence goes on along the minus strand of JBCBUC010000034.1, from coordinate 22,479 downwards.
CGCGTGTCGGTGGTTCGATTCCGCCCCTGGGCACCACATTACCATCCGATAAAACTTTGTATCGACTGATAACACAAAGAAACCAAAGCGTTGAGCAGTGATAGAGTCCAGACTGGTCCAACCAGAACCTAGACAAACCGAGAAAACTGGGGGCATCTTTGGGGGCACACAATAATACCCCCACTTAAAGGCCCCCAAAATGCGCCTTACCGATACGAAGGTTCGAACCACCAAGCCCCGCCAGAAACCTTACAAGATCGCCGACGGCGGTGGGCTTTATCTGTTGGTGCAACCAACGGGCAGCAAGCTTTGGCGCCTAAAGTACCGGGTCGATGGGAAAGAGAAGAAACTCGCATTTGGCCGTTATCCCGAGGTGAGCCTCAAACAAGCACGCCAAAGACGCGAAGATGCGCGGGAGTTAATCGCGTGCGGCACCGATCCTTCGGAGGCTCGTAGGGCGGCCGCTACTGAACAGGCGCGACTGAACCAGCGAAATTTCGCCGCCCTGATAGAACTTTACCTCGACAAGCAGCGTACCGAAGGACGATCAGCCTCGACGGTCACGAAGAACGAATGGCTTCTCAATATGGCTGCGGCAGACTTTGGACAGTCGCCAGTATCGGAAATCAAAGCGCCGCGTATCCTGGAAACCTTAAAACGGGTCGAAGCACGCGGAACACTTGAAACGGCGAACCGGCTACGTTCCATTATTGGCACTGTGCTGCGTTATGGCATGGCATTGGGCTGGCTTGATGCTGACCCGACGCCGGGCCTGAGAGGCGCAATCACTAGGCCAGTAAAGCGTCACCGCGCCGCGATTACTGACTCTAAAAAGTTTGGCGGGCTATTGCGGGCGATCGACGAGTTTGATGGCCAGCGGACAACGCAAATTGCATTGCGCCTTCTCGCACTTCTCTATCCGCGTCCAGGCGAGCTGCGAAATGCGACGTGGGCAGAATTTGATCTCGACAGTAAGTTGTGGAGTATCTCCGCTGAACGTATGAAAATGCGTCGGCTTCATCGAGTTCCGCTCCCTAAGGCCGCGGTGGAACAGCTTGAAGAACTGAAGGCCATTACCGGCAATCATGAATTCATTCTTCCGTCGCTCAGATCTTGGCGACGGCCTATGAGTGACAACACGTTGAACGCCGCTCTTCGCCGCATGGGTTTCAGCAAGGAGGAGATGACCGCCCACGGATTTCGCGCGAGCTTTTCAACCATGGCAAATGAAAGCGGCCTTTGGCATCCTGACGCAATCGAACGTGCACTGGCTCATGTCGACGACAATGAAGTGCGGAAAGCTTACAATCGAGCGGAACACTGGGGTGAACGAGTGCAGATGGCCGAGTGGTGGGCAGAGAAGCTTCAATGCATGCGGGAAGCCACGTCATGATTTCAGATGCGTGGAAACTTTGCGACCGACTATCAGTTGTCCAAGCCAGTTTACTCGTTGCAGGCCACGAACCAGCCGACTTCCAAAGCAAGGAAGAGTGGCAAATCGACAAACAGGCAAGCCATTTTTTGGCTGTGAAGACCGCGCTGTTGGCTGCGATCTTGGAACGAGAAGGCTTTGGCGAAATCACCTGGACTCATGACCAATTCAACAACAATTTCGTGGAAATTCGTGCCTCCTTTGTTCGCACAGAACCTCTGCGAATATTCCTTGGGGAAAAGGGTATGGTCGATAACTACTTCTCAGATCATTTCGAAAACAGGCCAGGTTATCTTGAACCTGACCATCCCCGTTTTGCTCCTCAACTTGCTGCTGCGGTTGAAGCATGGATGCATGTTCAGAATTTGCCTGATCTACAAGGCAGGACGCCAAAAAAAGCGATCGAGAAGTGGCTTCGCGAGAACGCCGCTCGGTTCAATATGACCGACGACGACGGAACCGCAAATGAATCGGCAATTGAGCGGATCGCGCGCGTTTGTAACTGGCAACCACAGGGCGGTGCTCCAGCTACTCCTTCTAGTAATCTCAACAATCAAGAACGCTTACCCGAAGTTCGCCCTATTCGATTGGCGCCGCCCGCATCAGCTCCGTCAACAGATTATGATTTGGATGATGATATTCCCTTCTGACTAAGATCTCTCAATTCCGGATTTCAAGTCTGGACCGAACTTGCTCCCAAAGAGGGCGACATCTCGTTTGGTTATCTTGAAGCTGACCATCTATCGTAAAGTATCGACTGGCCTGACCGTAGTACGACTGCAACGAACGGAGTCGCATACTGATGGACCAATCCTACTTCCCCCAAACCGGCCTGGTCCGGCTAGCCCAAATCCTTGCTCCCGAGGGCCCAATTCCTGTCTCCAAATCGACCTGGTGGCAGGGCGTCAAAGATGGTCGCTGCCCAAAGCCAATAAAATTGGGGCCACGCACCACAGCATGGCGAGTCGAAGAGATCCGTGCGCTGTACGAACGCGCTGATTGATGTTGAAACGCGTCGACGAGCGACGCATCAAGACGCACCACAACTATACTGCTGAAGAAGCGGCGCAGCGTCTTGGCGTCCATCCGCAAACCATCCATCTCTGGGAAAAGAAGGGGCTAAAGCCAATCGACGATCGGCGGCCCCGCCTCTATAGAGGGCACGACATCCGGGTTCATATCAAAACAGTCAGGCAATCACAGAAACAGCCATGCGGCGAGGGCGAGATGTATTGTCTAAAATGCCGCTCACCCCGCCGACCTGCCTTCAACATCGTGGAATTTCATGAATGCTCGAATGGAGCCACCGGCAACCTACGGGCGCTCTGCAACACCTGTACCTCGGTGATGAACCAACGCGCCAGTGACCGCACTCGGATCATTTTTGAGCGCCTCTACACGGTCGAGTATAGATAGACCCAGGGCACTCTATAGGAACCTTTCTCCACCTGCCTAAACGTTATGTTCGGCAGTTGCTCCGCACCCGGCCTGGCGGGATACCTGTGGAGATCAAACTCAGTAAGGCCACACATCCCAGTACTGGGCAAAGCCTTTGCTAGATCTACGCAATTTTGTTTCCCACCGTGGAAAGGCAATGACGATGTACAAGTTTTCGGCGGCAAACGAGCGTATCAAACGCGAATACCTGCTCTACCAGCGTGAGGCGCATGGGAGGTCTGAACAGACGATCGACCAGATTGCGGCTGCGATTGCCCAGTTCGAGCGTTTCACACGCGCGCGCGATTTCAAGGCTTTCAAACCGGTGAACGCTACTGAATTTAAGCGCTACCTGCTAGAGGAGGACAGCGCCGTAACAGGCAAGCCGCGATCCAAATCAACCGTATCGGCCATTCTTAAGACGCTGAGGAACTTCTTCATCTGGCTGGCAGGGCGTCCCGGCTACCGCTCCCGGCTATCCTATCATGATGCGGACTATTTCAGCCTCAGTGCCAAGGACGAGCGCATCGCCCACACCGCGCGTGAGCCTCGCGTCCCAGAACTGGAAGGGGTTGAACGGACGATCGATGCCATGCCCTTCGCTACCGCCGTAGAGAAGCGCGATCGTGCACTGATCGCCTTCACTCTCATAACGGGAGCGAGGATCAACGCGCTACGGACCCTGCGCTTGAGTCACGTCGATTGGGAGCGCGAGGTCGTTTTCCAGGACGCCCGAGAGGTCGACACAAAGAACAGCAAGACTATCACGACGCCGTTCTATCCAATTAGCGAGAAGGCGAAGGCGATCGTTGGCGATTGGATCAATTATTTGAAAAACGAACTTGGCCGGGGAGATCACGACGTGCTTTTCCCACCTGTGTCGGTTGCGCGGGGATCGCGCGGGTTCGAAGCCAGCGGTTTCGGATATAATTCTTACCAGAGTGACGGCCCGCTTCGCAACGTTTTCAAAAGCGCGTTCGCCGCTGTAGGGCTACCCGACTACAATCCTCACAGCTTCCGCAAACTTATCGCCAATATCGGCGCTTCCCGAAACCTCAACGCGGCTGAGCTCAAGGCGTGGAGCATGGGGCTGGGCCACGAGCACCTCGGGACTATGATGCAGAGTTATGTGGTTATTGGCGCAGCTGAGCAGACGCGTTTAATGCGAGAAATCGGGGAAGCCCCCGGAAAGGACGATGAAGAGGCTGCCGTCGCTGCGTTCAAGGAATTGCTAAAAGCAAAAAAGGGCCTGGCGGCTTAACCATCAACGCGCCTGATGGTCTTCCCGCGGGGCTCGAGACTGTTCCGCTGTCTTTCCGTATCATTGATGATCGGGGCGGGTTGATAGACGCCCCTATTGTTCGGGTGAGGCTCTAACTGGTGGTGGATTTGCTGCGTGTTTCACAATTCGTTTGTTGACGGGTTGGTTACCGGGCGTTTTTCTTGAGCGCTTCAGGGTTTGTTTGGGCGGTTTGAAAGAGCGTGGGGGGTCTTTGTGGGGTTTTGCGGGTTGAGGGCTTTCCTTTGGGCGGCGGTGTCGTTTTCTTTGTCTTGGATGGGCTGTTCGGCGCTGGCGCAGGGGGTTTCTGAGCCGGGTACGTCGGTGATGTGTGAGCGGCCTGGCGCGGTGCGCTCGCTTGAGATTGTGGTTCCTGGTGCTGGGCGGCGCGCGTGCGAGGTTCGTGGTTCGCGGGGGCCGGGGTCTGATGACGCGCCCGTGGTTTACTGGTCACGTTATGACGCGTCGTTCTGTTATCGTCAGGCAGCGGAGTTTGTCCGCTTGTCGTCATCAGAGGGTTGGTCGTGCACACCTGAGGCGGAGGCGCTGACGCCGGAGCTTGAGCCTTTTGATGTGGAGCATCACCTGGCGGTGATCGACTGTGACCGGTTTGAGTACAAGCCCAACCGCCGCAAGCCGGGTGCGGTAATCAGCGGCTCGGGTCATGTTCTGGTATCGAATGACTGGGTTGGCGGCGTCGAGGCTGTGGCCCTTGGTTGCCAGGCGGCTTTGAAGCGGGGTGTTCGGGCGCCGAATCTGGGTCTGGACTGGACATGGCCGGACCGGGGGTCGCCCGGGTTGTCGGTGCTGCGTATGCAGGAAGGTGCTCCGTCGCCCGGTCCTCGGATGGCTGCGGCGCGCGAGGTGACATTAGGGGCCGAGGTGGTTGTTCATACGGTGGACACGGATGAGCTGGCGCGTGCGTTGGCTGGTGAGATTGCCTCCTCGCCATCGGGTGAGGGGTTCACGGTTCTGATTGAGGAGAGCGGGGCTCTGGTGCGCAAGGGTGCGCCGGTGGTTCTTGCGGAGACGGGGGCCCTGGCAGGTGTTTTGACGGAGGAGGGTGAGCAGCCTGGCGGGGTTTATCGCGCCGTGATGGTGGGCGCGGTGGAGCAGCGCTGGCAGGGCGATCTTCTGGAAGCCTCAGACGAGGAGCGCGAAGCCGCGGAAGAAGCCCTTGTTGCCGAAGAAGAAGAGGAAGCGCGCCGTGCTGAAGAGGCGCGCCTAGAAGCGGAGCGCGCGGCCGCGGAGGAAGAAGCCCGGCGGGAAGAAGAAGCTCGTGCTGCCGCCGAAGAAGAGCGTGCTCTTGCTGAAGAAGAGGCTCGCCGCGCTGAAGAGGAGAATCGAACTGAGGCTATCAAGCAAATTCAGACGGCGCTTACGCAGCTGTTAATGTATGACAGAGGTGTGGACGGTCGTGCTGGGCCTGGAACACTCGCAGGTATTCAGCGTTTTGGTCAAGTTGTCGGCGCCGAGACACCTAACTCTCTTGACGAGATGGCGACGCGCGATCTTTTGCTGTTAGCGTCGACCATCACTGAAACAGCCGACGATCCGCAGAAGTATCAGCTGGCGATGGAGCGCTATGGAGAGATCCTCCTGACCGAAATCAATCGCTCCAACGGCCGAGGTTTGAGCGCCGATCGAGTCGGAGCATCTCGGTGGGGCGATTTTGTTGTGGATTTCGACGAAGCGTCTTACCGTATACCAATTGATCGTTGGAGGAATGATGTCGTCAGGAACATCGCGCCAGTACGTCCAGTTTGGGGCATCACCGTAGATGTCAGTTCCTGGAATCCAAACCTTTGCGCCATCCTTACTTCTGAGTGCTGGCAACAGTACTTTATCTTTCGAGTAATGGCATTATTGCGCGGTATCGAAATAAAAAATAAATTGGAATCGTCAGGTTTCGACCCATCTTTGATCAAGTTTGTAAATACAGATTTCTGGGAGCAAGGTGCGAGTGTTGCGGTAGAGGCTGTTAAACTGAGTGACGTTGAGTGGGTTTTGGGTGGTTTCTCAACCGTGCGTACAGTCTATAGCGATGAATGGTTTCTCAACGCTATAGACTATCAAGCGGAGTTAGAAGGCCCTGTTGGACATCGCGTATATTTCAGCTTTGGTGATTACCTCTTGGAACCTGGCGCTCAAGCGACGCTACGGCGCCAGGCTGATTTTCTGTTGAATTACCCTGAGCTGGACGTTCTGCTGGTTGGCGCTGACGACGAGATAGATACCGACTATTGGAGCACTAGTCTTAGTTTCGGGCGTGCGGAAGCAGCGCGAACTTTTTTGGTCTCCTTGGGTATTGATCCTGAAAGGATCTACATCGCGTCAAAGGGTAAGGAAGAGCCGCTGGACCCAAGCTCCGATCCAGTGGCTTGGGCAATGAACAGAAACGTCACAACCTTCGTCTTTCTGCGTCCAGAATAGACCTAATCGTGTACAATCGGTTGCGGGTCTCTGGCGCATTCGACAGGGCGACCTCATCTCAGGACTTGCGGAAAGCCTGCTGCTTTGAGCGGTCGGATTTTTCGTTGCCTATTGGCGTCAAGGATGGTCGAGTTACGCCGGAACATACCGACGCGCCCATCGCAATCCTGGCGAGTATGCGAGAGCGGTCTCCTTCAGACGAATTTTTGCAGTCCTCGTGATGTAGAAGCTGGCCGGCATTAATGGGTCTGGGCCCTAAACCACGTTTTGGGGGCAGATTTGGGGGCGCCTGCCTAAATCGAATTACGGTTTCATTATGTATATCATAGGGAAAGCGACTATTTTCGATTCCGCCCCTGGCACCACGCCTCTGCGTATTCCAAGCTGTCTTGGGTTAAGGCGCGTCCTCTGTGGTTATCCCCCCGCATGCGGAGAAATAAGCTTTTCGCGCCGCGATAGCGATGTTGTTGCCACGTGTTCGGCGTGTCCGCGTTGAGGGGATGAGCCTGCTGCGTTGCTTTACTGGGTTGGTCGGCGCAACAATGATCTTCATAGGTCTGGGGAGGCTGATATGAGATGGATCATTCGTCTTGTGGCGGGAGCGATTGTTCTTGCCGTGATGACCTATATTGGCGCCGATCTCCTGCTCAAACCGCTCAACGATGAGGCGAGACAAGGGGCGCCTGGCTCGTTTGCTGACCTGGATGACGGCAAGCTCCACTACCGGCTCGAAGGGCCAGAGGACGGGCCTCTCGTGGTGCTTGTTCATGGGTTCTCAACGCCCAGTTTTATTTACACGCAGAATGCCGAGGCGCTGAACGCTGCTGGTTTCCGCACGCTGCGGTTTGACCATTTTGGCCGGGGTTGGTCGGAGCGTCCTTCGGTCAAATATGATGCCGACCTTTATGACCGCACACTGATTGCATTGCTCGATCATCTCGATGTGCAGGAACCGGTGGGACTGGTGGGTCTTTCTATGGGCGGTCCGATCACGGCGGAGTTCACAGCCCGTCACCCAGAGCGCGTCCGCAAATTGGTGCTGTTTGTTCCGGCTGGCCTCGATGTCCGCGGTGCCGACAGCAATGCCGCGAGACTTGTTCAAACACCGCTTATCGGTGATTTTATGTGGCGAATGTTTGGCAAATCGATCTTGCTGGCTGATCCGACCTATGATGAAAGCGCGGTGGCGCCGGGTACCCGCTTGCGTGGCGACGTGACCGAGCAGATGCAGTATCGCGGCTATTTGCAATCCCTGCTTTCAACCATGCGCCACTATCCCCTTTCTGATCGTGATGACATATTCTCCCGTGCCGGGGAGACGAACGTTCCGATCCTTGCGATTTACGGCGCCAAGGATGAGACCGTGCTGATCTCGAGCGCGGAGCGTTTGCAAGAGCTTATTCCCCACGCCGATATTCGCGTGCTGGGCGAGGGCGACCATGGTCTGAATTATAAGATGCACGAGACCGTGGATCCGTGGCTTGTGGAGTTTCTAGCGAACCCTGATCAAGTGAACTAACCTGCGATGGTACCACCAGGGGTGATCGAGATATCCCGCCCACCTCTTGTTCTTGAGTCAAAGGAAACTCCTGATGCTTGTTGATCAGCCCACAATGCGGAAGGCGGGCGTCATGCCTGCGGGCACGCACCGGGCGGATTGGGGGGCATAAAAAGCAAGGCTATGTCCCGCAAAAGTATCAGCAATCTTCGTTACGATCTTGATCAATCGCGGCGCAACGGGACCACCAACCAGCCAAGACAGATGCGCATCTAACGCCACCTGATCCCAAGCCTGGGCTGCCGAAAAGACACAGGCCAGCGAGACCTCGTCACGGGTCATGTGGCCATGCCCAGGGGCGGAGAGGCCAATCTTCCGTGTGCCCTCGCTGCTAAGGAGACGCGCAAAGATCAGGATATCGTTCAATGCTTCTTGTGCATCGTCGCCGAGGGCACTGGCAAACCCGCTCTGCACACAATGGCAGTCGGCCCTTCCAAACACCGATGCCCGAAATCCGAACAACACCAGTCCCGTTCCTGTGCCGAGCTCGGGCAAGGTGACATCGGCGTGCTGATGGGGATTCATGCGTCTTTCCTCTTTGCTTTGAAACCGGATACTAGGCTGTCGATCATTCCGTGTGGTGAAGAGCTTAGCATGGGCGCTCATACCTTGCTGTCCCAAGGTTCAAGATCATGCGTTCAACTGACCTTCTCACCCATGCTCGGGCCAAACCGGTTCCCCTTTTAAGGCGGCGTTCCATAGGTTGCTCTCTATCCGACGATGCAAATCATTATCAATAAGAGGTTGCCAGGTCGTTTGTGCGATTGCAAGGCATTATTAACTAACGCCGGAATGCGGGAGCCCTGAAGGCGCAGAAGAGCCGCTCAGATTTGTGAACATGAGGCGAGCGTCCATGGCCGCAGCGCTTTTTGCCAGCCGGTTTGTTTTTGATCGGGCCCGTTGGCTTAACGGCCAACGGAGAAATCAAGCATCGAGAAAGCGTTCGGCAGTGTAGAGGCAGATGTTGAGCGCTTCTTCACGATCAAAATTATCGGTATGCATATGAAAGTCCGTCAGCATGCCCTCAATCAGCGCCATCACAGCGAGGGTCGCCCGGCGACCATTGAGAGCCATGCCTCGCGCCTTGGCAATTTGATTAAAACACTGACGGAGTTCGCGATAAAGGGCCTTGTCCCGTGTTTCGATATAAGGGCGAAGGTCAGGACGCGCATTGCATTCAGATCGAAAGGCCATCCAGACTGCACCCAATTTTTGATTGAGGATTTCTTCAGAGAACTCAGCGCAAAGAATAGCGTTGAGGCGTTCGTGGGGTGTTTGCCCCGCAGAGGCGGCAGCTTTTCTCCGATTGGCCTCATACTCAGCATCGATGTGCTGGGCGAGGGTTATGATGAGCTTGTCCTTTGATTGAAAATGCAAGTTGATCATCCCGCGCGACACGCCAGAGATCTCTTGAATGCGGCTAATGGTGGTGCCCGCAATGCCATATTTGATGATCGCTGAAGCCGTGGCTTCGAGAAGAGCGAGGCGGTGCCCCTCCTTGTCCTTCTTCCGTTTTGATAATGGCGAACGGCGATTACCCCCTGTTGTTGCCGGTGGTGTAACAGGAATATCTTGGGTCTGATCGAGTGGTCTTTCCATCAGTACGGCCCAGGCGGGGTAACGCGTGCTCGTCGATTTTTAAAGAACGGCCCGTCGACGACGGTTACTTTCGCTTCACGCCTTTTCCAAACGCCTTCTTTTTCAACATCAATCTCAACCCAAAGCCCTTGACGAATGCTGCCGCCATAGGGTGCATCCAATTCGGCCAATGCAATGTTGCGCTTGGCAGTCGGTGACCATGCCGCTGATGTCACGTGACCCACTTTTTTTCCGCGTCCTGTATAAACAAACGCGTCTTCTGCAGGATCTTTTCCCTCGATATCCAGGCGGACAAGGTGTTTTCGTGGGCCTGATGCGCGGTGCTTTAGCAACGCACGCCGACCATTAAAATGCCCCTTATCAAAATGCACCAAATTCTCAAACCCAAGCTCAAATGGCGTCCGCCCACGACCTAACCGTTCTGCATGGTGTACCAATTGGAAGTCTTGCCCCGGAGCAATAAAGCCTGCTTCAAGACGAACAAGATCGAGGGCGGCGGTGCCGATCGGGATCAGGCCCCATAGCCTGCCCGCTTCCCAAAGCCGATCCCAAAGCGCAAGGGCGTGTTCTGGCTTGGTGAGAAACTCATAGCCCAGATCGCCCGTGTACCCCGTACGCGAAACCCATAAATCAGGTTCGGGGTTCCTAAGGTCAAAGGGCTTCAGATCCTTGAGCGAACTGAGGCCCGCAGCATCCAGGATCGAATAGGAGGTGGGCCCCTGAAGCGAAAGACCGCAGAGCGCTTCACTCTCGTCGGTGATGGCGGCGTCAAATCCCCATGCTGTGTCGTGGAGCCAAGAGTACATACGTTCCTGACAAAGAAGAAGGAAATCATCTTCGCTCAAACGGAAGATCGTTCCGTCATCGATCACCATGCCTTCCTCGTCACACCACATCGCATAACCAACGCGCCCTACACGGATTTTCGAGACATCGCGCGTGACCAAGCGGTTGACCACGCGTAAGGCATCGGGCCCAGAAATTCGGTATTTGCACATGGGTGAAATATCGAACAGCGTCGCGGCGTTGCGGACCGCGAAATACTCTTGCTCCACGAATTGAAATTCACTGGGGCTAAGAAACCCAGCCCAGTCCTCCCAGTTCTTGGTTTTGCTGAAGGCGTTTAGCCGTTCAAAGAACGGTGTCGGCAACAGACCTTGCTGGACATGCGGGCCGGGAGCGGTGAGTTCGTTGGTCACGATGGCAACCCTTCCTTGATCAAACGCATGGCGCTGTTGCGACCTGGCAGACCGGTGACATCACCACCTGGATGAGAGGACGCCCCGCATAAATAAAATCCGTCCACACCATAGGCGTAGTGTGCCATGCCGTTCACCGGGCGGACGGTGAGAAGTTGATCAGTGTTCAACTCGCAATGATGCCAATGGCCACCAGGCGCGCCGGTTTCCTGTTCAATGTCGAGGGGCGTGAGTGTTTCTGCATGCGCCAGTTGGGACCGAAGTGATGGCGCGTATGTGCTTAAAAGATCAATCACCCGCTCTTGCAGACGCGCGCGAGCGTCATCCCCCCAGCCTCCGTCAAGGTGATAGGGGATATACTGTGCATTGATCGAGAGAAGGTGATGATCATTCGTTGACCCTGATTCTTCCGTAACCTGCGGCGAATAAACTTCCAGCACTGGCGAGTCCGGAATTTTTCCAAACTTCGCCGCGTTGAATGCCTTTTCACAGGCCTCGGCCGACGGCGCGATAACAAGGCGCCCTTCGCGGCGCCTTTGATCGAGGCCTGGAATGTCGACGAGGCCGTTGGTGGTGAGATTGATTTTCGCGGTCACGCCTTTCCCGCGAACATAGCGTACACGTCGCACAGCTTCTGTATCAAAGTGCTCAACACCCACAAGATGCATGGTCGGTAGGGGCGCCAGGGACGATATCACTGTTTTTGCCCGTAAAACCGATCCGTCTGCGAAGGTAACGCCCGTGACGGAGTCGTTCTCGACCATGACGGATTGGGCGCGGTGTTGTGTGCGGATATCGGCGCCATTGTGTTGAGCGCAGTCAGCCAGCGCTGTGACCAACGATGCCATGCCACCTTGAGGTATTTGAGCAGATGTGCCCACGCCATAGCGGTACATCAGTGAAAAGACCGTACCCGGCGATCGCGGCCCGGACCAAGCACCCCAGATCGATTCTGCTGCAAAACCTCCCGCCAGAGGACCATCAGGCAAATCGTCCAAAATCAAATCATACGTGTTCGATAGAACAATCCGTAAAAACTCGCGCATGTCTGAAGCGCCAAGGCGCCTGAGGTTGATACCGAGTTTGGCAAGCGACGCCAATTCACCGAGCCCCGTCAAGCTCAAACCGTCAGAGAGGTTTGGCGGTGCACGGAGTGCCAAGGGAGACAGAAGACCGGCAAATCGAGAGAGTCGCGCGCGCAATTGGGCAAAAGCCTCGGCGTCCGGGTGGGGCGTACCGTCAGTGAACGAAATCGTCTCGTCTGTCACATCGACATGGCGACCATCAGGTGACAGATAAATTGTCGGCACGGTCTTAAGAGAGACTTTCGATTCCAAGCCCAACTCTTTGATCACGGCCGGATTGAAATTGTGGGCCAGGTGAGCGAAGCGTGGCGCCATGATCCCGGCCGCATTCTCTCGAGATTGCGCCATCCCTCCGATCACATCGGATTGTTCGACAATGCACACACGCTTGCCGGCTTTCGCTAGATAAGCACCAGCAGTCAGTCCATTATGCCCTGCACCGATAATAATGACGTCAAAGGACGTTTGTGCGGAGGTCATGCGTAGGCCTCCTCATCCATCCATTTCGGCATGGATCCCGCTTTACCAATACGCCGAAGGATTTCACGTGCCGCGTTGGCGCCGGGCGCCGCCATCACGCCGCCCCCTGGATGGGTGGAAGAGCCGACAAGGTAAAGCCCCTGAATGGGCGTCGCATATTGTGCGTATCCGGGTGCTGGCCTGTTGAACAGTAATTGATCGAAGGTGAGTTCGCCTTGGAAAATATTACCTTCGGTAAGACCCACCTCCCGCTCAATATCAAGCGGTGTTCGAACCTCTGCATGAAGAATATGATCTCGAATGCCAGGGGAGAACACTGAAATTCGGTCGTAGACGGAGTCAGCAAATGCTTTCTTCCGTTCCTCGGTCCAGTTGTCCGGATCACGAACACCATCCACGTTAAGGTCGTAAGGCGCGTACTGCGTGAACACCGTCATCATATGCTTACCCGGCGGCGCAAGCGTTGGGTCCACCTTGGAGGGGATCAGCATGTCGAGGTAAGGTTTCTCCGACCAGCGACCATCTTTCCAATCGTCATAAGCCTTTTCAAGCGCCTCGAGCGATGTGCTGCACGAATAATCACCGGAAAAGATCGCTCCGCCGTCCGGCAGGCTCGGAAAATCAGGGGCTCGATCAAGGGCGATATTGACCTTACCGCTAGAGCCGCGGATCTTGAACCGCTCGACCGCGCGCACATACTCCGCTGGCATCGTATCGCGGCGAACATGATTGAGGATTGTCCGCTTCACGTCCATGTTCGATGCAACGATCGGCGCGTGGTATTCATCGCCATTCTCGAGAGCAACACCAGAAATTACTCCGTCGCGTACAAGAAACTCGTCAACGCCCGAGCCTTTGATGATCTTTCCGCCTGCGTCCTCGAAAGCGGACGCAAGGGCATTGGAGATCGACCCCATCGCCCCGCGCGCAAAGCCCCACGCACCGATGGAGCCGTCAACGTCACCCATATAGTGGTGCAAAAGAACATAAGCCGTACCAGGAGAGTAAACTCCGAGCCCGGTGCCAATAATCCCAGAACCAGCCAGAGCTGCCTTGATCACAGGCGTTTCGAAATGCTCATCAAGGAAATCGCCGATCGACATGGTCCAAAAGCGGATCATTTCACCGACTTCTCTCTCGCCCAGATCGAACATGCGGCGAATAAGGAAGATAATCTCGCCAATATCCCTGGGTTTCATGGCGACCGGATCAGGTGCGGGCCTCAACAAAAAGGGTCGAATGAAGCGACATTGCCGCGCGACTGTTTGGTGGTAGCGATGATAAGCATCCGCATCTTTTGCGCTGTGTCGTTGAATTTCACGCCGCATCGCGTGTTCGTCATCATACGACGCAAAATAGGTACCGTCCTCGTGAAACGTGACGCCACCTTGATAGGGGATCACCTGCAGACCGTAGCGGGGTAGGTCGAGATCGCGCACAATCTCTTCACGAAGCAGTGAGCATACGTAGGAACAGTTCGAGTAGGTCCAGCCTTCGTAAAGCTCGCGGCTGACTGCTGCTCCGCCAATATAGTCATTTTTTTCAATGACTAAGGTGCGCAGGCCAGCGCGCGCTAGGTAACAGGCCGTCGTCAGCCCATTGTGTCCGGCGCCCGCGACGATGGCATCGTATGTATCACTGCGGCTCATAACGCCTGCTCCGTCCATTTCGTCGTGGCGTAGCGGGTTTAGCCAAACTTGACAATGAACGGACGTACATTCATTGTCAAAAGGCTGTTACTATACGGTTCCAAAAGAGCTGTGGCGACGATTGCCGCGTGGACGGAAGGAGTTCTGTTGATGAGTGCTTTTCCAGGTCCTAAAACTGCCGCTGTTTTAGAGCGCGGTGTGCCTCTTTTCCTCAATGGCCGTCGGTATGAAGATGAAAAGCAAGCTGCTGCCCGGCGCGGGTTTCGGGCCGGTGCGCAGATCGTCGTTGACCGAGCCGAGGGCGATTTTGTTTGGGACCTTGACGGCCGCCGGTTCATTGATTTCCAAAACGGTTGGGCGACCAATCCTTTAGGTAATGCGCATCCAGAGATCGTTGAGGCGGTGCATACCGCTCAAAGACGCTACGGTTTTCATTACGATCATCCCTTACGCTACGAACTCGCTGAGAAGTTGGCCACCATTATGCCGGATCAGGCCTTGCCGCGGTTCAGTTATGAGGTGTCAGGAACAGAGGCTGCCGAAGCGGCGATCTATATGGCGATGTGCTACAAACGTCGCCGCCATGTTATCACGTTCAGTTCTTCTTACCACGGAAATTCGATCGCTTGTAAGGTAGCAAGCGGCGGGGATCCTCAGTACAAACCCTTCCTCGAGGGCTGGCAAGGCGGGATCATCTGTGCACCATTTCCTTATAGCGATCACCTGCCTGTTGGCTTAAACCAAGAGACATATTCCGACTACTGTTTGTGGTATATTGAGAACCACATCGTTGGTAGTCTGGCTTCGGCCGATAACATTGCTGGCATCATGATTGAACCAGGCTTGGCCGAGGGTGGGAACTGGATCCCCAATAAAGCGTTTTTGCAGGGCATTCGGGATATCTGTGATCGCAACGATTGGCTGATGATCGCGGATGAGGTTCTGGCCGGTTTAGGCCGTACGGGCAAGATGTGGGCCGTGGAGCACTATGATGTGGTTCCAGATATCCTGGTTGTCGGGAAGAACTTGTCCGGCGGTATTGAGCCGTGTGCTGGTGTTGCGGCGCGCGACGACGTATTGGGCGACAATCCTCTTTACTCTGCTGGATCGACATTCGCTGGAACGCCAGCTGGATGTGCGGCGGGGCTTGCAACGTTGGCGATCTATCATCGCGACAACATCATTGATCATGCCGCGGCCCTTTCTGCGATTGCTTCGGATATCATGGCGTCTTGGGAAAGTTCCTATGGGATCGTTCGGCAGGTGCGGGCTAATGGTCTTTTGATCGGTGTCAGTTTTCAGGCGCCTGAAGGGCAGGGCGAACATGAGCATTGGTGGTATTCGCGTGCGGTGCGAAGCCGTATGCTTGAATGCGGCGTTTGGGCGATTAGTGACCGGGAAGATACCATTAGATTGTACCCCGCACTGAATATGAATGCTGATACCCTTCGCGAAGGGCTTCACATCATGGAAGATGCTATTGCTCATGTTGAGCAGCACGGCCAAGCTTTGGGCGATAGTCCAGCATGGCCCACGGGCGTCGCTGGCTTTTAGGGCTAACCCGCTGACGCGCGACCAGAGAGGAGGGCGAGAGATGAGCAGCACCAGTGATCACGACGAGTTCTCCTTCAAAATTGCTAAGGAGAAAGAGAAAAACGGTACTGTGGCGCTTGACCCCTATTTTTATAAGTCAAGTTTGGTTTATCAAAAAGAAATTGAGCATATTCTTTTTAGAAGCTGGATTTACGCTGCCCATATCTCGGAAATCCCGAACAAAGGCGACTACGTACTTTTTAAAATGGGCGTAGATTCAATCATTGTTGTTCGAGATCGGGAGGGTGAAATCCGTGCGCATGCCAACACGTGCAGACATCGCGGCGCGCGCCTTTGCGATCAGGATAAAGGGCGTGTGAGCACGCTTGTCTGCCCCTATCATGCGTGGACGTATAATCTGGATGGAACACTTCGTTCGGCGCGGTTCATGGAGGCGTATAAGGGTTTTGATAAAGCCGACTATTCACTAAAATCGGTGCGCGTCACCGTCTATATGGGTCTTATTTTCATAAACTGTGATCCGGAAGCCGAAGATTTTTCAGCGCCGCTAGCTGCCATTAAAGAACCGCTAGGCGCTTATGATTTGGAAAACGCCAAGATCGCACGAAAAACGACCTATAAGATTGATGCCAATTGGAAATTCTGCCTCGAAAACTACCTCGAATGCTATCACTGCGGTCCGGCGCATAAGGACTATGCAAAGATGCATACGCTGCAAGATACCTATGAGAATGTCGCAGGAGAGGTTGAGGCAATGCTGGAGCGGGCGCCCGCCAAAACAGGTGTGGCCGGCATCAGCAGTGAGTATCAGAAAATCTACGCAACAGCTGAGGGGTTCGGCGCATGTGTCTATCATTCACGGTACGGACTTTATGAAGGATATTTAACTGGATCAGAGGACGGAAAGCCGGTGGCGCCCCTGATGGGGGCCTTCCAGGGTTATGATGGCGGTGTTGGTGACTTTCAGATGGGCCCTGTGAGCTTTATGCTCAACTATCCCGATCACTGTGTGCTCTATCGCTTCATTCCCCGTGCGATCGATGAAACCGACGCGGAAGTTGTCTGGTTCGTCAAAGGCGACGCCGAAGAGGGCAAGGACTATGATGCTGATCGCGTGACATGGCTTTGGCATCACACCACGCTTGAAGACAAATACATCATAACACAGAACAAAGAGGGTGCGCTGTCACACTTCTTTCAGCCAGGACCCATTCAGCCTGAGTTCGAAGAGACGCTCAGCCTGTTCCTTGTTTGGTATGTTGACGCGTTGCAAGGGCATCACAGCACCGCGCAACACGATGGTCTTGCGCACGCATCGTAGATCAGAACAAAGAAAGGTGGCTGGCTGATGATCTACTTGAAAACAGCCATCTACCTGACCCTAATCGTGAATTTGGGCTACTATCTCCACGAGGATTGGAGCAATAGCCAGCATGTCCTCACCGAATCATCCACGATCGTCCAGTTCCTCGGCAATTATGCAGCAACTCTGGATGATCTTGCGTGGATCCTTCTCATTTTTATCTTTGATATCGAAACCTATTGGCTCGAAGATGATTTCGAGAACCGGCTCATCGGTGCAATGATTGTTCTCACCAAGGTGGTGCTCTACGGCCTCATTTTGCAGACGACCTATTCCTATATTGTTGCGATGATTGATTGGTACAGAGCGGTGCCGATTGATGATATTTCTGACATCTGCGCGCTGTCGGGGCTGGACTACTCTCTTTTGCGAAATTTGCGCTACACGGAGATCACGGCAGAGACGTGCGGCTCTATTATCAGTGATGGCCAGTTCTTTTTGGCCCATAACGAGCCCGTCGTGACCGATGGGGCTGGTCGGGCAGAGGACAAAATCCTCCGTATTGTGGATATTATCGAGAATCTGAGTTGGTTGATCATCATCGCGATGACCGAGCTTGCTTTAAGGATACAAAATCGTGGTGTCTATGAGGGCCCATTTGTCGGTTTGACGCGTAATGCGAAGTATCTTTCTTACGCGGCGATCGTTGGTGCCAGTGTGTACTGGGCCATCAAAGGTCATCTTGTTTATGCCTGGGACGAATTTGTTTGGATCGCTGGATTTTGGATGCTTGAAAACAATTTGGCGATGTGGCGACGCGACCTCAAAGAGGCCAGTGACCGCGAACCTGGTATGGAAGATGTGCCGACTTAATTTAACGCGGCGGTATTACCGAGCGTGGTCGTACTCTTTTAATACTACTAGAACCATCTAATAATCAGTAGAGAGATTAACACGTGCGTCGATCGATGCCGATGTTGGGGACAGGCTGAAGGAATCGGGGAAGGCATTGGGCAGAACGCCTGTGGTGGCAGCCAAGTTAATCAGGGTCCGTTCACGTTCAGCATTGGCGTTCACACTCTCAATGGCTGTGTTGAAGTAGTCCTCATTAGCGAGGACATAATCAGAAATCGTCTTTGTCCCCCGTTCCAATTCGATGACGGTCAGGTCGAGCCGTTCCGCTGCGGTGAGCGAGGCAATCTCCCGTTGGCGTACAATTGCATTGTGTTGTCGAAGGCCACCGACACCGCGCGTGACGGCAAAGTCGATCCGTCGGCGTTCTTCATCGACTTTCGCGTCTGCGGCGCGCACGCGGGCTCGCCCTTCCGCTTGGCGTGCCCTTAACTGACCGCCGGTAAAAAGGTCCTGGCGCAAAGAAAAGCCAACCCGGTCCTCGCGTTCCCAACGGTCATCAACCGGAAGGTCGCTGTCGTCATATTCGCCGAGAGCGAAAGCATTCAAAGACACAGTAGGCAGTCCGGATCGATTGGCCTGACGCAACTCAGCTTGCGCCGCTCGGCGTGCAGCCCGAGCACTCAGAAGATCATAAGACTGTTGATCCGCTCGAGTTATGGCCTCTTCACGCGACATAGAGGCGAGGCGTTGAACAATTGGTGACGGTAGCACGTCCTCTGCATTAGCCGTGCACGTAGGATCCACGCCGACGAATATAGCCAACTCAGCGCGTGCGTTATCGCGTATAAGGATAGCCTGTTCGCGGCGAGCAAGCGCCGCAGCATAGCGCGATTGGATTTGTCGCGCATCGGCGAGGGTGATGAGTTGACGCTCAAGCCGCGACGTCACCGTTTGAGCGTCTCGAGCGTATCCATCAGTTTGACGGGTGGTGAGTTCCACCAATAGCTCGGTACGGAGAAGGTTGGTATAATAGATGAGTGAGGTCTGCGCGACTTCCACCATCGCGGCAAGCTCCCCCGCCTCAGCGGCGCGTAGAGTTTCGCGCGCAGCTGTGATCGCTGCACTGCGCTGCCCAAACGACGTGAGCTCGAGACTGGCTGAAAGGCCCAACTGATCGTCGCGGGACTGATCGATTGGTTGGCTATCACCGATACCGGTTTGACCAAAAAGACCGATTTGTGGGTAGCGGCGTGAGCGAGCGGCTATGAGGGACGCCCGGGCGAAATCGCGCTCAGCTTCTGCAGTGAGCGTTTCGGGTGCGTTCTCAAGCGCTTGTGCAACAGCTTGCTGCGGGTTGAGACATGGTTCGTTGCCTGCCTCTGGTGGCGACTGAGCAAGAGATAAGACGGCAACAATGAGATGGAGCATTAGTTTAGCGCGAGACCCTTGCGCACGGTGGAAGCGATTGGTTCGAGAACGTAATCAAGAAACGTACGCTGGCGACCAGAGGCGATGAAGGCATCGACAGGAAGACCCGGAACAAGCTCCACCGTCGGAAGACCACGGAGGGTTTCTCGGTCGAGGCGAACCCTAGCCTCGTAATAACTTAAACCTGTCTGCGCATCTTCGCGGAGATCAGCGCTCACTGACATCACTTCACCTTCGATTCTCGGGACACGGTATTGTTTGTAAGCCGAGAGTTGCGCTCGGACAACTTGCCCTTGGCGAACTGCCTCGCGATCTATCGGCTTGATACGGAGCAGAGCGATGAGGCTACCGTCATCAGGAACAATTTCCATAACGATCTCCCCCGGTCGAACGACGCCGCCGATCGTGTTGGCGTTGAGGCCAAGGACGAGACCAGAAAGCGGTGCTGTGATCACGGTGCGATCGAGCCGGTCATCATTCGCTTCGAGGCGTTCTTGAAAAGCAAGGGCCATCTCTGCTGCTTCAGCGGCCTCTGTCTCCCGTTCTCGCTGTGTGCGGGAGAGCAGTTCATTGGTGCGGCTATCCGTTTCCAGAACGTCGCGCTGTGCAAGGTTTCGATCAGTGGTCAGCCGCGCACTCTCCGCCTCGAGGGAGAAAACTTCGCGCTCGGCACGCTGAACGTTATCGATGATGTCAAGTTGTTCAGCAAGGCCCGTGCGTCTCCGTCTGAGGTCGCCGCGCGCCACTTGGAGGTTGGCGTTGACGACCGACAACTGCCGATCGAGGTCGGCGGCGCGTCCTTCTGACGTTTCCCTTTGGGTTGCGAGGAACGCCAGTTCAGCCTCAAGTGCCGCTCTTTGCTGGAAAAACAGACGGCGCTGCTGGGCGATGATTTCATCCGCAATCGCGCCACTGATCTCAGTTGTGACCACGTCAAAAACGGGCTCGGAGCCTTCCCGTAGGGCGCTCAACCGTGCAAGACTAGCACGTGCACTGAAGAGCGACTGGGCAATCTCATCGCGCTCCGCTTCTGATTGGACAGGCTCGAGTGTCAACAGCCGTTCGTCCTCTTCAACCCGTTGGCCTTCGCTGACGTGGATGGTTTGCACAATTCCGCCCTCGAAATGAGCAATCGATTTGCGCTCGCCGCGCACCACCAGTTGCCCTGACGCGACGACGCCTTCGTCAAGAGGGGCGAGGGCGGACCAAAAAACAAACACACCGAACCCTATCGCACAGGCGATGGCACAGAGGCGGATCAGTGGATCTCTTAGGATCAACCGGATCTCATGCATTGCTGGGCTCCGTCTTTTGCTGATTGGCTTGGGCCAATTCAGCACGGCGGTCACGGAGCTGCGATATCTGTTGCATGTAGGTTTCGCGTGGGCGCGTTAGAATTTTCCGATCACGTATGACCATCACGTCGTCGGCTGCATTGATAAGGCGCATGTCGTGGGTTGCGATAATCGCCGTAAACGAACGTTCCTCAGGGTTTTGACGCGCAGATTGGGCAAATTGCTGCATCAGCGCGCCAGCAAGGGCGGGGTCGAGATGCGCTGTCGGCTCATCGAGCAACAGCAGAGATGGCTGCCGAAAAAAAGCACGCGCCAGACCGATGGCCTGGGCTTGGCCCGCCGACAAAAGTGCACCTGCTTCACCGATCTTTGTATCATATCCATCGTGCAGGGATAAAATCAGCTCATGACAACCAAGTGCCTTGGTCGTCTCAAACAGTTCATCGGGTTCGCAAGGCTGAAACCTTGTGATGTTGTCTTTGACGGTTCCGGGCAAGAGTTGCACTTGCTGCGGAAGATAACCGACGTAGCGGCCCCGGTCTTCGCTTGGCCACAAATGCAAATCGCGTGACCCCAGCTGAACGGATCCGTCGTGAGGTGGCCAAGCGCCGGCCAGCGTCTGGAGCAAGGTGGTTTTTCCAGCGCCGCTCGAGCCGAGAAGGACAATGATGCGCCCTCGTTGGAATTTTTGATCGGTTGGGCTCAACAATGGCTTCTCTGATCCTGGCGCGCCCACGACCAACTGATCAAGGGTCAGTTGCGGTTCAGGACGAGGCAGGGCGGTGATATCCTCTGTAAGCTCACCATCGTAAGGGGCTACCCACTGATCGAGATCTTTGATGGCACGTTGGCCGAGCACCAGGCTCCGCCACCCGTTGACGATCTGGTCGATCGGCGCGAGGGCGCGACCCATCAGGATCGAACCGGCGATGATCGCGCCGGCCGAGACATGTCCGCCAATGGCAAGGTAAGCGCCCACCCCCAAGACAAGAAGCTGCAAGGAAAGCCGCAGAGATCGGCTCGTCGCACCGACAATCGTGGAGGGAAGACCCGCTTCAAGCTGCGCATCGGTCATCCGTCGCCTGATGCCTAGCCAGCGCGCAATGCTTCCGTCGATCATACCCATACCGATGACCGCGCTGCGCTGCCGCATCAATTGGCTGAGGGTATGCTGGCTTTGTTGCTCTGTGCTCGTTGCGTGTTGCAGCGGCGCTTTGGATAAGCGTTCATTGAACACTGCAAGGCCGATCAAGCCGATCGCGCCGACAAAGCCAACGGCGCCAATGGCGGGGTGCACGAATACGAGAAGTAGCATGAAAAAAGGTGTAAACGGAAGGTCGAGAAGAGCGCCGGGCATGCCTTGGTTGAGGAGCTGTTGCAGCTGATTGAGTTTTCCCGTGACTTGGAGGGTGTCAGCGGCTGATTTGCTGGGATCGCGAAACCCTCTGACAGCGACACGCTCCACCAAGTCGCCATCGAGTTTTTCCGCCAAGCGGCTCATCACCCGGCGACGACCAGCATCAGCACACAGAAAAATGCCCATGAGGAAGAGCGCGATCCAGACAACACCAGCAGCGTTGGTACCGAGCCCGTGGTCAATACCCGATCATAGATCTGCAGCATGTAAAGAGGGGTCACGAGAAAGAGAAGGTTGAGCACCACCGTGAACGCCGCCGCCACCGCGATGTGGTGGCGACCGAGACGAAGGATCGATTGACGATGCTTTTCCATCATAGGATTGATGACGACCTTATCGCTGCATCGAGAGCGTTTACTGAGTTTACGGGAACCAAGACCAGACTTCGACTTGGAAAAACCGGATCAAAAACAGCATGTAAGCGCGCCAAACCGGCATCACTTCGCTTTCGATTTTGGCAAAGCCAGTCATGTCGG
>JBCBUC010000033.1:0-41508 GCA_039818345.1 Pseudomonadota bacterium | reverse complement strand
TGAGAGCGTGTTCACCAGCAATTTGGGTGCGATCTCGCTTCTTGATACCGAAGATAGTTTTGGCACGATGCTGACGGCGGATGCGCCGAGTGGGGATGGTGCAATCTCGATTGATCTTTTGGTTGATCAAACGGTGATTGCGACGGCAGGAATGCCGGGCAGTGTGACGGAAACGAACACGGTTTCAGTGATGAGCACCGGTGTCCTGACGATTGAGGAAGCCTTTGGCTTTCAAGTTAATCTGACGGGATCGAGCGTGGTGCTGGGTGAGATCACCACGGAGCAGTTTGACCCTGGTGGTGACGCTGATTCGACCGGCGGTGACCTGATGGTGATGGCCGATACCACGATCACGGACGATGATGATGCTCTGATCAACGGCGCTGGAGATCTTTTCATTGCGGGCGCCTCAACGCTGACAGCGCCGGACGGCATCACGCTTGATGAGGCGACACATGACTTTATGGGGGCGGTAACCGCGACCGCCGCTGGCACCGCGGGGTCGGTGACCTTGGTGGATGCAACGGATCTGAGGGCGACGGTGCTTGCCGGCACGGCGGGCAGCATCACAGAGACAAACACCGTGAGCGTGACAGCGGGCGGCGCGTTGTCGATTGTTGAGGCACTTGGTTTTGACATTGATCTCACAGGCAACAATGTCAGCCTCGGCATCATCACCACCGAAGAAATCGACCCCGGCGAAGCCGACCCCTTCGGCGGCGACCTCACGGTGACGGCGGAGAATGGATCCATCGATGACAATATCGATGGCATTTTCACCATCGACGGTGATGCCGAGTTCACCGCCGACACCGACGGTGAAGCGATCACGATCGATGATCCTGGCCACCTTTTCGGCGGTACTGTCACCGCCACCGGCCATGATTTGATTTTTGATTTTGAGGCAAGCACTCCAATCATCGGCACACTTATTGCCAGCGGCTTCCTGACCCTCGAAGCCGAAGGAACGCTCACGGGTGATCCTGCGGACTTCTTGGATATTGACGAAACCGCGATGCTCACCAGCAATGAGGGGGCGATCACTTTCGAGAGCGCCTCGAACAGTTTTGGCGGTGATGTGACGGCTGTGGCCGATGACGTGATCACCCTGTCAGGTGGTTCCACCGATCTCACCGTTGATGCGACGGCTGGTGATGACGATATGCGTGCCAATGTCGATCTCGACACGTTGGGCATCTTGACCGTCACATCTTTTGGCGCGGCCACGACGCTGGATGCTCAATCGATTGTCGTCTCGTCGATTGATGCAGCGAGCCTGGCTGCCGCCGCCACGAATAATATCAGCGGCGGTTCGACGGTCGTCACTGGAATCTCTCAGCTGTCCAGCACGTTGGGCAGTATTGAGCTGACCGGAGGGAACAATTTCCAAGGTCAAGTCCTGGCAACAGCGCTAGGTGTTGCAGGGGCGATCACCCTGGATGACACAGCTACCCTGGATTTGGTGGCAGTTGCGGGCACCAACGATGCGTTGACAACGGACAATAGCGTCAACGCGACGGCGACGGAGACGTTAACAGCGGTCATCTTTGCCAATGCGATCAACGCGAACGGCGCCAGCGTGGTTCTGGCGGACATTGATGCTTTGGCCACGGATGGTGGAGAAGGCGGTACCTTGAATGTTGATGCATTAACGGGTACCGTTACTGATACAGGGCAGGTGATCGCCAACGGTATTGCAGATCTCGAGGCCCTCGGTGACATCATCCTCGACAATGGCACCAACGATTTCGACGTCTTGGTCACGGCGACATCGGATGATGGCGGCATTACGATCGTTGATACTGATGAACTGACTGTTGACCTCAGCGCTGATGATGCTGTTTTGGCCCAGGCGGGGGGTGTGCTGACGACAACCGCTGCATCGGGATCTTCGGTTGACCTAACGGGTACGGAAGTCGCGCTCTTCGACATCAACTCTGGCGGCATGCTAACGGCTGATGCCACCACCGGCGGTATTACCGACGGCAATGGCAGTGTTGCTGGCAGCGCGATAGATGTTACAGGTGACACGCATTTGACGGCCAACGGAGCCATCACCCTCGATAATCTCAACAATGACTTTGTCGGTTTGGTGAACGCAGACGGTACCGCCATCACCTTATTTGATGCGGAAGATCTGTCCCTGGCGAACATTGATGCTGGTGAGGACCTGACCGTCACAGTGGTATCTGGTATAATCACTGACGGTGCGTCCGGCTTTTTCAGCGAAGACATTAATGTCACGGGCGACGCGTTCTTTACTGTTAATAATGCAGTCGACGGATCAGTCATCACGATTGACGATGCCACGAACAGCTTCGGCGGAACGGTGACTGCCGATGGCTTTGACGTTGTTCTAGGCTTTAGCGGTGGCCAAGAACTTGGAACGATCGACGCGGCAGGTGACTTCAATGTTGAAACCGGCGGTAACCTGACCGGCGGTACCGTGATGGTGACGGGTCAGACACAGATCTTAAGCGCAGGATCGGTCACGCTCACCGATGCCGCTAACGATTTCCAGGATCAGGTCACGGCGGATTTTGCTGAGCCCGATGATCCGGGTACCCAACAGAACATTTCGCTGTTTGACTCCAATGGGCTCGCCCTAACCGTCGGAAGTGTTGATGACGCTTTCGACGATGAGGGCAACGTCGTTGTTGGTGCTAATCGGTCCGTGAACGCGACATCAGATGGCGATATGACGTTCACGTCGTTCGGCCCGGCCGTCACGATCGAAAGTGATGGTTCGATCACTATTGTCCAAGCGGTGGCATCGACCTTCGACGCGACAGCCGCCAATGATATTACAGGTCAGTTGGTGATCGCCACCGATGAAGCCACGCTGACGAGCGAGACAGGTTCGATCTCGCTTGAAAACAACGCCTTCTTCGCCGCTGTTACAGCGCGTGCGGAGCAAGGTGACATCAGAATAGAGCAAGCCAACGACCTAGAGATAGATGCCATCGGCATGAATCTCGATTTAGAATCGAGCGAAGACCTGACCGTCCTGGCGGAAGGATCGAACGTCAGCCTGACCGGCGAAAATGTTCTCATTGACGCGGTAACAGCGACTGAATCACTGACGGTGCTGGCGGATGACAACATCACCGGCTTGGTCGAGGCAGCAGTCCTTTCGACCACGGCTTCGGGTGGGAATGTGGAAGTCATCAACAGCCCTGGCGGCGTCGAAACAACACTCTTGACGGCTGGCGGGGATATCGACTTGTCATCAGTCAACAATCTGTTTGGTGACACGTTGACCGTCACGGGACAGAACATCGTGATGGGGAGTGCTGATGAAACGCTTGATGCCTCTCTGATCTCCAATGATACTGGGGACATCACCTTTGTGAGTTCAGGCAACATTCAGCTCGTTGCGCAAACAGCCGCTGGAAATATCGATCTCGACAACACTGGCGATTTGGGACTGGATGTTGATGCCGTTGGCGGAGCTGTCGTGGTGGATAACGTCGGAGCACTGACGGGGTCGATTGACGCTAGCGGCAACGTCGATGTCGACAACATGGGTGACACGGACCTCGATATTCTGTCGACCACCGGTAGCATTATGGTCGTGAATACAGGCCTTTTGCAGCTCGACGCCGATGCAACGAGCGGCGCGGTAACGGTCAATAATGATGGGGCCCTTACTGGATCAATCACTGCGAATGCGGACGTCGATGTCGATACCATGGATGACACGGACCTCGATGTTCAGTCCACGATGGGCAATATCGACGTCAACAGCATCGGTGAGTTGCTGCTCTCGGCGATCGCCTCAGCGGGCAATGTCGTTGTCACCAATATTGGCAATGCGATCATAGATCTCACCGGGACGGGCGGTAGTGTCGACGTAACAAACACCGGTGAGCTACAGATTGACATTAATCCCGGTGAGGAAGAGCCGATGGTGAACAACGTCGTTGTCACCAATAACGAGGGCTCACTGGTCGCCTCGATCCAAGCCGATGGTGATGTCGACCTCAGCAATTCTGGCGACGTGCTTCTCACTCAATTGGATGCTGATGGAAACCTTCTGGTGGATAGCGGCGGTGAAATTACCCAGGGTGCGGAGACGTTCAACGTTGGCGGCACAACGGACCTTGAGGCAACGGGTTCAATTACATTGGCCAACACCGCGAACAATTTCGCGGGCGAGGTGTCTGCATCGGGCACAGAGATCCATCTCACGGATGCCAATAGCCTCGTGCTTGGGGATATCAACGCAAGCGAAGACTTTGTGGTTGTCTTTGCTGCGGAAGACACAACGGGTGCTGATGGTGGTTCGTCTTTGACGGACAATGGCGGACGGGTGATCACAGTTGCGGGTTCGACTGATATCAGCACCGGTCTTGAAACCGAGGCCACTATTCTCTCCGCAAGCGGAGGGCCAAGTGTCAATCTTGATAACGCTCTGCATCGCTTTGCTGGCGGTTTATCACTGCGCCGTATTGGCGGCTCTGCCACTTTAACCGAGACAGCAGAAGCGTTTGAGACAGACTTCCTCCTGCGTAACCTCGAGGTTGGTGGTGATTTGACCATCAGCACGGGTCGAAACATTATTTTGGTGGGTCCACGGACCGCTGATGAGAATGGTGTGTTCGATCTTGCAACACCGCTTGAGCAGCGCAACTTGTCTCAAATGCTCGCCAATCAAACTGTGATGGGTCAGGATGATGCCTCGCTCCACGCCTTTATCGCCGACGGTGCGACATGGCTGTTTGATACAACAGCGGGCGGCATGACAGCTGGCGCGAACCTCCGCATTGACCGGCCGGTCGATACGGTGGGTTCAGAAGATTTGAGTGCTTTCAACGTGAATGAAAGTCAGTTCGCCGTTGATCAGCGCCAGGCTTTAGCCACTGAGTTGGGCGAACTGTCATTGTCTGCGGGCACTGAAGGCGAAGTGCGGTTCCGCGATTTCGTTGG
The DNA here is from genome assembly GCA_039818345.1 of Pseudomonadota bacterium. Classification (GTDB taxonomy): domain Bacteria; phylum Pseudomonadota; class Alphaproteobacteria; order Caulobacterales; family Parvularculaceae; genus Parvularcula. The sequence goes on along the minus strand of JBCBUC010000033.1, from coordinate 36,579 downwards.
GTCAGTGAGACCACTTGGGTTTGTTCGAGTCTTGACAGCAGGATCAGCTTATATCGGATCCACCTTGCCTACGTCACCTGACAATCCTGAAGACGACGCCTTCATCATGGCCACAAGGCGTAACCCAAGCTCGAACGCTGACCTCAATTTGAGGGACTTTTTCTTCGCATCGGCGCTGACCTTTGATGACGTTACCACCAATGGACAGGTACTCGTCCCAGAGGTTCATGCCGATAACGGCTTTGAATATTTTGGGATCAACGTCTCTGGCGCTGGCGGAGCCTTTGAGGGTGGGGCACTCGACGGCCTTGGCATCTCTGGGTTCGCATTCGGCGGTACACCGAACGTGATTGAGATCTTTGGCGGGATCGCGCCTGATGGAGGTGATCTCGTTCGAGGACGCTCGGGTGGTCTCTTGGCCGACGGGACATCCATCTCGACCAGTACCACATTCAACGGCTGTCAGATTGGCGACACGTCAAGCTGTATCAACCTTGAACTGCCTGTGGTGCTCATCGCGCCGCAAAGCACCGTGACCGTGGACACCATCTCATTTGAAGAGACCAATGAAAGCAACTTCTTGGCCTTTGGTAATGAACAACTCTGGGCGAACCCATCCACGTTCTTTATCCTTGCGCCGCTGCCAGAGCTAACCGAAGAATGAGGTCGATCATGCGATTGTTTACAAGCTTAGCCTTGTCCGTGGCGGTGTTTTTTGGCGCGGCCCATGCCCAAAGATTTGACTGTAAAGAGCTTCAGGATACGCTTGATGATGCGCTCCTCAGTGGTTTCGGGGCCAATTATTTTGAGGAAAAAGCTGCGCTAGACGCACTTTTGTCGGCCTATGATCAACAGGCTGATGATCAATGTCTTGAGCTTCCATCGCGTGCCCGGATCCTGATGCTGAAAGCAGTATCAGAGAGCAACGTACGCGAATTTATGTCAGCCGATGAATCATTCGATCGTGCAGAAATCGCCCTGGCAGAAGCTAACCAGGATAATCGCGAGCGAGACGAGCAGTTCCTGGAAATTTTCCGGATCATGCATAATCTCAATCAGCGTTCGGAGATCTATAATATTGATGTTTTAGAGCAGGCCGCAGAGCAGCTCAATTTGACCAGTGCGCGTGGAGCGGGGAACCGTTCTGAAGCAGTGGCCTACATCTCAAGCTTACCCAGCGTCATTCGAGCATCGATGCTCTACACTGCTGGTTGCGCGGTTACCCAAGAAGACGTCGAGGGTTGCTCGGGTGAATATGACGCCGTCGAAGAAATCAGTGACGCGATTGGTAAGGTGGATGATGGAGACTTTCCGAAATTAGAAGGAACCGCCTTGCCACGCTACCGGGTCCTAGAGTCCCAAATTTTCTTGGCGCGCGGCGAACATAAGGCAGCATGGGAATCGATCGACCGCGCCATTCGCGGCTGGCGTTCATGGCAGGGGGGTAACCTCGCAAGCACACCGCTCAGCGCTCGCGCGCATTTTTTCAAAGGTAGAATAGAGCTTGATTGGGGAATTGCCGAGAACGACAGCAAGCGGATTGAAGACGCTCTGGAAAGCTATCGGGAAGGTATCGACATCCTCGTTCAGTCGCCGGGTGAGATGGACTATGACATGGTCTGGGCTTTCCTCGATACAGCGTACAGCCTTGCCGAATCTGATCCCAGCCGTCGCGACGATCTCTATGAAGATATGTTCCGTGCCATTCAGATCATTCGATCGACAGAAGCGTCGAGCGCCATCGCTGATTCCGTGACCAAATATACGGAAGGTCTTGGGGAAGGAAATGCCAGAGCCAATCGCCGATACGTTGCTTGGCAAGAGGCCGAGGACGAACTGAGAAGTCTTCGCGGCGATCTTCCGTATATCGAACTCACCTTTGGATCCGATAGCGACCAAGTCGTCGTCCATAATGAGAAAATTGTTTCCGCTCAGAAGGACGTTGCTGAAAAACGTCGTCAATTTGAGCGTCGCGACAACAAAAACCTCGCAGAACGTCTGCAACAACCCGTTGATGTCCGGGCGGTCATGGACGCGCTCGAGAAAGATCCATCGGGCGACGCGGCCTATCTTGTGACCGCATCGGGGCAGTCTGAAACTGGTTATGTGTTCCTCGTTGATGCCGAGGGTTTGCGTGTCCAAGAGTTCGATAGTCCGGTTCGCGAAACCTCATCGGGACGGGAGCCGCTCTTACAGCGCGAGATCAATCGTCTGCGTACGGCGACGCGCCTCAAGAACCGCGAAGAGTTTCCGCGTTATGATGTCCGCATCGCCCATCGGATTTATGATCGTCTCTATGGTGGATTGCGCGATGGCGGCCGCGCTTTGGAGAGTTACGCGTCGATCCATACAACCGCGATTGGGCCTATGCAGGAGTTGCCGCTTTCTATGCTGATCACGGAAGACCCGCAGGTTCGGGTCGGGTCGCCTTCGTTTTTGGCCATCCGTGACAATGATGATTACACGGGCTTCGCCTGGCTAGGAAACGATGTCGCGCTGACCTATTTGCCAGCGGTCCCTAACTTCGTTGCGTTGAGCAATGCTAAGTTCCGCCGGTCGGAGAAACGTGCTCTGCTCGCCGGCGGATTTGTTCATGGGCAAGACTATAAAAACCGTCTTCGGATCACCCTTGGAGATACCGTCAGCTGTCAGCGCTTTGTCGATGCAATCACCGAGCTTAAGGAATTGCCTGACACAGAAGCGCACCTCGCCGAGGTTAGTGCGATTGTTGGTAACGCCACCATCAGAAGTGGAACGGCGTTCTCGAACGCCGCGTTGCGCCAGATGTCGACGACGCGGGAGCTTGAGACGTTCGGGTTAGTCCATCTTTATACACATGGTTTCTTACCGCCGAAGAATACGTGCTTCCCTGATCCCTTTATCGTGACCACGCCGGACTCCGTCGCCAATGACGCAGTGGAAATTCCAGGCCTGATGACGGACAAAAAAATCAGAGAGCTGAAAATGAATGCGCAGCTCGTCTTCGTCTCTGCTTGTAATTCAGCGGGCGCGCAGCAGGACACGTTTGGCGCAAGCATCAGCCAGTCCACACGCGCAGAAAGTCTTTCCGGCCTGGCGCGGTCGTTTCTTGAGGCGGGTGCACGGTCGATCGTTGTTGCCCATTGGACCATCTATGATGACGAGACGCGTGATTTGGTGCAGGCCTTTTACCGTCACGCGCAAGATGGCGAGACCACCATCGCCGGTGCTTTGAGAGATGCGGCCAAAGACATTCGCTCCACGCCCCTCACGTCTCATCCGATTTACTGGGCAGGCTTTGTGACCGTCGGTGCTGGAAGTCAGGTGTTGGAGCTTGAAAATTCAGGCGCTGATATCAACACCGCCGCGCTTTCAAACGGCGATTCCACATACATTCAGTAGCGGGATCAGTCAGACGCAGACTCATCGTGGGAACACGACGAATTTGTGGAAGGCGTATTCAAGGTTTCCTGCACGCTCTAGGCCATCTTCCAGGCTAGTGGCAAACAAATCAGTTTGCCCATAATAGAACGGAGGATCCTCAAAGACGGGGCGGTCTGTCAAGAGAGCATAAGCGACAACAGGGCCGCTTCCCTGGTCAAGGCTCTCGGGGAAAACGGACCGAATAGCCGGTGCGAGGCTTGTCTCAATAGCGGTGACTTTCTTTCCCCATTCATCACCCAATTCGACCGTATCGGGATTGGTGGGACGTAAGGCGCGGTCAATTAGAATCTGAGATGGAGTGCCTGCGCCCGTACGAGAACCCGAGAGGAAAGATCTCTGCATCTCCCCCTCATTGGTGAAATTGGCGGCGTTCCCGCTTAATCCTTTCGTCCGGGGGAGGAACACCTGAACGCCGCCCCAAGAATAAACAACAAAGATCGTTACATAGCCTGAGCTGGTGTTGTCCGCGACATCGAGAAAGAGCCCAATATCGTTCATCCTGGCGGTGATGGTGTCGACGACCGTTGGCGCGATGCCAAAGTCTTCCGCTATCTCGTAAGGATAGATCCTCACACGGTTGGTGGGTTGGCCGTAGGACGTTAGCACCTTCCCAACAAAACATTGCGCCTTGTAAGGAGCAAAGTCTTGGCCACTATATTCACCGCACCGGCTTGGTGCATCGCGCAAGTCATCGAAGAGATCGCGCACAGGGGCTGAGGGCTCTGTGCGTGGACGCTCGATTGGCTGGGTGATCTCAACCGGCGGAGGCGCGGCACTGTCTGGGGCTTCGTCCGGGGCGGTATCTGTGGCCACCTCATTTTCGGGAGCGGTCTCGGTGCTGGCAAGCTCCGGCGAAGGGTTGGGCGAGAGGAAGAAGACAAAGCCGAGCGCCGCGACCGCCACCGCGGCAACGCTGCCGCCCATGACGGGCAGCACCGGAAATGGCTTAGTGCCTGGTTTTTCATCAGGGCGGATGACCGTTGCTTGCTGAGGCGCTGTCGAAAACGGCGGCTCTGAATGAGGATCCTCGCTAAGTGCTGCTGACGAGGATCCGATCACCGTCGCATCCTCGTCGTCAGTGGGCGCCATAAAGCTTGCCGGTTCAGGCGCTGGTAGCGCCATGATCTCTGGCGAGTGCAAGAGGTCGATGAGATGCCCGGCGCTTGCAAGCCTGTCGGATGGTTTCGGTCCAGTCAGTTGACGGATCACCTCTGCCAAGCGAGGCTGCAGTCCATCGAGGTTTGGCCACATGTCTGGGCCGCGCTCATCAAGCGCTTGCGGATTGCCCCGTGCCGCAGCCAACAGTGTCATGCCCAAGCTATAGAGATCGGTTCGCTCGGTGATGATGTTTTGGAATTGTTCGGGTGGAGAATAACGGCGCTTACCCGCAAAACTATCACCGATAATAGAAACGTCGGCGTCTTCGTCGCGGGCGATCCCAAAATCAATGATCACCGCTTCAGCAGGATCAGACCCGCGAAGAATAATATTGTCCGGTGAGAGATCGCGGTGAAAGATTCGCCGCTCATGAACCGCGACTAGGCCGCTAGCGAGGCGTTCCGCCAGCGTGAGCAAGATCGAGGCGGGGATGGGCCCCTGCTGCTTCATCAATTTGGCCAATGTCGGCCCGTCGACAAAATCCATCAGGATAAAGATGAAGGATTGACCGTCAAACACCGCCTGCTGCGGTAGGTGGTATTCGACGATGGCGGGATGCTGAACCTTCCTAAGCTCTGCCTCTTTTTCCAGGAGTTTGGTGTAGTCGGTCTGCGCCACATGTTCGGGCCGCATAATTTTTAAGGCTAAGTCACGGCCGCTGTAATTGGTTGCCTTATAGACCTCTGACAGCCCGCCCATCCCGACACGGTCTTTAATCGTATAATTGCCGATCACCACCGCGCCCTTCGGTAGGAAGGGCTCGTCGGCGCCTCTTTCGGGTGTGCCGGGGTTGTTGTTCCCTAAAAGGCCGAAAAATGTACGCTTGGACTGATCCATGGGGCTTCCTAAGGGGCGAGACGCCGTGCGTTATCGCTTTCGCACGACTTTCTGTCCAACACCAAGATCGTTAGGCAACGGCTAAGCGAGAAGCCCAGCGAGGGCCCCATAGAGGCGAGGCCGATGAAGATTGGCGTCAAAGGCTTCTGCCGCCAGGTCTGCGGCGCCGCGTCGAAAACTCCGCTCAAAATCAGGGTGGGTCAAAAGGAACCGCAGCTGGTTTTCGACCGAGGCTTGATTGCCCGCTTTGATCACCCGGCCCGACATACCGTCTTGCATAAAGGGGCGCGCACCTTCGCCGGCAATCACAGCCGAGCCGAGCGCTTGCGCCATCATGATGAGAAGCGGCACCGGGTGATGAAGCGATAGGTAAACATCGCCCGCCCCGGCCATGGCTGCAAGCTCACCGAAGGTCACGTGGTCACGGAGTGCCACAACGTTGGGGCCATTTTGATTGGCAAGCGCAACGACTGCTGAGGGAGCTGGTCCATTAAGGGCGGCGAACAACCGCACCTTCCGTCTACCGCCGAGACCAATGCGCGGCAAAATAGCCAACAACAGCGATAGCTCTGCTGCATACGGATCCATCTCCAGATCTGTGATGTGGGTGACCAACAGCGGTTCAGCGCCGGGCATCGGTATTGTCGGATGGAAGGCTTGCTGATTGAGACTATCGGCAAGGCGTCTTTGTTCTCCGATCAAGGAGAAGTTGATCAAAGGAGGGATCGCCACAACCTGTGACCAAGGCGCTGGGTGCGTGTCTGCGCCCAACACAATGCGCGGGGCGCGGCCAGGGTGATCGCCTGCCATCGGAACGGCTCCGCCTGCGGCAAGATCAATGATGAGTTCTGGTTCCTCATCGATCTCAACCAGCCCAAGGCCGTGGGCGCGGATGCCGACCGTTGGCACGTCTGCATTGGCGAGTAGAGGTAAACCCAGCACACCAAAGAGGGTTTGCGCTGCCCAAGCCGTCAGGCTGTCATCGTCTTGCCATAGCGGTAACGCCCGGAGAGGCGGCGGTGCCTCCAAACTCTCAAAATCCCTTTGCTCAGCAGTCATTTCCTGCAGTCGTCCCGGTCAATAGCGGTTGTTCCGAATCGTGCGCAGTTGTAGCGTCGCTGCAGTTAAGAGTAGAGACTTCTCCTGTGTCGAGCCTTCCGGCCCCTTTTTTACAGCCTGACGCCCTTTTTGTTCCGGTCGCGGACCCCAACCCGGAGCGTCTCAACGCGCATCCGGATTTCCGGGTGCTGAAAGAGGCCTCCGACAACGCCCGGCGCATTGAGCGCTCGATCGAAGCGGCACCAACAGATCAACACGATAGTCTGCGTTCCGAGGCAGGGGACGAATGGGGTAAACTGATCGATAACGCCCCGGACTTCCTTCGGGCCACGGCAAAGCACATGCGGGTCGCTGTGTGGACCACCGAAGCCCTGGTGCGGAATTACGGGTTTGAGGGCCTGGCTGCTGGCTTTAATCTTCTCGCGGGTCTTGTGCGGGAGCGATGGGATCAGATTGTTCCGTTGCCAGATGATGAGGATTTGGCTGGGTACGAAGGCGATGCCCGTGAGCAGGAAATCAGCGATTTCAAATTGAAGTGGATGGCGTCGCTTTTTGCTGTGTCCAATGGCGAAAACATGCTGTCGATGCCGATCAAACGCGTGCCCTTGGCGCAGCGGGATTCAGGGACAGCGGCCTATTGGGAAGTTGCAGCGGGAACGTTGAACGAGGCCGATATGCAGGCCTTGGTGACTGCGACGGACAAGGACTATGTCGCAGCGCTTCATGCCGAAGTGGGCGATGCCTTAGAAGCGTTGTCGGGACTGCAAGAGGCCGTCGCCAACTGCCCTGGTCGCGGATTTTCCATTGAGGAAACAGAGCTTCTTCTGCGCCGGATCAAGGAGCTGGTGGAAAGTGCACGCCCTGATCTTGCCAGTCCTGGAGGAGAGCCTTCTTTGGATGGGGAACCGTCATCGCCAAGCGCACCTGGTCCGGCCGCCGTTGCGGGTGGACCGGCGCCGGTGGCGGTCGCTGCTGGTGCCTCGCGTTCGGATATCCTCGCGCAAATTTTGACCGCGGCGGAGGCGCTCGAAAAGCTTGAGCCTGCAGGTTTCACCGCGCCCGCGCTTCGGGAAGTGGTCCGCAAAGCAAGGCTTTCGCCTGTAAATCTGGTGGCTGAATTGATCCCCGATGATGCGACACGCCAAGATTTCTTGCTGCGAGCAGGGTTGGCACTGCCAAAAGATGATGCAGAGACCCCATCAGACGAGGCAAATTGGTGATAGGGTGACCTGTTTTGACGTCACGGCAGCAGGCTGTGGCGGGGTAAAAAGAGAGAAGGTGACGTCATGAGCATGAACGACAAGCTGGATAAGGTCCGCAAGCCGCGAGTCCACATCAAATATGAGGTGGAAACCGAAGGCGGTCGCGAAAGTAAGGAGTTGCCTTTTGTTGTTGGCGTGATGGGTGACTTCTCCGGTGACCCAACTGAGCCACTCAAGCCGCTGAAGGAGCGCAAATTCACCGAGATCAACGGTGAGAACTTCGATGACGTCATGAAGCGCATGACCCCAGGCGCGAAGTTCAAGGTCAAGAATACACTCGAGAATGATGGCAGCGAAATCGCCGTCGACCTCAAATTCAATTCGATGAAGGACTTTGATCCGGCCCAAGTGGTGCAGCAGGTCGAGCCGCTTCGCCGCCTCATGGAAACCCGCAACAGCCTCCGCGATTTGATGGCTAAGGCAGACAGTTCCGAGGAGCTGGATGGTCTTTTGAAGTCGGTTTTGCAGAGTGAAGAAGAAATGGGTTCCTTGCGGGGCGAGATCGTCTCTCGGCTCGAAGAACGCATCAGCACGCTTAAGGAGAAGCTCGAAGCTGCTCCTGAAGGGTCCGATACATCAGCCATTGAAGCTGAAATCAGCGATGCGGAATCCTCCCTCGCTAATATCAAATCTGAATAACGGGGACGTCGAAGAGAATGTCGGAAGAAACATCTGCTGCCAGTGAAGGCGGCGCGGCCGCCACAACAACTGAGAGTTTTCTTGACCGGGCCATTGGCGCGACCAAACAAACGGAGGCCGATCGCGTTGGCGAGTTGATGACGGCGTTCGTTGACGGCGCCATGGCTGGTCAGGTCAAATTCTCAAAGAACCTTACCGTGACTTTCCGTGAGGCGATCAAAGAGATCGACCGTAAGCTGAGTGAACAGCTTGCGGAAGTGATGCATCACGAAAAGTTCAAGAGCCTCGAAGGTTCTTGGCGTGGTCTCAAATACCTCGTCGACAATTCTCTGATCGGTTCGGACCTCAAGGTTAAAGTCCTCAATTGCTCCAAACGGCAGCTTCAAAAAGACTTCGACGATGCGGTCGAATTTGATCAGAGCCAGATGTTCAAGAAGGTCTATGAAGAAGCGATCGGTACACCCGGCGGTGTGCCATTTGGCGCGATCATTGGCGATTATCAGTTCTCGGCGCACCCTGAGGACGTTGACATTTTGAGGAATGTTTCTGGTGTGGCCGCTGGAGCGTTCGCTCCCTTCATCGCGGGCGCTGGCCACGAGATGTTCGGCTTTGACGATTATCGTGACTTGCCAAAGCGTGTTGATCTTGCCCGGAACTTTGAAAGCACAGAGTACACCGCGTGGCGCGGGTTCCGTGAAACAGACGACAGCCGCTTCGTGGCGCTGGCAATGCCGCGGGTTCTTTCACGTCTTCCTTACGGCAAAGCGACGAAAACGATCGACGAGTTCGATTACGAAGAAGCGCCCTATGATGCTGCCGGTAATCCGCAGCAAATGGATCATGACGACTATTGTTGGATGAATGCGTCTTACGCAGCTGCGGTGACCATGACGCGGGCTTATTCCGATAGCGGACTTTGTGTTGCCATTCGCGGTGAAAACGGCGGCGGTAAGCTCGATAATCTGCCGACCCACACCTTTGTCAGCGATGATGGTGACATGGATGCGCAATGCCCTTGCGAAGTGGGCATCACTGACCGTCGCGAAAAGGAATTGTCGGACCTTGGCTTCTTGCCATTGGTACACTATAAAAACACCGACTACGCTGTATTCCTTGGTGGGCAGACGACTCAGAAGCCGAAGAAGTACACCAACACAGCGGCAACAGAGAACGCGGCGATCTCTGCTCGTCTCCCTTATATGATGGCAACGTCGCGCTTTGCTCATTACCTCAAAGTGATGGGCCGAAGCATGATCGGTTCGTTTGCTGATAAAGAAACGGTGACCAAGCAGTTGAATGACTGGATCTTGGAGTACGTCAACGAATCAGAAGGCGCTGGCCAATCGATCCGTGCACAAAAGCCGCTGAAGCGAGCGCAGGTCGTGGTGGAAGAGGTGCCGGGACGTCCAGGATCCTATCATGCCGTTGCTCATCTGCAGCCTTGGCTCCAGTTTGAAGAGCTGACCACGTCCATGCGGATGGTGGCACGCATTCCGTCTGCGGGCTAATGGATCTCCGGGCGGCCGAACGCGAGCTCAAGAACGCGGCCGGTCGCTCGGTACCTCAAGCAGATGATGAGGTCACCGGATGGCGGGTTCATCCGTCGACGGCATGGTCTGTCTTGCAAGATGTCAGTCAGCCTGCCGCCTTTTACTTTCTCTTTGGGTCGCGATTTGGCGATATCACCGCACGGGATGCCTCACGTGCATTGGCTCAACTGATCACCGCGATCGACGATATCATCAATACCGCGGTTTTTGAGATCGTTAGCCATCCCCAGTTCACGGCGCTTGAGGGACGGTGGCGAGGTTTGCAGTGGTTGACTGCCACGGCTGGTCTTGCTCGTCCCTCTGACCGGCCGAAGTTGAAGGTGCTCAACGCATCATGGGATGTGATCAGCAAGGACGTGGATGATCACGACGATCTTTTTCAGACATCCACGTTTGATCTTCTCTATAGTGAAGAATTTGGTCGTGCCGGGGGTGAACCTTACGGTCTGCTGGTATCCGATCACCATTTCTCTCATCGTTCCCAAGGCGCCCAAGATGATATCGCCACACTTCGGGCACTTGCACAGATTGGGTCCGTTGCTTTTTGTCCGATAGCGGTCGGTGCGTCACCAGCTCTCTTTGGTATTGATCAAATGGGAGAGCTCGATCGTCGGAACGACATCACCACCACGTTTGATTCCATCGAATACCAATCATTACGCCAACTGCGTCATGATCCGTCCAGCCGCTTTCTCGCGTTCTTGGCGGGCTCAGCGTTGATGCGGGATCGTTTTGGCGAAAGTGCCGCGCGCGCGATGGGAACCCAATATCGCGATCCGATCCCAAATGATGCGCGAAACCTTGCCTGGGCGCCAGCGGCTTTTTCCCTAGCGCATGTCACCATCAGGGCGATCATCAACTACAATTGGCCAGCCGCCATCAATGGCGCAGTTTCCCATCGCTATGGGTCGCCAGCAAGAATTGAACCAGAAGGCGGTGTGCTGACGGGTCTGTCCAACTTCAAATTCCATAATGGTGATGCTGGTGATTGGCAGAAAATTCCCGTTGAGGTTTATCTCAGCCGTGATCAGGAGGCGCAACTCAACGCTCTTGGGTTTATCGCACCACGCCCATGCGCCTATACGCAGTATGCGGCGCTACATGCCTGTCCATCGGCTTTCGCATCCGAGGGGCGGGCGGAAATCTCGAAGGTCGGTGCGTTCCTGCCTAACATCATGAGCGTTGCCCGATTTGCGCACGCCATCAAAGTGATCGGGCGCTCGTGGATCGGCTTGCTGGAAAATGCTGACGAGCTTCAAAGGTACCTGCAGAACTGGTTGACGCAGTACCGGCGTTCAACCAACCCAAAAGACAGTGACAATGATGCCGCACCGCTTCGTGATTTTCGCGTCAAGATTGATCCCGTGCCCAACCGTCCGGGGTCCTACTCATGCAATGTGAGGCTGCAACCTCACTTCCAAATCGATTATGTGATCTCTGAGTTCGAACTCTCAACAGAGATCAAACAGGCCGTCTAAGGAGGCAAGATGACTGATCTGACCGCCATTGAGGAGGCGTTTGAAGCGGGTGATTTGACCGCCTGGCGTGCTGCGCTCGCTGCCAATGTGAAGGCCAATCCGGCAAAACGATCAGCACGCCTCGATTTTGCTGATGCCTTGCTGGTGATCGGCGCTTATGAAAAAGCCGATACCCATTATGACCTGGCAGGTGGGGAAGGGCCCATTGCTGCTCGGTCGCAGTTAACACAGCGTCTTTTGCGTGGCCTGGTTGAACGGGATGCGTGGTGGAACGATGGCGCCATGCCAGAACTCGCCGATGAACCGAATGATGGATTTAAAGCCTTAATCGCTGCACTGATCAAAAAACGTGAAGCGGCAGATGATCTCGTGGCTGCCTTTAACGCCGCCGAAGAGACGCGTGGAGAGCTCTTGTTTTCGGTCAATGACGGACCCGAGGTGGACTTTCGCGATGTCGATGATCGCATGGCCTCCTTTTTAGAGATGTTGACACCGAGCGGCGTTTATAAGTTGGCGCCCCTCGCGGCGGTGAAGAGCCTCACGTGCTTGCCCATCGAGCATGTCAGTGATCTCGTTATGCGCCGAGCTATGCTGACGCTTGCCAGCGGCCAAAGTGGTTCTGTCTTCCTCCCGATGATCTATCCGCATACAACGAATACCAGCGATACCGAAAAACTCGGCCGCGCAACATCGTGGCACGGCGAGAACAGTCCGTTCACGGGCCAAGGGCATCGTTGCTTTTTGGTCGGTGACGATCTTTTATCAATGGGCGAGTTGTCGTCTCTTCGTCAGGCCGGGGCGAGCGATGGTTGATACCCAGTCGAGCCTCTATGATCGACTGACAGGGGGCAATAAAACTCGTTACACTGAAGAATTTTACGATTCCTTGCGCAAAGACATTGAAACACTGCTCAACAGTGAGTGCCGTTTCAAGGCGGTGCCGTCACAACTTCAGCACCTTGATGGTTCGCTCCTGGAATTTGGTGTTCCGGAGTTTTCCCATCTGCAGGCAAGTGATACACAGACCGCCGCGGAGATTGCTGAGGCCTTTCGCGCAACCTTGGTTGCCTGGGAACCGCGCCTTACAAGAATAAGTGTTGTGCCCACCCGTGATCGACGAGATTCGACAACTGTTCTTTTGCGGATTACCGCATCCCTTGCTGGGCAAGAGGATGAGCGGCTTGCCTTTGATACAGCGCTTCAGAGCGTTGGTCAGGGTATTGAAGTGCGCGAGCCACAATGACCGATCCCATCCTTCCCTTTTTTGACGCAGAGCTACGGTACATGCGCGAGCTGGCGGCGCGGGATCCAGAAATTGCCGAAACGTTCGGCATCACCAACACCGGCGTTGCTGATCCCCTTGTTCAACAGCTCTTTCAGGGTGCGGCGTTTTTGGCAGCCAGGGTACGCGGCAAGCTCGACGATATGTTCCCTGAGCTTTCTGAGTTGATGCTGAGTGCATTGCAACCCAGCCTCATCTCGCCTCTGCCGGGCATGGCAATGGCGGAGTTTAAACCGGCGGACGATCTTGAAGCAGCCGTAACAATCGAGAAAGGCGCTGAACTCAACGCACCTGCGGCCGATGGCAACGTTTGGACATTTCGAACGGGGTCGGACATTCGTCTTTTGCCAATCAAGTTGGTTGCCGGTGATATCGTTTTGCCGCCGGCGCCTATTCCTAACCATCCAAAGATCGACAAAACACGTTCAGCGCTGCAGCTGAAAGTCATGACACAAAGTGCGGATCTTGGGTTAGAAGCGCTAGGCCACGAAAACCTTCGCGTGCACATGAATGCTGACCGGCTGTTATCGTTTAAGGTCCATGAACTCCTGTTCAACCATATCGCTGGTGTTTCGGTCGTGCGGGACAATGGCGATGTGGTGCAATTTCTCTCGTCGTTCGCGCTTGGTGATGTTGGGTTCGATCCTGGGTCGCTCATGACACCGATGCCCGCCCATTTGCCACATCATTTTGCATCCCTGACCGAAGCGATGACGTTCCCGGAAAAGCATCTGGGGTTCGATGTGCAGGGAATTGATTGGACTCGGCTCGGCGGTGATCGTGAGGCCAGCATTGTCTTACATTTTGACGAGTCGGTTCCTGATCTCGACCGGCAGGTGAAAGCGGATACCTTCCGCCTATTCTGTGTGCCGATAGTCAATCTCTTTTCTGCTCGAGCCGAACCGTTCAGGTATGATGCGGCCTACCCTGAGCATCGAATTGAACCAAGGTTTGGGCAGGACGAAACCCACGAACCCTACGCTATCGAAAGCGTGATGGTCGAACCGCCTGTTGGCCATGGTGAGGTGCAGCGCTACGTGCCGGTGCTCTCGGTCGACACGGCCGATGATGCCAGGGGTCTCTATCAAACGGTGCGGCGGCAGCGGCCTGGCGGCAAAGGGGATGACGTCTACTTGCTTCTGTCGGCCGATATGACCCAGCCCATCGCTGGGCGGGGTCTACAGGATTCAACCGTTGTCTCTGATGTCATTTGGATGAACCGCAACATTCATGAGGCGGCATCGACGCTCCTCGGTAAGAGGCTTGACCTCACTGAAGCGAGCCCAAGCGTCACCAATGTGACCTGCTGCACCATTCCAACCAGTGTACAGCGGCCGCCACGGACACATGATGCGCATTGGAAACTGGTGGCTCAGATGTCGCTCAACCATCTTTCGGTGGGTGATGGATCTGAACGGGCGAAAGTCTTACGGGAACTGGTCTCGCTCCACGATCGACGCAGTGACACAGTCAATCGAAATTTGATCGAACGCCTCAAAAGCGTCGAACTGCAATCGACATCCACACGGCTTCCGGGCGGCGGACGTCTAGCGTTTTGCAGCGGGGTGGACGCCACGCTTGCGATCGATGAAAGTCGGTTTTCGGGGCAGGGCGGGTTTTTCCTCAGTGCTCTTCTTAGTCATTTCCTGGCGGCTTACTCGCCAGTTAACAGTTTTGTGCGCGTCAGCGCCCGTTTGGATACGGAGAGGATGCCCTACGTTAAATGGCCAGCGAGAACGGGATCAAGGAACCTGATCTAACGACGCTGAGCCAGGATGAGGTGGCGAACCTTTCCTTTTTTCAGCTGATTAGACGGGTCGAAATGAGCACCGGCCAGCGGCTCGGTGGACGCGCGATGCCGTCTATGGAACCGATGCAGCTTGCCGCGGCACCCGCATCACGCTTTGCATCGTCCGAAATAGCCGACATTGAGCAAGCAGAGCCCGTGCGCGTGACCACCAACGTCATTGGACTGACTGGTCCTAGCGGGGTTCTCCCTCTTCACTATACAGAGCAGACGATTTCTAGCCGACGAAGCGGTGAGGAGCTGTTCGGCCGTTTTCTCGACTTGTTCAATCATCGGTTTGCGTCCTTTTTTTATCGGGCATGGGCTAAATACCGTTTCTTAGTCTCGCGTGAACGAACGCGGGGCGAGGAACCAATTCTTGCGAGCCTTGGCCTTGGTAGCGGTCTCGGGGAAAACGCTCCGCACCGTGCTTTATCAGGGGCATTCCAACGGCGCCCCTCTGCTGCTGGTGTTGCACGGGTGGTGGAGGCGACATTAGGAGCAAAGGCAGAAGTTGCCGAGTTTCAAGGCACATGGATCAGTATCGCACCGCAGGATCGAACGGCGCTTGGTGAGAATTATGCGGCTCTTGGCGGTGACGCTGTTCTTGGCGAGCGGAGCTGGGACGTAAGCCGAACATTTGCCATCAAGGTGGGGCCTGTCGACACGGAAGGCTTTATTGATCTCGTCAGTGGGCAGGGTCAGATCGCGTCCATGCGCAACGCGATTAAATTAGGGGTAGGGCTGACGGTCGATTGCGTGGTCGACATTTCGTTGAAACGGTCCGAGGCGCCAAAAATTCGGCTGGGTGACACCAAGAACGGTGCGCGGCTTGGGCTTGGCACCTGGCTCGTCGGAGGACACCCCGACGAGCTGTTGCAGGACACCAGGCTCTCGGCTCGCTTTCAAGAGCGGTCCTAGATCATGCCCAATGTCGACCAACGAGAGGAAAAATCGTTGAGCCCCTTGTTGATTGCAACGCCAGCGACCTTCCGCATCTGTTCAGGGTCCTCCACCGTCTCGCCGTGTTCGATGAAGGTTTCACCGCGCGCGTGGAGAGCAGCGATGAGCTCATCCTTCATCGTCTCCTCGTCCACCTCGCGCTCCCCATCCTTTCTTCGCGACACGATATCATAGAGCGCCATATTGGCGGGCTCCGTGGGTAAGCCCGCGCCGAGGACTGCAGAGCCGAGGGCCAAATGGCTGGCGGTGATATCGTTGAGCGCAAATTCAGCGACGGCCCGGTTGGCCCGACGGAGGGCAACGTCCGCTTTGGCGTCTAAGTTGACCGCTGGCATCACCTGCCTCGACGTGATCAGCATGCCCATCACTTCTTCGGCTGAAAGATCTGACCCCGTGTTGCGCGAGATCTCGACGAGTTCGCCGATCGGACGGGGATGCCCGACAAGGGCTTCGATCAGCGGTTCATAGGTGGCTTTGGGGATTTCTGCAGCACCGCGGTGAACCTCGAGCTGATACTCAAAGTCTTCTAACTCTCGAACCAATGCGACTGGGGTATCGAGAAGTTGTCGCGTTCGCTGAGTGTCAGTCAGCGTATAATCACCCTTGACGAAGACATCGCGCCGAAACCGATGGGGCGAGACCAATTCCATGAGCTGCGGTTCGAAGTCAGGCGCGAATTGGTCCATCAAGTCTCGCTGCTCTTCCGATCCGATGGTTTCGGGGAAGGCGTCAAGCAGCCTCGTGCTTCCGGCTAATGACAGTTTGGCGTCGGCCATGTCACGTGCCACGTCCGCACGAAACATGGGCGACCAACACTGCGTGAGGTACTCATGCGCGACGTAACGGAAATTGGCCTTTGGCACGTTGTCGAGATCATCAAGGTGGTCGCGGATGCTGGCCGGCAGATAGTCAAAGCTGATGCCTTGAAAGCCCCCATCTTGGAGCGATTTCACTTTCAGCAGTGCATTCCGGACTCGTTGGTCGGCATCGCCCAGTTCATTGCGTGCAAACTCACTGATCAATCGTTGCAATGTGAAAGCGCCAGACCATCCTGGAAGCGCGTTATACCCCAAAAAGAGAACAGCACCGGGGGCCATCACCTGCTTAAAAATTTGGGTGAGGGCTGAACGTATCTCTGTTGAGACCCAGGTGTAGACTCCGTGGCAAATGACGTAGTCGAACTGCCCAAACACCTTTCCAGCGTCATGTTGCATTTCGAGGAAGTCGGCCTCGACCAGTTTAACATTGGAAAGGCCTGCATCCTCGACCAGCCGCTGCCCAGCGGCAATTTGTGCGGGTGCGAAATCAACCCCAACAAACTCCGCTGACGGATTGGAAGCACCCATGGTCACCATGGACGTGCCGGTCCCGCAACCCAGCTCTAAGAGACGAAAGCTGCCGTTGATTCGTGGCGGCTGCATGCCCCGAATAAGGGGGACAAGGCGCAGATGAGCGGGCGCGTGCTCCGTATAATAGGATGAGGTGTAGGGTAACTCAGTGGGGTAGCCGCTATCCCAAGCCATCGCGGTATCCTTTGCTTGCAAACTCTTCTTGTGGCCTTCAACTTCCGTTGAAAAGCCGTTGGGCTGTTCCATCCTCCCGTGATGGCGGTTTGCGGTGCATTCGTGAAGAGCTTCCCAGGGGAAAGAGTCATGGCCTCGCTCGACGTCAAATCATTGGTCCTAAAGCTGAACACCACGTGCCGGGAGGCCTTGGAGGCCGCCGCGGGCCTGGCGGTGGGGCAAACCCATTTCGCCGTGGAGATCGAACACTGGCTGGTCAAAATGCTCGAAGCACCGAGCAATGACATCGCCGAGCTCTTAAAAGCTGTGGGTGTGGATCCTGTTGCGGTGCGTTCAGACATTGATGCATCGCTTGAGAAGATGAAGCGGGGCAACAGTTCAACGCCGCCGCTCGCGCCAGGTTTGGTTGAGCTCGTCCGCGAGGCCTGGCTGGCGGCGGATCTGAAATTCTCCGAACCGATGATCCGCTCGGGGCATGTTCTGATCGCGCTTGCTAGCTCCAACGCCTTGGCGCTTCGTGCTGCGACCTTGTCGCCGCGGCTAGCCGCACTTGATGGCGACCGATTGGTCGAAGCCTTTTCTCAGTTGGCCGAGCAAAACCCGTCCGGAGAAGCGGCTGAGACGCCGCCTCCTGGTAAGGGCGGGCCGCTTGACACCTACTGTCAAGATCTGACCGAACAAGCACGTGCAGGGAAGATTGATCCGGTGCTCGGCCGCGACGGCGAGATCCGGCAGATGATCGATATTCTTCTGCGACGGAGACAGAACAACCCCATTATCACCGGTGAAGCAGGCGTTGGTAAGACGGCTGTTGTCGAAGGTTTGGCACGCCGGATCGCCGAGGGTGATGTGCCTGATGTTTTGAAAGACATCCGGCTTCTTTCCCTTGACCTGGCGCTCTTACAAGCGGGGGCCGGCGTGAAGGGCGAGTTTGAGAACCGCCTCAAAAACGTCATTCAAGCGGTGAAAGACAGCCCGCAGCCGATCATCATTTTCATTGATGAAGCGCACACGCTGATCGGAGCTGGCGGTGCGGAGGGTCAAGGCGATGCTGCGAACCTCATCAAACCAGCTCTTGCGCGCGGTGAGATGAAGACCATCGCCGCCACCACGTGGTCGGAATATAAAAAATACTTCGAGAAAGACCCTGCCCTGGTTCGCCGTTTTCAGGTGATCGATGTCAAGGAGCCATCCGTAGACGTTGCTGTGGCGATCATGCGCGGCGTCGCACCGGTTTTGTCGTCACACCATGGCGTCACCATCTTGGACGAAGCGCTTGTCGCCTCTGTTCAGCTCTCCAAACGTTACCTACCAGGCCGTCAGTTGCCTGATAAATCTATTAGTCTCTTGGACACCGCAGCCTCCCGAGTGTCACTCAGCCAGTCGGCGACCCCGGCTGGCCTAGAAGATGCGGTACGAAAGCTTGAAGTGATCGAACGCGAGGTGGCTGGTCTTCAGAAGGAGCAAGCCGAGGGTGCCGACCATGAGGTACGGCTTGCGGTGCTTGAGAAGCGTGCAGATGAAGCGAAGGCTGAGCACGCAACGCTGAGCGAGCGCTGGGAGAAGGAAAAAACGGCTATTGCTGAGATCGCCGAACTTCGGACGGCGTTGGCGGAAGGCACCGGTGATCGCGCGGCGCTCAAAGCGAAAGAAGATGCTCTCAAAGAGCTACAAGGCGATCAGGGCTTGATCTTTGAGGCAGTGAACGCCGACGTGGTGGCGCAAGTCCTGGCTGGATGGACAGGTATTCCGGTGGGCAACATGGCCGCCGATGAAATCCGCAGTGTGATGCAGCTCAGTGAACGGATGGGCGAGCGGATCAAGGGTCAAGACTTTGCCCTCAACACCATTTCGGAGGCGATGCGCATTTCTGCTGCGAAACTTGCCGATGAGCGAAAGCCGCAGGGCGTCTTTATGTTCTTCGGGACATCAGGTGTCGGTAAAACCGAGACAGCTTTGACGCTTGCGGATGAAATGTTCGGCGGAGAACAGGCGATCACCGTTATCAACATGTCGGAGTTCAAAGAAGAGCATAAAGTTTCCATGCTCATGGGCGCTCCTCCTGGCTATGTCGGCTTTGGCGAGGGCGGTGTCTTGACAGAAGCGGTGCGTCGTCGCCCTTACGGCGTGGTTCTTCTCGATGAGATGGAAAAAGCGCATCCGGGTGTGCAGGACGTCTTTTATCAGGCCTTTGACAAAGGGATCATGAAGGACGGGCAAGGGCGGGATATTGACTGCCGCAACACCGTTTTCATCATGACATCGAATGCGGCAACGGATGTTGTGGAGAAGCTAGCATCAGATCCAGAAACAATGCCGGACGCGGATGGTATTATCGAGGCGGCTCGGCCTGAACTCCTGAAGACATTCAAGCCCGCCTTTTTAGGGCGTGTGACACTCGTTCCTTACGTGCCGCTCGGAGAGGATGTGATCCGCATGATCGTGGATCTCACCCTTAAGCGTCTTGGTCGACGCATTACAGCGGCATACGGAGCAGAACTAACGTGGTCGGATGAGCTCGCTGACCATATCGCTGCCTCTTGTACGGAAAGTCAAAGCGGCGCCCGGAATGTTGAGACGATTGTCAAGAGGACACTGTCGCCGGAGCTGGCTTCGCGCTTCTTGAGTCATTCCGCTGACGGTGAAACTGTTGAGCGTGTGTCCTTGAGCATCGACAATGACGGTGTTTTCGGTTATGGTTTCGAACTGCGGGAAGGGTAAGATCGGCGTTTTGATCTTGGAGCAGATTCCCGCAGCACAAACGCAGAAGCTTTGACATAGGACGTAGGAGGTCCCGGCTATGGCCGTTTATCTGAAACTTGGCGATCTCGAGGGAAATGTCACCGAAGGAAAACACACGAAATGGATCGCTGTTGATAGTGTCCAATTCGGCGTTGGCCGTTCGGTGGAGATGAAGTCGGGTAAAATGGCTGACCGATCGCCAGGCAAGCCGTCATTGAGCGAGATGTCTTTCAGTAAGACGCTCGATCCAGCATCGGTTGATCTCTACAAATTGGCTGTTGGCGGTCAAAAGGGCCTGAAAGCCGAGATCGATTTCACAAAAATTGAAGACAACAAGCAAGAAACCTACCTCAAATATGTTTTACACGACGTGATCGTGACATCCTATTCGACGTCGTCGACGGGGGAAGGTGGTTCATTCCCATTTGAGAACTTTAGTCTCAATTTCTCCAAAGCCGAATTCACGCAAAAAACGTATGATAACAATAACAAAGCTTCGGGTAGCAAAACCGGCGGTTACGACTTGGTCAAGTCGGAAGCGTTCTAAGACATCTTGGCTTCGATCATCCTCACGTCACTTGCATGTGTGGGGATGATCATTGCACAGATAGTGTTCGGCGCCCAATTTTTTGGGCGCCTTTTTCCTTTAGCGTCAGGAGGCCGCGACGGTGGCTGAGCGCGTTAACATACTCCAATTACCGAAGGTTTTTGCTGAGCCGCGGATGGTACGGCTCGACGGTACAGAAGCCCTGTCGGAAATCAGTCGCTTCAAGATTGATGTGACATCGACAACGGAATTGGTGAACCCGGCTGACGTTATCGCGGAATCGTTTGCCGCTGAAGTTGGCATCGATAACCAGACTGAGCCACGGCTGTTCGGGGGCGTCATCACCTCAATTGAGGCGAAGGGATGGGTGCATTCTGACCGCTATTGCTACCAATTGGTTGTGCAGTCCTCAATGGTTCTCACGACACTGAACAAGCGTAGCCGGATTTTTCATGAACAAGACGCTAAGAGTATAATTACGACAGTCTTAGAGGACTATAGCGGCAAGATCGAACCTAAGATTAGTATTCAAGGCGGAACTGGGGTTCGGGAGTACACAGTCCAATTTGACGAGTCGGATTACGATTTTCTCAGCCGATTGATGGCTGAGGAGGGCATTTATTTTGCGGCGATCGTGGATATCAACGCCAGTTCGACCTATCCCGAGACGTTGACCATCGCCGATAGCCGAGCGGGCTATAGCCCGTCTCCCCAATCTGCGGTGGGGCTATCGGATGCGTCGTTTGACGATATTTCTCTTCGGGCATGGCGCCCGGGGCATCGCCTGCATTCAGCGGCCCACGAATTATCAGATTACAACCCGCTGACGCCAACCCAGCATCTTCTCACCAAGAGTGCGGCGAAGAGCAATGATCTCGCCTTTCAAGGCTCCTCACGGTATACCTACCCTGGCCGGTATCTGAAGCGAAATCCAGGAGTGGATCTCAGTGCGCTGAGGATGGAGCAAGAGGAAGTCTCTGCGCACACGATTGAGGGCAGCAGTACCTATCTTCACTTTGCGCCAGCCTCAACGGTCAAACTGGATAAACCTCCCGCCAGCCTGAAACCGACAGAGGCTGTTCTCATTCGTGTCTCACACGAGCTCCTTAATCTAGAGCAGGGTATGACAAGTCCATCAAAGGACTCCACCCGTGATCAGTATAAGAACAGCTTCACGGCCATTCCTGCAGAGAACAATTTCCGACCACCGGAGCCGCCACGCCGATTGATGCCGGGCGTGCAGACTGCCACTGTCATCGGCGATGATACGATTGGCGATGTGGACGTCGATGAACACGCGCGCATTAAGGTCAAGTTTCATTGGAACAATGATGAAACAGATGATGGAATGTCGAGCTGTCGGATCCGGTGCGTGCAGCAATGGGCAGGACACAGTATTGGCTCGGTATGGATGCCGAGGATCGGTATGGAAGTCATCGTCGACTTCATCGATGGTGACCCCGATCGCCCGCTCGTTGTTGGGTGTGTTTACAACAGCGGCGAATTTCGACCGCTCTTCAAGATGCCAGAGAATAAATTTATCTCAGGATGGCAGACTGGGACGATACCAAACAAAGACAAACTAACGTCCCTTCTTTTTCACGACAAACCAAGTGAGGAGGGCGTCACCTTTTACACCAATGGATACTTCGAACGTTCCGTTGACGAATATGACAAGCTGATTGTTGTCAAAGATCGTACACTTCATGTTATTGAAGGGGACGAGGTGACAACGGTCGAAGGCGGCAACCGAAGCATCAAGGTGGAGGCCGGTAACGAAGACATTGCCATCGCAAAAGGTGATCAAACGATTTCCATCGACGGCGGCAAGCACTCGCTGAAGGTCGGTAAAACCAGCACCATTGAGGCCAAATCCAAGATCACCTTGAAAGTTGGTCAATCCCAGCTCGTGATGGATTCGTCGAGCATCACTTTAAAATCGACCAACATTAAAATCCAGGCCACCGCCAATGCCGATATCAAGGCGAATGCGAACGTCAAAATTCAAGGCACGGCGGGCGTCACGGTCAAAGCCGCGGGCATGATGAAAATCGAAGGCGCCATGACCGATGTCGCGGGTAAGGGCATGCTGACCCTCAAGGGCGGCATTGTGATGATCAATTGATGGTTGATCAGGCGACGTACCCCAAGCTCCGCGTGCCCTTTGTCACAACCGTGGCGGACCACGCGCAAGCCAGCATTGAATCGCTCCGCGCGATTGATCGGGCGACGAGTGCTGATACGATCGTCGCAGCACTGACCAATGCGCAAGCCTACGACGACCTTGCTAAAATGTTCCTGTTCATGCTGCCAAAAAGAGAAGCTGTTTGGCTCATTTGCCTTTGGGCGAGGGGCCAGGAAGGGGCGCGGGAAATCGCAGGAATGGAGATCCTTCCGTCAAAGGCCCTCGGCTTGGCAGAAGACTGGGTTAGAACCCAGGACGATGCCCTCCGTTATAAGGCGCAAGCGGCGGCAGACGCCGAAGAGATGAACGGCCCCGGTGCTTGGGCAGGCATGGCCGCATTTTGGAGCGGAACATCCCTGGCGCCGCCTGATCGAGACCCCGTTGCGCCTGATGATGCGATGACAGGAATTGCTGGTGTGTGCGCGCTTGCCCTCGCGGGCGCCGAAGGCGACATGGGCCGGCCGTTTCTCGGCTATGACGCCTGCGCGGAGCTGGGCCGTGACCTTGGGCAGGGCGGTTCAGGCGCGGACGTTCTCAAAGCAGCGTTGTCGCGCTACGCTGAGGAGTATGAAAGGTCAAAATCATGACTATTTATATGCAACACGGCGATATCCACGGTGCATCACAGGAACTCGATCATCTGGGATGGTCTGACGTTCTCAGTCTGACTGTTGGCATGGATAATCATGGCAGTCAGAGTTTCGATAACTACGCCATTGCAGTGCAGCACCTCCAAAAGATTTTTCGGCCTTATGAGGTCGTGCGCATTGCTGATGAATCGACCCCTTTGCTTGTCCGCTTGTTCGATAACGCTCAATATGTGCCGAAGGTGGAATTTAAATGCATGGGCCATGATGGAGACGGATCAGAATACGTCGTTTACGAATATGTTTTTAAGGACGTGACGATACGGAGTATCGATCTTGATTTTGAGCATGGCCGATATATCGAACGCATGACTTGCATGTACACAGAGTTACTCCTGAAACATCCCAAGACGGGACATACAGGTGACGGCACCAACCCGAATTAGAGCGCGAGCATGTCGTCGATCAAGCTTGTCTTGAGGCGGTCTGATGATCCGTCCCAGCGTCCAGTTGATGAACGTTTACTGTCTGGCGCGTTGATCCGTATCGGTCGTCGTCCTCCGCCAGCAGAGCTTGGTGAGCAAGGCTATTGGCAGATTGACGACAAGTCTGTTTCTCGCACTCATTGTGAGATTTTTACGCGGGGTCATGATCTTTTCATCAGTGACTTAGGCTCCACCAATGGCACAAGCGTCGGTGGGCAAAAGTTGCAGCCCCAGCAACCGGTTGGTATCTCACCTGGTGACAGCGCGGAGCTCGGGGAACTCTTTATCCTGACAATCGAAGCAGTTGCCGAACCAACTGGTCCTTTGATCGAACCATCGTCGGGTCCTTTTGCTGGTGAGCCCGTCTCCACGCCCTTTGAGCCGGCGGCGGCGACGAATCCGTTTGACGTTCCTGATGTGGGTCAGGCGTTTACACCTGCTCCCGCGCCCACACCTCAACCCGTCAACCAAAACTCATCGCCACAATCAACGGGGTTTCAAAGCGGCGGCGCGCTCGATTCGATATTCGATGATAAAAAGCCCGCTGCCGTGGCGCCGCGCCCTGTGCCGCAGGATACCGGCGGCGGCACGCTCGATCAGGTGGTGTCATGGGAACCCAATGTGGGAAATCTTTCCACGGATATTCCGGTCGATTGGGATGGTGGCGGGGCGGCCAGTCGTGAAGAGGATCCCTTCGGAACCGCAACATCAACACCGGCTCCTGACGGTGGCGCTGCGCAAAAGGACGAGAACCTGTGGGGCGATGCCGCGCCTAGCGATGGCGCACCCGCCGCTGACGTTTCAGAGCCAGCGGCGAATAAGGCCACGTCGCTCGATGAGCAAGTGTCGCTCAGCTCGTTTCTCGAAGGAGCAAACCTCCCCCTCTCGTCGTTCGCTGATGGTCACCATGCTGATGTGCTCAAGCGTGCCGGCGAGATATACCGGCAGGCGGTGCTCAACTACGCCCAGTTTTTGATGAACCGGGACAAGGTGAAAGAAGAATACCAGGTCGAGCGCACACAAATTGGGGCGAAAAATAACAGCCCACTGAAATTTCTACCTGCCGAACAGGCTGCCGAGCACATGTTGAAAGAACCCATGCCCGGGTTTCTCGACGGTCCGGCGGCGTTCCGCGACGCAAGCCTTGATATCAAACGCCACCAAATCGGATTGATGGCGGGGACCCGCGCTGCCCTGGAGGCGCTGCTGGCAGAGGTCGAACGGGCGGCCGACGCTCAACAATCGGGCGGAATAAAGCTTCCCTTTGGCGGAAAACAGCCGTCAGAAGAAACACTTGCTGGCGTTTTGGCGCGCCTGCGTGAGGAATTCCAAGGGAATGGCAGAGGTGTTGTGTTCGAGGCTTTCCGAAGCGCCTACGATCGTGTCACACAAGAGGGTGAGGATTAACCTCGCGCTCGACAAGCGCCCAGACGAGAAGAAGGAGATCCCCCGTGAAGAATGCCTTTCGTGTTGGTCTTTTGCTGTTCATTCTGGCTGCATGCGCTCCCAAGCCGCCTTCCGTCGTGGTGCCGCAAAAGCCGCGGACCCTGACGGTCAATTTTGCCGGTGGCGAGGACCTCAACCCAGCAATGAACGGCACACCGGCGCCCGTGCAGGTCAGGCTATTTCTCCTCAATGATGTCGAGGGGTTTGAAAATGCAGGGTATTTCGATCTTTTAGAAGATCCTGAAACGGCCTTATCCTCAGCGCTTCTGGGAGAGGAAAAGCTCTTTGTCGAACCCGCATCCGATGCCACCTTTAAGGGCGATATCGATGCCGCGGTCACGCATATCGGGATCGTCGTGGGCTTTCGCGACTACGATGACGGGAAGTGGCGTATCGCCGTTCCGGTCGAAAAACGCCGCGTTGGAGGCCTAAGACGCGATTACGTTCTTGAGGGCAGCAGCATCACCGAATCCGAGGACAAGTGATGCCGTCGCGTCTGTCAGGCAGGGAAGATTTATGACAGCCAGTAACCGCGTGGTGTGGACAGAGGGAATGTTTCTCCGCCCACAGCATATGCAACAAGCTGATCGATGGACTGAAGCCGTGCTTCAGCGCGCTTTGCATGCGTCGTCGGCTTATCCTTGGGGTTTGACCGCGTGCTTGATCAACACCGAGGCACTTGAGCAAGGGACACTCTCTCTTCAACGTGCGGCTGGCTTTCTTCCTGACGGAACTGATTTTGATACTGATGACGAAGCCGGGCTTGTCGGCCCCTTGCCTTCGCCGATCGAGCCTGATCCTGATTTGCGGGATGCGGTTGTTTATCTTGCAGCTCCAGCGCGCCGGGTTGGTGCGATGGAGTTTGCGTCCGATGACGCGACGTCCGTTACCCGATACCGCGGAACCCTAACTGATACGATTGACGTGAGCGCGGCATCTGATGCGTCTGAGCGTCCACCGATTGAGGTGGGGCGGCTCAACCTCTCCCTCAAGACGAGTGCAGATGATCTTCAAGGATGGTCAGCCATACCGTTCACGAAGATTATCGAGCGTGAAGCGAATGGAAAGCTTGTGCTCGATGACGATTTTATCCCCACCGTGATGACATGTTCTGCATCGCCGCGGATCATGCGTATCATACAAGAAGTCAGTGGCATGGTCGAGCAACGAGCCGAAGCCCAAGCTTCGCAGCTCGGTACACCGACTGCTGGTGGCGCATCGGAAGTGCGCGATTTTCTACTCATGCAGCTTCTCAACGGCGCTGGTGCGGAGCTGGCGCATGTCGCCTCGCTTGATGCGCTGCACCCAGAACGTCTTTACACCGTATTTTATCGATTAGCATCAGAATTGGCGACCTTTTCTGGCAGCGCCCAGGCGGGCGGCGATGCTTTTAAAAGACCCCAGCTTGATGTTTACAAACATGGTGACTTAACCGCGACGTTCGAGGCGGTTTTAGCTTCCATACAGGCCGCGCTCGCGCGCCGTAGTTTGGGACGTGTGCTGCCGATTCCGCTCGAGCACCAAGGCGACAATCTTTATACAGGGCAAGTCACCGACCGTTCTGTTTTTGGCAGCGCGAGCTTTGTTCTTGTGGCGAGTGCGGCCGCGCCCAAGGACAAGATGATGGAACATCTGCCCAATCTGATTAAAGTGAGTTCGGTCGAATCCATCCAGCAATTGGTACATGGCGCCGTGCCAGCGGTTCCGTTAAAACCCTTGCCGATCATTCCGCGGCAATTGCCCCCTGACAACGAGGCGGCTTACTTCGAAATCGACGTCACCAGCCCAAGTTGGCAAGAGCTTGAACGCTCCGCTGGTGTGGCAGTGCACGTCAGCCAAGCGCCACGCGACCTTCGACTGCAGATGTATGCGATCAGGAGCGCCTGATGACATGAGCCGCGACCCTTTTGAATTCGACGACGAAGCCACCGTGGTCCCAGGATTGGGCGGGGTGAAAAATGACGGGGCCGGAGCACCGCAGCCGCCCGCGCCGCAAGCGCCGGCGCAGCCTAGCCTCCCTCCTGCAGGCGATGCCGTCTTGGGCGGCGCGGCAACACCGCAAGGCGGAGCCACACCGCCAACGGCGACCCCGCCAGCCGCGCCTCGTAGGAGCCTCAATCCACAGGCCTCGGCACCCGCCACGATCGATGGGCCGCTTGAAACGATTGGTCCAACACCATTGATGACAGCGGCCGCTGAGTTGCTTCTCGAGGCAGGGGTGAAAGGCCAAATGGCAATGCATCCGGACCCGGCGGGTTTTCGTCAGGATGCTGAAGGCATGTTGCAACGGTTTCACACGCGCGCCCGACAGATGGGAATCGATGAGGGCGAGCTTGAATGGGCCAGCTTCATTCTGACCTCGTTGGTCGATGACGTGGTGATGGCAACCCCTTGGGGGCAGCAGTCGATGTGGAGCAATAACAGTTTGTCGACCAAGTTCCACAAAAACGCGCAAGGGGGCGAAAAGGTCTATGTGATGGCTGAGCAGCTGATCCAGCAGCCAGAACGCTATCCCCAAGCGCTCGGTCTTCTGCATGCTGCTTTTTGTGCGGGCTTTCAGGGTCAGCACCGTGGCCGATCTGATGGCCGTGCATTGGTCGATTCCACCCGCGAGCGCGTGTTCCAAGCCTATGAACGAGTTCGTCCCCGTGCCGAAGGGGCATTGTCTCCGCGATGGCAGGGGAGCGGTAAAGGACACACACCGATCATTTCATCGACACCTCTTTGGGTGTTTGTGGCCGGGTTCGGTGTGATCGCGCTGATCGTTTATGCGACGTTGCTTTTTGACTTGGCGCGGCGCGGTAATGCAGCCATTGCTCCTTTGGCACAGGCGCCGACGCCCACTGTCATCGCTCCAGAGGAGACCCCGCCGCCGCCGCCAGTTCGTAGCGATCCTTACGACCAGATAGAAGAAATTCTGCGCCCCGATATTTATAGTGGGCGTGTGCAGTTAGAGAACTTTCCTAACGCTGTGCGCGTGACACTTCAGAGCACCGAGGAGGGAGAGTTGTTCCGAAGCGGCGGGCACGAGCCATCGGCTGTTTTCGGGCCAACACTAGAGCGTGTTGCGCAGGCCGCTGAGCTGACATCGGGTGGGATATTTATTGAGGGGTATACCGATAACCAACCCATCCGGTCGCTGCGTTATAGCGGTAGCAATGTGCGGCTATCAGAAGAGCGAGCGGCTTCGGTGGCGACGCGGGTTGAACAGCAACTCACGCCTGGGCGCTCAATTGAAACAAGAGGTTATGGTGCCGACCGGCCGATTAGGGGTGTGGATCAGAGCACGCCGGCAGGTCGCCGTCTTAATCGACGGGTTTCTATCACCTTATCGAAACGCTGATCAAAAACAGCGAGAAGGACCTTTTCATGCTAGATAAGCTGCGTGACATACTCGGTAAGCCGATCGTCATTCGGCCGTTGGGTGCATTCCTTTTAGCAGTTGTTATTTGGTTTGTTGGGCCGCTGATCGCAATTGCTGGTTTTGCACCTTTGGGGTCTTGGATCACGCGCCTGATCGTCATCTTGCTGATCTTTGGCTTTGTGGCGTTCACGCTTTACCGCGATCGGAAGAAAGCAGCGGACGCGGGCGATGCCATCGTGAAAGACCTCTCTTCACAGCGCGCCGAGGCCGGTGTTGCAGAGATCGGACAAAAGTTCGATGCTGCGCTTAGCCAATTGGGCGGCGGCAACCGTACTAAACTTTATGAGTTGCCTTGGTACCTGATGATTGGGCCGCCAGGCTCGGGCAAGACGACAGCCCTACGTCATGCCGGTCTTGGTCTTTATAATGATGAAGCAGGCGACGTCACGGTCGCGGGCATAGGTGGTACCCGAAACTGCGATTGGCTTTTTGCCGATGAGGCTGTGCTGATCGACACCGCTGGGCGCTTTACAACCCAAGACAGTGATCAAAACACCGACGCTAAGGAATGGCTTGGTTTTCTTGGTATCTTGAAAAAGCGCCGTCCTCGCCAACCTCTCAATGGTCTCATTGTTGCTGTTCCAACGGAGACGCTGGCGGGTCTTCAAGACTTGCGCGATCGGCAAGCGCGGCAGATACGTGCACGTATCAAAGAAGTGACGGATCAGCTCGGGATGAACCTACCCGTTTATGTTGTGCTGACCAAGGCTGACAGACTGTCGGGTTTCGAAGAGTTTTTCAGTGAGCTGACTGCTACGGAACGAACCCAGGTCTTAGGCTTTACCTTTCCACTTGATCGCTCAGAGGACGGAGCCGCGGTCAATTTGGCGGCGACAGAGTTTGACGCTCTCTCATCCTCCGTCGCTGCGCGGCTTCATGCGCGGTTGGAGCAAGATAGAGATCCAGCGCGCCGAGTGCGCATGATAACGTTCCTTCAGGAGCTTGCGAACCTCAAGGCGCCGCTTCAGTCGTTTTTGACCAAATGCTTTCGCGCTGATGCTTTCCAAACGCAGCCGCTTCTTCGAGGCTTTTATCTCAGCAGCGCAACGCAAGAAGGATCGCCGATCGACCGTGTCTTGGGTTCCATGATGGCTGGCCTCAACACACCGAGTTCAGCGGTGCCATCGCGGGGTGCCTCGAAAACATTCTTTTTAGAACGGTTGTTGAAAGACACCATTCTTGGCGAGGCTGGGATCGCCGGGACCAATCGGTCTGCTGAAGAAAAAATGCACCGCCGCCGGACCATCCTTGTTGGTGCTCTTGGACTGTTTACAGTGCTGGCAACAATCGGCTGGGGGCTCGGTTGGCGAAAGAACGCTGGCATGATCGCAACGCTCGAACAACAGACTGCCGACTATGTGAGTGGTCTTCCCGACGGTGGTTCCGCTGATCTTGAGGAGGTCACAACACTCCTTAATCAATTGCGAGCACTGACGTTTTCTCCAAACGCTGGAGAAGGGTATAGGACAAGTGGTTGGGCGCTGGGTCTTGGGCAGCGACGGTCAGTAAGGCCCCGTGTTGAAGGCGCTTACCATAATGCACTCGATCAGATGCTGCTGCCATTGGTGATGACTGATCTTGGCACCGATGTGAATGGCTTCGCCAACCAACCCGCGGCCCAATATGAGGTCTTACGGACTTATTTGACGGCTGGTGGTTTATGCGCCCCATCGGACCAAAGCGTGGCTGCGTTGGTGGCTTGGGTGAATGGCGGGTGGGCTGAGCGCTATCCCGGCACAAGGTTTGAGCCCCTCAGAAATGACCTGACTTTGCATACGGCGGCACTTTTTGACGATGGCCGCGCAGTCACCGCCGCGTCATTGCTGCTCGATGGTGATTTGATCGCCAGGGCACGGAGGAATGTCGCAGCCTTGCCAGAAGACGCAAGGCTTTATGCAGTGCTGAAGAGTGAGGCATCGGCAGATGGCGGTGGTGCTATGACTGTACAGCGGTTGGCTGGCGAACGAGCCAACGCGGCTTTTGCTGCGTCCGATGTCAAAGTTCCTGCTCTCTTTACGGGAACATTTTACCGCGATGAGCTTTCTGGTCGTAGTGATCGCGTTATTCGGCAGGCGGAGAATGAGAGCTGTGTTCTGGGCGATGATGCACCCCGTGCGACCACGCCCACGCCTGAGCTGAAGGCCGCCATTGAAGAACAATACTTGTCAGATTTCGTTGAGCAATGGGATCTTTTGCTCTCGAGTGTTCTGCGCGCACCAGCTGAGGGTGATGCGGTCATTGAGCAAATCCGCACTGCAACCCGGCTAGGGCAGGTCTCGCCCGTCCGTGCTTTGGTTCAAGAGATATCGACCTTAACCGACGTCAGCACGCCTGAAACCGCCGTCGATCGCGGCGCTGAGGCAGGCGCTGCCAGCTTGGCCCAGCGGGCGCCGAGACCTTTACGCGCGATGGCGGGTGAGGGCGGGAGTGCGGGCGATGTCTCCGATACGGTGGTGGCGGCTTTTGCGCCTTGGCGCCAAGCAGTTTCCGGCGACCCCGGACAATCACCGGTCGATGAGGCGTTACGTGTTTTGTCCGACTACGGCCAAGCGCTGAGTGACAATGCAAATGCCCGTCCTTCGGAACAACAAACAACGCTCGCCGATGCCCGCGCTGCTGGTCGCCGGTTGGAGGGTGTCGCTGAACAATTGCCGCGCGAGCTTGGTCGTTGGTTTACGTCCTATGTCCGTGCCGGGAGCGCTGTTGCCGCCAGTTCTGGGCGTGCGGCGTTGAACAGTGAGTTTCAAGGTTCGGTTGAGGACATGTGCCAGTCCAGGATCGCGGGACGGTTCCCTTTGCGGCGCGGTGCCCGGGATGAAGTGGGACTGGGAGATTTTGAATCCTATTTTGGTGATGGCGGAACGGTGGATGTGTTCTCGAAGGAGAAGCTCTCGCCCTATGTTGATCGCGTGGGACGGGAATGGGTCGTCACCCCGGAAGGCGAGCAACTCGGTATCGACAGCCGTATGGTGGCGAGCTTTCAGGCGGCTCAAGACGTCCGCGACGCCTATTTCCAAGGCGGTGCGCCGGGCGCAAGCTTTAGCCTGACGCCTGTGTCGGTGACCGGAGCGCTAGAGGTCAGACTCAACGCGTTGGGCGAGACGATCACCTACGCGAACGGTGCTGCGCGACCGGCCCGCCTTTCGTGGCCGGGGTCTGGCGGTGAGATGAGGATCAATTTCCGCGGTTCTGACGGTCAGACCAAAGGCAAAAGCTGGGAAGGTGATTGGGCGTTCTTCCGGATGCTGAGTGAAGCACAGCGACGCCGCATCGATGGGCGTACGGCGCAATATACGGTCACGGTTGGCGAGGGAAGTTTTGTCTTCCAAATCGTGGCCAACAGTGTCGTCAACCCCTTCACCAGCACAGCGATTAATCAGGTCTCCTGTCGTGGGCCCGCTGCGTCATGAGCTTGGGCTATTTCGGGAAGCTCCCTGACCGGGGCGATTTTGTCTCGAAAGGCGTGAAGCCGTCGCTTGAAAGCGCCATGCACCGCCTCGGCTCGTCCCTTATTGTATCGGGGCAGGAGCGCTATGGAGCGCGGTTTGCCGACCTATTTGCACAGATGCCGCTTTATGCGCTCTCAGCGGCCTCGAGCTCTTTAACACTGGAGACGTTTGCCGGGCTTTTTGGTCCAAGTACAGACTCGGTTGGCCGCCTTTTTCCTCTCTTTGTGCTGATGGAAGAACCGGGACCGTGGCAGGAGACGAGCCAAGAGATGCTGAGTATAGCCGCGAAGATCGTTGATGATGCGGCTTTTGAAAAAACACCTCTTCACGAGTTCGAGGAGCGACTGGCATCTATCCATCTATCGCTGCCGGACGACAGCAAAGGTCTCGTGTTGTCTCAATGGTCGGTGAACGGTTCATTGGATAAGAGCTTTCACTTCGCCGGTATCGATGAGGCTTGCTCGGAAGCTTCGCAGTTCTTGGCTGACGGGGAGGGAGGTTCATAGTGTCTCAAGCTCAATACGACTTTACCTATCGGTCGAGCGGCGCCAGCGATATTGGAACTGTTCGTAAGCTGAACGAAGATAGCTTCGTGACCCGCGACGGCATTGGCTTATGGGCCGTGCTCGATGGTGTCGGTGGTCACGACGCAGGTGATGTCGCAAGCCGAATGCTGGCTGAGGCTTTGGCTGCCCTTCCTCAGCCTTTAGGCGGCAAGACATTTCTAAACGATGTTGAGTACACGATCCTTGCCCAGAACAAAGCGATGTTGGACCGCGTGGCGGCCGATCCTGCAATCACGTCGATGGGTACCACTGTGGTCGCGCTTCTTGCCTTCCGCGATCACGTTGCATGCCTCTGGGTGGGCGACAGTCGCTGCTATCGCCTCCGCGGTGAGACCTTCGAGCAAATCTCAAATGATCACAGCCTCGTGCAGGAATTGGTCGATGCGGGGCACATCACCGAGAATGACGCGCGGACCCATCCTCGACGAAATGTTGTGACCCGTGCCGTGGGCGTTGATCCAGCCTTGATGGTCGATCAACGGCGTGAACAAGTGCTGCCTGGGGACCGGTTTCTCCTTTGCAGTGATGGGCTGACCGGGCCGCTCGAGAACGACGAGATTGGCTTAATCCTGAAGGCAAATCCTGACGGTGAAGCTGCCTCTCAAGCCTTGATTGCGCGCGCTCTTGAAAAGCAAGCAAGAGACAACGTTACGGTGATCGTTATTGATGCCTAGGGCAATTTGGTCCGCAGCCGCATAGGACGGTTCCAAAACGGTCATTGTTTCGCTACTCTAAGCGCCTACGGCCGTGATCGCAGGGCGGCTGAAAGGGGATGAGATGATGCAGAAACGCATGACATGGGCCCTCCTGAGCGCTGGCGCATTGGCGCTGACAGCGCCCGGCGTGATGGCGCAGGATGTGAGCGACATCGTTGAAGGTCTCGACGCCAGTGCGCGCGAGTATGAAGAGTTTCAAGAGTCGCAAGAAAGCGGATCTGGGGACGCCCTCGACGATTTCTTTGGCGAGTCGGTTCAATCGGCTTGTGCGCAGGAAGATCGCGAATGTCGGGATTTGAACCTCGACCTCATCAGCGATGGTGGTGACTTTGTGCCGACCACCAAGGTCTCGTTGGCGGTTCGCTTCCTTTACGACAGTGCACAGGTTGCCGATGACTCCGTTCCAGTGCTCGCGCGGCTTTGTACTGCAGTTCAGGAGCGTCCGGATTTCGATGTGACCCTCGAAGCGCACACCGACGCCAAAGGCACAAAGGCCTATAACATGAACCTCTCATCCCGCCGCGCTGATGCTTTGCGGACCTATTTGGTGGGCACCTGCGATGTGGCGGAGAGCCGGATTCGCATCCGTCCATTGGGTGAGGAGCAACTTGATCGAAACTATGGCGACTACGCGCCCGAGCAGCGCCGCGTTCTCGTTTATGCCCAGCCGAGGGGCGCTTAATGCCTCCTGCGGCGCGCCTGGGTGACATGCATGTCTGTCCGATGGTGACAGGCGTGGTCCCTCATGTGGGCGGGCCCATTGTGAAAGGGCAGCCCAACGTCTTGGTCGCGAAAATGCCGGCTGCCCGCGCAACTGACATGGCAATGTGCAACGGGCCACCTGATGTCATCGCTAAAGGGTCCACCACGGTTTTGATCGGTAAATTGCCTGCGGCACGTATGGGGGACATGACCGCCCATGGCGGAAGCATCGTCGCCGGGGCCCCCACGGTTCTGATAGGCGGGTAGGGGCTCACTCGGCCGTCGCTGTCGTTGTCATCGGGTGCTCGACCAACAACGCACGTCATGATAGCCTTTTCTCGGGTTGGCTCTTTATTGGCTGTGCGTCAAATTCTCGGGCGCGGGTCATTCACCGGCAAAGGCCGATAACGGAGCGTTGGTTTCTTCGTAGGCCATTCTGCAACAGGCATCGTTGCGATGATGCTGATCAACGACAGAACTCGTCATTGAACTGTCGTATTCTTGAGCAATCATCAGTCAGGGGAGTTGATGCTCATGGAACGGTTTCTCACAGCGCTGGCGGTTTGTTTAATTGGCTTTTCATCGGGTTTCGCCGATGATGATTGGCCAAGAACGCTTGATCATCCCGCCATCGGCAACTTAATTCCTGGCTGCACGGGAACACTGATTGACCCTGAGTTTGTTCTCACTGCGGCCCACTGCTTCAACTTCCATTCAGGCTATTGGGACCCAGAGAAGGGTGCGGAGCAACTGTTTCGCATCGATCTTGCCGATGGGTCGTCTCGGTCATTTCGCACCAAACAAGTGATCTATATTGGTGACCCAAACGGAGGAGATAACCCGTGGGTCAATGATATTGCATTGGTACAATTATCAGAGCCCGTTCCTTCATCGGTTGCGGAACCCATGAGGATTCGTGGAGACGAACCCCCGCTCGCAACGTCTCGGCTAAGGCGTCCATTGGTCCGCCTTTATGGTTATGGCTGCGAAGAAACAGGGACAGCGGATGATCTAACCCATACCAAGGGCTCGACTGCATTTCGCTACCGTCGCGACTATGTGACTGGCTGTGTGGGCGACTCAGGTGGCCCTGTGATCTTTGTCGATGACGACACGATCCTTCGTGTGAACACAGGAAACAGAAACTACGCCAACCCGATTCGTATCCGTGATCGGATTAACAATACTATGGCTATGTGGAAAGACCGTGGGCGGCAAGATATTCGTGCTGCGTGGTGCAGCCATCCCACCGCGAGGCTTTATTTTGGCAAATTGGATTCAGACGACGACATCGATGCTTTGTGTCACGATGTTGAAAGTGGCTGGCGTCTTTGGGCGGACAATCAATCACCCAATCCATGGGTACAGCGAGGTTTATCGCGGGAGCCATTTTGTGCTGGTGAAGAAATTCTAGTCGGTGATTTTTCCGGCGAAGGCATAATGGACATCTACTGCCACAATGATGGCAACTGGATCATCCGTTGGAATTCAGAGGCATGGCCAGCAAAGGAACTGAACGTCGATTTCAGGCCAGAAGGTAACCGATCGACATGGTGCACCCATCAGGGCGCCGTTGTCCATCTTGGTGACTTTAACGGTGATGGTCGGAGTGACAGGTTGTGTCACGATGTGAATTCAGGTGCCTTACGGATTGATCTTAATCGGCTTGGGTCGGATCGTCATATGTTCGATGGTACGCCCGATTGGTGGACCGATGGCGTTCGTTTCTGTGCCGATGATGGTGATGAGTTGCATGTCTCTCACTCGATCAAAGAAGATCGCGCCAACATTCTGTGTGTTGCTCGCACAAATAACAACGTACAGATTGTTACTAACATCCTGAACAACAGAGCCATGGAAATCGGGAATACCATCGAACTACCGTGCACAGAGCAAAACCAGCCCGTATCGACAGCCGGAACCGGCTTCAATTTGTTGTTCACGCTGACATGCTTTGAAGACGGCCGCCATGGCGCTTACCGGATTTGGTCGATGGAGGCCCTTGATGATCGGTTCCCGTCCAAAACCGACTATCCTGCCTTGACCGTGTTTCCAGAAACCGAGCGTGCAATCGGCGGTCACCCAATAAAATGGCCAGTCCACCAACGCTAGGAAAGACGACGATCCGCCGAGAGCAGGTCACAAAGTACAGCATAAGATAAAGGACATTATCTTATGCTTTGAGCGTGGGAAGGGCCGTCGAAACTGCCGTGTCGCTCCAGACGCGCAGGGCGCTAATAAGCCGGATTACGGTGTTTTATGAGATTGGTTGGGCGGTAGGAGCGAATCCCAACTTCTACCCAAAAGTTGGGTTTTTCACGGACACCGGGCATGTCAACATGATCACAAAAAGCTCAGTTGATGAGCAGGGCGTTCGCGGCCTATTTTAATCTATCCCGATACGGATATTTCTAACTCGTGGGTGGTTCCTGGTGAAGTCAGTTATGAAATCCATTCTTCTAACCGCCGCCTTCGCTTTGACGTTACCAGCCGCCAACGCTGCCATCCTTCAGCTGATGGGCTGGGCGAATACCGCAAGAACCTGATGCGCACGCTCAGCGACGTGGGTAAGCAATTCGATCCCTCAGACTTGAGTTAGTTGAAAATTCTTGAGCTATGTATTGAACGCACTCAATTCCTTCCCACTTCCAAAAAATGACTTTTGATCAGAACTTTGTCGAGATAATTACAGCCCTTACAAACACTGGCACTTTTGTTACAGCCGCCGTCGGAGTTTATCTTGCTTTACAGCAGTATAAACGTAATCAAG
>JBCBUC010000032.1:0-45307 GCA_039818345.1 Pseudomonadota bacterium | reverse complement strand
CCTTTGCCGCCTTGGTAGAGGCCGGGGTGGTGCGCTTCCGACCCATTCTTCTGACGTCGGTGACGACCTTTATCGGCCTGATGCCGATCATTTTCGAGACAAGCCGCGATGCACAGTTTTTGAAACCGGTGGTTATCAGCCTCGCCTTTGGGGTTTTGTTCGCGCTGTTCGTCACTCTCTTCTTTGTGCCGTCGATGTATGCGGTTGGTGCTGACATCAGCCGTGTGCTGCTTGGATGGTGGTCCGGCGAGAAACAGCCCAAACTTGGTGAAGGAGCCTCGAGCGGCGAGCTGCCTGACATTCAGGGCTCCACCACCAACGCCCCGGCGGAGTGAGACGACGGCCGGGTTTGGTTTACCGACGGTTAACCCTGACGGTGCACGACAAGACCGTCTTCTTCTCCCAGGAAGACATACCCACCATACCCCCAGGGACGGCCTCGCTTCGCGCGGGGTCGTTTCCTTTTGGGGCGCTGAATTCAGGAAAAACGACCTCGTTTTGGGGCTTTTCTTGGCCCGCGCCATGCGCTATCGGCCCCCTTCGTGATGTTCCCCAGTAGCTCAGTTGGTAGAGCAAGCGACTGTTAATCGCTGGGTCGCTGGTTCGAGTCCGGCCTGGGGAGCCACGCTTTCCCGCTCGCGCGACCATTGATTTCGATCCTCGGTTCAAGCAAGCGACGAAGGAAAGCCCCTATAGCTCAGCTGGTAGAGCAACTGATTTGTAATCAGTAGGTCCGCGGTTCGAGTCCGTGTGGGGGCACCATCAAGGTCTTGAGCAAGTTGATTACCTTTGCTGCTTGAACGCCTGGACGACCCAAGATTGGAGTTCAGTTGCCAACTCGATATCCGCGGCGCAGGCCAATGGGCGGCGGACACGGCTCGACCTATGCGGCCTTGAAGCTTTCCGCCCATTCAAGTCGGCGCGCTCGCTAAGACAGCAGAGCCAAAAGCGTCGACGCGCGTGACATCAAGTCAAGACCATTGGGTTCAGGCAACGCAACGAAGCCGGACCGACAGCGCAAAAGCGGACGAAACCTGACAGTCGTCAGACCACCGCGTATCAAACAAAGTCATCTACTTTTCGTCGAAATCCACCCACAAAGCGGGTCTTCTAAAATAGCATGTTTCCAATAGCTTGTAGATCATAACTCAAAACGCTAAGCAGATGTTGGGCAAATATCGGGTGGTATCATGTTGCTTGTAAGATGTGCGTCGGCACTTGCGATTGCGGCGAGCCTTAGTGCTTGTGGTGGCGGCGGTGGTGGTGGTGGCGCGACCACGATAAGCCCCAGCACAGCATCAGCACCATTGCTCAACATTCCATCCGAAGTCACTGTTCAGGAAAATTCCGATTTCTCCTTACTGTTGGATGCTGATGATCCCGATGGCGGGACGGTAACCTGGTCGGTTGATGTGAGCGTCAACTCTTTTGCGCTGGAGGTTGTGAACGGCAATCTTTTACAGTTGTCCCCAGACTCGTTCTTCGAGTTTGATGACGACTTTTTCGGCTGCGCTAATCAAGTTTGCGTGGTTTCACTTGTTGCAGAAACAACGGGCGGCGGAATTGCGCGAGCGAATTTGCGGGTTAACGTCACCAATCGAGACAATGATGGCATCCTCGTATTCGAGTCAGAAGCCATGAACTCGGCTATGAGCGGGGACATCATTGCACAGAGTTTTGCAGGCGATGGTGTCGAAGGCGATCAACTGCTGTTCGGTGTCGACACCGTGCAACTCGACCAGGACGGCTTACGTGCATTCGCTGTTCCCTTCAGTGCACAGCGAAGTGAAACCGATCAGATAATTAATCTTGATACAGAAGGAGCCTCAATCGGAGCGACACGTTTTTTGACATCGGCCTTCCCGATGGACAGTGTCCAGGGGTTCTTTTTCACCGCAGGTGTATTGCAAGGCCAGGTGCAAGATGCAGGTGGCGCGGATGAGACGGCTATTTTCTTCTCGTACGAACGGGACAATGGGAGCACACCCGGCCAACTGATTAGCGAAGTTGAAACCGCAGCGCTCTTCGCAACTGGTTTCAACGGTTTCGGATCCGATGTTGAGCTTGAGAATGATGCACAGATCAGTGTACTTCACTCCACTTCCCTTGCGACAGATCCTGCCATCGTGTTTGCGAGCTTAGTTGGCGACTTGAATGATGACGGTAATTCCGAGGTTCTGGAGGCTTTCTTTACACCCGATGAGGTGCGAATCGTCGACGGGGAACTCGTCGATCTTTTTGATGCGGCTCTCTTTGAAACCACACCTGCGGATTCAGATAAGATTGTTGATTTCGAGATTGAGCGCCCTTTCGCTGCAACAATTGGAGCGAAAACAATCGTTGTCGGACCAGCCTTTTTTGGAGAGCCGGGTTCGGACGTTTTCTACGTCCAAGAGTTTGAAGTGAGTGATGTCAACTCGAACATAGTCCTCGGTATTGTCGATGGCGACGCATTACTCACCTCTGGCGCCAGCCAACTAAGCGGTATACCGAGCGGTGATCGGATACAGGTTGAGATTGACGGGCTGGGGAGCGTGGTATCTGCGGACGTCACGGTTGGTTTCTTCGATGACGACAGTGTTCCAGACATTGCCTTCACGACCAATCGTTCTCAACGCACCGCTGGATCTGTCACTGACTTCATTCCATTACAGCCGGGGGATCTCGATGCTCTTCAATCGGTCTTTTTTGTACCGGGTTCGGAGATATTGGCTTTAGGGGTTGGCACGCATTCCGCCACGCCCGACGAACTCCAGATGCGGTCGTTGCGGCTGAGTACGTCTGATAACCCGTTAATCAGCTCACCAAACGGCATCGACGATGTAAGCGGAGACGGTATAGGCGACGTTGTCGTTGAGGTCGACGAAGACAGTTATGTAATCGCCAGTCCATTGACCTTGCTGCCAGTTGGGGGGTCTGATCTTCAGACGGTAGCAACTGGTGTGTTTGTTCGGATTACTGACTTTCGAGAGAGTCAAATGGGGCCAGCAGCGACAACTGCAAATGGTGGAACAGCAATCCCTGGATCGAGCCTCGTAATGAGCGGTATTCGTCTGGCCGAAAGCGTCAATGGCCAGCAGCCAATGTTCAATGGACAGCCCCAGGTTATAGGACGGGTGGTGGTCATTCCGCCCCAACGTCTCGAGCCCGTCTTCGACTATAATGGCACTATCATCGTACCGTGAGTTAATAGGTTCTTCGGCTTCACGATGGCCGATGGGCCCTAAAGCGCGGATGATGCCATCCCAGTCGAGAACGATAAAGACTTAAATGCTGAGCCCCGACTTCTTGGCTTAATGAAGCGAGTCCTTGAAGGCGTATCGATCCAATCCGGTCTTATGCGGAAGATCCTAGACTTCACTCGACGGCAAGTTCTGTGACGTCCGGAACGGCCTCGATACAAGTAACAGACAATGTCCCTTTGGCCTGCGCTTGTCTGATCCATCACCACGGTCGATTTCTCTTCAGCGCAAGAACAGACTTCGGCAAGAAGGCTGGGAATACGTTACTGGGACATGCTTCTTTAGTCCTGCGGTCGATAAGCTTTACCCTGTGCACGGATTTCTGTTTGATCGAGAAGAGCCTTACGCCACTCCTGATTGACGAACAACGGCGCCTGGTCAGCGTAGTGCGGAGAGCTTTGGTCGAGGGTGGCGCTGCCGAAGTTGTGGATGACCTCAGCTGTCTGATTCCCCT
Source organism: Pseudomonadota bacterium (assembly GCA_039818345.1). Classification (GTDB taxonomy): domain Bacteria; phylum Pseudomonadota; class Alphaproteobacteria; order Caulobacterales; family Parvularculaceae; genus Parvularcula. The sequence goes on along the minus strand of JBCBUC010000032.1, from coordinate 41,611 downwards.
CTTCATCCCACTCGACCAGAGCGATCCACGTGTCGCCCGCCGCAGCCACCAGGCGACCGTCCTCCCCTAACTCGGCAGGGTAGATGGCCCGCAAGACGTCCGATGCCCCATCGAGCGGACTATCGAAGGTGCCGCGAACAAGACGGTTGAGCTCTCCCCATTCTGGATCGATACGACCAAAGTGCTGGTACAAATGATCGACGGCATCTCGAAATGCCTGCGCTGGTTCTGGGGCCGGTATCCCTGTGAGGGGTTCGGTTACCGCTTTGATTGTCGTGAGCCCAGCTAAGGCCGCATGCCGGCTTCCCGCATCCATCATTCCGTCCCACGCACGAAGATGTTCAGCGGCCTCCGCCAGTTTGGGATCTGATTGCCAGTCTTGATCTAGGACCTCTTCAACCACTTGGCGAGCGACTGAGTTCGCGGCGTAACTCGTATCAAACTTGATACTGAGCAATCGTTCGCGGGTCATTGGCTCCGTGCCGTTGGTCAACTCAACGATGCGCAGAGCCCGATTGGTTTCATTGGTTTGGAGCCCCATAAAGTCAGGGAAATCTGAAGGCTTAAGATTGTCTGGTCCATCGGTCGCGGTAAACGGCGTATTGTTGGCTTCGAAAACAAAACCTGATGTAGGATTGATTAGCATCGGAACTCGTTCGTACGGTAGATAGCCGTCCCAAATAAGGTCGGATCGATCTCCAGGAAGGTCTTTTTTCCACTCCCATCCAGGAATCCGATCAGGGTACTGGGCATTATGAATGAGAGCAATATTGCCGCTTTTGTCGGCATAGACATAGTTGATGCTGGGGATCGCGTTCATCGCCATCACGTCCATAAACTCATCGAAATTCGTCGCACGGTTCAAGCGGTAGTAGTGTTCAAGCTGACGTATTTCGCCGTGACCTGCATAACGCACGGCGTAGGTGCCGTGGCTGGCTTCGATAACGGGGCCATGCTTGCTGACCTTGAGTGGGCGCTTGGCCGTGTAGGTAAAAGGCCCGAAAAGTCTAACGCCGATCCTCGCCATCGATTCGTCGAACTCGACCCACTCACCATCCAGCCTATACTGACTGTCGTTGTCAGGATTAATTGTGAGTCGATAGACATCGACCAAATCCTGGGCGCTGACTGTGTTCGCCCAACCTAAGTCGCGGTTGAAGCCGTGAAGGATGAAAGGAGTGCCAGGGAAGAGACCGCCAGTGATGTCGAGCCCGTCCTCAGACACCATATGCGCCTCATACCAAGCAACGGGTCCTGTCATGGGTTGGTGGGAATTGATGACGAGACGCGTGATGTTGTCATCTGATCGAAGCGGAGACACAGCAAAAGCGTTGGAGCCTCTTTCGATGAACGTTGCAGGCTTCACAAGCCACGCGGATTTTGCATCATCCGGCGACAGTGAAAGCGCCATGTTCCGTTCTTCGCTCAACAATGAAAGCAGTGTACGGTCAAGATTGTAGAAAAAAGGTCCTGTAAACGTAAAAAATGCGACGATGTCCTGCGCTTTAAAGGGAGCAAGGCCTGGCCAGGTTTTTCTCGGGTTTTGTGCAGCGTACAGATTCAATGCCTTGGCGTAGGCCTCGGCCGCGGCTTTCACATCTGCAGGGACATCTTGCTCGTAGCGCTGGTCGATCGTTTCCCAAACGCTAAAAAATGAAACTAAATAGTCCGTAGCAGCTGCTTCAGCGCCTAAGTAGCGCGCGAGGTCTCCTCGAGCAGCGGCGGTGACCTCTTGGATGGTTTCGAAATCGTCTTCGGCATGGGCATAAGCGACGCCGAACACTGCATCCGCGTCAGTCTTTCCATAAATATGCGGTACACCCCATTCATCGCGAACTATCTCGACATTATAGGCGCTTGCCGCGGCAACTGCCTCATCGGGATTAAAATCACTGGTGAGAGGATCCCATAACCAAATGGCCACACCCAGAAGCAGAAAAGCGATGACCCCGACCACACCATAGACATACCGCATTGTGTCCTCCCGCTCCCTCTTTGCCGTCGCCGTCTTACCGCTGCGATCTTGGGCAATCATTGTCTCTTGTCTTGAAACATACGCAGACATCCTCGTAAACGTACAGAAGGCCACTTGCAGCCAATCTGTACCCAAATTCAGCGGTGAACATGAGGTCGCATTTTTTGGTGAGGGGAAGCCAAACCCTGAGTGTTGAGCCTGTGTCAGTACTTGATCATTCGTTTACTGATGCACAGGGCGTTGATTGGCTGAAAACTCCATATGGTGAAGGCGAGATCAGCCAGGGATTAATGACACCCCGTCGAGAAGCGAGGGAAGCGTAAGAACGGCCTCAGATTAATAAGGCGTTGGAGTTGCAGGAACTCGTCACGTCGCTTGTCATTGACGCTCTCATCATAGCCATTCCCCCACAGACTGCCTGGTTTGACGAAGACTCTTTGTTTTAGCCTTCGCTATCCGGTCTGAAGCAGCATGGTCTATAACGAGCGGCAAGTGTCATCGGGTTGATACCGCGCTGCACCCATCGTTCTTTTCCTTTGAGACCAACAGTCTTTCATTCTGGGTGGCTACGCTCAAAAGGAACGGGTAAACCATGGAGGGGCCCCGAAGGAGCCGCATGTCACCCACCACCCAACAAAAATGGGGGAAACGATGAAAAAAGCGATCTATGGAGCGGCCGCGCTGGCTGTTGTCGCCGCGCTGGTAACAGGGCTCTTCTTAAAAGACAGACTGGACCGCGCCCGCGCTGTCAGCTCGCTGTTCACGGGCGCTGAGCAGTACCAGAATTTCCACCGCTTTCAGACCGTCTTTCCCCACGGTGACATGGCCGCCTCTCCCGAACCTTTTCAATTCCCTGACGGAACAATGGTGGAGTTGCCAGCGTCTTTTACCTACAGTGGGCAGACAATCGATACAGAGACGTTTCTGTCTGAGACTGACACAGCCGCGCTATTGGTCATTCAAGACGGCCAGCTCCGATTTGAACGCTATATGCTGACCGGCGGGCGCGATATCCACTGGATTTCAATGTCGGTGGCTAAGAGTTTTATCTCCGCGCTGGTGGGTATCGCCGTTTCTGAAGGCCATATCGGATCGATTGAGGATGAGGTCACCGCTTATGTCCCAGCGCTTATTGGATCAGCCTATGATGGTGTCCGGATAAAAGACATTCTTCAAATGTCATCCGGTGCAAGATGGAATGAGGACTACTCTGATCCTGACTCTGATATTGTTCGGTTTGCCAAAATATTTGCCTTGGGCGGCTCGCTCGATGAGTTTGCGGCAACCCTGGAACGCGAGCGCGAGCCCGGCACCTTCAATCTTTACAACTCCACCGATACGCATGTTCTCGGCATGATGCTGGTCAGCGCAACAGGGCGGTCCATCAGCCAGTATATGGAGGAAAAGCTCTGGCAACCGATGGGTGCGGAGGCCAAAGGATATTGGCTTCTCGACGGCGAAGGTATGGAGATGGCGTTTGGCGGGATGACCGCAACCGCTCGGGATTACGCAAAGATCGGTGAATTGTTCAGATTGAACGGCGCACTGAACGGGCGCCAAATCGTACCAGCTCCATGGGTCGCCGCGTCTGTGGTCCCCGATGCACCGCACCTTCTGCCGGGCAAGGACAATCCTGCCTCGGATTTTGAACTAGGGTACGGTTACCAGTGGTGGATCCCTGAGGGCGACGAAGGTGAATATTCAGCCATCGGCATCTACAATCAATTTGTGTACGTGAACCCTACATCCGGTACGGTGATCGTGAAACTGTCCGCTAACAGTGATTACGGGACGACCGATGACGAAAGCACCTATCGAGAGCTTGAATCGATCGAGTTTTTCCGCAGTGTTGTGGAACGGGTCAGATGATCGGTATCTAAATCGTCAGGTGGTGACGCCAATTTGATCGTCTGACCCCAATCAGAGCGTGGGTCAGACGGCCATCAATTCTGCCAAAAGATGAACGTATCCCCCTCGTTGATAACGTCCGCTTTCGTCTTATCGACGGTGACAGCCGCCGTCAGCGAGTTGGGGTAAAGCGGTGGCCGTGAGCTTGCGAGATGGTCATCGAGCATCGCGGCCAACTCCGCAGCCATGGTAGGTTCTCGCTCGATGAGATCTTTTTGTTCGGTGGGATCGTCAGCAAGATTAAAGAGCCACTCTCGCCCCTGCACCCCGTCACGCTGAAGCTTCCAGTCACCACGCCGGATAGCAGAATAGCCGCCGCTCTTCCAATAGAGGGCATCCGTCTTATCACGGATGATCTCGCCCTCAAGAAGCGCGGGCATCAGACTGCGGCCATCGATCTCGATCCCGACAGGTAGGCCCGCTCCGCCCATCTCCGCGAGGGTCGGCATCACATCAATATGCGCCACCGGGGTGTCGATGACCGTTCCAGGCTGAACCTGTGCAGGCCAACGAAGAAAGAGAGGGACACGGATACCCCCTTCAAAGAACGTTGATTTCCACCCACGGAAAGGTTGGTTCACGTCGGGAATGCCAATATAGCCCGCGCCCCCATTGTCACTCGAGAAGATCACAATCGTGTTGTCAGTAAGCCCCTCTTCGTCGAGCGTATCGAGCACCTTGCCAACATTGCGATCGAGCGCACGGATCATCGCCGCATAAGTCCTGAGACGGTGGGGCTCGATGTCCCCGACCGCTTCATAATCCTCCGTGGTTGCTTGCAAGGGTGTGTGCGGCGCCCAATGCGCAAGATAGAGAAAGAAGGGTCGGTTTTTGTTCTCTTCGATGACGTGGAGCGCTTCATCGGTGAGGTAATCGGTGAGATAGGTGCTCGGTTCGAAAGGCTCACCGCCATTAAAGGAGGTGCCGAACTGCATCGCTGCCCACAAAAACCGGTCGATCGAGTCGAAATCTAGCCGCGCTTCGACCGAACGCGGATCACCGATGGGGTAGTAAAGTGCGCTGTGCAGCAAAAGGCTGTCATCGAAGCCTTGTGCATTCGGCCCAAACTCGTCGCCGCGGCCCAAATGCCATTTGCCGACATGCGCGGTATAATATCCTTGAGACTGAAGAAGCTCCGCAATCGTGACTTCAGCACCTGGCAAGCCTTGCTCATCATAGGGCGGAGTTTGCGCGGCAATTTCGCGATCCCAGATCGACCGCGGCAAAGGGCTGTTCTGTTTATCGAGATGATCGTTCGTGAACATCGAGAGGATCCGTGTCATCCCGCCTAGGTTGGGTGTGAACTCAAACCCTGTCCGTGATGGATATCGGCCAGTCATCAGCATCGCGCGCGATGGTGCGCAGGTTGAGTTGCCCGCATACGCGTTCGAGAAATAGGCACCCTCTGATGCTATCCGGTCGATGTTTGGTGTTGGGACGACCCCGCCGGCGACGCCGCCGCCAAAGGCTGTGATGTCGTTGAGACCGAGGTCATCGGCTAGGATAAAAACGATATTTGGCGGTCGTGGCGTCGCGGTTGGCGTCGCATCCGACGGGCCCTTTTGCCATCCGATCACCGGCGTGGTTGCTGCGATCTCGACCTTCGCGGCACGACTGATCACCAAAAGGATGAGTTCCTTGCGAAAGATCATCGCAAGACTTCCGGCGAGCACAAGCGCCAACGCGCCGACGATAACCAAGCGGCGGGCCATTTTCTCCTCCCGAGCGACGTCCAGGCCGCTTCGTTCAATCTATTGTCCTCTTCTATGTCATAAGATGAACGACAACACCACCCATCCGCGCTCTTGGCGCTAGCAGCGGGGTTTCTTGCACCAACTGCTGAGCGGGAGGCTGGCGATCGCGACAACAATTGACTTTTTTCTTGTCAATATATTAGTTGGTTCCAGGCTTCCTGTGTTGGAGCAAGGAGGCGTGGGGCAGGCCATCCGGTCGATAGCATTTCGGCAGCGGCCATGTCGTCGGCCGCCAGTTCATAAGCATAAAGATCGCCTTGGGAGGATTATATGAACCGTATCGTGATCATTCTTGTCGTCGTCGTGACCGTCGCCGTTGGCGGTTATTTTGGTATTCCCGAACTCACAAAGATGGCCGGTCTGCAGCCTGATTTTAACGCGCCTCCCCTGCCCGCACAGGGTCGGCGGGCGGTGGTGATCTCCACCAGCCACAGCACGCTGGGCGAAGGAGATGGCAAGTCCACTGGTGTTGCGAGCCTCGAGCTGACCGGTCCGTATTACACGTTTCTCAGCTCCGGGATGGAAGTTGATCTTGCAAGCATCGACGGCGGCTCCATTCCTATTGATCCCCAAACCCTCAGCTGGCCGATGGCGCGGTCTTTAGATAAGCGCTTCCAAAACGATCCCATTGCGCTTGCAATGGCCGCGGATTCGATCCCGATCGATGACCTCGATTTCACGGACTATGATATTGTCTATATCTCGGGCGGTTGGGGCGCAGCCTATGATTTGGCCGTGTCCGATCGGCTGGGCGAAGGCGTGAGCGAGGCTTGGATCGATGGCGCTGTGGTCGCGACTGTTTGCCATGGAGCGCTCGGACTTTTGAAAGCGACGGACGAGGACGGTCGCCCGCTGGTCGAAGGCCGCCGTGTGACAGGGGTTACCGACAAGGCCATCGGGGAGCTAGGGATTGACGAGACACCTTGGCATCCTGAACGAGATCTGCGCGGCGCAGGCGCAGTTTTCGAAGCGCAGTCTGGCTTTCGTGACGTCTTTACCGGCATTGTGGTGGTCGACGGACGATTGGTCTCAGGGCAAAACCAAAACGTCAGTGAAGAGACCGCCTACAAGGCGATGCAGGTCATGCTTGATCTGCCAACCGATTAATCAGTTGATATGAGGCATCAACAGTGATCGATAGAGTCTTACGCACTGTTCTCTTGATACCAGCCGCCCTGTTCACCATCACAGGCATCCAATGGATCGTGAACCCCGATGGCGTGGCATCGAATTTTGCCATGTCGATGATGGAGTCTGCGGGCCTCGGATCGCAGATTGCTCATGAAGCCACCTACTTCCTCACGATGGGTGTCCTGATCGGCGTCGCGCTCCTGACGCGTGCACGGCATTGGTTTCTCGCGCCAGCCGTCATGCTCGTCTTCACAGCCTTTGCTCGCCTCTGCGCGACGCTTCTCCATGAAGCGGACCCGGCCTTGGGGCCTTTGGTCTTGGAGCTCCTTTTTGGCGCTCTTTTATTCGACGCTTCGTTCCGTCTACGTAAAAACGAATCGATAGAATAAAAAGCGGGCGGCAGTGAACCTGCCGCCCGAGTCTTACCACCGGAATATGACGAGATCGGAGGGGATCCCGGTGGCACCAAGCCGCTATGATCTGAATGATGAGTTTCGCATCGGTGATCCTCCATTTTCACCATCTATTGTCTATTGTTGTGTCAATTGTTTGGGCAAAATCGTGCTGGTGTCAAGCCGGTTCAGGGAACCAAATCTATTTCTTGCGCCTGGCGCTCAATCACTGCGGCAGAAACCGCCGCTCAATTGACCAATTCTATTGTCACGCGCTAGGACAAGATAAGAGACGATGAAGCTCACGCATAGGATTGGAAACGCGGTCATGACAGGGACCTACAACCTCTACGGAGCTGTCGCATCACCCTTCTCAATGAAGATGCGCGCCTATCTTCGGTACAGACGTATTCCCTTTCAGTGGATCAGCGGTATGGAGGCGAATGATATCGCCCGTACCAAGGTTGCCCACTACATGGTTCCGGTCCTCGGACGGCCAGATGGTACGTTTGCCAACGACTCAACGCCGCTGATCAATGAACTCGAGGCCAATTTTCCTGAACGGCGTACGGACCCTGAGGATCCCTGTGATGCTTTTCTAGCCTTCCTGATCGAAGACTTTGCCGATGAGTGGTTGGTCAATGCAATGTTCCACTACCGATGGCACGGTGAAGCTAATCAACTCGAGGCAAGCCGTCTCATTCTTTTTGAAGGCCTGCGTGGCGGTGATGGGCTTGAAGCAATAGACCAAATGGCGTCGTTTTGGGCGCAACGCCAATTAAAACGTATTCCGATCTATGCCGGCGGCGAGGGCTCGTTCGCCATCGTGGATCAGACTGCTCAAGAGTTGTTCGCCATCATGGAACATGCGCTCGTCCATGGCATCTACCTCTTTGGATCCCAGCCATCGCGCGCCGAATTTGCGCTTTACGGACAGTTCTCTCAAATGGTCGAAGATCGGTATCCGTCTGATATCCTGCGGCGGGATTATCCCTTCCTGGTACGATGGACTGCCCTGATGGGTGACCAAAGCGGGATAGACGGTTCATGGGAACCTCTTTCAACGCGAGCGGAAACACCAACCTATACCGCGGTGGAAAAGCTCATGGGCCTCATCGGTAAAACCCATCTGCCCTTCCTTGATGCGAATGAGAAAGCTTACGCCGCTGGTGAAGAGACGTTCAGCTTCGACATCGACGGTGCCCGGTATACCCGGGTCGCAACCGAACGGAATACAGGATGCCTTGGTCCGTTGAGGGATCGTTACGCGGCGCTCTCGACCGATGAACAATTGGTACTCGAACCACTTTTAAACCCAACTGGGTGTTTAGCGTTCCTCACCTAACGGAGTTCTTTTTCAAGATGAAAACACGAGATAGGAAGGAATCACCTGCATGGAAGTGAAGAACACGCTGGGCCCGACGCAGCCCTCGCAATACCAAGAGATGATGAAGCCAGGTCCAGAGGGCCCGATCTTTATGGTCAACCTTCTGAAGTTCAAAGAGAAGGCGGAGTATGAAGACGGTCGCGCCACAGACCTTACAGGACGTGAGGCGTATACGATCTATGCTGATGCCGTGATCAACCTGGTCGAGAAATACGGCGGACGGATGCTCTTTATCGCCGATGTCAGTTTCCTGCCCGTGGGAGAGATCGACGAGCTTTGGGACGAAGTGGCGATCGCTCTCTACCCGGATCGGAGCGCACTCGTGCAAATGTCCATGGCGGACGAGTGGAAAGACATGGCGATTCACCGAACCGCTGGACTTCAAGGTCAACTCAATATCGAAACAAAAATGCCCACGCTTGGCCGGGGCCATTCGATCATGACGGATATACTTCAATCACTCGGTTCTTCGTCTTAAAAAACTGGATAGTTTGTTCGTTGCACGACCTTGTTCTGACTGTCGGCAGCTACACCACGGAGGCACGACAACGTGCACAGCAGCAACGATAACACTGCCCGTGTGAGGCGCGGTGCGCTGGCAATTCTCGTGATTGCCTATGCCTGTTCGATGGCGGACAGGATGATCCTTTCCATTCTGATGGGCCCTATTCAGGCTGAGTTTGGCCTTAACGACACGCAGCTTGGTCTGCTCGGCGGTCTCGTCTTTGCGATGTTTTATGCAACACTCGGCGTTCCGATCGCGCGGCTTGCGGACAGAAAAAACCGGAAGTGGATCATTATCGTCTCACTGGCGTTGTTCTCGCTGATGACTGCAGCGTCTGGCTTGGCAACAAGCTTCATGATGCTGATCATTTTCCGGATGCTGGTTGGTGTGGGCGAAGCGGGCGTTAACCCAGCGAGCCAATCCATTGTCGCCGACTACTACCCTGCGGAAAAACGGTCCTCCGCAATGGGTGTGCTCGCAGCGGGCGCCAATATCGGGGTGATCTTCGGTTTCTTGGCCGGAGGCATCATCAGCCAATCCTACGGTTGGCGGCCCGCCTTCTTTTTTATGGGCCTACCCGGATTGATCGTTGCGGTGATCGCTATCTTTGCCCTGAAAGAGCCGCGTCGCGGCATGGCAGATGGCCACGCGGGCGACACGGCGACAACAAAGAACACGACCACTTTAGCCGATGCCGCACGCTTTATGGCCAGCAATCCAGCGCTGCTGCACCTCACCGCGGCGATCACCATCACGGCCGCGCTGAGCTATGGCGTGAGCAGCTGGCTTCCGCTCTTTTTCATGCGCGTGCATGGCTTGGATGAGCTCCAGGTCGGTCTGCTGCTCGCGGGCCTTTTTGGTGTCTTGTCGGCGATCAGCGTTTTGATTGGCGGTTATGCTGGACAAAGGGCTGACGAGAAACGCCCCGGTTCAGGCCTTCGCTGGGTTGGGATCGCGCAAATCATCGCTATACCACTTGGCGTTGCGGCTTATCTGTCACCGGCTCTTCCCCTGACGCTTGTCCTCATGGTGCCGATCACCATGTTGCTGAATTTATTCTTTGGGCCAACATTTGCGCGACTGCACACGCTCTCACCGGTCAACATGCGCGCCACCAACACAGCACTCTTGATGCTGAGTATCAATCTTATTGGCTATAGTTTGGGCCCGCTTCTCATCGGTGTTCTTAGTGATGTGTTGGCTGTTGGGTCAGAGGGCGCCATGGGTCTACAAAGAGCGCTGGCGATTTCTATGGTCTTGTCGGGCTGGGGCGGCTTTCACTATATCATGGCGTCACGCCCAATTGACAAAAAGGGAAGTGCGGCCATGGCCGATGGTCCTGATCCAGAAGATCGTTCCAATCCAGCAAGCATGCGAAATCCGCTACTTCCCTTGCGGTTACTGAGCGGTGTTCTCCTCAGCCGATTGATCAACCCGCAGCAAAAGACAGCACGTCGCGCGCGGGTTGAAGCGAAACGACGCCGGGCGAGGAAACCGCATACGGTGGAATATTTTCACCAAACGGACGATCCCTATTCACATCTTGCGGTTCAAACACTGGCGAACTTGCGCGATCGTTACGATATTGACCTCAAAGTGCATCTCATTCGCGCAACGGGCGGTAAAAACCAACCGTATTTAGAAGATCTTGCCGTTTGGGCGCGACGCGACGCAGGGCTCATCGCAGAGCCCTACGGCCTCCACTTTCCTCAAAGCGCCCCGACCGTTCCGCCAGCTGATATTCTCAATGACGCAGAACGTGCTTTAGCATTTCTCTCAACAGACCAGTTCGTGGACGCAGCACCTGCGATCAGCTCCGCTGCCTGGTCAGGCGATCGCGAGGTGTTGTCGGCCCTATCAAAGGCAGAGGTAACCGAGGCTGAGGCCAAGATCAAAGCAGGATGCGCGCGGCTCAAATCCTTGCGTCATTACTCCGGCGCGACCTTCTTTTATCATGGTGAGTGGTATTGGGGCGCTGATCGGTTGGACTATTTGGAACAACATCTCACCGAAAACGGCGCCGCTGTCGCTCCCGACGACAGCCTTATTGTGATCAAACCAACCGCCGACGTCAGCGGAATAGACGCGAGCGACGTTACTCTCCACTTCTACCCATCGCTCAACTCTCCTTATACTGCAATTGTTTACGATCGCGTGATTGCGTTGCGCGAAGCATGCGGTGTCAACCTTATCACCAAACCCGTCCTTCCCATGATCATGCGAGGTGTACCCGCCACCATGGATAAGGCGCGCTACATCTTGCTCGACACCAAACGGGAGAGCGAACGTAACGGCATCCCCTTTGGCCCGATGCTGTCCCCAATCGGGGATCCTGTACGAGACGCGTACTCGCTGTTGCCATGGGCAAAGGCCAAGGGACGTGATGAACAACTGCTGAGTGAACTCCTTCGCCGAGCTTTTAGCCAGGCAGCGCCGTTGCATACCGAGGCTGCATTCCGCACCGCGGTTCAATCAGCCGGTCTTGATTGGCAAGAGGCGCAAGCTCATCGCGGCTCTGATGAATGGCGCCGCGTTGTTGCACAACACCAGGACGAAATGACCAAAGGCATGCGACTCTGGGGTGTGCCGAGCTTCCGTGTTGAAGGTCCTGGCGATGAACCACCCCTCGATCTATGGGGCCAGGATCGCCTGTGGTTGGTCACCGAAGAGATTAAACGCCGCGCAGGGATCCATGCGGAGGCCAAACGCTCTATCGCTTCGTCCGCTGCTGCGTCGCTGTAAGCACTTGGTATCGTTCTTAGTACTGTTGGTTTTCGGCTTAAATCGTGAGTTCGAGGTCAACCGTCTTGTTCAGCCGCCTCCTTCGATCATTTATCTGCTCAACGCCCTGACATGCGGCCGATGAGGTGCAAGCGAGAAACCTTCTGCCATTGACAGAGGTCCGTCTATTGTCTGATTAGATGTCAATAGATACGCTCGATTAAACCAGGCAAATACGGGGAATACTTCAGAATGGTGACCGAACCTGCGCAAATTAATCGGCTCAGTTTTGCTTATCGGTTCGCGAAAATGTTGCTGACACCGCGGGCCTTCGCCGGGATGAGACAAAGCCAAAAAACGCGGGCTGGAGATACTCTCTCGCTTTGTTATTACCTAGAGCGCAATGCCGCTGAGCGTCCTGATGGCATTGCTCTACGCTGCGGCGATCGACAATGGACCTGGGCTGATTTCAACACTATCTCTAATCAGTATGCTCATTATTTTAAATCACAGGGCATTGAAACGGGCGATTGTGTGGCCATCGACCTACAAAACAGGGCGGAAGTTCTGTTCTTGGTCATGGGGATCACCAAACTGGGTGCGATCGCTGCGATGATCAACAATCAGCAGTCGGGTAATATCTTGGCGCACAGCCTCAACCTGGTGCAACCTAAATTGCTGGTGTTTGGTGAGGAGTGCATCGAGCAAGCACACTCTATTGGGGATCTTCTCAAGCAGGACTATGCGGGGCAACTCTTAATGATGCCGGACGATGGTCTCTCGCCCGCACCTAAGGGTTTTACTGACGTGCGTGCCGCTGCTGAACCCATGCCGACCCATAATATTCCGGAGACGAAAGATATAACGCTCGGGACGGCGGCCTATTATATCTATACCTCCGGTACCACAGGGTTCCCGAAAGCCTCAATCTTTACGCATTTACGGGCCGTTCGCGGCGGTACTTATATGGGCCAAATGGGGCTCACGCTGGGCCCGGATGATGTCTTTTACTGTCCCTTGCCCTTCTACCACAGCAACGCACTGGTTCTCGCTTTCACAGGTACTCTCGTTGGTGGCGGAACATTAGCGATCGACCGAAAGTTCAGTGTCACGCGCTTTTGGGATCAGTGCCGGCGGTATCGCGCCACGGTCTTTTGCTACATCGGGGAAACGCTCCGCTATTTGCTCAACCAACCTGAAAAGGCCAATGACCGAGATCATAAGGTCATCAAGATCATCGGCAATGGTTTGCGGCCTGATATTTGGATGGACTTTAAGAACCGTTTTGGCATCGAGCGAATTTGTGAATTCTATGGTGCAACAGAGGGCAATGCTGCGTTTTTCAACCTCTTCAACTTTGATCAAACCTGCGGTTGGGCGCCGGGTGCGGGCAAGATTTGGAACATCGTCGCCTATGATATCGATGCGGACGAACCGATGCGTGATAATGATGGCCGCCTTAAGGCCTTAGGCGAGGGCGACATCGGCCTCCTCATTGCTGAAGTGACCGACGCCAATCCGTACAATGGATATTCAGATAAGGATGCCACAGAAAAAAAGCTCTTTCGCCATGCTTTTACTGACGGCGATGCCTGGTTCAATACGGGCGATTTGGTGAAACGCCTGGCCTGTGGCCATATTCAATTCGTCGATCGTGTCGGTGATACCTTCCGTTGGCAGGGCGAGAATGTTGCGACGACACAAGTCGAGGCGGCGGTCATCTCTTTTCCCGAGGTCGATGACGCGGTGGTCTACGGCGTATCCGTTCCCGGTATGGATGGTCGCTGCGGCATGCTAGCACTCACGCCTACGGATGGATCGTCGCCTGATCTTGATGGTCTGGCCCATCACCTGCGCGAGGCATTGCCCGCTTATGCTGTCCCGCGCTTTCTACGCTTGCAATGTGCCATGGAAATGACCGGCACCTTCAAGCATAAAAAAAGTACGTTGAAGGACGAAGGGTTTGATCCGCATCGGGTGGACGGCGAGGTGTTTTTTCTTCCACCATCGAGTGGAGGCTGGCTGCCAGTGACGGAAAAGGTGAAACTGGACATCGAAAGCGGAGCCATCCGACTGTAAGGCGCAGGTTAAACCATCAACTCATCGGAGGAGGCTTTGATGCCACATGAACTCAACAAAGTGGAACTGCAGGGCGCGCATGGCAGTCCCTACACGCGCAAAGCTTTAGCGGTCCTGCGTTACCGGCGCATTCCTTATAACTTCATCATCGGCAGCCCTGGTCGGCCGATTGGCTGGGGGTATCCGGACCACAAAAAACTGCCAGTCCCCAAAGTGCCTTTGTTGCCGACCTTCTTTTTTGACGATGACAACGGCGCCAAACAGGCGGTGACCGATACGACACCCATTATCCGTCGTCTTGAGGATATGTTCTCGGGACGGAATGTGATCCCAACAGACCCGGTCATGCGATTTATCAATTATGTCCTCGAGGATTACGCCGACGAGTGGTTGACCCGGTGTATGTTCCACTACCGCTGGGCGTTTGAAGACGACGCGGACAAGGCCTCCACCGTTCTCCCTTATTTCGAGATGATGGGCCTGTCTGGCGACGCGGAGAAACAACTCAAGGCTTGGATTTCGGATCGCCAGATCAGCCGGCTCTATGTGGTTGGTTCGAATGAGGTGACGCGCCCTGTGATTGAGCAGAGCTACGAACGTTTTCTAAAACTCCTCGAAGCCCATCTGATCGCTGGGCACCAATTTATGCTCGGCAACCGGCCAAGCTCGGCCGATTTCGCCGCCGTTGGTCAGCTCACATGTTTGACCCATTTCGACCCCACACCGATGGCCGTCACCCTCAAAACCGCACCGCGGGTCTATGCATGGGTGGAGCGCAACGAAGATCTTTGCGGTGTTGAGGTGACGGAGGATGATTGGATCAGTTCTCATGATATTCCGGACACGCTGATCGCGCTGCTGCGTGAGGCAGCAAGGACACACTTGCCGCAATTCTTGGCCAACGCACGTGCACTCTCGGCTGGTCAAAAAGAGTTCGAGACGGAAATCGACGGTAAGACTTGGCAACAACCTTCTTTCCCTTATCAGGGAAAATGCCTGGCGTGGACGCGTCAAGAGTTTGCCGCTCTGTCTTCGGATCATCAGAGTAAAGCAATGGAAATACTCGAAAAAGCGGGGCTCCAAGAGCTTATCACCGCGGACGTCTGACGCGCCCTCCTCGCCGACGCCGTCGGCCCATCAACCGTTAGCTGATGTTTCCAAGACCTGCTGCGTTGCAGCAGGTCTTTGCCTGTGTGCACCTGAAAACAGGCACCAAATCCGCGTAACAATCTATTGTCTTTTCTTTGGTCATATGTTTTTTTGTTGCACACAGCGAAAGGGCCGCCGGCTGTTCGTGATCAGGGATCGCAGCAAGCAGAGAAAACTAGGCTTTTTGAGCGTATTAGGGAGGAAAACGATATGACTTCATTGAAGTCCATGGGCGCAACGTGTTCGATTCTAGCGCTCTCTATGGCGGTGCACACCACCGCATCTGCACAAGAAAGTTTCGACGTTGGTGTGGACACAATCACCGTGACAGCAACGAAACGTGAGCAGTCACTGCAGGAAATTCCGGTGTCTGTGTCGGTGGTCGATGATCAAGTGATCGAAGACGCTCAGATTTATGACTTGCTTGATTTGCAAAGCGTCGTCCCTTCCCTCCGCGTGAATATTGCCAACAATCCGGGTGCTGCTAGTTTCATCATCCGGGGCTTCGGTAACGGCGCTCAAGGTATAGGTATTGAACCATCCGTGGGCGTTTTTGTAGATGGTGTTTATCGATCACGCGCTGCTGCCACAGTTGCCGACTTGCCTGGTGTTGATCGAATCGAAGTCCTCCGTGGCCCTCAATCAACGCTTTTTGGTAAAAACGCCTCGGCGGGCGTGATCAGCTTTGTCACAGCCAAACCAGAATTTGAGTTTGGCGGTGATCTTGAAGCGACAGTCGGGAACAACGACTTGTACGGCATTCGGGGCAATTTTACCGGACCGATCAATGATCAACTCGCGTTCAGTGTTGGTGGGAACTACCGTCAGGCGGAAGGTTATGCCACCAACCTCGCAACGGGTAATGACCTCAACAACATCGACCGCTGGTTGGTGCGTGGTCAATTGCTCTGGGAACCGACCAATAGTCTATCGATTCGGACCATCGTTGACGCCGATAAGCTCGACGAAAACTGCTGCCTGATCAACAACGTGCTGGGCGGTGAGAACGCTGCGCAGATCGTGAGCAATCTCGGGGCTCAGATCGTATCGGATGACCCCGAGTCAAATGTCGCTTTTTACAACGAAGATCCAAGTTCAACGATTGAGAACACTGGGATTTCCTCAGAGATCAATTACGAATTTTCCGGCTTCGATCTGACATCGATCACAGCCTTTCGGACCCAAGATCGCTCTGAGCAAACAGAACCGGACTTCTCGACAGCCAGCATTCTTAGTCCGTTCCAGACTGACGTCGAAATCGAAACCTTCAGCCACGAATTCCGCCTTGCCTCAACTGGCCGTGGCCGTTTCCAATGGCTTCTCGGCACCTTCTATTTCAACGAGTCGTTGGAAAGTGATCAGTCGTTGCAATACGGAGATGATGCGTTTGGGTTCTATAACGGCTTAACGGGCCTGGGAACCGCCGTTGCGCAGGTTGATCCATCGATCCAACTGTTCGTCAGCGGAACAGGTCGTACGCTTGATTCCTTTGATCAGGATAATGAAGCATTTTCCGTCTTTGCTGACTTTGAGCTAGAGGTCACCGACCGGCTCAGCATCAGTGCCGGGGTCAACTACACAACGGACAAAAAGGAAGTGACCGGCACGCAAGTGTCCACCGACGCGCTCCAAGACCTCAACATGATCGACATTACGACGGCGCTGGTGACCAACCAGGTCTTCGCGCAGTCGCTGGCCGCCCAAGGGGTTGATCCCACCGACCCCGCCGCCGTCGGTATGTTTGCAATGGCCAATCCAGTAGCCTTCAACACCATCCAAACCACCGCCGCGACGCAAGCGGGCGCTGCTGTGGCGAACGATGCTGCGATCCTGCAAGGCCAAGCGGTTGGCGTACCCGCAACGCCTCTCCCTAACTTTGTCGCGTTCCAGGGTTTCTTGGCACCTAGCACGGTCGATTTTCCGAATGCTGTCGAAAATGGTGAGACAGATGACGATGATACGACGTGGTCGGTACGTTTATCCTATGACATGACCGATATCGTGAACCTTTTCGCCAGTGCCTCAACGGGCTTTAAGGCATCGTCGTGGGATCTCGGTCGCCAATCGAGGCCCTTTATCGACGACATCCCTGCTCTTGTTCAAGCGGGACTGATCACTGATCCTTTCCCGGATGCGGGCACACGCTTTGCCGGACCGGAGGAAACATTCCTGTACGAAATTGGACTTAAAGCGCAGCGCGAAAAGTCCTACCTGTACCTCACACTCTTTGATCAATCGATTGAGAATTTCCAAACCTCTGTGATCAGCGGCGGGATTGGGGGTATTATTCTATCGAATGCGGAAGAATTGTCGGTTCGAGGTATTGAAGTCGAAGCAGGCGTCTCGGCCTTCCCAGGTCTTGATCTCACCTTTGCCGGAACGTTTCTCGATCCTGAATACGACTCGTTCACGCAGTCGCCGTTCGGTGATCTCTCTGGCACTGCGCCGCCCAATATCCACGAAACCAACATTGTCGTGACCGGACGATATGCCTTCCCTATTCGGAATAGTCTATCCGGTTTCGTGCGCTTTGATTACGAGTATGCGAGTCCGGTTGATGTGGTGCCCGACCCTGACATCGAGTTCGAGCGCGAAGTCAGTCGTCTCAATGCGTCTATCGGCGTGTCGACGGACAATGGTTGGACGGCTCGTCTTTGGGGTCGGAACATCACCGATAACGAAACACTGCGCAGTTCCGGTAGCAGCGCCCTTGACCCGGCGCAGATCGTTGGCACACCTGAGGCGGAACCCACATGGGGATTGAGCATCGGTAAGATGTTCTAAACCCAAACGAAAAGAGCCGTCGCCAAATGGCGATGGCTCTTTTTTATGCCAATCTAGTTCAATTCAATCAGCAGGCGACAAAAGAGATATTAGTCTTTGTGCTGTTCAAGTAATGACGCTGCCGTTCTCTTAAGCACCGCTTTTGCATGTTCCGAAGAGAATTGACGATCGCGACGAAGGCGTAACCACCCATCAAAAGACAGAGAGTTTTCGAGCGCGTCCACGAGAACTCTGTCTTCATGTATATGCTTGGGTAGGACCGCATCGAGAGTCGACACCTCAAACGCAACATCGTCATCAACGACCTGGTTCATGTAATCGGATCGAAAACGGCGCACCGAAGCAAAGGCCCGGTAAGGTAGAAAGACGTCATAGGCTTCTGCGCGCCTGTCGATCAATTCATCAACGCGATCGCGCCAATGGGCTGACTCAAAGGGTAATAAAAACTCATGCAGCAATTTTCGCTGAAGTTGATGAACACAATGGCGATACAGCACTTCCATATCCTCATAGTGCCTTGAAACCGTCCGAAAACTGACATTCGCCCGTTCAGCGACCGCTGCTTGCGTGGGTTCCATGTTCCCTTCACGCATGAGTTCCATCAAGGCGTTCACAATTTGCTGACGGCTGCGTTCGGATCGAAGATGGCGGCCATCAGGCGGTGTCGCGGCCGTATACTCTTTCACCGTCATCCGCCGGTTCGTGTGCTGTTTTTTGGACGCCTCGAGACTCATTGATCCACCGTTTTTGCCCGGCCGTCTTCGCTGGGCACCTATGTCGTTTTCAAGGTTATCGCCAAACATTAGTGTTGTCATCCCACACGACAAATGTCAAAAATTCGAGAGAGAATTGAGACGTTTAACGTCTGATTGCTCACCCAAGTAGAGCCAACGGAATGCTGTTATGTCGAGGACACCTATGCTCGTAGCGATCGGAATTGGACTCGTTGTCGGGCTGGTGGGGTTCACAACGATGCGTGTGCACCAGGCCTTTGAACAACAAAGGCGGCAGATCGTGCATGATCGTCAAGCTGCCTTTCATAGCAGCGAGGTGTTCCACGTAGTCGGTATGCTTCGACTTGCACATGATGGCGACATCATCGCAGCGCTCAATCCTCTCTACCGAGCGGTTGAGGACAACGATCATGCTGAGATAGTTTACGCAGGAGAGGTCATCGTCAATGCTCTTTCATCGGAGCAACTGTCCCAGCAATTCAACGAAGATGTTGCATGGTCCGCTTCGATCTTGATCCAATTCGAGTCGAAGGATCATTTCGAACAGTTTGTAGCAGACCCCACCATGCAACAAGCTGTTGCGCCGTTTGATGCTGTTTACTGGCAAGGCATGAAACGCTCGGCTATTCGAAACCTGATGCTGCCACAGATCATCAATAGCAGACGGCTCTTCCGTACCGTGACCTTCAAGCGCAAGATCATGCCGTTTATACCCGCTGAGATCGACCCTCGACGTATGTCGGTCCGTGAAGAACTCGCTCGCGCATCTCTTGATCGCGGCAAGGATGCGATCGTCATTGTCAACTTCACAAAGGACGGTACGTCAGCAGAACGAAAGGCTGATGCTGCCTATCTGTCGGCCATGCTGGACCTCATGAGTGAAGTGAACAATGGCCCAATCCATACTGGCGACTCCGTGACCGTTGAGGGCAATGCTGAATTTGATTACGTGGCGCTCGTCTATTATCCAGGGTCAGGCTATTTCAACGACATGACTGGCAGCACGTTTTATCAAAGTATTTACACGAACAAACAGGTGGCCGATACCCAATCGTCGATCACTGTGCCGGTCCTCCACCTGCTTCATTAAGAACGCATCAAACCCACCAGGACACGAATGATCACGGTTGCCAAAGCCGCCACGACAAAGCCCATGGCAATGAACACCCATGCTAGGCTTTTGAGCAATCTTGTTCCGTTGTTCTGACCCGCTTGTTGAGAAGGCTGATAGCCCAACGGAACTTCCAAGACTCCCATCCGATCACGATAGTCTTGATAGGCAGCCATCAACTCTGTCATGACGACAGGCTCGCTCGCCGCCAAATTGTTGGTTTCGCCGGGGTCTACGGAAAGATCGAACAATTGCCACGCTGGCGACGCCAACACGCCAAGGTTGCGTACCAATTTGTAAGACCCCTGATAAAGAGTGGCATTCCCCGCCACCTCGATCGCCACTGGCTCCTCCAGGCCATACACCTCATCCGTTTCCCCGCGCAAAATCGGCAGAAGACTGCGCCCGTCCATCGGCTGATCGGTTGCTGAGCCATGCGGAACCGCTGCCATCTCCAGCAGAGTCGGAGCAATGTCAGTCATAAAGGCTCGGCCGTGATAAACAGCTCCCTCCTCCACCCCCGGACCCGCAACAATCAGGGGCACACGGATACCTCCTTCAGAAGCGTAGAACTTCATCAGGCGGCTCGGTGATGCAGCAGCGCTTGCGAACTCGTGCCCAATGAAGGTGAAACTGCCCGGCTCTCCGATCCTCTCGGCACCCAGACGATAGCCATTAAGCGCGAACCAGAGCCGCATGGGCGGGTTGACCGGTGAGGATCCATCGGGGCCATTGTCCGATGTCACCACAATGATAGTGTTGTCCCACACATTCTCCGCCTTAAGATGATCAATCAATCGACCGACGTGATAGTCCATAGCCTCGAGCATCCCGGCATGGACGGCCATTCTGGCAGAAAGCAGCTCTTGATCGCGGGCGGTAAGACTGTCCCAAGCACGTAGGCTTTCAGCCATCTGCGGCGCTGGCGCGCCTTGGGCGATGAGACCTAGAGCCTTTGCCCTTTGCCATCGCTCCTGCAACATCTCGTCCCAACCGCCAGCATAGACCTCTTTATACTTCTCAGTGAACGACGATGGTGCCTGCAACGGAAGATGAACGGCGAGAAAAGGCAGGTAGGCGAAGAAAGGGCCACGCTCCTCTAAGTCTTCGCCAAGGTAATCCAGAACCCTATCAACAATGAATTCGGATGAGTAAAAATCCTTTGGCAGCGCAGCAGGATCACCATCCTCGTACCACGGAGCCTCCGTGTAAAGAGGTAGGTAGGCTTTATCGTCCCAACTGTCTCCCCCCGATGCATCGAGCGCGAATGATCGGTCGAATCCGTGACTGTCGGGCATGCCCTCAGAGCCTCGCCCGAGATGCCATTTCCCCGCCATAACAGTACGATAACCAGCGAGCGCAAGGTGGTCGGCGATGGTTAAAACGCCAGGTTCAAGCCTCATGCTATAGCCCGGCTGACCGGCATGCTCTGGGGGCAGCACCTCTGGAATGGTGGCAAAACCTGTCCGGTGATTGTCCAAACCGGTGAGCAACATCGCACGGGATGGGGCACACAGAGGGCTCGATCGATGGTTCGTGAAAAGAGCACCCTGTGCCGCTAGTGCATCAATGTTCGGGGTGGCAGCCTCTCCGCCGTAAACCCCCAAATCCATCAATGCCCCGTCATCGATCAGGATCACGACTATATTAGGACGCGGATCTTTTGCGACGGCGACGTCAAGCAGCGTAAGAAAAGCGGCGCCAAGCCCACAGCACAACTGATAAGCCAGCCTCTGGGGTTTGAACCATTTGAGAGGCAAGCGCATGCGTCGAACTCCCTACAATCGACATCGGATGAGCCGACGAATTCTGTTGCGGTCTGATCATACTATTGACAAAAGTTTGGTCAATAGCTGGTTCATACCAACGCGAAGGCGCCGGGAGCGAAGATAATGACAAAGAGCAACGAACGCTTTGAGCTGATGGGTTTAGATGCATCACCCTACACGATGAAGGTGCAATCCTTTTTGAAGTTTAAGGGCATCCCCTATGACTGGACCAACAGAAACCTAAAAACCGAAAAGCGTTTTCAGCAGCATGCGAACGTTCAATTGATCCCCCTCCTCTTCTTCCCGAATGGCGAGACGATGCAGGACTCAACACCTATTATTGAGCGCTTGGATAAGGAGTATCCGTCTCCTGAGATTCACCCAACTGATCCCGCGCTGTGGTATCTGTCGTGTTTGCTCGAAGAGTTTGGGGACGAATGGTGTAACAAACTGATGTTCTTTCAACGCTGGTTTTATGAGGCCGACCAAAAGGCCACCGGTCGACGCTTGGCAGGGCTAATGTTGGAAGGCCAGTGGTATAAGCCATTTGCCAAACCAATCGTGACACAATCCATCATTAAACGGATGATACCCCGCCTCAGTTTCGCAGGAGCAAACGAGACGAATATTCCCCATCTCAAAGAGTCGTTCGAGAACTTTTCCGGACTCTTCGACGCTCATTTGGAAAGTCGCCCTTATTTGTTCGGTGCACGCCCTTGCTTCGGCGACTTTGGTATGTGGTGCAATCTCTACCAGGCGTGGACTGACCCCACGGCGAAGGCGTACTTCGAACGCCACACGCCGCACGTGCTGGCCTACATCAAACGGATGCTTGACCCGAAGGTGGAAGGCGATTTTGAGAGCCTTGAAGATCTTGCACCAACACTTGAGCCAATCATGCAACAAGAGGTTGGCCCGCGGTTTCTGCCATGGATGGTTGCCAATGAAAAAGCATGGGAAGCTGGCGACAAAGAGACGAGCCTCACCATGAAGGGTCAACCTTTTCGTCAGAACACGTTTAAATATCAAGCAGCCACGCTAAAAGAATTGCGATCAAAGTACAATAAGGTCAAAGACAACGATATACTGAATACGTTCCTATCCAAAACAGGTTGCCTTGATGCGATCAGCACCACGTGAAACCTCAACCTGTCCAGCGGGTTGGTAGCGCGCTACCAGCAAGAGGGGTGCGCTGTGTTCTTGAGAATTGGGGTTAGATGCCGCAAGCTTATGACCGCGGCACCCCAATTTGGACAGTTCGATGGAAAACATAGCGGTAATTATTTACGGCGACGGCGGTGAGCTTGGCAGCTTTCAGATTTTCGCGCGAAGTTTGAAGTCGGAACTCAAGTCAAAATACAAGCGAACCGAGTCCATCCACATCAATCGAGATCATAAATTTTTCGAGTTCTTAGGTGCTTTTAATCCGGGTAAGGAAAAAATAGCTGAACTCCATATATTTTCCCACGCCATCGGCGCTGGTTTATTTCTCGGCTACAAGGACCCAGTCGTGGCTCGGCGAAGAGAAGCGGTGGTGGAACGAGCCAAAAGGGATAAGAAAA
This sequence comes from Pseudomonadota bacterium, assembly GCA_039818345.1. Lineage (GTDB taxonomy): Bacteria > Pseudomonadota > Alphaproteobacteria > Caulobacterales > Parvularculaceae > Parvularcula. The sequence continues at coordinate 18,650 of JBCBUC010000032.1, read as the reverse complement.
GAGTCAACTACGATATGGCCGTTCGAACAGAAACAGGTGCCATACAGACCGACGATTTCCTCCTTCCACGCATTACCAAGCAGAAGGCCTCGTTGCAAAAGATCTTCACCGATGATGCGTTTATCAAACTATGGGGCTGCAACTCTGGCATTGTTGATTGGGTGTATAGTGATAATGGCGGTATTGCCGATCCGCATGATAAGTCGGTGGTCTATTATTGGCGCGCGTTTAACGAGCGAAATACACCGAAACCGGCCATCGCCCAGGCGATCGCCGATTTTTTTGATTGCAGTGTATACGGTGCATCGAGCGGCACAAGCATCGTCGTGAAACACAAACGCAAGTGGATCAGCACGCAGGCGTTTAAGAATAAAGCCGGCAAGTGGCCATCGGGAATGCTACCCCATAGACTGGTCCCAGACCGCGGAGATTTCCGAGAGTACAAGCCGGTTCGTAAAGCTAAAAGCTCCGCTCTCTAACAGACGCCGCTTCTAAAGACTGTGGACAGCGCGGTGCGCTTCCTCGATAGCGGCTTCACTCATCGCGTTAGAGGCCGCATCCGTTCCCGCAATCGCGATGTTCCCGATCCTCTGACGAGCGGTCACCCAAGGTCGATCACGACCCTCCCATTGCTCTGGCCACCACGCAACATCCCCGGATGCGTGATCCACCGAATAAGCATAGCCATGCGGCCAGCGATTAACAGTAATGCCGGCGATGTCCTGTGCCGCATCGAAACCGCCCGCGCCTAGCATACGATCCAGCTGGGTACGAACATTCCGTTCAAACGTCTCAAACGGCGTGTCCAAAAGCTGTTGCCGCCCAGCCCTAAATTGGACCGCAGGTGGTAAACCCTCGACCAAAGGAATGTGCTGCAAGTGTAAAATCACCGCTTCGTCCGGTGATTGGGAGTGCCGATGCTCGCCCATATTGATGGGGAACGTCATCCGGACACTCTGGAAGAAGCTGCCGGGGCAGTAGGCCCGCCAAAAACCCAGCCTATCGAAACTGCGCCAATTGCGAATCAATACATTCGTATAAGTGAGGGGTGCACGGACTGACGAAGACAACGCAGCTCTTTGGGTATCGGGAACGTCCGGGCAAAGATAAGGCAACATGGCGTGGTATCCCGCCCAGATGACTTTCTTCGCCTCAACGCGGCGCGCCTGATCTTCCGCGACATAGGTCACATCCACCGGACCAGAGAGATCACCGTTACGATGCTCAACGCTCACGACAATACTGCTTAATCGAATGCGCGTTGGGTTTTCAGCCCGATCAAGGGATGCATAGTCGAGGTGCTCAGTCACCAGGCCTTCCATGGTTTCGTTTTTAGCAACAGCGGGAACAAGCTTCTTCACCAAGAGACGCGCAATCGAGGCGTTGCCATCTGGGAAGTAGAAATTGCTGCTGCTGGTGCCTGAGGGCTCGCTATCAACATCCTCCTGCGCGGCAAACCCGGGATAGCCTTCAACCGCCGCAAAGGACGCAGGCAGACCATCTGCGCCAATCGCCCAAACACCATGCGAGCGCTTCTGGACATAAGCCAAGGCTTCATCGCCAAGTCCAGCATGGGTCTTAAGATAGTCGCGCCAGCTCAACGATTGGAGAATACGCTGTTTCTCCGTATCAGGCTTACCGGCAAGATAATCCGTCTCATCAGCAAAGAGGCGAGCCAGATCATCCTTCGCCCGTTGCGAGAGCGGGGCACGCTCCAAAATGGCAGGATCGAACAATCCGCCGAGTGAAAGGTGATCAGCACCAAACGTGTCTTCATCGAAAAAGCATGCAGGTCTCAACCCGCGCGTCGCAAAAAAATCCTCTTTATAAAAATCTTCGACGCGCTCATAATTGATCTCTAATTCCCGAACGACCTCCTTTGCAATGTCCGGATAACCCCCTGGGTTTTCCATCAACATGGTACCGCCAAACCCGATCATCTTTCGGCCCTCGATGATGAACTCATTGCGCTTGGCATGGCCGCCAAAGTCGTCATGATTGTCGAGGATCAGTATACGGGCATCTGGGTTCACATCGCGTCGATAAAGATAAGCGCTCGAGAGGCCACTGATCCCTGCACCAACGATGATGAGGTCGTAGTCTTCGTTGAGAGGTGTCGCCTCCCACTCGGCACCCTGAACCAACGCATGGGCGGGCTCGAACGACCCCGGATGCGCGCCGCGCATGCCCGTTTTTGCAGGGGGATAGGCGGGATCAAGGGCGGTGTTGATCGCCGCAGAATCGCCGCTGCAGCCCGCCGTCATCGCCGCACCAATCGCGATCGCGGAGCCGCCGACAAAATCGCGTCTCGTGATGTCTCTGTCCATGCCCAGTCGGCGATCGTCTGACGTCAATGCCTGCTCCTATCGGCTACACAGAGCGCAGATGGTAGCAGGAGATGGCCGCAAGACCATGCAAATAGAGCGATGTGCCCATTTCGCGGCACGCTTGCACCGGGACCTCAGCGGCCTAACCTCCTCCATAACGATAGGGCGGATAGGTCGAACGCTAGAAAAGAGCGCATTCGACATAAAACAAAAGGCCCTATCGCGCGTTCCGCGCTGCTGGTCGATGATCGTTGGTGACAGCGTCGCCGACGTTTGCCAGTCGTCAACGCTTGCGAACGATTTTAGGGATGTTGATGACAAGCGCGACGCAAGAGACCTCGACCCGATGAACAGTATGGACACGGCGCCCATGACCCGGCGTGAACGCAAAAAACAAGAAACGCGCCGCCGTATCCGGGACGCTGCCTTTTCGCTGATGAAAGAGCACGGCTATGAGAATGTGAAAATCGAGGAAATCGCGCGCCAAGCAGACGTCGCCAACGCCACGTTCTTTCTTCATTTTCCGAACAAGGCTGCGCTCGTCACCGCGTTTAACGAAGAGATCTCGGAAAAAATCACGCTCCGCTTGGCTGAGTTCGACTTTCCCCCGATCGAGCAGCTTGAACTGTTGCGGGCGATTATCATCGACGAGTGGCGGGAAAACGCTGATCTCTTGCGCCACATCGTTTCGGATGCCCTCGCCCAAGGGAACGAAGACTTCGACGGTTCCGCTGCGAGCCTGGTCGAAATCGCGGAAGATATCATGCTGCGCGGACAGAAGGACGGCGCTTTCTCGAAGGATTTCGACGCCGAGATTGTTGCCCATTGTCTCTTGGCGTGTTGGCGTTCCTCGACGCTACAATGGGCGATTACCGGTGATGTCGAGCGCGCAAGACGGGCCAATCGGCAGGCGTTAGACCTTATTTTGAGCGGTCTTCTGCCACGATAATTAACCATCTAAAATACTGATTTAATTCGTTCTTATAGACCCCGTGCTAGCGAGAACGAGGCCAGCTGTGTTGCACTGCAAAAAATTACTAGACTCAGCTCCATTATTAGGTATTATCTCATCATAACGGCGGCTCTAGTCTGCCGATACACCTGCGGAGGAGGATTAGGACAATGGCGAAGAAGCTAAGAGACGTCATACGAGAATGGTCGCCCGAACAATTGACCGGGCTGGATGCGATGTTTTTGCATGCCGAGTCGCCGCGCACACCGATGCATATCGGTTCTTGCGCGATCTACGACCCGTCGACATCGCCAGAGGGTTTCATCCGGTTCAAAGACATTCTGAAATTCGTCGAAAACCGCACGGGCCGTGCAAAGACCTTCACGCAAAAACTCAAGCATCTGCCGCTCGACATCGATCACCCCTATTGGATCGAAGACCCCGCTTTCGACATCGAATTTCACATCCGCCATATCGCGCTGCCGCAACCCGGTGACTGGCGGCAATTGGCGATCCAAGTGGCCAGGCTTCATGCACGGCAGTTGGATCTTGCCAAACCGCTTTGGGAATTCACGGTTGTTGAAGGCCTCGACAACATTCCGAACATTCCAAAAGGTTCGTATGCGATTGTTTCGAAGGTGCACCACTGTGCCATTGACGGCGCATCAGGCGTCGACATTTCTGAAGCCATCCACACACTGACCCCTGACGTCGAAGACGGCGATTTTGGCGTCGAACAGCGGGTTCGTCGCCGCGATATCGGCCTTCCTGAGATGCTGATGCGGACGAACTATAATTTCTCGACCCGCCCTTTCCACGCGATGAACGTTTCCCGTCGCCTGGCACCTGGCGCTCTGAAATGGGCCTCGGGCATCACCAGAGGCGAGTTTGGTCTTCTCAACACCAAGGTGCCGCGGACGCGGTTCAATGGCCAAGTGACACCGCACCGGGTGTTTGAAGCCGTCACCTTCGACCTCAAAAAGATCAAACAGATCCGTCAGCTCGTTCCAGGCTCCACCGTCAACGACGCGGTCCTCGCCATCGTCGGCGGCGGCATGCGCCGCTACCTCAAGGCGAAAGATGAGCTTCCTGCGGATAGCTTGATCGCCATGGCGCCGGTCTCGGTTCGTGCGAAAGACGAGAAAAACTCGATGGGCAACCAGGTGTCGGCTCTCTCGATCCCTGTGGGGACCCACATTTCTGATCCTGTGGCACGCATCCGTTTCACCCATGAAGAAGCGGGCAAGCAAAAAGCGATGTCGAACGCAGTTGGCGCACGTGAGCTTTCAGAAGCTGCGAAACTCTCGCCGATGATGGTGTCGGGTATTTCGACGCGCCTCTATTCCCGCCTCGGCCTCGCCAACCGTATTCGGCCAATGTTCAACATGGTCGTAACGAACGTTCCGGGTCCGCAGGTTCCGCTCTACATGGCCGGCGCGCAGATGGTGAACTCTTTCGGCATTGGCCCCGTGATGGACTCGATGGGCCTCTTCCAAGCTGTCACCAGCTATTGTGGCCAAGTGAGCATCGCGATCACGGCTTGTCGTGAAATGATGCCTGATCCGTCCTTCTACGCAGCATGCCTGCAAGAGTCCTTCGAAGAGCTGCTGGAAGCAGCTACCGCGAAGGAAGAGCAAGCCACGGACGCCGATGTCACGGACGCAACCTTGGTGAGCGGTGAGACGGCAACTTCGTCGCCGAACCCTGAAACTTCTTCCTCGGTGCACTGACAGGGAGAACGCTGAACATGGCTCAACTGATAGCAAACAACATCGAGATCGAAGTCGAAGACCACGGGGATCCGTCGAACCCGGCCGTGCTCTTGATCATGGGTCTTGCTGCTCAGTTGATCATGTGGCCACCAGCCTTGATCCAACACCTGGTGGATCAAGGGTACCGCGTCATTGCTTTTGATAACCGGGACGTTGGTCTCTCGAAAAAGCTGCACACAAAGCGGGCGCCGAAGCCGCAACTGATGGTGCTTGCTGGTCGTTTGGGTTTCAAGCGGTTTGCGCCTTACCGGCTTGATGACATGGCCGCTGATGCGGTCGGCGTCCTCGACAGCTTGAACATTGAGAGCGCGCACGTCGTTGGCGTGTCGATGGGCGGAATGATTGCCCAGATCATGGCTGCAGAAAATCCAGATCGGGTGAAGAGCCTCACGGTTTGGATGAGCTCCACCAACAACCCCAAGCTGCCGACAGCTGATCCATCGGTCACCAACGCTGTACTGAACGCCCGGACGCGTGCGCATTCGCAGGACGACTTGGTTGATCAAACGACCGCCCTTTGGACGTTAATCGGCACAAAGAACAGTGGCACAGACCCCGAAGAACTGCGCAAGCGGGTGGTGGTCTCGCTTGAGCGCTGCAATTACCCAGCAGGCATCCGCCGTCAGATCGCCGCTATCATCGCAACTGGTGATTTGCGTGCCTGGACACGGAAGATTTCTGCACCAACCATGGTGGTTCACGGGTCGGCCGACCCACTCGTTCCGCATGCGGCCGGCGAAGATATCGCCGCTAACATCAAAGGCGCACGGTTCGAGCTGTTGGAAGGGATGGGCCATGATGTGCCGCCTTCCCATCTACCACGAGTGAGCAAGCTCATCGCGGAGCATCTCCGCGCTGTTGAGGAGAGCGCCGCCTCCGTCCAAGCGGCATAATCAAGACGAGAAAAACTAAAGGAGTAGAACCAATGACTGATGGAAAAGAGAACATCGAAGACGTCGCAGCGGCAGCAGAAAGCACTGTAGACGAAACAGTTGAGACGATTGAAGCAACGGAAGCTGAAGCCATTGAGGCGGACGCGGATGAAGCTGTGGAGTCGATCTTCAAGCGTATTCAGGCTGGCTTCAAAGACGCCGGTGCTGCTCTCGCTGATTCAGGCACAATCATGGGCGACAAGCGCCGTGAAGTCCTGATGACGATGCTCGAGAACGCTCAAGAAAACACTGACGCAACATTCACAGCCCTGCGCCAGGCTATGGAAGCTGAATCGTTCACCGATTCCCTCCGTATTCAGCGCGACGCTCTGCGTGAAGGCATTGAGCGCAACGTCTCGCAAGTCCGCAACGTGACGTCGCTCACCGCTGAAGGCAGCAAAGAAAGCATTGCGCCAGTGCGTGAGTATTTCGGTCAGCTCCGCGAAAAAGTCCGGGGCACAACAGCTAACGCCTAAACCACTCCACCTCCTCCCGGAGTGGTCAGGCTCTGCCGGCGCTTGGGTTCGTCCCAGCGCCGGCTTTTTTTATCCGCACACCAAAAAAGCGGCCTGTCGTTGAAAGACAGGCCGCGTACTGAATTTAGATGTCAGCGCATGTTAGTGGTAATCATGCCCGCTTGATGGGAACGCCGCGCGCCGCCATATCGACGCCCGCCGATCAAACGGCGACCATTCGTTTTCCGGAAGCGCCAAACGATCAGCAATGGCAAAGTAGACACTTGGGTTCACGCCCAGACCGCAATGGCTGGCATAGACTTCAATGTTATCCGTGGTTTTCGTTTTCGGCTCGATGCATCCGCGCCAATGAACAATACCATCGGTTTTCGTAAAAATTGATGTCGACGGAACATCGGCTGGCGGCTCAGACAACCGCTCCATCAATTGCTGCATGTAAGCAGGCATCGGCACCTGGCCGGCAATTTGGTTATAGAGCCAGGAGATGGTGGATGCCTCGACCTTACCCGAAAGTGGGCTGCCAAGAGTGATCACCTGGCGGATTTGATCTGGGAATTGTTTGGCAAGTTCACGTGCCATCACCCCGCCGAGACTCCATCCGACGAGGGAGACTTTGCGGCCTGAACGCTGATAGGCGATGTGTACCTTTTCCGCCAACAATTCGAAATTGCCGCCGGTTGATCCAGGGCCGAGATTTCGGCCGAGTTCCCAGCCAAAGGTTTCATAGCCTTTGCTGGAAATAAAGCGCCGCAAAAGCCCGGTGGCGCGATCGCTGGTCAAAAACCCCGGACAAACGATGACGGGGTGGCCATCGCCGGATGGCGCCGCCTTGAGCGGGACTTCCGCAACCGGAAGAAGTGACAGCTCACTCAGGGCACGCCCTGCTTCTAATAGAGCCAAAGGTAAAAATGGTCGGCCATAATTGGCAACGGTTTCTGACATGGTGCACCTAACAATTGCGCAAGTCGTTTTGCTGCGAGTCTAAGGCAATTATATGGCAAGTACAGGCCTGGTATCAAACATAAAGCACGCTGCAGCGCAGCAATTCTAGGGGATTACCGCACCGCAACATGAAATATTTAACTTTCAGTACGACCATTTGTTAACGCACCGATGGTCTTTATTAAACTATTGAATCCAGACCATAGGCAGAGAGCTGGGTGTGCATGCGCTCGACATCGCAGGATAAGATCACAATGTCGTGGGTCTCACCATCGCGGTCCATCACCTGGTCCTTGAGAAGCGCCTCACCGCGGAAACCAAGCTCCTCGAAAATGGTCACCGCGCCCTGTTGGTCCACGGTCATTTGGGCCGAGAGCTTCTTAAGGTCCTTCTCAAGCGCCATCACAAAACATTCTTGAATCAAGATCCGACCAAGCCCTTTGGCGCGCATGGTTTTGCCCACCAGGACTCGCATCTCACCCCAATGGGGCGACCACGAAAGAGGGTCTTGGAAAAGTGCTGCGCACCCGACAATCTCTCCCCCGTCTGTGGCAAGAACAGTTTTGATGTGCCCTTTTTCGTTCGCCCGCACCCAGGCCGAAATGACTTTGGCGTTGGTGATATCGCGCGGCATGTAGAGCAGATCATGCGGCGGAAGGCCTCTTGCGAAGGAAAGGACACCAGCCTCGTCCGCAGGCGTCATCAACCGCAAATTGACAATGTGCTCTTCACACGCGACGGAGGTTGGATAGCGCTGTGATTCATTCGTCATCATACAGACCTTACAGATAGCCAATCATCAAGTTTCGGCCAGAGGCGCCGCACGGCATTTGGACCTGCGACCAGACTAATGTGACCGCCCTTGAGGACAAGCTCTTCTTTATCAGAAGAGCCCACCAGTTCGATGAGGGGCGCACTCGCCTCGCGCTGAATAATGTGATCATGCTCGGCCACAGCGTGGAGGAGTGGAACCTTAATATTTGAAAGATTGGCATTTTTACCGCCAACCATCAAATCGCCGTTATAGAGTTTGTTACCCCGCATCAGCTCTTGGGTAACCTGCTTAAAATAGCGGCCAGGTAGCGGAAGCGCCTCATTCGCCCAACGATCAAACTTTCGGTACGAATCGACAAATTGATCATTCCACAGATTATCCCACAAATCGATGCGGCCGGTGATCCGGTTCGTCGGGCGTAGCATATCAAAGGATGACATGATGAGGTCAGCCGGAATGTTCCCCACCATTTCGACCAGTCGGTCGACGTCAAGGCTGTTCTTATCGGACCAGGCGTTAAACAGACCCATCTCGTGCCAATTCACTGGGGTGGTAAAACAAACCAAATTTTTCAGTGGACCTTCCGGGTGCGTTGCAGCGTAGATCGTCGATAGCACGCCGCCCATGCAATAACCCATGACCGTAACTTCGTCCTCACCGGTTTTGGCACGTATCTGTTCAATACACGAAGGGATAAAGTCTTGGGTGTAATCCTCAAGCCCAAGGTTTTTTTCCTCCGGCCGCGGTGCATCCCAATCGATCATGAAGACGTCGTAGCCGCTTTTCACCAAGAATTCGACGAGGCTGCCGCCAGGCGTGATGTCCATCACATAACCGCGGTTGGTGGTCGCCATCACCAACAGCAAAGGGACGCGGTAAATCTCATCGGCTTGCGAATGGTAGTGGTAGAGGTTGAGCGTGCCTCGCTTATAGATTGTTTCTTTGGGCGTGAGGCCTACCGGAGGTGCGGTCGATGCGAAATATTCAACGCCTTTAATATTCCGCTGAATGGTGCGGTTCACCATCTTCCGCATGCGCTTTGTCAGCGCCTCTTTGCTCTCAACTTCTGTTGACATGTCGTGGGCCGTCCAGTTCGCGTCACGAAGACGTCTTTAACTTTCTTTGCTTGGCTTTGCAGCTGGTTTTTTGGTGCGCGGCGGCCCACCAGCAGTTCGTGTTGCGTCCGGAGGGGTGATGCGCTGCAACAAAGCTTCAATCCGCACCAGTCGCTCGTCCATTGTCATGACGCGCTCCGCCAATGCGTTGATATCTTCCCTACTCGGCATATTAAACAGGGCCAGCTGGCGGGCCATGTGGCCGCTCATGCCTTTTTGCACACGCATCTGGACAGAAGACGCCGCATTCGCCGTTTTCGAGAATTCTTCCGTTCCCATCAACGCGGTACTGATAGACTCAACTCTAGCTTCGAGCTTCGCAATCGCATCGCGGATGCCATTGCTCGCATCATTGGCGCCTCGACCACTCATGGTCCGCCTCCCCTATATCGTTTTGGACACTCTCATCGCACAGATGAGACTTGGCAAGACATAGCGCAATATTCGTTGACGCTTCCCATACTGGTGCTTCGGCGTATAGGTTCTTCTAAAGAAAGGGATTTGGGAGCAGCCGATGCCCTCGTTATTTGATGTCGCCGCTCGGCGAAGGCGCAGCGCGGCGCGGTCTATGCTTGGTCATAACCATCGCGAGCATGGTGGGCGCTGCAGAAAGTTGCTGCCGAATATAAAGAGTTGGGTTGTGTAAGGAAGCGCGCGCCAACAGTATCCAGATGGTATGCAGGGCCACGACAAGAATAGGTCCGCAAGGTAAACAGTTTCAGGGAGACGACCATGGCGACGAATACGATTGACCGGCCCATCCCGCAGCCCGCGGGAAAACCCGTTGTCGGGAACGTCTTTAACATCGACGTCGATAAGCCGCTTCAGAGCATGATGCAGATCGCGCGCGAGCAAGGGCCGATTTACCAGCTAGATATGTTTGGCAAGCCGATTTACGTCGTCTCCGGTGCCGATCTCGTGCGGGAGCTGTGCGACGAGAAACGTTTCGACAAGGCAGTGAAGGGAACATTGCGCAAAGTTCGTGTGATTGGTGGCGACGGCCTTTTCACCAGCAACACGCAAGACCCCAACTGGTCAAAAGCGCATAACATCCTTCTACCGACGTTTAGCCAAAAGGCGATGGTCAACTACTTGCCCATGATGATCGATGTCGCCGATCAGCTGGTGAACAAATGGGAACGCTTGAACGCTGACGACGAGATCGATGTGGTCCATGACATGACCGCAGTGGCCCTCGATACGGTCGGCATTTGCGGTTTCGATTACCGCTTCAACTCTTTCTATAGGCAAGATTTTCACCCTTATATCGATGCCCTAAGTCGCACCCTTGAGACCTGCATGGTGCAGCGCGGCCTGCCATTTGAGCATGTTGTTCTGCGCAAACGTCTTGAACAGCTCACCAATGACGCCAAGTACATGAATGGCCTCGTTGACGATATCATCCGTGAACGTCGCCGCAGTGGAGGCACCGGACAAAACGACCTTCTCAATTACATGCTGGAGGGCGTCGACAAGGCCACTGGCGAGAGCTTATCGGATGAAAATATCCGTTTCCAGATCAATACGTTTTTGATTGCGGGGCATGAAACGACTTCAGGGCTCATGTCCTTCACGCTTTATTATCTTCTCAAGCACCCAGACGTGCTTGAAAAAGCCTACGCCGAGGTGGACCGCGTCCTCGGCCGTGATGTCGCTGTCGCGCCGACCTATGCGCAGGTCAATCAACTTGAATACATTCGGATGATTTTGTTCGAGGCCCTTCGCCTTTGGCCCACGGCCCCTGCGATTGCCTTCACTCCCTATCAAGACGAAGTGCTTGGCGGTAAATACCCGCTAAGGAAGAACTCTTTTATCACCATGCTGACACTGATGTTGCATCGTGATAAATCTGTCTGGGGAGAAAACGCTGAGGCGTTTGATCCGGAGAATTTCAGCAAAGAGGCCGAGCGCGAACGCCCGGCCTGGGCGTACAAACCATTTGGCAACGGACAGCGGGCCTGCATCGGTCGGCAGTTTGCCGTTCAAGAAGCCATCCTTGTGATGGGTATGATTCTCCAGCGTTTTCAATTGATTGATCACACCAACTACGAACTTGAAGTCAAAGAGACGCTGTCGATCAAGCCGGGCAACTTCAAGATGAAAGTCCGCCCACGGCCTGATTTGACGCGTAGCGCGCTCGTTCCTGTAGGAACGACGTCCGAAGCTGACAGCGACGTTCCCGAAAACACCCAACGACCAAAACATGGAACAAAGCTTTACATCCTCTACGGCTCTAACCTTGGGACGACCGAGGCGTTTGCACGGGACATCAGCCAGTCGGGCGAACTCAACGGGTTTGATACGGTTCTTGCCCCGCTCGATGATCACGCAAACGGCCTACCGACCGATGGAACCATTATCATTGCCTCAGCATCCTATAACGGTGCGCCTCCCGACAACGCTGTGCGGTTCGTCGAGTGGCTAGAAAACGCTAATCCTGGCGACGCGGACGGCGTACAGTACACGGTCTTTGGCTGTGGTAACCGCGATTGGGCGGCGACCTATCAGGACGTACCCCGACTGATCGACGAGCGCTTAGAGCAATTGGGCGCTAAACGTATCGTGGGCCGGGGAGAGGCCGACGCGCGGGAAGATCTCGATGGTCAGTTCCATGAGTGGTTTGACCCGCTTTGGCAGTCCGTGGGCGAAGCGCTCGGTCTGGAGGTCGATTTTGACGCTAAGATTCAGGCCCAACCACTCTATGACGTTGAAATTGCTGAGAGTGTAACCGGTAACCCGGTGGCCAACCAAGCCGGCGCCATGCCGATGCGGATCATCGACAATCGAGAGCTCCAGAACCATGGAGGGGATAACCCATCGCCGCGATCGACACGCCATATCGAAGTCGAGTTGCCCGAAGGTGTGTCATACGAACCTGGCGACCACCTTTGTGTGATCCCGGTCAACCACAAAGAGCTCGTGCAGCGGTTATTGAACAGATTTGGGTTCGATGAGGACTCCCATGTCCGCATCAATGTGACGGGCGGGCGGCGTAGTCCGTTCCCGAACAATTCAACGTTCAGCGTCAAACGATTGGCGGATGTCTTTGGTGAGCTGCAAGCCGTGGCAAGCCGCAAAGATGTCGGCATCCTTGCAGAACATACCCGTTGTCCTGACACGAAAAGAAAGTTGGAGGCCCTCGCTGCACCGGCGTCAGGGGACACAGACCTTTACCGGACGGAGGTCTTCCTCAAACGCAAATCAGTGTCTGATTTGCTCGAAGAATTTCCCGCTTGCGAGCTGCCGTTCGCCGTGTTCTTGGAAATCACCCAGTGGATGTCACCGCGCTATTATTCGATTTCGTCGTCACCAAGCGCGAATTCGCGGGCATGCTCGATCACCGTCGGTGTGGTTGAAGGACCTGCTCGCTCTGGGCACGGCATGTATCGGGGGGTGTGTTCCAACTTTCTCGCTAATGCGCGGCCGGGCGATCTCGTCCAGGCTGTGGTCAAGCCCCCATCGGCAAAATTCCGCCTCCCCGACGATCCATCCCAACCCGTTATTATGGTGGGACCGGGCACAGGGCTCGCGCCCTTCCGCGGATTCATTCAAGAACGTCGTGCACTGAAGGAAAAGGGAGCATCGCTGGGCCCAGCGATGTTGTTCTTTGGATGTCGCCGATCCGACGAAGACTTCATCTATGCTGATGAACTCAAAGCGGCACACGAAGAGGGATTGATCGATCTTCACACGGCTTTCTCGCGCGAAGGTTCAGATCGTATCTACGTCCAAGACGTGATCCGGCGCCAAGGGGCGTCCGTTTGGCAGCTGATCGAAGAAGGCGCCGCAATTTACGTCTGCGGAGATGGCGCCGCGATGGAGCCTGAGGTCAAGCGCGCGCTAGCGACGCTCTACGCGCAAAACAAGGACGTCGATTTCGAGGTCGCCAACAATTGGATGGAGACCATGACCAAAGAGGGCCGTTATGTCCTCGACGTCTGGGCGGGAAGCTAAACGCCGACCCACAACAGAGCCTTAGGCGTAGACTGACGGAAGTTTTTCCGTCAGCCATATCTGGAGCGCGGCATTCAGGTCGTCCGCTTTTTCTTGGGCGACCCAATGTCCAGATTCGATAGTGACTTCAGTCAGGTCAGTGCAGTGGTCCCGCATCGGCGCGACCAAGGCCGGATGAGCAGTGGCGCAAATCGGATCATAAGACGCGTGCACGAACAAAACCGGCATCTCTAACACCCAAGACGCCCGCGCCTTTTCCGCATAGACTGCATTCGTCTGAAGATTCATGTACCAGCTATCGGGCGCAGTGAACCCATTGCTTCCAAGAGCATCGGCATAGGTCTGTGCCTCCTCTTTCGAGAGCACACGGGTATCGAGAGGAAACCGCGGAGCGCCTGCGCCATCAGGACCAAACCATCCTCCGCGCGCATTGGTCGATGCGGTAAAGGACGGCATCGACATGACAGAAGGCTCACCTGCGCGGAACAAGGCATGGACCGTACTTTGGGTATCTGCATCAAAGGCTTTGGTCGCCAAATCAAAATGGTCTTGGTAAAAAGCGATATAGTCCCATTGGCCATGCGGGAACTGATCTTCAGGGTAGAGCGCTCGATCGACCGTCGCGACCAGATTTCCAAGGGTAAGCCCGCTGGGTAGATAAGGAACACAAAGACCGATCATGCCATGGCATCGTTCGGGATATTGTTGAGCAATCGACCACATTACTGGTGCACCAAGATCATGGCCAACCCAAACGGCCTTCTCTGCACCCAAATGGTCGATGAGTTCGATCATGTCATTGACGATCTCTTCGAGCGTGTAGTCTTCCTTATGCGGATGGACCGTTGATCGACCATACCCGCGCATATCAGGCGCGATGGCGCGAACACCGAGAGAGCCCAGCGCCTCGAGCTGCCTGCGCCAAGTGATCGAAAGCTCGGGCCAGCCGTGACAAAAAATAACCAACGGGCCATCATCTGGCCCACACGCCAAATAAAATGTCTCGTGCCGATCGGTTTTCAGGACGTGCTCGGATAGTTCGACTGCCATTGGCGCCTCCCGCCTGCCCTGTTGCCGGGCTTTTCTATGGTGGCGCGACGCGCGCGCCTTGAAAGGCCTATACCGCGACGGCGAGCATTCTTGAAGCCGCGATACTGCTCGCCACTGGTAACGCCAGTAGCCAAGACGAGGAAAAGCAAGCAAAGTCTTGGTTGTGCAGCCATGCGTTGGGAGCGTAATCTTGGCCGAAGCAAAGAGACTGCGTCCTGAACTAAGCGGCGTCCCAGAAACCATGCTCTGGCCGCTGTGGAACCGCGCCGCTGAATCAAGAAGAGTGGGCGGTATCCTCCGTGACCCGCTGTCAGTGGATCTCGTTCGGCGCATCAATTACCGATTTTTCTCGAAGTTTGGCGTACCGACCCCTTTTCTGGCCATCCGTGCGCGATTTTCTGACGATCTGATCAAACAACACATCGATAAGACGCCTGATCATCCCGTCGTTGTGGCGCTCGGTGAAGGCCTCGAAACGCAGTTCTGGCGCATTGGCGACCAACGCGTTCGGTGGATCAGCGTCGACCTCCCCGAAGCCATTGCCGTGCGCGAGAAACTCCTCCCGACAAGTGAGCAGCAAACACTGGTGCCGTGTTCCGCCTTGGACGAGGCTTGGCTTGATGCCGTGCCGGCTGACAGCACCCCCTTCATCAGCGCCGCGGGTCTCTTGATGTATCTTCAAGAAGAGGACGTTCGCCGTCTACTGACCATGATCGTTGAGAAATTTCCAAGGGCACGGTTGTTCTTTGATGCTATTCCAGGGGCATTCTCGCGCCTCAGCGGAAGAGGCGTCTACGTTACCCGGAATTACCGTGCACCCCGTATGCCTTGGGGCGTCTCGATCCGCGAGATGCCAAGGTTTGTCGGCTCTATTCCAGGGTGGGAGCTGGCTTTTTCCAAAACCTATGGGGAAGCCTTTCCTATCCGGACGCCAATTTCATCGTCAGTTTCACGGCTCCCCACAACCCGGGGCCGTATGTCACCAAGCCTCAATCTCCTAAGAGGCAACCAATGACTAAAGACGCGCCATCCCCGCCGGTGTCGTTGCATTTGGTTCAGACGATGTTCAGCCTACCAAAACTTGTTTTCGATCATCAGAAACACCGAGATAACAGCTGCTATACCTGAGACAGCGACATTCCAATATCGGTGCTTGATACCAATGACATTCAAAAACAAATAGGAGATGGCGACTATAACGCCAACAACCATCAGCTGACCGAATTCTATACCCAGGTTAAAACCCAAGAGCGGCACGACAATCGAATCGTCACTCATCAACAGTGCACGGAAGTAGTTAGAAAAGCCCATGCCGTGGATAAGGCCAAAAAACAGCGCCATTGCATAATTCTTTACCATACCGGATGTTGTCTCCAACGATGCGTTGCTCATCACGTTGTGGAGCGCTGTCGCCAGAATGGTCGTCGGTATGAGGAACTCGATGATATTCGAGGGGATGGTTATCGCACCAAGAGAAGACAGCGCGAGCGTGATGCTATGGCCCACCGTAAACGCAGTCACCAAGACCGTGAGACGTTTCCATTGCTCAATCGTGTAAACAGCACACAGAGCAACGAGAAACAGAATGTGATCAAATCCCGCCAGATCGGAGATATGCGTAAAACCTAGCCGCAGATAAAGATCAATGGACTGCACGTCAAAAATCCAATCTGTGAGTCGATGTTTTTTTATTCAGCATAAAGCTCTTTGAGCCACCATCCACATACACGTAGACGATATTGCTTTGGTCAAAGAACAGGTCGGTGAAAACCGCATTCTTGATCTCCAAAGATGTCAATGGTTGCTCCTGCCGATGCGCGAAGATCACCCCAAGGGCTGTGTTCATGCCCTCGCCGTGAAGTTCCTTGCTCTTGATCTCGAGATCTAGTTTTCGTCCATTGAATTTAATGTAGAAAAACTCATCCAAATATTCCATCAACAAAAGCTCAGCATTCGGCGATTCATTGGGCTGACAGAAAGCGAGTTCCGTGCTGTCTGGGTCAAAAACCAGTGCTTCGTTCACATCCGTTAGAAAAAGCCTGAGACTGACGGTTAATAGTTCCTCTTCTGAAGAATACTCAATCTCACTGAGCGAAAGCCTCAAAGGATGCGCCGCAGCGTGCTGCGACAACCCCAAAAGAAAGAGCAACACACCGATACACCGGACACAGACTGCTGGCCGCATGGCTTGCTACTGACTGTCTGCTTGTATCTCGCTGGCAACAGCCTGAACCTCGCGGAAGACACGGATAAGGTTGCCGCCCCAGATTTTCTCGATCTGCTCTTCTGTATAGCCGCGCCGCACCAATTCGATGGTGATGTTCATGACCTCACTGGCGTCGAAGACACCTTCGATGCCGCCGCCGCCGTCAAAGTCACACCCAATGCCGACGTGATCAATGCCAGCTACTTTGACAATGTGATCAATATGATCGACCGCGTGGCTAACCGTTGCAGGCGGAACAGGGTACTCTTCGCTCAAGTCGTTCATGGCTTGGCGAAACGCAGCCCGCTCGTCTGGTGTCATGTTGCCAACGGGCGGCATGGACGAGAAAAGTTCATCCATCGCAGCATCGCGCGCCGGGTTTGCAGGCGCATCCCTTAGATAGTCCGCAAGCATAGTGAGTTGAACAACGCCGCCGTTCTCCGCCATGAGCTTGAGCATCTCATCGGACATATTTCGGTCGTGAGCGGTAATCGCGCGTGCGTTTGAGTGGCTTGCGATGATCGGTGCCTTCGACATCGCGATCGCATCGAAGAACACATCATCGCTGCCATGGGAAACATCAACAATGATCCCTAGGCGATTCATCTCCTGAACCACCAGCTCCCCAAAATCGCTGATCCCTTCATGCTCCGACCCCTGAGGATCAGTCGCTGAATCCGCAAGATCATTGTTGGTTGAATGAACCAAGGTGATGTAGCGCACGCCCTTGCTAAAATAGAGCTCTAGATTGGAGAGGTCATCGCCAATCGGATAGCCGTTTTCGATGCCAAGATAGATGGCGCGCTTGCCTGCCTTTTCGAGCTCATAAGCGTCACTGGGATTAAGCGCCAAACCAACAATATCGGAGTTTCTTTCCGTTGACGCGATCACAGCGTCGATCATTTCGAGGCTCAGCGCTTTAGCACGGCTGTGACCTTCGTCGTTGCGAATGTCCTGAGCGACAAAGGCTGCAAAAAAGATGGCGTCCAGTCCACCTTCCATCATTCTGGGATAATCAACCTTTGAGCCGGTTTCGTTGGGGTCGTGGCGCTCTGCCATGTCAAACCCCGGTTCAATCATGCGCAGCGGCGTATCCGCATGGGAATCAAAAGTCAGTACGCGATCATGTATTTCGAGCGCCCGGGCCACGAGCGCCTCGTCTGTCTCTTCTAGCTCCTCGACAATTTCGGATTCCAGATCAGCGGAACACCCGGTGAGCACAAAACCAAGAATAACGGCAAAGGCGTTGAACTTCCGAAACATGCGACTGGCCATTCAAAATGCTGCTCACGCACTATAGGCGTCTGTTTTTGTCAAAGCCAAGCCTTATCACTCAGCCTCCTGCCGCTGCCGCGTGAAGCGGCGACGGCAATTGCTCGGGCTCGCTCGCGCAGGCATCTCCGTATCCGGCGTATGGAATCTGCCATGACAAGCAAAGCAAAGGCTAGACTAGCACTTTAATTTTGGCCGTGTCTGCAATCAATGGACCAACGATTGTGCTTCGTGTGGTGCTCCCTGTTCGCCATAAATGGACATAGGGGACGTTCGTTCGAGTGACCGTTTTGGGCGAACTGATGCACAGGCCTCAGCGACAATTTGGGAGCTTTTTGAGCCGCCGACGACTGAGACGACCAACGGCACCATAGGCCCGTTAGCAGTCCGTGACGAAGGTCCATTAATGCGCCGAGCCCGCCAAAAAGGGCGTTTCAATTCGAAGCTGTCACCTCATGCTCGATTATCGCGCCACTTTGTTCGGTTGGCCAGTGTAAGCTCGGCCTGGCCTTGAGCAAGATATCATCAGTATGGCGAGTGACCGAGAGTTTTGAGCGCGCTATCGCCGTCCAAGCTATGCTTCCTTTAATCGTCAGCTAGCTGATTGATATATTAGACAGTCCGGCTGGTCACTTTCCGCGCCGATCCTTCACGCACCCGACTGCGCAGCGCCTTTGAGCAAAGCAAAGGTCAACAGTTAGGCGCGGACCGAACTGCAATGAAGTCTGGAAACAATTCAAAAATGGTGCGTGCAGACAAGCCTTCTCCCTGGCCAAAGCCCTCTTCAGACCGTGTGTCGATCCGTCGGCCACTCTATGCAGGCTATATCCATCTTCCTGATTGGGGCTTTCATATGCACCCCGGCAAGCACGAACCG
>JBCBUC010000031.1:0-48016 GCA_039818345.1 Pseudomonadota bacterium | reverse complement strand
CTCAGGCGGGCTAGGCAGCATGGGCTATAGCTTGCCCACGGCCCTCGGCGCGCAATTGGCGGAGCCTGAAAGCACCGTTGTCTCCATCAATGGCGACGGCGGCGTGATGATGAACATCCAAGAGCTTGCCACCCTCAACCGATACAAGATTCCGCTGAAGGTGATTGTGCTCAACAACTCCCGCCTCGGCATGGTCCGTCAGTGGCAGGAGCTATTCTTTGACGGTAATTTCTCTGAGGTGGATCTTTCGGACAACCCAGACTTCGCGGTTTTGGCGCAGGCGTTCGGCGTTCAGGCCTTCACCATTAGTAAGAGAAGCGAAGTTGCTGATGCGATCGATCGCCTCCTCTCCGCCGAAGGCCCAATTTTGATGCATGCCATCATCGATCCTGCGGAAAATGTTTGGCCGCTCGTCGCGCCCGGCAAATCCAATAGCGAAATGTTGGAGGGATAAATCATGAGCGTCGCCCTTACTCCCAACACTCGCCGTGCCACGATTGAGACGTTCACGATCGAATCAGACAATGTGAATGGTACCCTTCGCCGGGTGTGGACCGTGATTGAGCAGCGCGGCTGGAACGTGCGTTCGCTTCTCGTTGAAGAGATCGAAGGCGGCGTTGAAACGCGCGTACAGGTCTCACCAACGGGCAACAACCGTTCAATCGAGACCCTCCGCCTCCAGATTGAACGTTTGCATAATGTACGGGAAGTGCGGCTTGAGCGTCGCAGCCGGGAAAAGCCAAGCCGGTGGAAGGAGATCCCCCATGCCGCCGTCATTTGACGACGTCCCTGTATCGGTTGATGAGGACCCTTCTGTAGGACACAATCCCCTCGGTCTGTTGGCTGATGACTGGCGCGCGATTATCGAGAAAGATGATCCTGCATGGGAGCATGTGGCGGTCACGCCTTGCCTTCCGAGCACGAAGCTTTCGGAACAAACGGGTGCGCAACTCTACTTAAAATACGAAAACATGCAGGTGACCGGCGCTTTTAAAGAGCGCGGTGCGCTGGCGAAACTGCTTTCCCTTACCGAGGACGAAAAAAGCGCCGGTGTCATCGCAGCATCGGCTGGCAACCACGCCCAAGGGCTTGCACGCCACACGCAACTCCTCGGAATCAGTGCAACGATCGTCATGCCCGCTCATACGCCCTCGGTGAAGGTTGAAGAGACCCGCCGGTTGGGCGCGGACGTTGTTCTTTTTGGCGATGGGTTCGAGACGGCCAGCGAGGAAGCTGAGCGCCTGATCGCGCAGCGTGGTCTCACGCTCGTTCATCCCTTTGACGATCCGCATGTTGCGGCTGGTCAAGGCACGGTGGCGTTAGAAATGCTTGAGCAGGCACCAGATCTCGATACCCTGGTTGTGCCAATTGGAGGAGGCGGATTGATTGCCGGGATGGCTGCGGTCGCTAAATCGCGCCGTCCAGGGATTAAAGTGATCGGCGTCCAAGCCTCGCTTTACCCCGGCATGCTCAATGCGATTCGCGGAAGCGCCCGCCCTTGCGGCGGTATGACCTTGGCTGAAGGCATCGCTGTCGCCAATGTGGGTCAGCTCACCCGTCGCGTTGCGGCTGATCTCGTCGACGAAATCGTGACAGTTGAGGAACGCGACCTCGAACGTGCTCTTTCCCTTCTTCTCAGCACACAGAAAACGCTGGTCGAAGGAGCAGGCGCTGCGGGTCTTGCGGCCATGTTGGCACACCCCTCCCTCTTCCGGGGCAAATGCGTCGGCTCCGTTCTTTGCGGGGGTAATATCGACGCGCGCCTTCTTTCTGCGATTTTGATGCGTGACCTCGCACGCCAGCGCCGCCTCGCGCGACTTAGAATCGCGCTGATGGACGTGCCGGGACAGCTGACCCGGGTATCCGCAGCCATCGGCGCAGCAGGAGGCAACGTCATCGATGTTGCCTATCACAAAGTCTTCAATGATCTGCCTGCGAAGGAAACGCACCTCGATATCTCTGTAGAGGCCACGGGTCCGGAGCATATGGATCGCATCATTCAGGCCCTCCGCGAGGAAGGCTTCTTACCAGAATTAGCGAATTATTGAGTGTACGAACCATGACCTATCAACCATCTGATACCGTTCGAATTTTCGATACGACTTTGCGGGACGGCGAACAAAGCCCCGGCTTTTCGATGACGATGAAAGGGAAGCTCCGCATGGCGCGCGCGCTTTCCGACCTCAACGTGGACGTCATCGAGGCGGGGTTCGCAGCAGCCTCCCCCGGCGACGCCGAAGCGGTCAAAGCGATTGCCCAGGAAGCCGACGGCCCAATCGTTTGCTCTTTGGCTCGTGTCACCGAACGCGACATTGATGCTGCAGCAGAAGCCCTTGACGGTGCACCGCGGAAGCGTGCGCATGTTTTCATTGGCACCAGCCCAACACACCGTCAGCATAAGCTCAAAATGCGGAAGGGCGAAATCCTCGACGCGATTGACCATGGCGTGCGCTACGCTCGGCAGGTTTTCGACGACGTCGAATTTTCCGCTGAAGACGCGATGCGGACAGAAAAGACCTTCCTTGCTGAATGCCTCAAGACTGCGACCGAAGCGGGTGCGGGCACCCTTAATGTTCCTGATACGGTTGGTTATTTCACACCAGAGGAGACCTATGAGGTTTTCCGCTATCTGATCGAAGCGGTCGAGCCTGGTAACGATGTGGTCTTTTCAACCCATTGTCATGATGACCTCGGTATGGCTGCCGCCAACAGCCTGGCTGCCGTCCGTGCCGGTGTCCGGCAGATTGAATGCACAATCAATGGCATCGGTGAGCGCGCTGGGAATTGTGCGATGGAAGAGGTGGTGATGGCGATGCGCACACGCCGTGACACCTATGAAGTGCAAACCAATATCGATACGACCAAGTTCTATGACGCCTCTCGCACCCTCGAAGACATCACGGGTGAAAAGGTACAGCGCAACAAGGCCGTCGTTGGACGGAATGCTTTTGCGCATGAGGCGGGTATTCATCAGCATGGTATGCTGAGCAACCGCAAGACTTATGAGATCATGGAGCCCGAAGACGTCGGTGCGCCGGTGAGTTCGCTGGTCTTGGGCAAACACTCAGGCAAACATGCTCTTTTTGCGCGGCTCGAAGAACTTGGCCATGAAGTGCCAGTAGATACGCGTGACGCAATCTTCAGTGCGTTCAAAGTGTTGGCTGATGAGCACCACGAGGTCTCTGATGAACAACTCCGCACCCTTGTTTCGGGTGCGTCCAACAGGGTGGTGGCAGAGGCGTGACCGGCAAGACGCTGTTCGATAAAGTCTGGGAACGGAATCTTGTTCGAGAAGAAGCGCCAGACAGCCCCGCTATTTTGCATGTTGGCTTGCACCTTATCCATGAGGTGACCAGCCCGCAGGCGTTTCAGGTTCTGAAGGAGCGTCGCCTCAAGGTCCGGCGACCAGACCTCACCTTAGCGACGATCGATCATTCGGTGCCGACCCTACCTGCCGGCGAAGACGGCCGGCTGCCCTACGCCACGGCCGCGGCGGAGAACCAAGTCAACACGCTGCGCAACAATTGCTCGGTGCACGGCATTGAACTCTTAGACCTCGATGATCCGCGACGCGGCATTGTCCATATGGTGGGTCCGGAGCTTGGGCGGACCCATCCTGGTACGGTGGTGGTTTGCGGTGACAGCCACACGAGCACCCATGGGGCGTTTGGGGCCCTCGCCTTTGGCATCGGGACGACAGAAGTCGGGCACGTTCTCGCCTCTCAAGCGCTATTTCAGCGTAAACCGAAAACCCTTCGCGTGATGTTCGAAGACGCAACAGCACCGGGCGTCACGGCAAAGGACATGGCGCTCACGGTGATCGCGCGCCTAGGGATGGATGGCGGCACGGGCTATGTCCTGGAATATGCCGGCGAAGCTGTCCGTGCTCTGTCGATGGAAGGGCGCATGACGCTCTGTAACCTCTCGATCGAGGCTGGTGCCCGCGCCGGTATGGTGGCACCGGATGAAACGACATTTGCCTATCTCAAAGACCGCCCAGGCGTCCCCGCCGACTGGGCTGCGGCGGTTTCGTCCTGGTCTAATCTTTACAGTGACGATGACGCCGTCTTCGACAACGAAATCACCATCAACGCAGCAGCAATCACGCCCATGGTGACCTACGGCGTTAGCCCCCATGAGGCAGCGCCAGTGAACGGCAATGTGCCCGCGGCAAACAATTCCAACGCGTCAGAAGCGCTTGCCTATATGGGCCTGGCGGGCGGCGAAGAATTGTCAGCGGTTGCGGTCAACCGTGTATTCGTAGGTTCGTGCACAAATGGCCGTATTGAGGACTTAAGGCAGGTCGCTGGCCTTCTGCGCGGTAAACAGGTCGCGGAGCATGTGCAAATGCTCGTCGTCCCTGGTTCGGCGGCGGTGAAAAGACAGGCGGAAGACGAAGGTCTTGATGAGGTCTTCGTGATGGCAGGAGCCGAATGGCGCGAGCCGGGCTGTTCCATGTGCATCGCGATGAATGGTGATAAAGGTGCACCCGGAGAGGTGGTGGTCTCGACCTCTAACCGAAACTTCCGAGGGCGCCAGGGTGAAGGTGTCCGGACAATATTGGCGAGCCCGGCAACCGCCGCGGCCTCGGCCGTCGCCGGGCACTTGGCAGATCCCCGTCAGTTGGAGGCGATAGCATGAAACCGTTTGGCAAAGTGACCAGCAAAACGGTGGCGGTCCCGACAACCAATGTGGACACGGATCAGATCATCCCCGCTCGTTTTTTGACGACGACAGATCGCGACGGTTTGGGAGATGCGGCGTTCCGTGATTGGCGCTTTGATAAGGACGGCAACACCCTCGATCACCCGATCAATGATATCGATGCTGATACCCATAACATCCTCATTGCCGGCGATAATTTTGGGTGCGGCAGCTCACGGGAACATGCGGCTTGGGCGCTCGATGCGTTTGGCGTGCGCGCCGTCATCAGCAGCTCGTTCGGTGACATCTTCAAATCCAATGCTGTCAAAAATGGCCTGTTACCCGTTGAGGTGGATGAGGCCACCCTCGACCTCTTGCTCAAGACACCAGATCGTGAGCTGACGATCGATCTTGAAGAGGAAGAGATCCGGTTTGGTAACCACGTGGTCTCCTTTGCCACTGAACCCTTTGCCCGGCGTTGTCTTCTTCAGGGTGCTGATCCACTGTCTGTGCTGATGGACGCCGTGCCCGACATCGAAACCTTTGAACGCGAAAACGGTAAAGCATCATGAGCCTTCAGATCACGGTTCTTCCCGGCGATGGTATCGGGCCGGAGGTAACTTCTGCTGCGCTGCGCGTGCTGGGTCGTGTGTGTGCGAACAGTGGTGTCGACCTTGAAGCAAAGCCATTTCCTTTTGGCGGCGCTGGCATCGATGCCGAAGGTGACCCCCTTCCCGCAGCGACAAAAGACGCTTGCCTCAGCTCTGATGCGGTCCTCTTAGGAGCAGTCGGCGGACCGGCCTATGACAAAGCTGCCCGCGAGGAGGGCGCACCACGCCCTGAGCAAGGCCTCCTTGGCCTCAGAAAGGCGATGGGGCTGTTTGCCAATCTTCGCCCTTCACGGATCTTCCCAGGTCTTGAGGATGCATCTCCACTTCGTAAGGAAATTGTCCTGGGCACAGATATATTGGTCGTCCGCGAACTGACAGGCGGGGTCTACTTTGGTGAACGGCAAGAGGGCGACGATATCGCAACCGACCTCATGCCCTATTCACGGGAGGAAGTTGACCGCGTAGCACGGGTCGCTTTTGAAGCTGCGAAGAAGAGGCGCGGCCGCCTCGCCTCGGTTGATAAGGCGAATGTTCTCGCAACATCGCGGCTATGGCGCAAAACCGTCGATGCGGTCGCGCGTGATTACCCAGATATCGCCGTGGAGCATGTCTTGGTTGATGCAATGGCGATGCACTTGGTCACGAAGCCGATGGATTTTGACGTGGTGGTGACGGAAAACCTCTTTGGTGATGTTCTGTCTGATGAGCTTTCCGCCATCGTTGGCTCGATTGGATTGGCACCATCGGCATCGTTAGGAGAGCCCGGCTCACCCGGCCTATATGAGCCAATCCACGGCAGCGCGCCGGACATTGCCGGCCAAGGTATCGCCAATCCAATTGGCGCGATTTTGTCAGGGGCCATGTTGCTTCGTCACTCAGCCGATATGAACGACGCCGCCGCGTCGATCGAAGCGGCCGTCTCCCAATCACTGAACGGCGGCCTCCGCACCAAAGACCTTGGCGGCCATGCTGGAGCTGACGAAGCGACCGAAGCGATCCTGTCAGCGCTCTGACGAGGACTTCAACACCAAATTATCGCGGTGAATGAGGATTTTGAAATCGTTCATCGCGGCCGCGTCGCAAAGGGCCAAGCCGTATGCAACGGCGTCGCCGCCGCAGCGGACCTCAACGACATCTCCAGCGAGAAACGGTGTTGTCACGTTTTTAACGCCTACGGATAAAAGGCTGGCACCTTTGGTGATTGCATCCACCGCGCCTTCGTCGATATCCACTGCTCCTTGACGCTCCACAGCTCCAGCAAGCCAACGCCGACGTGACGTGGAGCGCGGCCCTGGTTCGAACAGAGTGGAGCGCGCACCCACATCGAGCGCACTTAACGGTCGCGCATGATGACCGCTTGCTATCACGGTTCTCACGCCCCAGCCGGTGGCGAGCGCTGCTGCTTCAATTTTACTCTGCATACCCCCAGTACCGCTTGATGATGCACTTGGTCCAGCAACAGCGCGATAGCGATCAATGCCGCCCCATTCGACCGTGGGAACAGGCGATGCATCCATGTGCTCGTTTGGGTTTTTGTCGTATAGCCCGTCGATGTCCGACAAAAGCAAAAGAGTGTCTGCATCGATCAGGCCTGCGACACGGGCCGCTAGGCCATCATTATCACCATACCGTAGTTCATCCGTTGCCACCGCATCATTCTCATTGATGATGGGCACCACACCGCGATTGATCAATGCACGGAGGGCTGAACGTGCATTGAGGTAACGCGATCGATGATCGGTGATGTCAGGGGTCAGCAAAATTTGCGCCGTGCTGTGCCCCTCGCCAGCGAACGCTTCGCGCCAAAGACGTTGGAGGAGGGGTTGCCCGATGGCCGCCAATGCCTGGCGCTCGGCCAGCACGAGGTCAGCCCCTCTCCTTTTTTCACCCGTAGCCTCTCGGCCCAGCGCAACGGCGCCCGACGAAACGATCACAACGGGATCCGACCGTCCCGAGAGGTCCGCGACCAACCCCGGCAAACTGAAGGGGCTGTCACCAGCAATGAGGCTCGAGCCCACCTTGACCACCAGAAGGCCCGTGTCAGGAAGGGCTGATTGGGCCATCAGGATTACCCCCTGCTGATCACCTCGCCGACGCGGCGGGCCGCTTCGGCTAGTTTGTCCTCATCAGCAACCAACGCGACACGCACATGTCCCTCGCCCGCCTCACCAAAACCAACGCCTGGGCTGAGCGCCACACCGGCTTCACGGACCATCCGTTGACAGAAGGCTAGACTATCCGTCTCACCATTGGGCAGCTTCGCCCAACTGAACATGCTAGCTTTCGGCCGAGGTAGGTTCCAGCCGGAATCCTTCGCTGCACTGAGCAATGCACTTAGCCGTGAGGCATAGGCCGCACGCACTTGCGGAGAGATCTCTTCAAACTGCTGAAGCGCCAATGCAGCGGCATGCTGGATCGGCGCAAAACTGCCATAGTCGAGATAGGCCTTGACGCGGGTGAGAGCCGAGATCAGGCGCTCTTGCCCCGCAACAAACCCAACGCGCCAACCCGCCATATTGAAGCTCTTCGATGCTGACGTGAACTCAACAGCGAGATCCATCGCGCCTGGAACTTGCAAAATAGATGGAGGCGGATCATCGTAGTAAATCTCTGCATACGCAAGATCTGAGAGGATAAAGAGATCGTGCTTCCGCGCGAACCGTATCACCTCTTCATAGAATTCAAGGGTCGCCACCTCTGACGTTGGATTGGCCGGGTAGTTGATCACCATCGCAATGGGCTTGGGCACGCTATACCGAATGGCCCATTCCGCCTGGCGAAAAACCTCGTCGCCTGGTTTCATCGGCAATGGCCGCACGACGCCGCCCGCAAGGATAAACCCAAAGCTATGAATAGGATAGGACGGGTTCGGAACAAGAATTACGTCACCCGGCGCTGTGATAGCCGTCGCCAAATTAGCGAACGCGTTTTTCGAGCCAAGGGTGGACACAATATGCCGCTCGGGATCTAGCTTCACGCCAAATCGTTTGCCGTAATAATCAGCACAAGCATGGCGCAATGGCTCCACACCCACGCTCACTGAATACCGCGAGGCATTGGGGTGCTCGACCTCGTGCTTTAGCGCATCGATCACCACGCGCGGCGCAGGAAGGTCGGGGCTACCCATCGACAGATCAATCACGTCACGACCTTCCGCTCGCTCCGCCGCAACCATCTCAGCCACTTGCGCGAAGACGTAGGGCGGCAAACGCCGCGTGGTGTGAAAGCGATCTAAGCCGCCGTTACCGAGAACAGGCACGGTTCCTATCCTTCCTCTCTTTGTGCGAAAAACTGAACCATACAGATCTTGCAGTAAGAACAAAGCAAATAGCGGCCCGAATAGCGAAAATATGCGCCGCCCGATGGGCGAGCGTGACTTTCGAACACGGCCATGACAAAGAGAGCGAAAACAATGAACAAGGGGAGAGAACGATGATGGGCAGAGGGCGTCTCATCCTCACCGCGGCGGCGGTGATCTCAGTACTTTATCTTGTGCAGTTGGTAGTCACCTACTCGCGGTTCACCGGTATGTACGTCAATCACGAACCAGTGCTGGCAGACCAATGCGATCAGTCCTTCCGTCTTGGGGGCGCAGAGGATCTGGCCTCGATCCCCGGCGAAGGCATCTTCATCTCTGCCACTGATCGGGCCGACAGGGTCGAGGGGTTTGTCGATGGGATCTATTGGCTCGCCAATGACGGGCAGCCTGTGCTTGTCTCACAGGACGCGCCAAACACCTTCCATCCGCATGGGATCGACCTGTTCGAAGGTCCAGGCGGCACTCTTCTTTATGTGGTGAGCCATGATGGAGAACTCTACGGGAAAAGTGATGAGGACATGCGGCACTCCATCGAAGTGTTCCAAGTCAACGATGATCGCACACTGACGCACAGAAAATCGATCCGTGATGATCTCATCCGCTCACCGAACGATGTCACCGTGATGGACGAAGACCGTTTCTTCTACACCAACGACTGGCGTTATCTTCGCGGCATCGGGAACGTTTTGGAGGCCAACCTCCTTCTTGCCCTGTCTGATGTTGGTTTTCACGATCGCGGGACAACGTCGCTCGTTGCAAAAGGCCTCAATTATCCGAACGGGATCGCGTTATCGGACGACAATTCCACGCTCTGGGTGAATGAAATTCGTGGGCGACGCATTCAGCAGTTTGGCGTTTCCAGCGATGACGGAAGCCTCAAAAAACAAAAGCGAATCCCCGTCGCCAGTGCACCTGACAACATCACGGTCATGCCGAACGGTCACCTTCTCGTGGCAGGGATTTCCGATGTGTTCGCCTTCCAAGCCCATGAACACAAAGAGAGCGAGATCGCGCCGTCCCTGATCCTAGAGGTTGACCCCGAAACGGGGACGTGGCGTGACGCGTTTTATGATGTCAGCGGATCAGTCTCTGGCGCAACGGTTGGCCTCTATCATGACGAGGCGCTTTATATTGGCACCGCCTATGGCGATACGCTGCTGCGCTGTCCGTTCGTTCCAGGACAAGTCGGCTCATAACCCAGCCATTATCGGCCCCAAGCCCAAGAGGACCTATCGCAATGCCAGGCATGATCTCCGGTGATGTCCCTATCGCTTATGAGCTATCCGGACCAACGGACGGGCAACCCGTCTTGCTGCTCAATGGCCTCGGCATGCAGCTCACGCAGTGGCCGCCTGCCCTCATTAAGGCGTTGGAAGACGCAGGGTACCAGGTCTTGAGGATCGACAACCGTGATGTTGGCCTATCAGGAAGGCTTGAAGGTCAACGTGCTCCGCACCCGATCATTCAATATGGTATGCGGATGTTCGGTATGTCGACCAGTGCGCCCTATCGGATCGAAGACATGGCAGATGATGCGGCGCGGGTTCTTGATGCGCTCGGCATTGGCGCGGCGCATGTCATCGGCCTCTCAATGGGCGGTATCATCGGCCAAGTCCTTGCTGGCGGGGCAGCGGGCCGTATTCAAAGCCTGACCTGCCTGATGACAACCACCGGCAATCGCTCACTCCCCTTCCCCTCAGGCGAAGCGGGCCGCATTCTCTTTGGACGCGGGGAATCACCAAAGACACTCGATGCCGCGGTTGACCATCTCTACGACATGTGGACCTTCATCATGACCCAAGATGGTGGCCAGACGGAGGAAGAGCTCCGATCTTGGTTGCGCGATTCGGTGGAACGCGGATTTAGTGCCTCGGGATGGCGGCGACAGACGGCGGCCATTATCGAGACTGGCGATATCAGAGCCTATGGTGAGGCGATCACCGCTCCCACTTTGGTGATCCACGGCACAGCAGACCCGCTCGTCCCGCAGGCGGCGGGGGAAGATGTGGCACGGACAATCGCTGGTGCGGAGCTCGTGCTCATCGAGGGCATGGGCCACGACCTGCCCCCTAAGCACTTGCCTCAAATTACTGAGCGAATTCTTGGTCACCTTCAGGCGACTGAGACGCAACCAGCTGACCCGGTGACTGCTTAAGGTCAATCAATGGGGCATCGGCACGGAGAGCACGGAAGACAGCCACCTGAGATCGCGCAAGGTCCGTTCGCGCTGCGGCGAGAGAGTTGCGGGCTTCGAGGTTCCGTCGTTCCGCATCAAGAACATCCAAGAAGTCTGATGCACCGCGCTCATACCGAAAGCGTGCAAGTTCCGCCGCCTTTGATGACGATGCTTCAGCCGACTCGCGCGCCATAAGAGATGCACGGACAGCGCGTTGGCCGATCAGTGCAGATTCGGTTTCCTCAAGGGCCAGCAACACCGTTTGTTCGTAGTTATCAAAAGCTCCTTCGGCGCTCGCATTGGCAGCCAAAACGTTGCGCCGGGCCCGAAGAAGATTGGTCAACGACCAAGAAATTGATGGCCCGAGATTGAAATTCAGCGCCTCATTAGCAAACGCGTCATCGATACCGAGGGTTTGAACACCGACAGACCCAGTGAGGGTGATTGTTGGAAAGGCGGATGCCATTTGAAGGCCAATGCGTTCGGTCGACGCTGCTAACGCGCGCTCAGCGGCCCGAACATCAGGACGCCGCCGAAGCATTGCCTCGGGATTTCCGATCGGAAGGTCACCTTCGATCGTTGGAGGTGTTCCTGCGGTGACCGCTAGGATTTTGATCTCTTCAGGACGTTGCCCCGTCAGCGTGGCAAGCCGATAAAGCGATGCTTTTGCTTGGCTTTCTAGTGGAGGCAGCACTGCGATCGTCGTTGCCAGCTGTTCTTTCGCGCGCTCCACGTCCAAATCGGATCCTCGACCAGCATCTCGGCGGATTGTCACAAGACGGACTGTTTCTTTTTGGTTGAGGATATTCTCCCGTGCCACGATGGTCTGGATCGTCAGCCCGCGATACGTCACATAGGCATCCACCGTCTCCGCGGCCACCACGGACCGAAGATCAATCAGCAATGCGGAGGTTTGTTCGAGATCGGCTTCGGCTGCCCTAATGGAGCGGGTGACCCGTCCAAAGAGGTCCACCTCCCAGCTGGCCGCGACCGAAGCGTTGAGAATTTCCTCGGTGGGCAACGTCACGGAATCGGTGTTCCCCTCTTGGCCCGGGATCACGAATGCTGCACCAATGGCCGCGCCCGACGAACGGGACTGCAGATAGCTGGCCGAAATCGTGTCAAATGGCACGCGCTCGAGGCGCGCTAAACCATAGCTCGCCCGCGCCACGTTCACATTGCTGACGGCGACACCAATCCGATTGTTCTCGGCCAAGGCACGGGCGACCAGGCGGTTGAGGATAGGATCGTCGAACGCCTCCCACCAAACGGGTTGGGGGGTGGTCTCTTGGTAGTCGGCGGATTCAACAAAACGAGGTAGCGCCTCGGTTTCGGGCGCATTGTAGGTCGGCCCGATCACCGTGCAGCTGCTCAAGATCACCATCGCTGCCGCTATAGAAAGCTGTCTTATCATTCTGCCGGTGCTCCCGACACTGATTTGTTCTTGGTCCCGATGATATTCTCATCGACCCAATCCGCCGCCACATAAAAGACCGGCGTCAGCAACAGACCAAAAATTGTGACGCCGAGCATGCCCGCGAACACCGCGACGCCCAGAACATTGCGCATCTCCGACCCAGCGCCAGACGCAAAGACCAGGGGAAGCACACCGAGAATAAAGGAAAACGCGGTCATCAACACCGGACGCAAGCGGGTCTTTGCGGCTTCGGTGGCCGCGTTGAAACGTGTCTCGCCCTCTTCGCGACGCTGTTTTGCAAACTCGACGATAAGGATCGCGTTCTTGGTCGCCAGACCAATCAAAACAACAAGACCGATCTGTGTCAGGATCGTGTTGGCCTGTCCGGTGATCAAAACACCGGTCATTGCCGAAAGGATCCCAAGCGGAACGATGAGAACCACAGCAAATGGCAGCGTCACACTCTCGTACTGGGCCGCGAGGAACAAGAGCACAAAGACAATGGCCAGTGCGAAGACGAGGCCACCTGTGCCGCCTGCTGACGTTTGTTGATATGCAACCTCCGTCCACGCATAATCAAACCCCGGCGGCAGGGTTTGCTGGGCGAGCTGTTCCATTTTCGCAATCGCCTCACCCGACGATACACCGCGGACGGGTTCACCTTGCACCGCAGCCGATGGGTAGAGATTGAAACGCAAGACGCGGGATGCGCCAGTGGTCATTTGGGCATCCGCGACCGTCTCGATAGGGACCATTTCGCCTTGGTCGTTACGGGCAAAATAGTAGGAAAGATCCTCAAGATCACGGCGGAACGGCGCATCAGCCTGGGCTGTGACGCGATAGGTTCTACCAAGGTAGTTGAAATCATTGATGAAAGAGGACCCAAGATACCCCTCGAGCGCTTCAAAGACGGAGCTGCTCGACATCCCCATCAGCTCTGCTTTCTGCCGATTGATATCGAGATAGACTTGCGGCGTCCTTGTCTCGAAGAACGTAAAGACCTGGGTCAACTCTGGATCCTGGTTGGCTGCCCCCATCAATCCGTAGGCTGCATTTTGTAGCGCCGGAAGACCCGCGCCGGTCCGATCTTGGACCATCATTTTAAAGCCTGAACCGTTGCCGATCCCTGGAACAGGTGGAGGTGCGATGACGAGGCTCAGACCTTCATCGATCGCCATCATCAGACGGCCTTGCAGCTCTTCTTGAATCTGAAACGCTGTCCGCCGCGTCCCAAAATCATCGAGCGTGAAAAAGATCGCACCCGAGTTCGATGCGTTGGTAAAGTTCGCACCGTTAAATCCGGCAAACTCTGCCGCGTGCGCCACACCATCGACGGCCAAGCCGATCTCGGCCGCGCGCTTGACCACCTCATCGGTTCTCTCAAGCGAAGCACCTTGTGGTAAGTTGACGACACCGATGAGATAGCCTTGGTCCTGATCAGGAACGAAGCCGCCTGGAACGGCGCGGAAAACGCCCACAGTGGCCACCAACATCACCGCATAAAAACTAAAGGCCACACCTAGGCGGCGGACAACCGAACAAACACGATCGCCATAATCCTCTGATAGCTGATCAAATGCCTTGTTGAACGCTGCAAAAAAACCAACGAGCGGTTTCTCCCACCAACTAAGCGCCCGGTTCGGATCAGGCGCCCTCAGGAGGAGCGCTGCCATTGCCGGGCTCAACGTGAGCGACACGACGGTTGATAGCACCGTGGACGCAGCAATGGTCAGCGCGAATTGCCTGTAGAAGGCGCCTGAGAGTCCTGGAATGAAGGCGGTGGGGACAAAGACCGCGCACAACACAAGCGACGTCGCGATTAGCGCGCCGCCAACCTCTTCCATCGTGGTGCGCGTCGCCTCTCTCGGCGCCATGCCTTGAAGAAGTCGACGTTCCACGTTCTCAACCACCACAATCGCATCATCGACCACGATCCCGATCGCCAACACCAAGCCGAAAAGCGAAAGCGTGTTCAGAGAAAATCCGAATGCTGTCATAATCGCGAATGTTCCAACCAGGGAGACTGGAATCGCGATCACAGGGATGAGAGCGGCGCGTGCGGACTGCAAGAACACGAACACCACCAACACCACCAACAACATGGCTTGAATCAGTGTTGAATAAACCTCGCGAACGGATTGCGCGATGAACTCTGTGGGGTTGTAGATCACCTGGTACTCAAGACCCGGCGGAAAGCGGGCGGCGAGGTTATCCATCATCTCAAGAACAGAGTCGGAGGTCGTCAGAGCATTCGAGCCTGGCCGTTGAAACACGGCCATCGCGACGGCGGTCTGGTTATCGAGGTAGGCGTTGGTCGCATAGTCCTGCGCGCCAAGCTCAACCCGCGCAACATCGCGGACACGGATCAAGCGATCATCGCCGTCCGACCGGATCACGATGTTACCGAACTCATCAGGCGCGGTCAGCCGCCCGCGGGTTTGCACCGCAAGC
Source organism: Pseudomonadota bacterium (assembly GCA_039818345.1). Classification (GTDB taxonomy): domain Bacteria; phylum Pseudomonadota; class Alphaproteobacteria; order Caulobacterales; family Parvularculaceae; genus Parvularcula. The sequence goes on along the minus strand of JBCBUC010000031.1, from coordinate 33,398 downwards.
TCGAATGCGGCAGCGTCAGTGATCGGTGCCTGGTTCAAGGTACCAGACGCCACCTGCACATTTTGCGCGCGCAACGCGGCCACAACATCACCGACGGTCAGATTGAGTTCAGCAGCCTTACGCGGATCAATCCACACCCGCATCGCATAATCGCGGGCGCCAAAAACAAGCACGTTGCCCACCCCATCAACACGGCTTAGCTCGTCCTTGATCTGGAGTGTGGCATAGTTGGAGACATAGAGCTGATCATAGCTCTGGTCCGGCGACAAAAGATGGATCACCATCAAAAAATCAGGGGACGTCTTTTGGGTCACAACACCCAGCCTGCGTACTTCTTCGGGAAGGCGCGGTTCGGCCCGTGCGACCCTGTTTTGTACCAGCACCTGGGCGTTATCGACATCCGTGCCCTGTTCAAAGGACACCGTGATCGTCGTCGAGCCGCCGATCGACTGGCTCTGCATATAGATCATGCCGTCGACACCATTGATTTCCTGCTCAAGCGGTGTCGCCACGGTATCGGCCACCGTCTCTGCAGAGGCTCCGGGGTAGGTGGCTGTAATCTGCACCGTTGGCGGAGCAACGTCGGGAAACTGAGCAACGGGCAGCGTGAAATAGGCGATGCCGCCGACGATCAAGATCAAGATCGAGATCACCGAGGCGAAGATCGGCCGATCGATGAAGAAGTGAGAAAAGCGCATCTCCGACGCCTACTCCTGCATCGCCGGGCTTGGGCCGCCCGCCTGGGGCGGAAGGGCTTGCACCGGCATACCGGGCTGGAGGACAGCCAACCCGCCAATGATCACCTGATCGTCCGCTGTGAGACCACTTTCGATGATCCGTCGCCCGTCATCAAGAAGACGCCCAAGCTCGACGACACGCATGGTCGCTTCACCCGTTTCGCTGATCATCCAGACAAACTGCCGCGACTGATCAAATTGCACCGCCTCATCGGGAATGAGCAACGCTTCAAAAGGATCGCGGCCGTAAAGCCGCAACTCACCGAACAGGCCAGGCGTTAGGAAACCCTCTGGATTGTCAAAACGGGCGCGGCCCAAGATTGTGCCGGAGCGCGCATCGATCTCGTTATTGACGAAGTCCATCACGCCTTCGATCGAATAATCGTCTTGGCTTGCGATTCGTACACGGACGGGATTAGGCTCGAGCCTGGAGCTCTTTCGATTCCCGTCGCGATCGAGCTCGATGTAACGCAGATAATCCTGTTCGGTTCCGTTGAACTCAAAATAGATAGGATCAATAGAGACGATCGTTGTTAAAAGTGTTTGCTCGGCGCTCACCAAATTGCCGACATCGATCAGATCCTGCCCGATCCGACCACTAATCGGTGCACGAATTTCTGTGAATTCTAGTTCGAGGGCGGCTTGGCGCACCGCTGCTTCCGCTGCACGCAGATTGGCGCGGGAGGCATCGCGGGCTTGCAAGGCTTGATCATATTCTTCGCGACTACCAGCACGCGCTTCGAGCAACTCTTGGGCGCGGGCCAATTCGGCCTCAGAAAGGCTGCGCTGGGTGCGCACCGCTTCGAACTCGGCCTCAGCCCGCTCTAGCGCTGCAGCAAAGGGGCGTTGATCAACGGTGAAAAGCAGCTGGCCTGTTTCAACGATTGCGCCATCGTCAAAATGGACGGCATCAAGATAACCAGACACCCGAGGTCGAAGCTCAACGCGCTCCACCGCGGTGAACCGACCGATGTAATCGTCCCACAGCTCTACCGTCTCGGTCGCTGGCGACATCACCCGCACGGGCATTGGGCCTCCTTGGCCTTGAGAATCGCCGGGCGAGCCGCAAGCAGCAAGGAGCGCGGCCAGGCCAATCGCCACGCACAGAGAAAGAGGCGCACCCTTTTGGTGAAAGTCTAGCATAAACCCAACCCCAGATTGCCCAATATGGGCAACACACCGGACACTCATCTCGCGCGGCGAGACACTTCGTGCAAGCCCCTGCATTAATACTGTAAATACTGTTCTAAACGCTGCGCGTTGGCAGCTATCGTCCCGAACAGCGCATCCATGGACCTGTTCCCCCAAATGCGCGCATCATACCAAACGGGATGATGAGGTTCGTCACGATGTTCGGCCCAGCACGGTGGGATCCGACACCAAACTGGTTTGTCATCAATTGTCCCTATTTTTACTGAAGTCGTAGACGAGCTAACCAATAACTCCGTGATTCTATATTGTATTCGCAGAGGGTTTTGCTAGGCGGTAATCGCCTTGGCTAAAAGTGAGTCGGGCGCCCTAGTCACATGTCGAGGCCCTCATGCTCAAGCGTTCCCTGTCGGTCATTTTTCTCGCATCGGTGTTGGGCGCTTGCAGCCCAGAACCCGAAGCAGAGCCGTCACAAGCCGTTCGTCCCGTGAAGACATACACGGTGACACCATCGACCGGTTTTCAAACCTTACGGCTGCCCGCTGTTATCGGAGCCACCGACAGTTCGGTCTTGGCGTTTCAGGTGAGTGGAGAGCTTTTGGAACTGCCGGTTGAAGAAGGCGACGAAGTTGAAATCGGCGATGTTCTCGCCTCGCTTGACCCCCGCGCGTTTCGCAATTCCGTCGCAAGCGCTCAGGCCACCTTCGACAACGCCCAGACAGAGTTTGATCGTGCTGAGCGTCTTTTAAGAGAGAACGCCATTGCTCGGAGCACCTATGACCAGCGGCGCGCCGACCTCGATATTGCGCAAGCCAATCTCGATAGCGCACAAAAAGATCTCGACGACGCCGTGTTGGTAGCGCCCTTCTCTGGCTTGGTCGCTGACCTTTACGTCGAGAGCTTTGAGACGGTCTCAGCACAACAGGATGTGATGACCATTCAGGGTATCAATTCGATCGATGCGATTGTTCAAGTGCCAGCGAGCGTGGTGATCAACGCCGAACGCATCGAACCCATCGATACATTCGTCTACCTGGACGCGTCTCCCGATCTGCCAATCGCAGCGACCTTGGCCGAAACGGTGAACATCGCCGACGCCAGTTCCCAGACTTTCGAAACCCGCTTTCGGTTTGAACGTCCAGAGGACCTCGTCGTGCTGCCGGGCATGACAGGGGTGGTCGAAGGGCGCTTCCGCTTCATCGACGAGGAACTCAACGACCAGCTGACCGTGCCGGTCTCTGCGATCATCGCTGAAGCTGGCCAACCCTATGTCTGGGTCATTGATCCTGAAACATCGACCGTCACGAGACGGAACATCGTGGTGGGCCAAGGCGTGGGGGAGCAGGTCGAAGTTGTCACAGGTCTTGAGCCGGGTGACACGATCGTGGCCGCCGGCGGCAATTATCTGTTCGAAGGCGCCGAAGTGCGCCGGTATGAGCGCTAAGCGGAGCGCCTCGCCATGAACCCCGCAGCAGCAGCCATCCAGTACCGGCTTATCAGTTGGATTGTCATCCTCGGCTCCCTTATCGGCGGCACACTCGCCTTCAACTCGATGCCGCGGTTCGAAGACCCAGAATTTACGATCCGGATTGCCCAGATCGTGACGCAGTATCCCGGCGCTACACCCCTCGAGGTCGCCAACGAAGTTTCAGACGTGATCGAAAGCGAGCTCCAGGAAATGCAGGAGGTCGACGAAATCACCTCCTATAACTATTGGGGTATGTCGATCGTCGAGGTGGAGATAAAATACGCCTTCTCGACGTCGAAGCAGGATCTTCAAGCCGTCTTTACCCGCATGCGGAACAAAATCCGCGATGTCGGCAGTGACTTGCCATCTGGGGCGAGCGAGCCGCTGGTGAATGACGAGTATGGCGATGTCTACGGCATCTACTACGCCATCACGGGTGATGGGTTCACCAACAAAGAACTCTACGATTACGCGCAAGATCTGCGCACCGACATTCTATCGGTTAATAACGTCGCCAAGGTCGAGTTTCGCGGTAATCAGGATGAACGCATCTATGTCGAGGTCTCACGCGAACGGGCAGCGGCTTTCGGCGTGTCGCTCGAAACCGTGTTCAGCGAACTATCGGAACAAAACTCCGTGGTCTCAGCAGGCGATGCGGCCTTAGGATCATTGCGCGTCGAGATCCATCCGACTGGTTCCATCACGACGGTTGAGCAAATTGGCGGCACCGTTGTGACCGGCGGTGAGGCAGGCGATGTCATTTACCTCCGCGATATCGCCACCATCAGGCGCGGTTATGTCGATCCCGCGACCTTCATCACCCGGTTCAATGGCGAGCCAGCAATCGCCCTCGCCGTTTCCAATGTCAGCGGTTCGAACGTCGCGCAGATGGGCGAGGATATCCGGTTGAAGCTGAACGAGGTGATCGGTGAGCGGCCTATCGGGATCGACGTGCATGAATTTTATCATCAAGGCGATGCCGTCAACGAATCGGTGAGCAGCTTTGCCTCCAATGTGGTCGCTGCTGTCGTTATCGTCCTGGTGACACTGTTCATTTTTATGGGTGCCCGATCCGCCGTTATCATTGGCGCCACGCTGGTGATCACCATCGCGGCAACGCTCTTGACGATGTATGTGCTCGGTATTCCGATGCACCGGATTTCTCTAGGTGCACTGATTATCGCCCTCGGCATGCTGGTCGATAACTCTATTGTTATCACCGAGGGAATCCTCGTCGGCGTGCAGCAGGGCCGCAAGAAGCTCGATATCGCGATGGAGATCGTCGACAAGACCAAATGGGCCCTCCTGGGCGGCACAGCGGTCGGCATTATCGCCTTTGCACCGATCGGACTCGCGCCAGGCAACACGGGCGAGTACTGCCGCCATCTCTTCTACGTGATCATGATTTCGCTGTCCTACAGCTTCATCTTTGCCGTGACGGTGGTGCCTCTGTTGGGCGACCTCATCTTCAAAGAGCCAAAAAATCCCAAAGAAGCGGGAGAAGACGGCCTCTTCGCGAAAGTCTATAAAGGCTTTATGCGGATGATGCTATTCTCCCGCTATATCGTCATATTGCTGACCGTCGGCATGTTCATCATCGCAATTTATGGGTTTGGGATGATCAAAGGCGGCTTCTTCCCGTCCGCAACGACCCCTCAACTCTCCGTCGAGTATTGGCTTCCTGAAGGCACAGATATCGAAGTCACCAATGCTGATGTCGCCATCATCGAGGAAGAAATTCGCGGGTTTGACGGCGTCGCTTATGTCCACTCCATGATCGGTGCCGGGACGATGCGCTATATGCTCATCTATAATCCTGAGAACCCGAACAACGCTTTTGGACAATTGATCGTTCGGACAGAAACCCTGGACGATATTCCTGGATTGATCACCAAGATCCAAGCTTATCTGGATGAAGAGTTTCCGGCAGCCCAGTCGCGCGTTTCGCGCTACACGCTGGGCCCGAGTTCCGGCGCCAAGATTCAGGTCGCCTTTTCCGGACCAGAACCTGAGGAGCTCCGTCGCATCTCGAACGAAGCCTTGAGTATCCTGCTCCGCGAACCCCGCGCCAAGGGCGTAAAAACGGACTGGCGTGATGAAGTGCCGGTGATAGAGTCCGGCTATGATCCGGAACGCGGCAATCGCGTCGGCGTCTCGCGGGAAACACTGGCTGAAACACTTTCGGCCAATTTCAGCGGATCGGTGATTGGGACCTATAGAGAAGAAGACGACCTCATCCCGATCGTCTATCGCGCACCGGACAACGAGCGTCTGCGCCCAGAAATCGCATCGAGTATTCAGCTCCCGAGCTCGCGGACTGGCGGCACTGTGCCCGTCACCGAGGTCTCGAGCGGCGTACGCTTTAAGTGGGAAGACAGCCAGCTTATCCGGGAGGATCGCGTTTGGACGATCACCGTGAAGGCCGATCCGATACCCGAGGTGTTGGCCTCTGACCTTCTCTCGATCGTCCGCCCTAAGATTGACGCTATCGATCTGCCCGAAGGCTATGGTATCGAATGGAAGGGCGAAATCGGCGACAGCGAAGAAGCCAACGAGCAACTAGCCGGGACCATCCCGCTCGGTGTCCTCGCCATGGTCTTTGTTGTGGTCTTGCTCTTCAATGCAGTTCGTCAGCCTGCGATCATTTGGTTCTTGGTGCCCATGTCGATCATCGGTGTTGTGGTGGGCCTCCTGTCCACCGATACGCCGCTCGAGTTCATGGCCATCTTGGGTATTCTTTCGCTCTCGGGCCTCTTAATCAAAAACGCCATCGTTCTGGTGGATGAGATTGATCTACAGATCGGCGAAGGCGTGCCGCGTTATGATGCTGTCCTCGCTGGCTCCGCCAGCCGTGTGCGGCCGGTGATGATGGGGGCACTGACCACAGTCCTTGGTGTCTTGCCTTTGATGGGTGATATCTTTTTCCGATCGATGGCCGTTGTCATCGTGTTCGGGTTAAGTTTCGCCACTATTCTAACACTCATCGTCCTGCCCGCGCTCTACGCGACAGTGTTTGGTATTAAAGCTTCGGAACGTGCAAAGGCCTGAGCGCCCTCGCCCGTTCGTTCAGTTGGGAGACATTTATGTTCCGCCTACGATCAAGCCTCGCAGTGTCTGCGCTTGCTTTGACACTCGCCAGTTGTGCCAATGTGCAGGATCTTCGTTCCACAACGCGCCAAGACCCCAATATTCCAGAAACTCCGCAAGCCTGGGCAATGGCGCGTGAGCGGGTCGGCGAGGTTGAGGTCGGATGGATCACCTCGTTCAATGACCCCGTTCTCGAGACACTCGTGCGCGAAGCACAAGAGAACAATCGCAACCTGCAAGCCGCGGCCGCCAATGTGGACCGGGCCCGTGCGTTAGCTCGCCAGGCAGGTGCGTCGCTGCAGCCGAGCGTCGATTTGAATGTCGGCGGCAGTCAAGGTGGAAACATCGAATCGAGTTCCGATGGAGACCTTAGCGCCGGTCTTGAGCTGAATTGGGAAGCTGACGTTTGGGGCCGTATTCGTTCCGGGCAGCAGGCGGCGGCAGCCAGCGCTGAATCGGCGGAGGCGGATTATCTTTTCACGCAGTATTCAATCGCCGCGCAGGTGGCGCTCGCCTATTTTGTCGCGATCGAAGCCAGCATCCAGGAACGTATCGCGAAGGAGAGTGAAGACAACCTCACCGAAACAGCCCGGATCACCCAGGTCCAGTACGAAGCGGGTCTCGCCTCAGCCCAAGATTTGGCATTGGTCCGCAGTGATCTTGCTAGCGCCAGCGACAGCCTCGTCGAGGCGCAAGGCTCAAAACGTGAGTCGCTTCGTGCCCTCGAAGTTCTTCTCGGACGCTATCCGAGCACGGATCTCGAGGTGCGAACAGCGCTTCCAGCGGTGCCGCCTCCACCGCCCGCAGGATTGCCGTCGGAGATCCTGGAACGACGCCCTGATCTCATCGCCGCTGAGCGCGAAGTTGCGGCAGCCTTCAATGAGCTCAAACAAGCCAAGGCCGCTCGCCTTCCCACGGTCTCTCTGACCACGGAAATTGGTGGTTCCTCTGGTCAGCTCTCAAACCTTCTTGACCCCGCCAATGTCGCCTGGACGCTAGCAGGCAATATCGCAGCCCCCATCTTTGACGGTGGGCAACGCCAGGCCGAAGTGGAGATCCAAGACGCCGAGCAACGCCAAGCAATTGCCAATTACGTCCAGACGGCGATTGAGGCGTTCCAAGAAGTCGAAGACTCCTTGGATAGCGGTTCGGTCCTGGCGCAACGTGAGGTCTTTCTCACTGAATCAGCCCGCGAGGCGCAGGAGGCTTATCGCATCGCTGAACTTCGCTACCGCGAGGGCGAGACGGATCTGATTGATGTGCTCGACATCCAGACCCGCGTCTTTGAGGCCGAGAGCAACCTTGCAAATGTCCAGCGGCAGCTGATCAGCCAACGGGTGGACCTCAATCTTGCCCTCGGCGGTAATTGGGATGACGTCTAACTAGCGCGTCGGCGCTTCCCAGGTGGCATCCAACCGGTCGAGATCATTGATCACCTGCCAGGTGCCGCCGCCCTCTTCCACACGCTCCTGCCACGAGGTGATGCGGTTAAGGTACTCACGCGGATCAATATTATCCGTGCGCAGCTTGGTAACGTTCACCGCCACCACGTGCACACCGTCAAGCGGTAAGGGGAAGTTACGGACATAGCCAGGTGGCAGGTCTTCTTTCAGATCAGAGAAGATAAAGATGACCTTTCGGCCCGTCCCTTTCTCCGCTAAAAACTCTGTCGCTTGCAACATCGCACCCGTTATGTCCGTATGCGATGCTGGTGTTACACCGCGCACAAAGTCATCAACCCGATCGCGGAACTGACGCTTTTGTTGATTGGTGACACTGGGACGGTCGTCAAAATGCATTTTGGCGACGATATCGCGCTCGGAAAAACTCCCCGTGTCCACACGGGCCACGGCGAATGCATCGTTCGGCTCAAGCCGTGCCAGGATCACATTGATGATCTGCTGTGCCTGATCGATTTCTCTGGTGTAAGTCCCGGAGGTATCGATCAGCATGTAGACGCCGGTGTTCCGTTGGGGCGGTTCACCGCAGCTGGCTAACCCAAAAGCCACGCCAGCGGTCAATGCTAGAAAGAGCTTACGCATCGTCGCCTCCTTATGCCGCCTCGCGCTCTTTGAGGCGCGTTTCAGCGTCTTTGATCACTTGACGGGCACCTACCACTTCGATCTGCCCACCACGTAAATCCTTGATGCGCTGTTCCGCCCAAAGAGGAGCAAAGATCAAGACATCATAGAGCTGATTAATCACAGACCCGGCCTCTTCAAAAGCCCTGGCAAACACTCGTAGACTAAAGCTCATGGTCAGGAGCATTCCAGCGGCCAACCAGCCAAGCACTGCCCGCATCGAATGGACGAAGGTTTCTAGCGGAATGGCAATAAAGGTGAGCGCAAAGGGCAGGATGAAACCCATCCCCATCTGCGCCGCCGTGGTGATCCACAGGAACGCAGGATCAGCGGTCTCGTTCCCGCGCAGGACAGCAGCGGTGGCAAGCTCGTCCTGTAAAAGGAGCTCGCGCATATAGGCAAGTCCTGCTTCCACGCACGCCAGTGACAGAAGAAGCGTGAACGAGACAATTGCTAAGCGTTGCCGAACCTTATCCGGCAGGGCACTGATGGGCGGAAACAGATTGGTAATCCGTAGACACTCCATCAAGAAAAGACCCATGGAGAGTTCCACCAAGATGATCACCAAGGCGGCGATATCGGCTGTTCGGAACGCCCCGATATAGGTATTCCCGCCCACCATCTCGGACATAGGGCGTGCAATCAGGTGGAAATTGACAATCGCGCCGCCAGTCGCCACCAGAAGAACCAAACCTGAAATAAAGAATTGAACGAGTGCTGATGACTGAAGAGACATTGCAGCTTGGTCGCTACCGTCGTTGATCTCCTCATATCGTTTCATACTCGTATCGACGGTCGCTGCACGTTCATTCAGCGTTTCGATCCGTGTTTTCACCTGATCAAGCAACTTCGCCGACTCGCGCCAGCTAGGCGCCATATCGTGGAGATGTTTATGCCGTACCCGGCAGTCGTCACGGTAAGAGCGGTTGGCTTCTTCGCCTGCTTTTTTGAACGAACCGTGGATGCTCTCAAGCACCTGGCGCAGGACAGGCTCGGCCTTGGCTGGCACAGCGGCCACTGCTTCGACGGCCTCGGCCCACCCGGGCGGTGCTGGCGGGTTCGCAGCGCTCGCCGAATAATCCTCGTCCAGCTTATTGGCTTGTTCGGTCAAACTGTGGTGCAGGGCTGGATAGTCGCCAAGATCTTGGCGGACCTTATCGCTGAACCGCTCATATTCACGTTCAACCATCCGCGCAGCCGCCTCTCGGCCGGCCGCTAGAAGAACTTCGCGGTTACGAGCGACAAGCCGTGTCCGAACACTGAAGATCGAACGGGATGCGAAACGCAAACCCTTCCCGATCGCCACACAGGACGAACGGATAAGCTGTTGCATCGGTACCCGCGCCAGATAAAGCGCGAACACCCCAATCACCAACATGGCCAGCACGCCTGACAGGCCGCCAGCAAATAAATCAGTCGTTGACACCGTGGTCCCTCCCGCGGTCGCCCACACCCCATAGGACCACGCAACCGCAAAGATGCGCAGCGCCCCGCCACTACCAATGCCTAGAATGTCTTCACAGAAAGCGAGGGACAATGATCAAATAAAGATCGAGGTTTCGCCGGTTCGTTAGGCTTAAGCCGCGCTTAACGCTGGGAGAGCCTGCCACTTTGCGACATGGGGGCCCCAAGCATGGTCAACGATCTGCTGAATCTCCGCGTCGACATTTGTTGTGGCGTTGGTTTGATAATCAGCAATCGTCGAAAGATACCTGGCCATAAAGGGTTCTGCGCTACCCCAATCGGGGAGCGATAGCTGATCATGCAGACATTTCAGGACCGTCATGGGATCACGGATCAGTTGCTCATAACTCACCTCGACCAGCTGGTCCTCGCCGAGCATCGTTCGTTCCACCTCATAAACGTCCATCAGGCGAATGAACGTCTTCAGTACAAACGCATCAATATCAACATGATCGAAGGGCTGTAGCGCCAGTTCTGGCAAGAGTTTGCGGTAGTAATTCCTGGTCGATACAAAAACTTCGTACGGATTACGGCGGATATGAATAAAGCGTGCCTTTGGCCAGATGGCCAGGAGACGTTTGATCCGTGCGGTGTAGACCGGGTTTTTGATCAGCAGCAAAGGCTTGCCCTGATGTAAAGCGATTTTCTCCGCGAAAGTTTGCGCCAACGTCGCCCAACGGTTGATCTCAGCCTCGTGGCAGCCGTCAAAAAACACCCCGCGATCAAAGCTCTCTTGAAAATTCTTTGGGAAGTAAACCGCTTGGAAGACCGACAAATTCTGAAGGTTAGCCAGCGGGATTTCGTCTTCTTGCGGAGAATCTGGCGTAACCGCTACCTTGTCGACATGACGGTCCTCGGGCAACGCCTTTTCTAAGGTCGGCGCGAGCCAAGTCCCAAGGGTGAGAATTTCGTCCGGAAGGCCACTCGCGAGGGGAGAAATATGACCAAAAGCGGGAGATTTTCCGAGCACGTTGTGAAGATGCGTCGTACCAGATCGCCAATGGCCGATGACAAACACGGGGGCTTCCAATGGCGGCGCTGCTCGCGCCACCCGCTTGTGTTTGGCACGCTCCAACATATGGACCGGGGAGCGCCCCAGCGCACTGAGCATCATCAGAGAAAAGAGCGGTACATGTTTGTTCGACGGCAGACCATTTTCTGAGACGGCGCGGAGAAGAACCGATAGCCGCGCGCCCATAAGCGGGTGCCGCGTTGATGGCGCGAGTTCTGTCGCCGTCACTTAGCGTAGCCCCAACGTTCAAAACTCTCTGACCAAGCAGCGGCAACCTGGGCCTTCAGATCATCCGGTAGGTGAGCGTAATCATTCTTTTGATAGCCTGCGATAGCGTTGACATAGGACTCGATACGCGGCTTCGCCTTATCGAAACCGGGTAGGTTGAGGGTCTGATAGAGACGTTCAAGGGATTCGAGCGGATTGGTTTCAAGCTCGTTGAAACTAACCTCCGCGAACTGCCCTTCAGGGATACCGACCATGTCGGAGAAAAAAGCATCATACATTGCACGATATCGCCAAAGAATAAATTCCGCCAACGTCGCTTCATCCGGCTTTTGATAGGCGTAGAGAGGCACTGTTGTCTTTTCCATTTTCACCGTTGACTGAAAGACGGTATAATGTTTGCGATGGATATGAATAAAACACGCATCCGGATAGAGTTCACGAATAAGTGCGATCTTGGCTGTGTGGTCTGGCGCCTTGAAAAGAAGTGTTTTATCGCGGCCATGGCGGACCATCAGTTTACGCGCAAAACGATCTAATGCCTTTTTCCAAGTCCCACGCTCCTCTAAGGACGCATCGCGCAAACTCAGCAAACCCTTAAACTCTTCACGTTTTTGCGGAAAATGCCGCCCCATCTGGATCGACAGAAACGTTTCGGAGCAGAGAGCGCGCTCCTCTTCGATCGGTTCGTCAGCACTGAACTTCACATTGTCCTGTGGCCGCTTCCGCGGCGCTAAACGCTCCGTGCCCCCGCGGGCAAACTTCTCGAAGGTTAAAAAGGTCTGGGGAAAGACTGCCTGCAAAACCGTCGGCGACGCGAAGCGTTCATCGCGCGATAAAAGGTTCCACAGATGGGTCGTTCCGCTTCGGTGGTGGCCTAGAATGAAAACTGGCCGCTCAACCTTCATGGTATCGATCGCAGCTGTGTACGTCTTTTTTTCATGGTTCGCGATGACGGAATTGAGGGTCGCCATCAACGACGTGAAAACCGTTCTTGCCCAGTATTGCGGCGGGATGGAGAGGCCGTGGGCACGCAACATCCGTCCCCAGCCGGACCATGTTACGCCCGCTAGCGGGCTAAAAACCCATCGGGCGAGCCAAAGCCGCCTTTCCTCAGCGGCGGGCGCCGCCTCATCGCTGGTCATTCTGCGGCGAACGAAGGCGGCCGCTGCTTTTTGCTGGGCGCGACAGCATGCTTAGCCAATGAGGCGCCGAGGCTCCAAATCGCACCTGGAACCTTATGGGTGTCAGCAACCACCTCGTCGAACGCGCGGATGATCCAGTCCTTATCGCTCTCGTTAATCACGAGAGGCGGCAACAGTTTGATCACATGCATGCCAGCACCAGCAACTTGGGCGAGAATGCGGTGTTTTTCAAAGAGAGGAATCAAGATCATCTGACTAAAGAGTGATTTATTCGCAGTCTCCAACATCTTCCAAGATGCTTTGAGCTTCAGGCTTTTGGGTGGGCCGAACTCAACTGCAATCATCAGGCCCTTGCCGCGTACGTCTTTCATGAATTCATATTGATCGATGAACGGACGCATCTCGTCAATGATCTGTCCACCGATGCGGGCTGCGTTCTCGATCAGCTTTTCTTCTTCGAGCACCCTCAAAGTGGCGAGGCCAGCCGCCATCGCCATATCATTTTTCCCAAACGTTGATCCGTGTACGACTGCGCGGTCCATTCGGTCAAAAACCGCATCCATAATTGGTGCTTTAGCGAGAATAGCGCCCACGGGAGCATGACCGCCCGAAAGAGCCTTTGCGGTCAGCAGCATGTCCGGCTCCACGCCCCAATGCTCCATCGCCCACATCTTGCCTGTCCTGCCAAGGCCTGTTTGGACTTCATCGGCAATGAATACTGTTCCGTATTTGGAGCAAAGCCGTGCCGCCTCGGCGAGGTAATTGTCGTCGGGAATGTGGACGCCCTTGCCTTGAATGGGCTCGACGATGAACGCCGCCACATCCTTGCCGCGCAAGGCCTGGTCGAGGGCATCGAGGTCATTCATCTTGACCATCGCGACACCGGGAAGAAGCGCACCAAAACCCTTTTGGAACATCTCGTCGCTGGTGACCGAGAGCGACCCTAGGGTGAGGCCGTGGTAGCCCCCTTTCAAGCACACAACCTTATCCCGGCCAGTCGCGTAGCGGGCGAGTTTCAGGCCGCCCTCCACCGCTTCGGTCCCTGAATTGGCGAAGAATGCTTTCACCCGGCTGTCACCGGGCCAGGTCTTGATCAGCGCTTCTGCCAAGAGACCCGCAAGAGCAGAAACATCGAGCTGGGCGAGGTTAGGCAACTCGCTGTCGAGCACTTCGCGCAAGGCGGCGTTGACGGTGGGGTGGTTTCGACCAAGCGCAAATGTGCCAAAGCCGCTTAGGAGATCGAGATATTGCTGATCGGCCTCGTCATAGAGATAGGCGCCAGCACCTCTTTTATAATGGCGATCGAAACCGATCGTGCGGAGAACGCGCACAAGCTGGCCATTGAGGTGTTGCTCATGGAGATCAAATTTCTCCCCGGCGCGTGCCTCTAAGAGGCTTCCAATTAACTCTGTCATACCTGCATTTTCACCCAGCCTGCGATTGACGCAATAGCGCTGATGAGCGCCGCACGGGAAGGGCTGTGACCCTTACGAAGTGTCACGGTTTGCGCCTGGAAGATGCAAGGGCCCAGCAAAAAGACGCCAGAGCCAACAAAAAAAGGCTGGCACCTCAGCGATGCCAGCCCCTTCATGCATTGTCGTTCGCAGGTGCTACCAGGTGTAGCGAGCCCGGAAGTAGTACGAACCACCGTTGAAGCCCGAAGGTGAGTTCTCAGGATAGAGCTGACCCAACGAACCCGCATTGGGATTCTCTTCAGGATAGTTGTCGAACACGTTGTTCGCGCCGACAGACAGCTCGAGGCCTTCCATCACAGTGTAAGCCGCTTCGATGTCGAAGTTGACTTCTTCGCCTTGCTCACCCGTGCCGTTACCGGTGTCTTCCCACTCGCCAAAGTAGTTGGCGCGGAAGAGGAAGCGCCAATTGTCTTCAACGTGCGTCAGCGTGACGTTACCTTTGAGCTCAGGAAGAAGCTCTTCAAGGGCAGCGACACGCCCATCACCGATTGGGTTGATGCTTCCGCGATCATCGACCTGCGTGTCGATCCAAGCAAAAGCAACGGTGGCCGTCGTGTTCCCTCGAGGAACAAACTCCAGCGGCACCGTACCAACGATCTCAACGCCCTCTGTGGTCGTATCGAAGCTGTTGGTGAAGTAACGGAACTCTGAGAGGTCCTCAAAACCAGCGAAGTCCGCACGGTTGATCACGCCAGCGCTATCAAGACCGGTGAGCGCCGCCGAGACACTGGTGAAATCAGAGATACCGTTTTCACCAGCGACCCAGTTAAGGGCTTCGAGGAAGTCCACATTGGCCGAAAGCGCAATGCGGTCGTCCACGTCGATGTTGAAGTAGTCGATCGTCCAGGTCGAAGGACCGAACTCAAAGCCAGCACCAATCGTGTAGTTTTGCGATTCTTCGGTGCCAAGCTCTGGGCGGCCATTGCCCTGTGATGCGATGAAGTCAGCGGCGAGCTGTCCTGCAGCAGTCGTCAGAGGAAGCGTGCCTTGGTCAACAAGCTGACCACCGACGTTCTGCGTGGTAACGTTCGTGACGTTCGCCTGACCAGCGGTTGGAGCGTGGAAGCCCGTCGAGACCGTACCGCGAAGGAACATGAAAGGCGTGACTTGATAGCGCAGACCGAACTTGTAGTCGGTCGTCGAGTCGAACTCCTCATAATCCTCGTAGCGAATAGCTGCTTGGACGGTGAGGTCTTCGGTCACGTCTGTTTCGAGGTCGAGATAGAACGAGTAGGCTGACTGATCGTTTGTCGACGAAGCAGTAAAGCCGCCAAAGCCGTTCGAGCTCGACGAGAAGCCTTGATCAGCAAGCAGACCAAGGGCGAACGAAGCATCATCGCCTGCCGTAATCTCGAACTCTTCCTGACGGTACTGAGCGCCGAACGCGACGTTCAGGTCAGAGGCAAAGGCTGCCACTGGCATGGCGTAAACAAAGCCAGCATCAACGATCGTTTCAGTCTGTTTGTACGCACCTGGATCAAAGTCGCGCGGCGTATCTGGGCCAAGCGATGCGTTGATCGTGTTGTTGATGAAGAAGTCCGACTCACTCGAACCGTGCACAACACTCACGTCGTAGGCCAGGCCTGCACCGAGAGCGAGCTCACCGCGGACACCACCAGCAATCGAGTAGTCAGTGACATCACCGCCGAAGCGCGGAACGAAGCCCGACGGGATCGTTTCAACGAAGGAGAAACAATTCGGATCAGCTTCGACCTGAGCAAGGATCGTCGGATCAGCGATCAGACCATCAGTACCCGTGAGCGGGATACCAGCTGGACACGCGCCGCCTGTGCCGACACCATCGAGATCACCAACGAGGATCGAAGCAACACCATCCGCATCTTCAAGACCTGTCGTCGCATCAACCGTTGGACCGCGATAAACGCCGCCGCGGTTGGTTGGGTTACGGAAGAAGAAGCCGCCCGTCGTGGTCCGCTCAGCGTAGTTACCAAAAGCGTAGAGTTCGGCGCTTTCCGTCAGCTCATATCCTGCGTTGAAGAAGAGCTTGTAGTTGTCTTCGACGTCAGGCTGACCCCAGTATTGCGGAACTTCACTGGTGTAAGAGTTGACGGTCTTAAAGTCAGCAACGGCGGTGTTACCCGCAGCGATCAAGGCGTTGACATCGTCACGGACGATCGAACGAACCGTCCCGTCGACCTCTGAGTATTCACCGGTGAGGTTCACGAAACCCTTTTCACCGATAGGCAGGCCCACGTTACCAGCGATGCGGAATTGATCACCGTCGCCCTCATAGGTCTGACCCCAGAGTGCTTCGACCGTGCCGCCTTCAGCGGAATCCTTCAGCACAAAGTTGATCACGCCTGCGATAGCGTCCGAACCGTACTGCGACGATGCACCGTCACGAAGGACTTCGACCTGCTTGAGAGCAAGCGCTGGGATCACGGAAACGTCAGGACCCTGCGCACCGTCAGCGATACCGCCGCCGAGGAACGAGATCACCGAACCGCGGTGACGACGCTTACCGTTGAGAAGAACCAGCGTGTTGTCGGGTGACAGGCCGCGGAGGTTTGCAGGACGGATAAGGGTCGCTGCGTCCGAGATCGGCTGGGTGTTGATGTTATAGGATGGAACCGCGGTCCGCAGAAGCTCTGCGATATCGTTGGTCCCTTGGTTCGTAAAGTCCTCAGGTGGGATCACGTCGATCGGCGCCACAGCGTCCGATGCAGACCGCTCAGCACGGCGTGTACCGATCGAGACGACGATCTCGTCATCGGCCTGTGCCAAGGCAACATCGGCTGCAAAAGTAGAGCCGGCCGCCAGTGCTGACACTGCCCCCAGCCAGACAGATTTCTTTGATTTCACGATTGAATCTCCTCTAAGTGTAATCCCGCAAAAGACGCCGCATCTTTGAAACAAAATGTGCGCAGACGCCCCCCTCTTGACCGAAAGCTGTGCATGCTTGTGCGCTGTTTACCAAGAGCAAAAATGAAGCAGGGATGACGATTGGCCTTCAATTGTGATGCAATTGTCACAATCGGGGTACATAAGCGGTTTTTCTGTCTGCTTTCAATGCGTTATGTGATTTGAAGGCCTATTTGATCAGCCTCACACCAAGTCATTGAATTCATTCCGTATATTATGAAACCGCGCATAATTAAGCGCCCTTACGCGGCAGCCTAGCTGCTCGCTCTTTCGTCAAACCAGTGATCGACGCGAGGCAGATCTTTGATGGCGCGAGAAAGCGCAGCCGACCAACCGTCCGATACAGCACGGAAAGTGGGGTCCGCCTCCCCGACCCGGCGCGACACGCTGAGGGAATAGCGATCCTTGGCAACCACCGTGAGATCAAAAGGTGCGCCAACCGAGAGGTTTGAGCGCACCGATGAATCCATCGAGACAAGCGCTGTCCGCATCCCTTCATCCAGGGACGTTTGATGGGTGATGGTGCGATCGAGAATAGGCTTGCCGTACTTGATCTCACCGATTTGCAGGAAGGGTGTGTCCTCTCCGCATTCGATGAAATTCCCAGCCGAATAAATGAGAAAGAGCCTGGGGGGCTGTCCTTTGATCTGTCCACCGAGGATAATCGACGCAGCGCTTGATGCACCTTCCTTTTCGATCGCATCTCCATGCTGCTCGACAAGATCGCGCATCAGATCCCCCGTGACCTGCGCCAGCCGGAAGAGATCCGGCACCGTGAGGATGTTTTCAGCCGGGGCATCGATGGCCCCCTCCTCGGCGACTGCGACCGTTAAACGGGTCATCACACCTTGGGTGATCGAGAGGTTGCCGGCGGTCATCATCACCACCGCTCGCTCCCCTGGCACCTCCCAAGTGAACATTTTGCGGTAGCGCGAGACATCGTCCACACCAGCATTCGTGCGGGTGTCAGACAGAAAGACCAATCCCTCATCAAGCTTCAGCGCAACGCAATAGGTCATGGGTCTTGTCCGGCTCGAAGTTACTGTTGGGCCTGTGACATGGCCACCGCGACCGTCATCGATTCTGTTGGCTGGCCCATCACCGCGCCAGTGATAAGCGACGCATTCTGAGCGTCAAGATCCACTGAAACACGCACATGCTGCTGGGTTGAGCACGTCCGATTAGCCACATCGAACCCAACCCACCCAAGACCCGGGACATAGCCCTCACCCCAAGCATGGGTTTCGTAATTGGCATCTTCGGTCTGGCTGGGATCAGCAAAATAATAGCCAGCCACATAGCGTGCCGGGATCTTGAGGTGACGCGCTGCGGTGATGAACACATGGGTGTGATCCTGACAGACACCTTTTCCCTGCGCCAACGCCTCGCCCGCCGACGTCGCGGGCGTCGTTGTTGCCGGCTCATAATCGATCGCATCCCGCACAGCCGAAGAGAGCGCGTGAAGTGTTTCAAGCGGGTCTGCCCGGACCAATCCTTCTGTCAGCTGACGAATAGCATCATTCGGGGACGTGAGCGGCGTTTCTCGTAAATAAAGGCCCGGCGGCGTGCGATCTTTCATGCCGCGAAGGACGCCTGCATCCTCAGCCCGCAAAACCGTGCCCTCGGCGACCACGTCAACCTCGGTAACCGGCCCCTCAACGGCGCGAAATCCCTCTTGGTTCATCGCCGCATCATCGACGGTTGGGGCGATAGCCGCCCCGTTCACCGAAACCTGCCAAGCCTCGATGCTTTGCGTTGCGTAGACGGATGGAAAGAGCCTTAGCCGCATCGCCACCCAGGGAGCTGACGGTTCATAGCTGTACCGCGTGGCATGCCGGATCTTGATCTTCATATCAGAAACCATAGGCGTCTCGGATCAGGTCTGACAGCGACAACACATCATAGAGGGATTGGGACACCCACTCAAAGAGGCCGTCGGCGAATATATCGCTCATCGTCGCTGTACAGAGCTTATTATCAAGGGCAGCGCTTGCTTCGTGGCACGGGTGGCTCTGTCCATAAGCCTCTGCAAGGCCATTCAACGTCGTGCTGATCTCATGCACGCAAAAAGCGACCGATCGGGGGAATGTTCGGTTCAGCGCCAAAAGATCGGCAATGTTCCATGGCGCAAAATCACCTTTGTAAAGATGATGATAGGCCCGCAACCCCGAGGACGCAAGAAGAAGAGACGTCCACTGATAAAGGTCGCGACCACCGCCGATGACGTCACGCTCAGGCAACAGAACCAAGTATTTCACCTTGAGGAGACGCAAGGTCATCGCGGCGCGCTCGATATGACTGCCGAGCCGAATGAACCCGTGGCGATCATTGCGCAGCATTGTGGTGTCCATCGCGCCTCTGAACGCACCCGCCCAACGTTGCGCGACGTCGATATGGTCAGGCAGCGCCCGCGACGCAGCACGGTAGTCCATGCCGTCAAACCGGCGCCAATTGTCGTTCAAGGCATCCCACATGGCCGACGTCAGTGCAGTTCGCTCGGCCCGGCCGTTAAAGCGCGCAAGTTGCATGCAGGAGAGGATGGAGGAGCCGCTTTCGGGCTCCAAAAGCAAAGCTTGCAGTGCCTCTGGCCGTCCGCTCACCGACGATTCTTGCTGCTCGATACCAGCCGCCTCGAGCACCGAACGCCAGTCATCACGAGATGACGCTCCGGGGATCAGCGTCATGCGGGCACCCATGCCAAGAAGACGGGAGGTGGCGTCGGCGCGCTCGACATATCGGCCTAACCAATAAAGATTTCCTGCTGTCCGGCTCAACATAGGCTGTCATCCGTCAACACCCAGGTGTCTTTCACTCCTCCGCCTTGGGAGGAATTAACAACCAGTGATCCCTCGCGAAGCGCAACCCGTGTCAGGCCTCCCGGCGTCAGCCTGATGGTCTTTCCAACAAGGCAATAGGGCCGAAAATCGACATGCCGCGCGCCAATTGACCCGCCGCATAGCGTCGGCGTGGTCGAGAGCTCTAGCGTCGGCTGCGCGATAAAGCCTGCAGGGTCGGCTTCGATCCGTTTGCGGTAGGCCTCACGCTCATCGGTGGTCGCCTTGGGTCCGATCAACATGCCATAGCCGCCGGAGCCGTCGACTTCTTTCACCACCAACTCATCAAGGCGGTCCAGCACATAAGCGCAATCCTCGGCATCAGCGAGCCGGTAGGTGGGCACATTGGGGAGAATCGGTTCCTCGCCAAGATAAAACCGGATCATCGCCGGCACATAGGTGTAGATGGCCTTATCATCGGCGATGCCAGCACCAGGAGCCGAGCAAATTGTGACGCCTCCTGATAAATAAGCGTGCATCAACCCAGGAACGCCCAGAAGACTATCGGGTCGGAACGACAGGGGATCGAGGAAATCGTCGTCAATCCTGCGATAGATCACGTCGACCACTCTGGGTCCTCTGGTTGTCCGGCGCCACACACGGCCGTCGCGAACAAACAGATCACGCGCCTCGACGAGCTCTGCGCCAATCTGATCGGCGAGGAAGGAGTGCTCGTAATAGGCCGAATTGAAAGGACCGGGTGTCAGAACCGCCAGCGACGGTTGGTCTTTGCAGGCTGGCGGGGCTACGTCCTCTAGCGTTCGCCGTAAATCTTCAGCATAGGTATCGACGGGGCGGATCCCGCCATTGGCGAACAGGTCAGGGAACATCCGCATCATGATCTCTCGGTTCTCCAACATGTAGGAGACACCGGAGGGCGTACGGCAATTGTCCTCTAAGACTGCAAAATGGTCCGCACTCATCCGCACGAGGTCAATGCCCACCACATGGCTGTAAACCCGCGCGGGCGGATCGAATCCGATCATCTGCGGAAGGAATGCAGGGTTTTGCAGAACCAGGTCCTCTGGCATATGCCCGGCCCGCAGAAATTCGCGGCGATGGTAGACATCATAGAGAAAAGCGTTGAGCGCGCTTGCGCGCTGGCGAATGCCGCGGTCCAGGCGGTCCCATTCGCTGCGCCCGAACACCCGGGGCACCAGATCAAAAGGGATTAAGCGCTCCGGATCCCCGCCTTCGCCATAAACCGCAAAGGTGATCCCGACCCGGCGAAAGAGCGCCTCGGCCTCTTTTGCCCGCAGATCGAGCAGCGATAGCCCCGTGTCCTCAATCCACTGAGCGACAAGCTCATAGGGCGGCCTTATCGCGCCTGGCGGTCCCATTTCGTCGTAGGTCAAACCGCGTCCTTATCGCTGATGCACGTCACGATAGAGACATAAACCAACAATGCCCGTCAATCTAATCGGATCTGCTGCGAATAAATTTGCCAGGAGCAAAGTGACTGATTTGGCCCGGAACGCTCAAAGATAAGGTCCTGTTCGACCGAGGGGCGCTCGCTTAACGGGACGTGCCGATCCTACCAACTTAATCCACCGATCGTCGCTCACTCTTCGGCTTCGGCTTCGACTTGTCGACAGGCTGAGACCACGCGCGTCCAATCGTCTTCGTTTAATGGCAGCGTGGCCTCGAGATCCTCGTTGTAACGAAACGCCGCCTCGATACGTTTTTCCGTGTCAGGATGGGTTTGCATCCATTCTGGCCAATCAGCACCGATCTTCGAATCGTCGTCGCCTATGCCTTCAGAAATCGCCGCCAATGCCCGCCCCAACGCCGCTGGATTGAGGGATTGAGAGGCCAAGAGTTCGATTGCCGCCTCGTCGGCCCGTTGCTCTTGGCCGCGCGTGTAACTGAGGTTGTTCAATTGCCCACCGATCAGGATCGCTTGCTGCGCCACCCCGCTTCCGCCGGTGATCACTTCAAGCACGGTCGATATACCGAGATTGCGGTAGACGGCGACCATGCTGTCGCGATGCTTCACATGTGCAAGTTCGTGTGCCACCACCGCCCAAAACGCTTCTTGGTCATTCTCCAGAGCATCGAGCAAGCCTTGGGTCGCGATCATCTGCCCGCCGGGGAGCGCAAAAGCGTTCGGCATGTCGGTCCGTACAAGTGTCATCTCGACATCGATGTCGATACTGGCGACGTCAGCGAACCTCTCGACCACAGGAGCGATCAGCGCGTCGGCTTCCTCGCTCTCGCAAGGCCTGAAGATCAGCTGAACCTGACTGGCAAGGTTTTCGCCGATTTGCTCTTCAAGTTCAGTCGGCGTGTTGCGAGCAAGCCAGGTTGAGGCTGCGGGCATCACACCAAAAACCAGGAAAGCGAAACTGCCAGCAACGATCGTCAGTGCAGCGACCATTGCTGCAAACTGACGGCGACGCCGGTTGCTCTCGCGCAAATAGGGAATGGCTGCCGTCAACTCCTCGACCGCATCGAAAGCTAGCAACATGCTGGCATCGCGTGCGCCGCGATAGGTCAAGCGACATTGATCCGACAGCCGTTCGATATGGATACGCCGGTAAGACCACAAATGGTCAAACCCCTGCTTATCGCTGAAACGCAATCCTTGCTGGCAGATCGTCACTTCAACAGTTTGGGACGCGGCCGACTGGCCGTCAAAATAAGTGCCGTTCCAAGTGGACTCAAGGCCCATAGCTAAAATGCCGATCCAATATCGAGCCCATCGGCAATGCCTTCGCCTTGCGAGGGTCCGGTGCTGGCGGCTTGCTCAATGGCCTCAAAATCGATCTCGCCATCAAACCTGATATGGTTCGCAATCAGTCGCCAGATCATCATGTTGAAGGCAAGACTGCCAATCCCCAACGTGACGATGCTCAGCAATACGCCCAAAAACCATACCCGCAGCAATTGGATCGCGGTCAGGTCACAGCTGGCTTTGACACCAGCGATGCTGAGCGATTTGACGATCTTCCGTGTCATGACGGCTTGATACCAAGCCGCAAACAGCGCAAACAACACACCCAAAACCAACCCGGCCCCATAAAACTTGAGAACAACACCAATATGACCCGTGGCGAGTTCAACCGCCGACATGGCATTGAACATGATCGTGACGAATAAGGTATAGAGAACAATGCCCCCAACCCACATCACAGCAAAACTCTTGTAGACAGGCTCGGATTTCGCTTCTTCGGTCTCTTCGAAGTGGATTTTCTCACTACCGAAATAGGCGTTGTCCCACATATATTTCGAAAGACGCAGCCGAACGAACGGGCTAAGCCAGCCTAATGTTAACGCGGTGGCGAAGAGATAACCAAAGGCGCGCCATCCGTAAGTGATCGCAGAACCGCGCTGCTCGAACCGAACCCCTCGATACCTTGTCCGTGAGATGAGATAACGACGCACCAAAAAGACAGCGACACCCATTAGCCAAAAGAGGCCGAAATATAAGATGAAAATGGCGATCAGCGCACCGGTCTCACCGAGCAACAGCTGAGCCAAGAGAAGAAGCACCACCGTTGGGATCATGATGGTGAAGGTTGCGATCAGAAAGCCGATAAAGAGTTCTATTCCGCGACCGGTGTATTCCAACGCGTCATCACCGATCGTGGTATCGGACCACAATTGACGGCGGAAATGCGTGCGACCCCAAAATCGGAAAAGCGTCAGCGTCAAGATGTTAAGCGCGAAGGTATAAAAACCAATCCACAGCATCCGCCGGATGCGCGATGCATTCGCCACATGCAGTACCGGCGCGCCTTCGGTGTTGTCAGTATCCATAATTGCTGCCCCTTTGACCGAACAAGTTTGCGGGACATCCCCAATCAGCCGCACAAGCCTATTCAGTTTCTTACAACGGAACCAAACCTCTAACAACAGATGAGATACAGCCAAAGAGGCCGTGAAAGATCAGCTCTTTATCAGGCGCTGCGAGCGGAGAAATCCAAGCCAAATGGCCGCGTTGCCGAAGACGACGAGGCCGGTGAGCACGACGTAAGTCGTGCCCGGCCCCTCCTCCGCGGCAAGCCCAAGGGGTGAGAACAGCAAATAGAGCGCGACAACACAGGAGCTCAGCGTGATGGATGTCGGCACCCGATAGCGCCACGGCGTGATATCCACCTGCGCATTGGGTTTGACCTCAGCCACATACGCGCGCGGCCGCCAAGCACCGATGGCGATCATGATACCGACTTCGACGATGAAGAGAACAGCATACTGATGCAAAAAGTGGATATCGAGTAGCGTCACGGGCGCGAACCGGAGCAGTCCGTAGACCACAACGTGAAAGACAATCACGATCTTTGCCGCCAACGCTGGCACCTGGCGCGTGAACATTCCCACCACGACAATCGCGATGATCGGTATATTGTAAAACCCGGTAAAGACACGGATCACTTGCCAAAGCCCTGCTTCAGCAAAGGATAAAAGTGGCGCGACGACAAACGAAAAGGCTGCAATCACGATGCTGATGATTTTTGCCTGCTGAATCAGCGCTTGATCACTCAGCGTGCGACCCCGAAGCGGGGCCCAGATATCGAGAACAAAAAGGGTCGCGGCACTGTTGAGCAGGGAATTGAAAGAACTGAACACCGCTCCCAAGAGAACGGCGAGAAAAAGCCCCGTCAGCAATGTTGGCATAACGTCATCAACGAGCCGCGGATAGGCTTCGTCAATCCCGCCCAGCCCAGAACCATAAAGATGAAAAGCGATGACCCCGGGCGTCATCATCAAGAAAGGCACCATGATCTTGAAAAACCCGGCCAGCAGAACACCTTTCTGGCTGGCCGCCAGTGATGCACCGCCCAGCGTTCGCTGAATGACATACTGATTGGTGCACCAGTAGAAGAGATTGGCGAAAAACATCCCCGTAAAGAGGGTTAGAAAAGGCGTCGGATCATCTCTTCGGCCAATCGCGTTCAATTTCTCTGGGTGATCGGTGAGAAGCTTCTGCAGCCCACGGCCAAAGTCTCCCTCTCCTAACGCGATCAGCCCAAAGATAGGGACAAGACCACCGATCACGAGCAACCCTATTCCATTGAGCGTATCGGACACAGCCACCGCCCGCAGACCGCCGAGAATGGCATAAAGCGCGCCGATCACGCCGATGATCACCACCACGAGAACCAATGAGGGAAACTGCCCCAATCCTGTGATTTCTGGCACAGAGAACAGCCGCATCACCGCGATTGAACCCGAATAGAGTACGGAGGGAATCGTCACGAGCCCATAGCCAACAATAAAGAGGCCCGCTGATAATCGCCGTACATCAGCGTCGAAACGCTCGTTCAAAAACTCAGGCAGCGTCGTGAACGCGCCCGCCATGTAACGGGGCAAGAAGATAAAGGCCATGGCCACCGATGCAATGGCTGCTGTGACCTCCCAACCCATGCTCGAAAGGTTCGATCCGTATGCAGAACCATTAAGGCCGATGAGCTGCTCTGCCGAAAGATTGGTTAAGAGAAGCGAGCCCGCAATAAAGGGAGCAGAGAGCCCCCGTCCCGCCAGAAAATAGCCGTCTTTACTCGACGCTTCGCCGCGTGTTTTGCGGTAGCTGATATAGGCCACCCCGCCCATGAACAAGAGGCACGAGAACAAGGTGACGAAGAGATCGGTCATAAACGTTCAGGCAAAAACACGCCGACTCGGCCAGATCACTAGACCATGATGCGGCCTCGCCGCCAAGCAGAGAGCATGCTCAGATGGCGCAACGGTGCACGCCGGCAACCCATGGTCACCGGCGTGCTGATGAGGGGCCATCACGCGATGATTCCGCTGATGGATCGCTTGTGTTCGTGACCTGCTAGTTAGCTTGCGATGCTAAAGCCGTCGTCAAAGGGCTCGCTATTGGCATCCTCTCCGTCGAGACGGAACTGGGCCATCAGCTCAGCGAGGCGCATTGCGTTGTCGCGCATGGAGTGGCTGGCTGCGGTTGTTTCCTCAACCATCGCGGCGTTCTGCTGGGTGACGGAGTCAAGTTCGCTCACGGCCTTTGACACCTCTTGAAGCGCGATGGACTGCTCCTCCGCCGAGGTCGCGATATCGCTGGCCAGTGCACTGATTTTCCCGATACGCTCAACAATATCACCGAGCGCTTCGCCGGTGGAATTGACCAACGCCACACCGCTCGAGACGTTGTCCGAACTTGTCGAGATCAGCGCTTTGATCTCCTTTGCAGCGCCAGTACAGCGCTGGGCGAGGCCGCGCACTTCTTGTGCAACCACGGCAAACCCGCGGCCAGCATCCCCCGCCCGCGCAGCCTCAACCCCAGCATTCAGAGCAAGGAGGTTCGTTTGAAACGCAATGTCGTCAATCACGTTGATGATGGATGAGATCTCTGCGGATGATTCCTCGATCTGGCCCATCGCCACGACAGCATCCTGAACAACCTGACCACTTTGCCGGCTGCGATCCTCTGTTTCTTTGACAATCCGGTTCACATCCTTGGCTCCATCAGCACTCTGCGCCACCGTCGCGGTGATTTCAGTGATGGTGGCGGTCGTTTGCTCGAGCGTTGCGGCTTGCTGCTCTGTCCGCTGTGAAAGATTGTCCGTCGCCCGGCTGACTTCGATGGTTCCGTCGTTAAGCTCTCGCTCCGTATCGAGAACAGAACCCATAGCATCCATCAGGCTACCAAGCGCGCGGTTGAAATTGTCCCGCATGCCTTCATATTCGGCCGCGAAAGGTTGGGCCAAGCGCACCGATAGATCACCTTGGGACAGGCGCATCAGAGCGTCTTCAAGGTGGGAGACCACAAGACTTTGAGCCGCTTTGGTTTCTTCTTGATCAGCCGTTGCTTGCGCCAGTTTGTCGACAGCCTCATTAAAGTCCGTCTTGAGGGCAATATATTCCTCAGCAAACGCAGCATCAATTCTCTTCGAGAAATCACCAACGGAAATTCGGGACAAGCCAGCAGCAAGCTCGTCGACCACCAGTGCTAGGTCCTTTGCACGCTGCTGCCGCTCCACCTCACTTTTTCGCCGCGCGAGTTCATCGCTGGTGGCATCAACACCGATTTTCACGATCTTGAAGGCACGCCCATTGGAGTCAAGAACAGGATTATAGCTGGCGTCCAAGAAAATCGGCTGGCCTGACTTGGTTCGGCGTTCAATACGGGACGCGAAGTAATCGCCATCGTTCAAGCGCCTCCACAAATCCGTGTACTCAGACGATTGGGCAAACTCCTGTGAACAGAACGCGCTGTGATGCAGGCCTTCAAGATCAGATTTCGTGTATCCCATGGCCTGAAGGAAATTTTTGTTGGCACCAAGAACGTTGCCTTGCAGATCAAACTGGATGAGGGCCTGGGTATCGTCGATCGCGCGCAAGATACCTTCGTTCAGCCGAATGGTCGTCACGTCAGTCCACTCAAGCACATTGCCAACATAGGCCCCCTCGCCATCATAAGCTGCCGCCACGTTAATCAGAACACGCATGTCACCAATGAGCAACTCACTTTCCAGTGGCAAATTGGTGGGGTCGGCCAAGAGCCGGCGCTGGTGTTCCGGCGCCTTATGAAACACATCGATGCACGTCCCCAACAGCGATTTGGCCTCAAAATGAGGGAACTGCGACTTGAGCACGTCGTTGTGGGTATTGAAAAATTCGTGTGACGACTTATTCAGGTAAACGATCTCAAAGTCGCGGTTGATGATCATCATGGCCGTCGATGTGCCTTCAAACCCGGCACCCTTAAAAACAGCCTCATAGTGAGCCTTTTCGGCTGACTTCAGCTCATCGCGAACTTTGACGAGTGACCGCGCGATCTGACCGACTTCATCAGGACGCGTCACGCCCTTCACTTCAAAGTCGAATTCACTCGCCAGCAGTTTGTTGAGGTTGCCGGCCACACCGCCCATCAGTCCAATCAATCGAAATACTGAATAAACTGCAGCCGCGATTGTAAGAAGACAGCTAGCAGCCGTGACCAAGGACACAAAGATCAACTGCTTCATGGCGGCGCTGTTGATTTCGGCGCCGCGCGTCTCGAGCGATTCCAGAATCTCTGCCGTCACGCCGGAAAAAGCTTCGATCCTGTTCGTGGACGCATCCCACCAATCTTCAGCCAGCGCCGGAGATAGTAGCTCGCCACCGATGCTCTGGTCAGCGGTCCTGCGAAGATCAACCACGCGCTGGGCCTCAACGCCATCGAGCAGACTTGCCACCATATTCCGGACGCGCGCTGAGCCAGATTGGAGCGCCGGGCCGATCGCTTCAGCCTGTCCGCCTCTGAAGTAAACAAACTGACTGTAGACGGATGGTTCAAATACCCCAGCAGCGAACCCGGTCGCGCCCATAGCGCGCTCAAGCCCGGCCATTTCCTTGGCGCGTAGGATCGCGATATAGCTGGATGGCGCATCCCCAAACCCGTGCTCCATCAAGCCATCAACGCTGTGGTTGACGAGATTGAGCTTAGCGTTGATCAACCCACTAAATTGATTGATCGCGTCGTTCGTATCGATCTCGACCCGGTCAATATCAGTGCGCAGCTGATAAATACCCGATAAGGCCTTCGTGGCATCACTCACTGCCTTGTCGCCATCTGGGAAGGCAGCTGTGAATTGCTCAATAGCCTCGTCCGTGGTCGCCCGCTGACTGGCCAACCGGTCTCGGAATTTTGTGCCGCCAGAGCCGAGAAATGCAGCGCTCATCCCTCGCTCTTTTTGAAGCTCAGTAATAAGAGCACTCGAAACAGCGAAGTTTTCGACCGCGAGGTAGGCGTCCCTCGCCGCACCGAGATCTCGCCTTGCGTCCGAGAGGAGCATGAATGCGAAAGCAAGCAGACAGAGGAGTGGGAAGCCTGCGATGATGGACAGTCTATACTTCAGCGGCATTCTATTCTTCCTGCGTTCAAAACTACGGTTCCAATGGCAGGGCCGAAGGATCGGCCCTTATGCTCGTGACACGGACGTTCGTTACGTCATTCATCGCACGCGCTTCGGTTGTGCTTAACAAGCGTTTCCTAAGAAACTGTTCTTGGACTTAATCGGTGTTGGGCGTTCTTCTTTTGAATGGAAACATAATTTCTTAACGCTGCACTTGATATATCAACCCTCGGTTGAGCGTTGCATTGGTTATGGCCAAGCCACGATCAACCGCTCTAATTTGTTCATCAGTTTACTGATCGCGAAAGGTTCACCATGGGCTTGAAAGACACAATGAGAGTCATGGTTGTCGATGACATGGCCGCCAGTCGAGGCCTCATCACCATGAGTCTCGATCAGATCGGCATCACCAACTATGACTATCTGAAGGATGGCGAGACGGCCCTTCGCTCCCTCGCGGCCAATCCCTGTCATCTTGTAATTTCTGATTTTGAAATGCCCAAAATGGATGGCCTCAAATTACTTGAAGGTCTCCGTACGAATAAAGTGACCAGTAAGATTGGATTTATTCTGATTTCTGGTCGGGCCAGCGCCGATGTTCTTGATCGTGGCCGCAAGCTTGGAATGAATAACTTCCTCAAAAAGCCCTTCAACACTGATCAGATGCGGAAATGCATCGAAGCGGTCTGCGGCAAGCTCTAACGCGGCAAACGACGTGAACTCCTCTTTCAAACAACCAATCACTTCCCACCATCCGGATCAATATGATGCCCTTATCTCTTGACCCAGACCAAACCGAGCCGACGCACGAACCCGCGGCTGAACTGCCGACGATTGTTCTTCCCAGGCGGGTTGACGCGCGATCCGTCTCTACTCTTCATGCGGATATACGCTTATCACGCGGTGCGCCGCTCGTCGTCCAAGCCGATCAGGTGGACCTCTTGGGTGCGCAAGGCGCAGCCTTGTTCGTATCAACGGCGAAAAGCTGGGCCGCAGACGGCCTTCACTTTGAGATCAAAAACCCTTCTGAGAACTTTCTCAAGGACCTCAGCCTCTTGGGACTCCGTGTGGAGGATATATCAGCACCATGACTGACCTTAAACCAACAATCCTCGCCATCGATGACTCGCGAACGATGCGCAGCATGTTGAACGCTGCGCTGACCTCTGCTGGCTTTCATGTCATTCTGGGTGAAGATGGTATCGACGGACTTGAGCAGCTCGATCAGACCGAACCCGACGCCGTGATCACCGACATCAACATGCCCCGCCTTGACGGGTTTGGGGTTATTGAAGGAGTCAGAAATCACGAACGCCATGCCACAACACCAGTGCTTGTCTTGACGACAGAGAGCGCTGACGATCTCAAGCTTCGGGCGAAACTGGCCGGAGCAACGGGATGGATCGTCAAGCCTTTCGATCAGACCAAGCTCGTCGGTGCACTTCGTAAATTGATTGCCTAGGAGTTACGCATGGATCCGATGGAGGAAATCCGCGAAACGTTTTTCATTGAGTGCGAAGAACTCTTGGAAACGCTTGAAGCTGGCCTCATCGCCATGAGCGATGGGACGAGTGACGGTGAAACCGTCAACGCAGTTTTCCGGGCGGTGCATTCCATCAAAGGCGGTGCGGGAGCGTTCGCGCTCGATGCATTGGTCGAGTTTGCCCATAAATTTGAAAACGTTCTTGATCTCGTCCGCTCCGATAAGCTCGATGCTGATCAAGCTGTCATGGACGTCCTTCTAAGGTCAGGTGACGTCCTTTCCGATCTCGTGAGCTCTGCTCAGGCGGGCGAAGATGGGCTGACTGCCGATGCGCGAACACTGCTCACAGAACTGATTGGTCTGAGCACAGGCGGCGTCGCCACGACGCCAGCGGCACCGGAGCCAACTGAAGCGGCACCGCAAGATGATGATGAAGAAGCCGCCTTTGAGCCCTTGCCCATCGGTGCGAGCGATGGCGATGATGACGAGCCGACCTATGTGGCCGAACCCATCGCCATGGACTTTCTGGAGCCCGATGCCCCGGGAAAACGAACATTCTCCTTAGAAATAAGGCCCCATGCCGAGCTCTTCGCCCACGGCAGCGAGCTGACGCTTCTTCTCCGTGCACTGGCAGAGTTGGGTGATATTGAAACCCGCGCTATACTTGACGGTATACCAACGATCGATGAGCTGTCAGTGGAGCAGCACTTCTTCACGATCGTTGCCCAATTGGAGACGGGCCAGGATCAACCCGCGATCGAAGACATTTTTGACTTCGTTGATACAGAATGTGATCTCAAGATATCAGTCGCTCAACCGGATACTCCTTCCACCGACACTCCTGAGGCGGCTAACAGCCCAACGCCTGATACCCCGCCCGCTTCATCCAGTGAAGAGGTCAAACAGGAGCCAGCACCAGCGGAACCTAAGAAAGCCGAAAAGCCCACCGCAGAGTCTGATCGGGGCGCCAAATCGTCTTCAGCGCAACAAAGCTCCGCGTCCCGCGCAACGGTTAGGGTGGACGTCAACCGTGTTGATCGCCTTGTGAACCTGGTCGGTGAATTGGTCGTGACCCAAGCCGGCCTTTCTGAGAGTGTTGAGAAGGCCACGGATGATTCAGAAGTGACAGCAGCCAACGCCATGGAAGAGTTTAAGCAGCTCACGCGGGAACTGCAAGAATGCGTGATGTCGCTTCGTACCCAACCACTGAAACCACTTTTTCAGCGTATGCAGAGAATTTCACGCGAGGCCTCAGCGGCAGCTGAGAAAAGTGTGCGTCTCCAAGTGAACGGGGACTCCACAGAAGTTGACCGGACCGTGATTGAACGTCTTTCCGATCCCTTGACACATATGATCCGTAACGCGATCGACCATGGGATTGAACCAAGCGATAAACGTATTGAGCAAGGCAAGAGCGAATTCGGCACCGTGTCCCTCAACGCTGCACATCGATCAGGCCGGGTCGTGATCGAAGTCTCAGACGATGGCGGGGGAATCAATCGCGCCAAGGTCCGATCGAAAGCGGTAGAAAAAGGGCTCATCGCAGAAGATGCAAACCTCTCTAACGGCGAAATTGACCAACTTCTGTTCGCGCCAGGCTTTTCGACCGCTTCGGCCGTGACCAACCTGTCCGGACGCGGCGTCGGTATGGATGTGGTGAAAAAGTCGATTCAGGCCTTGGGCGGACGGATATCGATCAGCTCAGATCCCGGACGGGGCACATCATTTTCCATCAGCTTGCCACTAACCTTGGCAGTGCTTGATGGTATGATCGTTCAGGTTGATCAGCATACGGTGGTGATTCCACTGACAGCAATCGTAGAAACACACAAACCTGCGACAGACCAAATTGTAGCCATTGGCGGGAAAGAAGCCGTCCTATCGATTCGTGGAAACCTTGTTCCTGTGGTCGATGTGGGTGAACACTTCGGCTATCGTTCACGGGTCAATCATATTACTGATCATGTCACGCTTTTGATTGAGTCAGAGGATGGCGGGCGCGCAGCACTGATTGTCGATGACATCGTGGACCAACGACAAGTGGTGATCAAAGGACTCGACGATAATTATGGCGATGTCATTGGTATTGCCGCAGCAACGATCCTAGGTGATGGATCGATCGCTCTTATTCTTGATACCGATGAACTTGTCGAAGGAACAAAGACTGCAGCTCTATCGCTCGGGCAAGTCGCCTGATTAAAGGACCGATCACCATGACCAATGCGACAACACACGAAACCTTTGAGGCGCGCAAACTCGTCGCCTTCCGGTTGGGCGAAGAAGACTACAGTGTAGATATCATGGTCGTCCGCGAAATTAGAAGCTCGACGAGAACAACGCAACTCCCCAACTCACCGTCTTACGTACGCGGTGTGATCAATTTGCGCGGTGCCGTGGTGCCGGTTGTCGACCTTGCTGCTCGGCTCGGCATGCAAGGAACCGATGGTAGCCGGAACAATGTGATCATTGTGATCGAGGAAGGCGGTCGTCTGATTGGCCTCTTGGTTGATGCCGTCTCGGATATTTTGGCAGTAGCGTCGGAGCAATTTTTACCCACGCCGGATATTCCGTCTGAAGAATTACGCCAATTCATCGCCTGCGTGGCAACCGTTGAAGAGCGCATGATCCAACTTGTCGCCACCGATCAGATCCTAGAGCCTCGAGTCGAGCATGCAGCTTAATGGCGGAGCCGCACGGCAACTGGAAGCCAGTTCGTCACGACAACCCGGAAGTCTCAGCACCGGGGTGTTCCATTCCATCGCCGCGCTTGTCGAACGTGAAGCTGGTATCCAACTGCAAACATCAAAAATCTTGATGGTGGGCTCGAGAATATCGAAGCGGCTTAAAGCCCTCTCGATCGATTCTTTTGAGGACTATCTTGAATTTCTCAATTCCTCTGATAGCGGAATTGAGCTCAAGGAATTGATCAATGTTCTGACCACGAACGTCACGGCCTTTTTTCGAGAGCAACACCATTTTGACGATTTTGAAAACGCTGTGTTGCCCTCACTTATCGAACGCGCACGCGCTGGCGACCGCATTCGTATTTGGTCAGCAGGCTGCTCTATTGGCGCAGAACCCTACAGCTTAGCTCTTGTGATCAATAAGCATTTCCAAGATGCCTCATCGCATGACTTCAAAATTCTCGCAACAGATATTGATCATGACTGCCTGAATAAGGCGATCGCTGGTCGGTATCCGCGCGAACAAATTGACTCTGAAATCCCGCCGCACTTTCGCGCAAAATTTCGCGATGTAGACGACGACTCCGTCGAAGTTTGTTCAACGATTAAAAAACTGATTACGGTGCGTAAGCTGAACCTTATTCGACCGTGGCCGTTCAAAGGCCGCTTTGCCACTATTTTTTGCCGGAACGTGGTGATCTACTTCGGTGCAGATCTGACCAATCAAATGTGGTCACAGTTTACTGAACGTCTTGAACCAGAGGGACGGCTTTATATTGGCCATTCCGAAAGGGTTAAAGGCTCTGCGCTTGATCATCTGAAACCTGTCGGTATCACGACCTATCAGCGAAATGGTTCTTGAGTCATGTC
>JBCBUC010000030.1:0-49656 GCA_039818345.1 Pseudomonadota bacterium | reverse complement strand
CCCCTCCTTTTCCGCCCGCATCTTTTTATCAAAGGCTGTCGTCTGTTCTTTGGCGATCACGCCATGTTCTTTCGACGTCAAGCCTTCCTCGATGTCGGAGGATGTGACCCCGATATGATGGTGATGGAAGAGGCCGATCTCTGCGTGAAAATGACGGGAAAAGGCAGGATGCGCCTCTTAAACCGGATGGTTGCGACGTCGGACCGGCGTGTTGCTGCCTGGGGAGGCCTCAAGGCCAATTGGATCTATCTCCAGGTCGGCATTAAGTGGGGTCTCGGCGTCAGAAAACGGCTTGGTGATCAGTATCCTGATGTGCGTTAGTGCTCGGCAACCGCCAGCACTGCGTCAACACAGCGCCGCCAACGTTGAAGCCGGCGCGTCCTTTCGCTTTCGGCCATTGACGGCTCAAACGTTCGATCTTTCTCCTGGTGCGATGCCAACTCTTCGAGAGACGAGAACCGTCCTGCCTGCAAAAACGCCAAATTTGCGGCACCCAGGGCCGTTGTTTCTAGCACCTTAGGGCGATCGACATCGATCCCGGCAATGTCCGCCAACCGCTGCACAAACCAATCATTGGCCGCCATACCACCGTCGACGGACAATCGCTCCGTCGTCAAACCATCCGCCTCAATCGCCTGCAAGAGATCCTGGGTTTGATAAACCACACCCTCTAAGGCCGCACGAGCCAATTCATCCGGACCCGTTGAGCGAGTCATACCAAAAACCGCTGCTCGCGCATGGGGCGACCAATAGGGCGCCCCCATCCCCGTGAAGGCGGGAACCATCATCACCTCGGCATCAGGCTGCGCCCGTGCCGCCCGTTTTGCTGTTTCCGACGCACTTTCGAGCAACCCCATCTCATCCCGCAACCACTGCACAGCGGCACCAGCGATGAAGATTGATCCCTCAACCGCAAAGGTCGGTTCACCTTCTATGCGATAAGCAATCGTGGTCAACAATCGGTGAGCTGATGGCTTGATCTCATGCCCTGTGTTAACGACAATAAAGCAGCCTGTCCCGTAGGTGCTCTTCATTTGGCCGGGCTTGAAACAGCCTTGCCCCACCGCCGCACCCTGTTGATCGCCAACGATGCTCAAGATGGGAAGAGGGGTGTCAAACACCCCCGGGGCGGTGGTGCCAAACTCAAAGGCGCTGTCCCTAACCATGGGCAAAAGAGTGCGCGGCACACGGAAGAGCGACAAAAGTTCGTCATCCCAATCTTGCTGTTTAAGGCCAAAAAGGCTTGTCCGACAGGCGTTTGTTGCATCGGTCGCATGCACAGAGCCGCCGGTGAGGTTCCAAAGAAGCCAGCTGTCGATAGTCCCAACAGCGAGATCGCCGGCTTCCGCACGGGCGCGCGCGTCCTCAACATGATCGAGCAACCAGGCGATCTTGGACGCCGAAAAGTAAGGATCAATCAGGAGACCTGATCGTTCTTGGACCAATGGTTCGTGTCCTGCATCAACGAGCGCGCGGCATTCATCAGCTGTCCGCCGATCTTGCCAAACAATAGCGTTGTGGATCGGCTCCCCCGTTGCCCGGTCCCAAAGAACAACCGTCTCCCGCTGGTTGGTCATCCCGATACCGATGACATTGTGACCCTTTGTCGTCGCCTCAGTAAGGGCGAGACGTGCAGTGGAAAGAACGGTCGACCAAATGACCTTCGGGTCATGCTCGACATAACCGTCAGCGGGATAAATCTGGGGAAATTCCTCTTGCGCGGTCGCCAAGACCTCGCCCTCAGCAGAGAAGATAATCGCACGGCTGGATGTGGTACCCTGATCAATAGCAAGAATAGCATCAGTCATTGGAAAAACCTCCAAGTCAACCTGTCTGTTTGCGTTTCTTTATCCGTCAAAGATCGCGCGCAAGCCGAATTCCTGTGAATTGCCAACGCGCACCGGGCGGAAAGAAATTTCTATATGTGCTGCGGACATGGCCAGGCGGCGTCACGCAGCTACCGCCCTTCAACACCAATTGACTTGACATAAACTTGCCGTTGTACTCGCCGATCGCCCCGGCGGGTGCATAATAGCCTGGGTAGGCCGTGTAAGCACTTTGCGTCCAATCCCATACCGTTCCGTAGGCTGACCCGAGCCCTTGGTCCCGACCCGCAAGGTGGGGATGCAAAAAACCATCCGGATCAAGAAACTGACCCTCATCAGACGAAGACTGACCGAGCGCTATTTCGAGTTCATGCTCCCGCGGCAATCTTGCCTTGGCCCATTCAGCATAAGCCATCGCTTCGTAGGCGGAAACATGGGAGAGGATACGGTCATCGCGCAAAGGTATCAAGCCGTGTAAGGAGAACTCGAACCAAACGCCATCGATTTCATGCCAGTAAAGCGGTTTTGTGATAGAACTCTCATGCACCCACGCCCATCCATTAGATAGCCAGAGGGCCGGGGTTTGATAGCCGCCATCATCAAGGAAATCGCGAAACTGTCCATTCGTCACCGGCGTTCCGTGAACGGCAAAATCTTGGACCCAAATACGATGCTGCGGCCCTTCATTATCGAAATGAAAGTCGCTACCCGCATAACCTATCTCATGCAGACCGCCAGCAAAGTTGACCCAGCGCTCATTCGCAGCCGCATGGGCTTGAGGATCATCTGCCGCCTTGTCCCCCGGCAAGGGAAACGCTTTTGGGAAGAGGGGGTTAAGGCCGAAAGCTGCCTTAATATCTGTACAAAGCAATTCTTGGTGCTGCTCTTCGTGATGAAGACCGAGCTCAATCACTTTTGCAGCTTCGGCCCACGCCTGGTCGCTCAGTGTTGACCCCAAGACACCAACGCGCTCCTCCGTCTGTTGACGATAGTCCACAACCTCTTGACAGGTGGGACGAGACAGAAGTCCACGTTCCGATCGCGGCCACCGCTCACCGACAGCCTCATAATAGGAGTTAAAATGGTACCCGTATTGGGGATGATGGGGCTTAAATCCGTTAGCGAATTGTTTGAGAACGAACTCTTCAAAAAACCATGTCGTATGGGCCAAATGCCACCGCGTTGGGCTCGCGTCAGGCATAGCCTGCAACACCATATCCTCTGGGTACAAATGCTTCACAAGATCCATGGTGCGTTTCCGCACCCGGTGAAAGCGCGTGATCAATGACGAGCGATCCTGGTCGCTTCGCTCCGCTACCGTTTGAGCATCTTGAGCCATGGGCGATGCTTCGCTTGAACGCTGGCAGTCAATGGCTGGTGCCAACGTTAGCGCCTTTTTTTCGCTGACAAGAGGTTGCTTGCATGTTCCGCCGCTCTTGTCCAATGCCGCATCAGCCGCGAAGAAAAGGGCCTATCAACCAGCCATTTTGGTCCCAAGGAAGGGAAGCGCGATCCTCAAGGTCGCGGTTTTTCCAAAGATGACCTTATTCACAAGCAGCGAGACGATCACAATACTGAAGAACGTGATTGCCATAAAATGGATATAATGCAGGTGAGCGAGCCAATGAAGAAGGGCATAAATAATACTGCTATCACCAAGCCCATCCAAGAACTGCGCCATCGGGCCCTCACCCGTAGATCCGGCAAAAATCGCTCGTGTCGACGCCGTACTCAGAACAAAGGCGTGCACAGCATAGAAACAAACACCGAAAACCACACCAATCATCGCCGTTCGATAGTCCACATCATTGAACAGCAACGCCAGCGTGAAAGCAGCCAGAACCGGCATCGAACTCAGGCCATAAAGCTGCTGCAAGAGATTGATCAGACTTTCGGCATTGGCAAACACAGGAACCATCGATATCGCGAGCACCACCATGATCAGTGAAAAGATCGTCGCAACGCGGGGCACGTTGACGTCAGGGTCGATGTAGCGCTGATGGACGTCACAGACGTAAAGCGCTGCTGCGGAGTTGAGAAGCGAGTTAAACGTGGTGAGCACCGCCGCTGCCATCATCGCGGCAAACGCACCGGAAAGATAAGGCGGCAAAATATCCCCCACCAACATGCCAAACGCTGCATCATTGACATCACCATAAAGCTTGAACGCAACAACGCCTGGAACAACAACAATCACAGGGACGATCATCAAACGGATGGCCGCTGCCGCCATGATGCCTTTCTGGGCCTCGCCAATCGTCTTCGCCGCCATCGCGCGCTGCGTAATAGTCTGATTAGTCGACCAATAATAAATCTGTATCAACACCATCCCGGTAAAGAGGGTTCGAAACGGAATGGGCGATTCAGGAGAGCCAATCATCGATAGTCGCTCGATGGGCACGCCGCTAGAAAGGTCAAAATCCACTGCACGGAGCGCCAAAAAGACGACCAACAACGCAAGGGTCAAAAGCCCCACGCCGCTATAGGTGTCAGACACCGCAACGGCTCGCAAACCGCCGAGAATGGCATAAGCCGCGCCAACCACAGCAAAAAAGATCGCGATCACCATGAGAGGAATGTCCGTGTTGAACATTGTCTTCATGAAGAGCGACCCGCCATATAATGCCGCCGGCAGGTAGATCAGCAGCGTTCCGGCCATGAAGATGACAGAAATCAACGCGCGGATATGCGGATTGTTGTAGCGTTTTTCCAAAAGTTCCGTGGTCGTGGTGCAGTTGTTGCGATAATAAATAGGTATAAAGAGGAATGCTAGGATAAAGAGTCCGGCAACCGCCGCAAGCTCCCACCAAGCGAGCAGCAACATCTGGTTGCCGTTCATACCGACCAACTGGTCCGTCGAAAGATTGGTCAGGGTGATCGATCCCGCCACAAAAAACCAAGGAAGCCCATTGCCGGCCAAGAAATAATCGTGGGCCGAATTCTCTTCGGAGGCGTTTCCGCGTGCCCGACCGCCCGTGCACTGCCACCAGGTTAAACCACCAATTAAGGCTGTCAGGCCAAAGAAAACGAGGATCTGGACAAGGTCCAGCGAAAGTTGATCCGAGTTCACCGTTTCCTCCGCGCGTCAAACGCGCTCGTTCGTAGGAGACGATGAGCAGTTGGCCAAAAGCGCCGCGGCCTTCGAATCCCATTTTCGTTTTGCAACAGTTTAGAGTAAGAAACTGAACATTCAATCCCGCCATGCCGTAGGATCGCTGCGAGCCCGATGATCGACGACGCACCTCCATTTGTCACTTTGCGCACCACGAGCGTGCAATTGACCTTGTCCGCTGCAATCGGTCAGCGCCCCGCGATCCTTTATTGGGGCGATGCGCTCAATCACGCATCGGCGGCAGAGCTGCACCTCCTTGCCACGCGGCAATGGGCCTTTGGCGGACCAACGGTCGACGTGCCAGCGTCCTTGTTCAACGAACTTGGCGCCGGCCTTGATGGGCCCTCGGGATTTCTTGCGCATCGTGAGGGAACCGATTGGGCAACGATCTTCCTTGTTCAACACGTTGAAGCTCCTGACGAACAAACCATCATTATACAGTGTCATGATGCCCAGCATCATATTGGGATCGCGTATCACTTTGCGCTCGATCACGAGACGGATGTTCTCTCGATTTTCTGTACGGTGAGCAACAGGGGCACGAAGCCGCTCAGTGTTGATTGGATGGCGGCCACAACCTTTCCACTCGATCAACGCCTCTCGCGCCTTCGGGGGTTCACTGGTCGGTGGGCCCATGAATTTAACAGTGAGGAGATCCAAACCCACGGCGGGAGTTATGTTCGTGAGAACAAGTCTGGCCGCACCAGTCATGACAGTTTCCCTGGCTTGATCGCACTTTCAGAAGGCACCAGTGAAAACGCTGGGCCTTGCGCTGGCTTTCATTTTGGGTGGAGCGGCAACCACCGCCTTCGCGCCGATCTGCACACCGATGGACAATGCTTTGTTCAAATGGGTGAGCTATTTTTTCCCGGAGAGCTGGAACTGCCCCCCAACGCAAGCTACACGACGCCTCGCGTTTTTGTGGCCTGGTCGAGTGATGGGCTGAACGGACTATCAAAGCGTTTCCATCACCACGTCAGACAGAATATTCTTGATCAGCGCACCAACGGAAAACCGCGTCCTATTCATTTTAACACCTGGGAGGCAGTTTATTTTGATCACAGCGAAGAAAAGCTCATGGCACTCGCCGACCAGGCAGCGTCGGTCGGTGCAGAACGGTTCGTGCTCGATGACGGCTGGTTTGGCGGTCGACGGAATGATCGGACAGGGTTAGGCGATTGGGTGGTCGCCAAAGACGTCTATCCCCAAGGCCTCCACCGATTGGTCGACCATGTTCGGTCATTGGGGATGGAGTTCGGCATCTGGTTTGAGCCAGAAATGGTTAATCCGGATAGTGATCTTTACCGGGCGCATCCAGAGTGGATTTTGTCGGCGAAGGGTGTCGACCACGTTCCCTTCCGTCAGCAGCAAACGCTTGATCTTACCCGCCCAGAGGTAACGAGCTATCTTTTTGAAGCGATCAACTACATCGTCGACGAATATCGTGTCGATTACATCAAATGGGACATGAACCGCACGATTGCTCATCCCGGTGACCAGACAGGGAAGGCCGCGACGCATAGGCAAACACATGCCGTTTACGCATTAATGGACCGGCTTCGGAAACAACATCCTCACCTTGAAATCGAGAGTTGTGCATCGGGTGGGGCACGAGCCGATTACGGCGTCCTTTCTTATACGGATCGTTTGTGGACATCTGATAATAATGACGCACTTGTCCGGCAATCCATTCAACGGGGCGCCAGTCACTTCTTTCCCCTGCAGATCTTAGGCAGTCATGTGGGGCCTAAGATCTGCCACATAACAGGGCGTGTTCTCGATATGTCGTTCCGTGTCGGGACGGCTCTTTTTGGGCATATGGGGATAGAGGCTGACCTTTCGGCAGAAACAGAACAGGACCTTACTATCCTTAAGGATGGTATTAAACTTTATAAGGAGTACCGCGCCCTCATTCATAGCGGGGATTTCTATCGCTTAGACCGTATCGATGCCTTCAATTGCGTCGGCGTTGTTGCGAAAGACCAAACAGAAGCCCTCTTTTCTTGTACAAAATTAAGCGATCAGCGGTCCTCGCTCCCCGGACGCGTGCGGCTTACGGGACTCGCGGCCAGGTCTTTCTACCGTGTTCGTCTCATTTGGCCAGGCGCGTCACCGTCGATCACGACGCCATCAATTGTTGAGGCGGCCGACCTTTACGGCAAGGGCTCCATCCTTTCCGGAGAAGCACTTCACCAGTTTGGCATCCAATTGCCGCTGGTTAAACCCAACACATGCCTCATCTTCCACCTCCAAGTGGTGACAGAACACTGAATGTCTATGACCAATAATCAGACCCTCGATCAAACGATCAACGGACAAGCAATCTACAAACGCCAACACATCAAGGCCGACGGCCGAGAACTCTTGCTCTATGGCTACCAGCCCCACAACCGTCCGGCTCAGGACGAGATAAGCGACCAAGTCGCAAAGGGTGGTGAACTTCGTTGGCATCCCTTTCGGCAAGAGTGGAACATCTACGCCGCCCACCGACAAAATCGAACCTATAAGCCTTCAGCCGCTGATGATCCGCTTGCGCCATCCATTCCTGGCGAAGCCGCCACTGAGATCCCGTTTGATAATTTTGAGTTGGCGGTCTTTGAAAATAAGTTCACCAGCCTTCATCCAGATGCGCCCGAACCGCAAGCGCCGCCGCGCCTCAAGGCCAAACGCGCGACAGGACGCTGCGATGTTGTTGTTTATGCTCCTGAAGCACAAGGAAATTTATACTCTATCGGACAAGATAAACGCCGTTTACTGATCGCTGCCTGGGTCGATCGCTATCGGTCTATGTTCGACCTCGGATGCCAGTTTGTCATGCCCTTCGAAAGCCGCGGAGAGGAAGTGGGTGTGACCCTTCACCACCCACACGGACAAATCTATGGGTTCGGCGAAGTACCACTTGTCGAGCGAGCCACCGCCGATGCATTCAAAGCAGGCTATGATCTTGCCTCAGCGATCCCGCAGTGGTCTGACTATCACGTAACAAGCGCTGGCCCTGTCATTGCCTTTTGCCCACCCTTTGCGCGCTTTCCTTACGAAAGTTGGATTGTCCCGAGACGGCGCGTGGCGGGTCCATGGGACATGAACGAAGAAGAGCTTGACGGCTTCGCTGCGCTCTTGGGGGAGATGACCCGGCGCTATGATGCATTCTTCGAACGAGATACCGCCTACATGCTGACACTACACGCCGCTCCTGTGGGCCATCACGATACGTATCATTTCACGGTACAATTCTATCCAATCCTCAGGGCACCGAACAGGGTGAAGTATCTTGCATCAGTGGAGCAAGGCACAGGGGTGTTCACTGTCGATGTGATGCCTGAAAGCGCCGCCAAGGTTCTGAGGGCACAATGACGATCGACCTTTTCTTTGAGGAAAAATATGGCGCTGCGCCCCATGTCTCGGTTTTTGTGCCCGGGCGCGTGAACCTTATTGGTGAGCATATCGATTATAATGGTGGCCGTGTCTTACCGCACGCGCTCCACCGCGGCGTCTCGCTGGCGCTTTCCTTGCGCGAGGATCAAATTATTAGGGTGATATCGGATCGTTTCGAAGGCACATCCCAATCGGTGATTGGCGATGCGCCGCCTCATGCTTGGGCGCGTTATGCTGTCTATAGTCTTCAGCTGGCGTATGATTTGGGCTGGATAACATCCGGTGCCGATCTTGGGGTTGTTTCAAACCTCAACGACGGCGCTGGCTTGTCGTCATCAGCCGCTTTGTGTGTGGCTGTACTCAAATCCCTCCGCTCCGTACTCGATAGATCGGAAACGGATATTGAAATCGCACAGCTCGCCCGGCGCGTGGAAAATGAATATATCGGTATGCCGTGCGGTATCATGGACCAAATGGCCGTGTCCGTAGCAAAACCGGGAGAAGCTCTGTTCCTCGACACAGCAGCGCTCGACTATGAAGCCATCACGCTACCGCGTAATGTCGCCTTCGTCGTTCTACATTCAGGTGTCCACCGTGAGCTTGCTGATGGCCGCTATAAGATGCGCAAAGAAGAATGCGACACAGCCAAGCGCCATTTTGGTACAGAGAATCTTTGCCAACTGCCGTTGAACGACGTCTTGGGCGATAAGGAGCTACCTGAGACGATTAAACATCGCGTGCGCCACTGTATCCTTGAACATGAACGGACCATCGCCGCTGCGCAATTGCTCCGCTCCGGGAGTAT
This sequence comes from Pseudomonadota bacterium, assembly GCA_039818345.1. Lineage (GTDB taxonomy): Bacteria > Pseudomonadota > Alphaproteobacteria > Caulobacterales > Parvularculaceae > Parvularcula. Next base: position 40,538 of record JBCBUC010000030.1, on the reverse strand, counting down.
AACGGAGTTTGGTCTTTTGATGAATGAAAGCCATCTCTCGATGCGCGATGATTTTGACATCTCTTTGCCCCAGATCGATGATCTCGTCAGCACAGCGCAATCCGCTGGTGCGCTTGGCGCACGGCTCACGGGGGGAGGTTTTGGCGGCTGCATCGTGGCGGCGGTTGAGCGGCCTATCCAGGACCGTTGGGTGGCTGATGTTCTGACCGACCATCCCCATGCGTTTTTGGTGGAATGATTGAGGACGATAAGCATGGCGCGAACATGATGGACCCGGTTGAACCTATATCTGAGCGGCAAAGCGCAATTCTCGAACTTGTCAAAAAGACAGGATTTGCAACGATTGCGGAGCTGTCTGAGACGTTCTACGTCACCACACAGACGATCCGACGAGACGTCAATGCACTGTGCACGGCTCAAGCTTTGGCCCGTTTTCATGGCGGCGTAGGATTGCCGAACAGTGTGCAGAACGAAGACTATTCCAATCGTCGGGAGGTGCTGGCCACGGCCAAGAACGCGATTGGATCTCTTGTCCGCACGATCGTTCCCAATGACGCATCATTGTTCATGAACATCGGCACGACCACAGAAGCGGTCGCCAAGCATCTTCGAGATCATCAAAGGCTCCGTGTGGTGACCAACAATATTCATATTGCCGATATGTTTGCCAAGATCGAAGGCTTTGACGTGATGGTCGCTGGCGGCCATGTCCGCGGCAGTGATGGCGGCGTGGTGGGGGAAGCAGCGATCGACTTTTTGAACGGGTTCAAGCTCGATTTTGGTATCATTGGCATCAGCGGCATTGATCCTGATGGGTCTCTTCTTGATTTTGACTACAGAGAAGTGCGTGCCGCCCAAACAATCATCGCGAACGCGCGCAGCACGATTTTGGTGGCCGACCACACGAAATTTGGGCGTCCTGCGATGGCCAAGGTCGCGTCGATCCACCAAGTCGATGTTCTGGTTACAGACCAACCGATTCCAGAAGCGTTCGCCGATATGGTGACCGCCGCCGGTGTTGAGGTGCTGGTCCCCGCGTCGGTTTCACAAGAAGGGTCGGCCAAAACCGCCAAAGCGTAACAGCTGTCTCTATCTATCCGTCTCCCCGTTGATTTTCATAAGTGAATATAAGATATTCATATATGAGCATAGCGGCATTTGAGACGAAGCAATGGATTCAGTTGACCTTTTGGTGATCGGTGGCGGGATCAATGGCGTCGGAATCGCGCGTGACGGCGCGGGTCGTGGCCTCAGTGTGATGCTTTGTGAAAAAGATGATCTCGCAAGCCACACGTCGTCTTGGAGCACAAAACTCATCCATGGCGGCTTGCGTTACCTCGAACACCGCGAGTTTCGCCTCGTGCGCGAGTCGCTAATGGAACGGGAGGTGCTCCTCAACGCCGCGCCGCACATGATCAAGCCGCTGCGGTTTGTCTTGCCCCATCACCAAGGACTGCGGCCCGCATGGTTGCTCCGCCTTGGTCTTTTTCTTTACGACCATATCGGCGGTAGGAAACATCTTCTGCCCACAAAAAGTATTGATCTGTCCAAAGACCCGCTGGGTACGCCGCTTTCAGATGAGTTTACGAAGGGCTTTGAATACACCGATTGTCAGGTTGATGACTCGCGCCTCGTGGTGCTCAATGCAATGGATGCCGCCAGTCGCGGGGCTACCATCTTAACACGCAGCACAGTGTCACGCGCAGAGCGAGAAGATGGGCAATGGCGCGTCATTATCCGCGATTCCGATGGAGTGACCCAACGCGTCACCGCCAAAGCACTCGTCAATGCAGCAGGGCCTTGGGTGAACGACGTTTTGCGCACAATGACTGGCGCCAACTCAAAAAAGACACTACGCCTGGTAAAGGGCAGCCACATCGTCACAGCGCGCCTTTATGATCACGATCGCGCCTATATTTTTCAAAACAGCGATGGGCGGATCATCTTCACTATTCCGTATGTCAATGACACAACCCTCGTCGGCACCACAGACGAAGCCTATGACGGCGACCCCCAACAGGCAGCGATCAGTGAAGACGAGATCGACTATCTCTGTACGTCGGTGAGCGAATATCTTCGTCACCCTGTTTCCCGCGATATGATTGTCAGCAGTTTTTCCGGTGTTCGGCCGCTTTACGATGAGCTTGGCACAGAAGACGCCTCAGCGGTCACCCGCGACTATGCATTTGACATTGATCATGATGGCGCCGCGCCCCTCTTGTCTGTTTACGGAGGGAAGCTGACGACATACCGAAAACTGGCTGAACATGCGCTTGAACGGCTCACCAGCGATTTCCCGCAGATGGGAAAGGCCTGGACCAAAACTGCACCACTTCCAGGCGGGGAGGGCGGATACACCGCCTGGGCCGAGCACGAAAAGGCCCTCAAGCAGCGCTACGCCTTTCTCTCAGATAAAGTGCTAAACCGTATGCTGAGCGCCCATGGTGAGAACATCACCAAGTTTCTTGGTCAAGCCCAAGCGAGCAATGACCTTGGCTCACATTTCGGGCATGGGCTCTATAGCGTAGAAGTGGACTACATGCTGGCGCATGAGTTTGTCCGCTCAGCGGAGGATTTGCTCCTACGGCGAACAAAACTTGGTTCTCTCATGACCGAAGCGCAGTGGACAGCCATTCGGCACTATATTGATCAACAGCTGCCGGAGCATTTCCGTGCCGCCTCGTAGCGCAAAGGTTACGAGTCGCGCTTATAGGTGAGGTAGACCTTCCGGGTCGTCTCGAGCACTTCCCAGACACCTTTGGAATTGTTGTCAAAGTAAACACTATCGCCGGCTTTGATCTCGACTGTTTCGCCGCCTTCATGGTGGAATAGGGCGTGTCCGCTCAAAAAACTGCTGATCTCTGCGTCCATCACTTTGCGCACCCATTTGCCAGGCGTGCATTCCCAAAGTCCGGCTTCCGATCCATCGTCGTTTTCATTGAGCGTCAGGCCTCGCAAATGCGAGACAGGCTCGCCGATCGGCTCTGGCACGGGACCCCAATCCTCAAGCTGCGATGAGGGGATATCGACGGGCGCTTTTAGTTGTTTAACAGCCATCTCGGGCCTCCCTTTTTGCGGCGCGCTGCATTCCTACAACGGCCTGCGGCTGGCAATGGCAGCGGGCGCGCATGGAAAGAACGCCGCGAAAAAGCTGTTCGCCGGCCGCCCGAACGGGGAACGGGTAGGGCGGAGGCGCCCGGTGAGCTATGCCGGTTTCTGGCCCCTAAAGAACGCTGGCACCAAATCACGCGCCTCAAGAACACGCACCAACGCGACCCAATTGGCCAAAAAATGGTCGGCTTGTTCAGGGCCAAACGCCTCAAGGATCGTCGATTTCAATGGTCCTCTGATTAATTCCAATTCGTCTTGAGCAGCCGCCGCGTACCAGCCATCATCACCCTTGCCGTCAACATGCTGAAACCCGCCTTGCCGCAATTCACGACACTGACTTTCGATCGTCTCCATCTCATAGGTCAACTCTTCAAGTTTGATCCAAGTCTTCATATCCTCGCTAAGTGGTCCCGGTGATTTCGTCCAGTCATAGGAGAGAATGTACCCATTTGGCTGCAAGACACGAAACACTTCGCTGAACATTTGGTTTTTGTTAGGCGTCTGTGTGAACGCGCCAATACTAAAGACGATATCAAACGTCGACTGGTCATACGCGAGGGGCCCCGGCTGCACTTGCTCACAATGTACCAGGTCACGCAAACCTGCACGTTCCACATTGATGCGTGCTCGGTCGATCAAAGGTTGCTCGAGATCGATGGCAACGATCGTTGCTCCATAATCCCGTGCCAAGACGATATCAGCACCGCCCAGGCCGCAACCGATATCAAGTATGCGCTTTCCGGCAAGGTCAACGCCATCGAACACGCGGCGCACAAGCTCTGGCCCGCCCGGTGCCATGAAACCTTCACCCCAGATGAGCTGGAGCATCATCACGGTGGCATCGTCATACTCATTGATATGCTCTTGTTGCTGATGGTCCATTCACCCGCCTCGTTATTCCGATGGACGCCAATAGTGACGCGAATGCAGACCCGCGACAACCGCCAACACCATATGTGGACGGTCTTAGACGCCCGATCAATGACTTACGACGGAGAGGTCTTTTGCTGTCCTAAGCGCGCTGCTCTTTTGTCTTTTATTGAAGGTTATCTTGTGTTCTCTTTTAATTCTCATTCGGCGTTCCACCAACTCGCGCAAAGACTGACCTATGCCTCTTCCGACATTGCTGCTTCGAACCATCTTTTCCGCCCTGATCGCCATCGTCGTTTCGATGGCAATGGCCTCAGCCGCCATTATGAAAGACGAAAAGGGGATCAAATGGGTCTCGAGCCGCGACCTGACGAGCGCAGAGTTCGCGTCCCGTTTTGAGCGTTACAGCCGTGAAGGCTACATGATGATCGATATTGACGCCTACCCCGCATCTGGCGGCACACGTTATTCGATGGTCTGGCGTGAAAACACGGACGGGCGGGGGTGGGCGGAGCATCGCGGCTTAACATCCGAGGGATACAGCCAGCGTTGGCGGCAATACCGCGATCAAGGATACCGGCCGCTCGACATTGAAACATGGGGAACAGGCAGCCGCCGGCGATGGGCAGGTATTTGGGTCGAAAACAGAGAAAACCTCCGTTGGGCCTCTAACCGCGGGCTCACCCACGAGGCCTATGGCGCACAGTTTGCGCAACGATCTCAGGATGGTTTCAAACTGGTTGATATGGAAGCCTACAGAACAAGTGAGGGGATGCGGTACGCGGCGATTTGGGTTGAGAACAGAGATAACCGTCCGTGGGCGCAATTACGCAACATGACCCGGCTTCGTTACCAGCAGGAAGTCGACTCCCGCAGCGCCCGGGGTTTTAGTGTTGTTGACTACGAAGCCTACGACACGCCGAGTGGCCTACGCTACGCCGCTATTTGGGAGCGCAAGCCCGGTTTTGCCTGGCAGGTCAGAACCAACCTGACCAAAAATCGCTTTGCCAACCTATGGCGATCGTATCTCGATCAAGGCTACCGTCTCATTGACTTCGAGCGTTACAACACCGCCTCAGGGCCACGTTACGGCGGCATCTGGGTTGAAAACGCAAGCCGTTTTCGCCATCCGCAAAAGAGCGCCATCGACACCTTTGTCAGAAATTATCAGACGTCGGGACCTTTTCCTGGGGTTTCCGTGGCGGTTATTCATGATGGTGAACTGATTTATCGGCGCGGGTTCGGTGATGCCGACATCGATGCTGGAAAGGACGCGTGGGGCGGCACTGTATACGGGGTCGCGTCGGTTTCCAAAGCGATCGGCGGCACGCTCGCCGCCAAAATGGAAGCGGACGGTCGGCTTCGCAATGGAAGACGATTTAGTCTTGACCTTCGTAATCCGACCACCGACTATTTGACCAATGTACGCGCTTCTAACGGCCAACAGCTGACCATACCGAGCCGACACACGCACACTGTTGAACAATTGCTCGCCCATGTCGGTTGCGTGGTCCATTATCCGGGCCGACGAGCGAGGGGCAGCACTCCCGCTGTGAGCGGAACATTACCCGGTTTCGCTAACACCACTCGGCATTATTCATCGGCCCTTTTGGCATCCACGGCCTTTTGGGACGTGGGTCTCGTGACTGATACCGATGCGACCTCTGTCTCCGTTCAACCATGCCTCGTGGACGGCAATACGGGGCAGACGCGCAGCTATTCAACCCATGCTTTCACCCTTGTTGGCGCTGTTCTTGAAAGCGTCTCGGGTCGGACGATTGCGCAACTCGTTGATGGCGAACTGGCTGACCAATACGATCTGACATCGATGCGCACGACCTATTCATCGTCGAGCCTTCCCAACAATTACGACAGGGCACGGTGGTACAACCTCGATGGCGACGACGGTTCGTTCAATGAGCGTAACTATGCCAACAATTCTTGGAAGGTTCTCGGCGGCGGCATTGAGTCGAACGTCGTCGACCTGGCGTGGTTTGGGTGGAAGGCCCGCAACGGCGTGATCGTGACCACCGAAACCCGCGACTGCCGCATGTGGGCCCAGACCTCACCCGCGAGCTCGAACGGTCTCGGCTGGAACCTTCTAACGTCAGGCAGTGGTCGCCGGATTGCGGATCATACGGGGGACGCGGGCGGCATGGACGCCTACCTTCGTGCGTATCGTGACGAAGATTTGATTATTGCCATTTTGGCCAATGTCGACATTTCGCGAAGCGCGCGCCGGACCCTTGCCGACAACATCGAAGGGCTGTTGCTGACCGGCCCAGCGCCCACACCAACAACGCCGCGCTGCACCGCCCCCACGGTGCCCGGCGGGCCCACACCGGACGATCGCAACCGCGGGTGATTATTACCGGTGAAATGGAGAGGCGTTCTATTTATTCTCCGCTTACCTATCTTCGGTGTATTGATGAATAATCAAAGCGCCAGCACCACAAGACCAGCATCAGCTAGGGCGCAGCCGCTGGCGCCGGAACCGGCGCTGCGGAACCGAAAACGAAGTCGCCCTATTGAATCGCTGCAAGACTAAGACCAGTGCAAGTGAGCACTAAGCCATCAATCAGGATCAAAGTCATCAAGTCCGCTTTGATACGATTGGCCTTTAAAGAAATAGATTCTTCAGTTTGGTTTCGCCGACGACCCCGGAATAGGAATTCCCTGTCCGAACTCGATTTTCCCAGGCAGAGCGAGCGGTTTGGACTTGCGCTGCAAGAGTGTATGCCCGCGAACCGAGACGCTTCCTTCCGCGCGGCAACCCGCGATTTTCATTGCTTTGATCCGCCCACGCTGTACCAAAAGCGTCGCGCCTTTAAGACTCATACCGACGGAAAGATCCACAGCCGTTTCAGCAATGGGCACACCATTAAATGCAAGTTCGACCACAGGACTGTGCACGGATTTGATCGTATGCCCAACGAGGGGAACTTTGTGGGTGCGCGATGACTTTCGATTTTCAGGGCTAGCCAGTTCCCGAAGTACCCGCAGCTTCGTCCAACCTCCGATCAGAATGTCAAGGACAGAGATATCAAGAACGCGGCTGAGTGCAGGCGCCGCAAGCGCCTTCATCTCTTCAGGACCAACACTCTCTCCATGACCAGAGACCTTAACTGAGAGGTCTTTCAGGTCTTTTGCCGTGAATACAGATGACCCGGCCGCTTCGACATCCCTGACACGGAAAACATCAACAAGAGTTAGGTCTTGAGTACGGCGCTTTGCCATTGTTCACTCCTCCAGGAGATCTTTTTTTCGAGGCGAGAAGGTTTGAACACCACTGTCGGCACGCACGCGATATGCATAACCAACAGCACCTTCCTCATGCCCATCTTGGATCGTTTGCACACCGCTATCAGTACGGATACGAACTTCGAGCGGATTGAGATTGCTTGGGCTAGGGGCGACCGGAGTGGTACCTCCGTTAACCGATAGAACTATGGCTACAATGGTCCCCACACCGCCTATAACAAGCAGCACGATGAGAGGCCGATAAGACTCCTTATCGGTAAGTTTCGTCGGCGGAACAACAGGGGGGCCGAGTGAGACATCAATGACGACTTCTCGGTTCCGAGGGATGGCCTGGCCTGCTTCCGGATCCTGCGAAAAAACAATACCTTCTGCCGTTTCAAGGGTCACATTTTCTCGCACCACCAGTTTCAGCTGGAGCAGTGATGCCAATTCCTCGGCTTCTGAGATTGTGCTACCAACAAAAGGTGGGACCACTAGTTTCTTTGAAACATCGACTTCCACAACTCCCGACTTTGGAATATTGGCTCTGGGCGCTGGCGATTGGCCGACGATCACTCCTGGCACGTTGTTTGGAGCGATAACCTCGGTCTCCTTTAGCGTCAGCCCGATACGGTCGGCCACTTCCTCGGCGGCGTCGATCGTTCTTCCCTGAAAATTGGGTGTCGGATAAGCTTCTGAGATGATGAGCGTAACGTTGGAACCTGGAATGACGGGTGTGTTGGCGGCGGGTTGTTGATCAAGCACCGTTCCCGGTGAGTTCGTCCAATCACGCTGGTTCTGGGACGATGAAGCCAATCCCCGAACCTTAAGTTCATCCCTTGCTCTGTCTTCTGAAAGGCCCTCCACATCGGGAACTAAAATGCGCTGCGGTGCCGGTGCCCGTGTCGCTGAAAAGGAAACGGGTGCCGGACATCGACTGTCGCCCGTCAGGACAATGGCGTTGGGAAATTGGTTGGGATCAGGCATGCCACTGATGATCAGATCATAACTTATGGTGCAGACAACGCCGCCGTCATCGGCGCGGTCATTAAGAAAACAATTCACGTTCAGCGGATCATTGGCGGCTGGCGACTGCCAAACCACAACGCTGCGCGACGCTGAAGCCAAACCGCAGAATGCAAGCTGCGGCTCAAGACGCAGTTCGGGTTGACGCGCTTGAATGCGTCGGATGCTGCTGACTTGCTCTTCAATGCGATCGTTGGCTTCGGATAGAGTGAGCCTTGACACGTCGGGCATGTTGGCGATCGCGTCTTGCGCCTGGGCACGCAGCACAAGAAATAAGACAGCACATGCGGACCGGATCAGCCAATTTAGCGAGCTGTTAGCCGCCATCACCGAGGTCCCCCTTATCCCTAAGGAAAGTTAACACGCAGACATTGGGACGGCAACGTTGTGCCACTGTTAGGAGCAGCTTGGTGACCGTATTTGCGACAAGCTTTATTGTGCATTCTTCTATATATAACGCCTGCACACCACTGCTCAGATGACTGAGTGACCGTATCCCGATCGACCACCCGCTTATTCAACCGACCTTTTGAAGGCGGCGGCAAAAGCCTTGGATACCGCGGAGGGGCCGCGGCGCGTCGAGGTCGTTGCTGCGCCAGGTTTGAAGGCCCGCCAGGAAGTAACCGCGACGGCAGGTGCTCGAGGAGCGGTTGCCGGTGGGCTCACCCCTGGGACCGATCGTGTTGATCTCCGCCGTCTGCGATTGATCGATCCATCGGATAACGTCAGCACACATCCCCGAAACCTCGAAAATGCCGCCAAACTCCCTCGCATCAATGCCGACCATCAACTCCCCTGAAGGACAAAGCTCTTCGAACGGATCCGTCGCACCAAGGCGTGGGTCACGGGGAAGCCAGTCATGGGTCGTCGCGGGGCCATTGATAAGATGAACGCCCCGTATTGTGTTCTGATGAATGGGATGAGGCGGTTCGTCTTCTGACAGAATAGTCGCTTGGCACATGCCGCCCAGCCATTTGATGACGCCTGTTTCGGTGTTGGTTGCACCGAAAAGACCCACCATACCGCCCGTTCCGTTGCAATAGTCGCGTTCAGTGACTTCAGCGGTCACACCAATGCGATCAGCACGCCCCAATCGGCCCCTATAATCGCCGCCAACCTCTTCGCAGACAGGCTCGAGCTGGTGGATCGCATCCCCGCTTCGTCCGTAAACCCGGCTAAGGGCCATCCCGCTTGGGCATTGGCGATAAAATCCTTGTCCCGATGATGTACCGCCAACCCATACGCGCAAAGGACCTGACTGATCCGCCTCCGCCATTTGTTGCTGCTGCACGCCGCCATGGGAGCAGAGGAGGCCAAGCCCGGCGAGTTCGCTCGGCTCGTCTTCACGATGAGTGCCGTAAAGGCCGATTGCGCGGCGGCCGTCCCCACACGCACCAGAAGATATTCGGCCGCTATCGAGCCCAGCCCTTGAATTGGTGACGCCCGCATCACAGGCAATTCCAACCTGACGAATGCCGCGCCGCGTCACCTTCACATTCATGCCCTGCACATGCGAGCCGGGGTTACAGCTCACCTCGAAAGGCTCCCCGAATCCCATGCCGGTCTTGGCAAGAATCGCTTCGTCGCTCATCTCATCGCGTTTAAACCGGGATTCGTCACCTCCCCATACACAGCTACCTATCTGAAAGGGTACGGAAAGACGCCGCTCGTTCGGCTGCGTGGTGGAGCTTGAAAAAGGATGGATCCATCCTTTGTTATGGTTCACCTCGTGGGCAATGACAGACGCTAAATACTCTGTGCTACCATCATCAATCCGCCGATTTCGAAAGACCATCGCCTCGTAAGGAATACCGATCTGCGCGCAGGCAGTGCCACCACACGTGATTGCGCCTTCTTGATCGGGGTCGACAGGCCGATCAAAGCACTGAATACGCGTCGGGAGGGGTTCTCTCAACCGACTGACGATATGTTCAGGACTCGCGCCGCGATCCCAGGTGAGGCTGCGGTTGGCCAAGCACGTCTCCAGCGCTCCGCCATTTTCCAGCATCGGCAAAAGATACGCCATCGCGGCCTGAAGTTTCGCCTGTCGTTCAGGCGTGCAATCAATGAACTCGATCCCGCCATTGATTTGCTGGGTTAATCGACCAATATCAGAAAGCGCCTGAGAACGACCCAAAGACACGGCCAGCAAACATAGCCAAAGACTTGCTGCCATCCGTACACAGCGGCGCGTGCCTAGCCTATCTCGCTGCATGATCCCGTACCCCTGCCCTCGCAGCATCAAGGATCGATCAAGACGAGGTAAGAAGCAATATTCTTCGGCAGCTCAAGAGCACGCTGCGGGGCCAGTTTTTAGGTGTTATTCACAAAGTTCCACACGGATGAAATAACCACAGAGCCTTCGCCAACACTTGACGCCACCCGTTTGACGGAACCGGCGCGAACATCACCGACAGCATAGATGCCAGGCGTTGTGGTGGCATAAGGTGAAGCGCAGTGCTCCTGATGCCCCGTTATCACAAAACCTTTGCTATCAAGGTTCACAAGATCTTCGAGCCAACCTGTGTTCGGGGCCGCGCCGACCATCACAAACAAGGATGGCGTCTCAATGCGGCTCTCTTCAGCCGTTGTCTTGTTTCTTATGGTGATAGCTTCTAGACAATCTGTTCCGTGAAGTTCTGTGCACTCTGTATTATAGTGGATCGTAATCCGCGGGTCTTTCTCAAGGCGCGACGAAAGATAGGACGACATCGACTGGGCGAGTGCGGAACCACGGACGAGCACGTGAACATTCCTCGCCGCGCGGCTGAGATACATAGCCGCCTGACCAGCAGAGTTGCCACCGCCGATGATCACCGCTTCAGAATTTTTGCAAAACCGCGCCTCAAGTTCCGTCGCTGCGTAAAAGACGCCGTCGCCCTCCAACTGTTCCAAGTTATCCATCGGTAGGCGGCGATATTGAACACCGGTCGCGATAATGATCGCCTTGGCGCAAATCTCTTCCCCGTCATCAAGGGTGAGACAAAAATCCTCCTCACGCCGACGGGTACTGGTAACACGGCGCGGCATGATGAAACGCGTCCCGAGACGCGTGGCTTGGATCTCACCGCGAAAACAAAGATCAGCGCCGGAAATACCCGTGGGGAAGCCCATATAGTTTTCGATCCTGCTCGAACTACCGGCCTGCCCGCCAATCACCTGGTCTTCGATGACCAAGGCGCGCACGCCTTCCGCGCCTGCATAAACAGCAGCAGCAATCCCCGCCGGCCCACCACCGACGATCACGACATCAAAAATATCTTCATCCGCTAACGGCATATCCATGCCGAGAAAACGCGCAAGGCCCCGCGGTGTGGGGTTATCGATGACCTTATCCTTACCCCAGATGACTGCGCCCTGCCCTGGCTCGAGACCCGCTGCTTCAAGCGCTTCATCCGCTGCCGGACAGCCAATCTCGAGGCGCCGGACGGGGATCAAATTCCGCGATGCGAATGACGCTATGCGTCGGATGGACCTGTCTTCATCGGTCCCGATAAGCGTGATCGCGCTGAACCCGCTTTCAAATGTCCGCCGCCGACGCGCCGCAAAAACGGTGACGATGATGTCGCTCATCTCCGGCACGCTGGCCATCAATCCAAGCATCGTCTCACGCGGAACAACGATCACACGCATATCCGCAACCGCACGCATCGGTAGTTGCCAGCGCCCGCCACTTAGAAAAGACAACTCCCCCATATATTGGGTCGGGCCAATGGTGAAAGGAACCGCTCTTTCTTCTGTATAAGGATCGACGAGCTCTACCTCGCCTTCTTCAAGATAGATGAACTCATCCATCCGATCTCCTGCTTGGACGACCCATTCACCGGCTTGGTAACGCCGCTCGGCCCCATGCTCGCGCAACAGCGCAACATGGCTATCCTCCAGCGGGCGGCGCTGCATCTCGGCAAGGTCGTTGGCAAAAGATTCCATGGTCTTAGTCCTTAGCGGGTGGCGCCACGACTGGAGGGATCGGGCGGTAGATTCGATGGAGCAGTTTGTTCGGTTTTTTCATAGAGCCACACACAACGATCTAGAAACCAAAGCTTCCCGAGCAACGTCCAGCTTGCACCGGTAACACTCGCCCAAGGATCGAGCATGATGACACCATAGAGCCAGAGCAAACCGCCGATCCCGGCAACCCCATTTCCTATCACGGCCTGCTGGGCGAAGCCCTTTGGAATGGAACGCTCTTTTCGGTGGAGCCAAATCTGCTCGCCGAGCACAGCCTTTGTACCCCAATGATCTTGCGTCTGAGGCCGCGGAAAAACCCTGGGGTTCAACCAGATCCAAAGAAGAAGCATGGCCACTGCTACGGCCGACCACCATCCCCATAGCACCCGTGACCAAAGAGCCGCCGTGAGGAGAACAATGATCGGCACACGGGTCCATACCGACCACGGATTTGCGTGACGCGCCCAGACATCGTCAGACATTCCCATTAAACGTTCACTGATGCTGTCAGCCATGGGACTTTTCCTCCGTACCTAGACTGTTCAGCGCACGGCCACTTCGTTTTGGCGCGGCTCGAGCGCCTTGTCTCCCAAAAGCAGCATACGGGTCTTCAAGGTCTGACGATCCACCGACGCTGTGATCGCCTCTTGCACCTGTGCGAGAAGGCTTGCCTTACTGGACAAGAGCGTCTTCGCGAGCTGCTTGCGCACTCGGGTTTTCGCGCGTCCACTGAACAGTCTCTCTCGGCCTGGAAGGCGGTCAGGCAATTTTCGGGCAAAGGCCGGCGCATCGATCCGGGCAATCCATTGTTGCAACGGCCGACCACCCAGAGCAGCAGCAGCCGCAAGCCCTCCCGTAAAAAACGGGATCCCCCCCATCACAGCATCGATCGCCACCGTGACCGCAAAGGCCAGGCTCAAAAGCGCCGCCTGGACGATTGTTTCGAAAGGAAGGTCAAGCCGAGCTGCCGAGAATTGAAACGCCCTCGGATCGATCGCTTGCTCAAAACTGAGCTGAATATCGCGCGATATTCCATAAGCGGCGTGAAGGCGATCGAGCTCTCGATCAACATCGTGCTTCACCTCATCCCGCCACCACGCGTTGATCGTTTCGACAAAGAAGTGGGAGCCAGACCCCGTGGTGAGCCAAAGGTGGTAACGCTGTTCAATCTCTTGACGGACATCTTGCCCAGTTTTGAAAGCACCCTGCTTCCACTGATCGAGGACCGGGGCGACAAGACCATCAAAAATTTCATCAGCCAACCCAATACTCAAGCGCTCCTGCAAAGGATCGAACGCGGTCTCCACAAGATCGGGAAGCCGCTCACTGAGGAGCTGCCTTGCGGCTCTTGAGAACTCTTCGACACTGTCCCGCTTGCGCCCCCACCGCGACAATCCACGCGAAACCATATGCGACGGTTCCGGATCTTTAAGGACAAGACTTTCACCGCCGGATCCATCAAAGATACGGCGCGTTATCTCTTCCGTAAACGGCATCCGTGAAGCACCGCCGGCCAACAGTACACGGCCATAGCCGACACCGCGGCGTTCAATCGCTCTTTTGAGCGCCGCCAAACTGGCCTCAAAAATACCCTCCCAGCTCCGGCCGCGCATCTCCTCCGGATCAAGAACAAGGGAGGCGGAAGGGTTGAGGTCACGATCATAGGGCGCTTGACGGAAAGCCGCGAACTGCTGGCCCGTAACAGAAATTTCAAGACTATGGCGCTGACCGCCGGTGAAAAATGGCTGCAGCGGTGCGCCGCTCACCACCTCATGGTCGTCGCTCGGCGCATCGATAAAAAACTGCTCCTTGGTCCGCCGCGCGTAGTACAGCCATAGGTCTTTGTAATGAGGGTTATGCTCAAGAAACGTCAGCGCCTTGGGTTCCGCCGCCAACACTGCCTCGAGCACGCGCCGATCAAAAAACGACGCGCCCAAATCAAGACCGGCATCCAGCAAAGGAGAAGCGCCCTGCTCCGGCGCGATGAGCGAGAAATCGAGGGTCGATGAGCCGATATCGATCACAAGAATGTTCTCGCTGCGCGCGGCCACAGTGAGTGGTGAGTGCGGATTATCAACCGCTTGAAGAAGGGCCGCACGGGACTCTGGCACCACCGTGACGTCCGCCCCAGTCATCGGTGATGCAGCGATACCTTCAACCAATAGTTCCTGATAATGACGAACATCATCCGCCGCGGACCAACCGGATGGGCAACCAACGGTGATCGATGTCCCCGACCACCCCTGTGGCGGCTGCGGTGTGAACGCGGCTTCGGTGAGGCAGGTCACGAAAAAATCGCGGAGGTCTGCCCTCGCCTCGCCCAAATCACGCGGCCGCGTCTTGAAAGCTGCTCGAAGTTGGGGGCCGTTTGTGCCTTGCGCTTTGGATGCTTCGCGGATGGCGCGGCCGCCAATCACGACAGCAAGATCCCCGTCGCGTTCCACCCGGGTAAGCGCGGTGGGCTGGATCGATTGGCCTTGAATCTCAACGCCAATTGGAGCGGTTTGTTGATGCCCCTCACCGCCGCCACACAGCGCGAGTGCGGTGTCAGCGTGGCCCAGATCAAATCCTAAATAATGCAGCGCCATTAGCTTTGCCTTCGGACGATCACGCCAAAGACGGATTGCTCTGGCCTTGAATGGTGCAGCAAGGCTGGTTTCAACACCAGGTCTTGGTTGATGTCAGGGTCGACCATCACCTCAAAAAAGTCCGGGTGATAGGTCCATTGAGGCGTGTACCCTGCTTTAGCGGCCATCCGTTCGGCGTTCCGTTCTAGCTCCATCAAATCGTCCTGGTTCGCCGCGCGCGCGGCGGCGAGCACATCCTGCAACACGCTGACGATATCCTCTTGGGCAAACGACACGCCCCGCTCCCTTTGGTCAGCCAAGGCAAGAGGAGCGGTCGCGGACTCAAGGCTTTGATCAGCGGCTGATAAGAGACCGGCAAGTTTAGCCGTCACCGCTTTGGGGCGCGGGAAGGAACGTGCCGTTTCCTTCCCGCTTGTCCGCACACCCACCGCCAAGGAGAGCACCGCCGCAATGCCGCACGCGCCCGCCAAGAGCACGCTGGCATCCGCCACCAAGGGTGCCGACGCAGCGAGCAACAATCCTGTGCTGTAGCGCGACAAAAAAGAAGGGATCCGCTGGCGCCAAGATTGCCGGGTCGGCTGACTGCCCGCATCGGAGGGCACAGAAAAAGCGTTGGCGAGCGTCAGCGCTCGCTCTGTCACCTGGTAAATCTCATCAAGCCGTGCAGCGCTATAGGCGTTCGAACGATCGCGCGCTGCTGCGAACAGCGCCTCAAGCTGCGCCTCCGCCGCCGCGCGATTGGTCGGCTCCTCCCATTCGGGATGGTCCGATAGCACGTCCTGCAGCGGCGTTCGCATAGGCCTCACTCGACTTGATATCGTCATATGAGGTGCGTCCCACACGATCGCCAGCCCCCAAAGACGGCCTAGTGACGATGCACGTGCTCGAGCTCACCGCCTTGGGTGAAGACAAGATCAGGCGATCCGTCGCGGGTTTGATCGGTCACGTGATTTGTCCACTGATCATAGACCGTGGAAAGAATCGCGCTGTCGATCACCTCAAGCGCCGGCGGCGCGGTTAGGTACAAAAGGACGGCTCGCCCGTCGACCTCACCGCCTAAAAAAGAGAGCGGCCCTCCCTCTATCGTGAGGGCAAGGACGGACAATTGCGCCAGCGCTTCGTGCTCGTCACGCGTCTCGAGGTTACTGACTGGCCGGTCATGGGCGGAAAGAAGAGCGATCGCATCTTCCGCATAAAGACGAAGAGTGACGGCCGTGATCGCCTCACCCGCAAGGTCTGAGTCCTCTAGGGTGATATAGACCTCTGGCATGCGGTGCGCATGCGCGGCCCCAGCGAGGGCGAGCATCAACCCGCCCATCGCGCCGAGGGTCTTTTTAGCGACCACCATCCGATGCGTCCTCAAGCGGCAGATTGGGGCTTTCGTCGTCGTCGACACCCTTTTCGTTGCCGTTAAGCTCAACCAGGCTGTCCGCCATTTGGTTGTAAGGCGCGCCGCCCGACTTATAAAGTTCAAAGCGGCTTGGGCGGACTTTTTGCGGGAAGGCATTGTTGTGGCGATCCGCATCAGCAATCTCGTGATGTTTATCGATCTCAACACTGACGATCTCTTTATCTGAGATGAAGAGCTTGTCCGTTTCTTCGGCATTATAGCGCCAGATTTCCGCCGGAAGCTGCAGGTCTTCCGTCGTCCCATCAGCATAGGTCAGGGTTAGCGGGATGGGCATCACCAAGCCGCCGACATTCTTGAACGAGACCGTGTGAACAAAGGGATCGCGTTCGAGCATGCGGTCGAACATCGCCCGCTCCTGGCTGTTGAGATCATCGTAATAATCATCGCCACCGATGAAATCTTGATACTCATTGCGCTGTTCGTTGTTGGGCTCAAAGACATCATTGTCCGTATAAAAATCGCCAAGCTCCTCAGTACGGCGCTGATAGCGGGTAACAAGCCCCTCTTCGCGGTTGCGCAGAACCGTCAGAGGCAGCGGCGCTGTTGCGGCCTTCTCGGCCCGGGCAAGGGGTCCTTCGACATCGGGATCAAGGGTCGAGATCTTGTTGCTGGTGAGGCTGGTGACCGCGATATCGACGTGATCGGTCGTGTACCACCAACCGCGCCAGAACCAGTCGAGATCCTTGCCCGACACTTCTTCCATGGTGCGGAAAAAATCGGCGGGCGCCGGGCGCTTGTATTTCCAGCGTCGTGAATACTCCCGGAATGCCTCATCGAAGAGCTCCCGGCCGAGAACCGTTTCCCGCAACACCGTGAGGCCCGCTGCGGGTTTGGAATAGGCATTGGGCCCGAATTGAATGACACTGTCCGACTGCGTCATAATTGGCACTTGATAGTCCGATGCCATATAGTCGGTGATGTAATCGAGCAGGTTCACTTCGCCGCCAAAGGTGGGGTATTTTTCTTCCCACTCAAGCTCGGCCATATACTCAAGGAAAGTGTTGAGGCCCTCATCCATCCATGTCCATTGGCGCTCATCGGAATTGACCGTCATCGGAAAATAGATATGGCCGATCTCGTGGATGATCACACCGATCAGACCATATTTGATCCGCCGCGAGTAGGTGACCTCGCCATTCGGCGCGTCATTCGTGTTCGGACGGTATCCGTTGAACGTGATCATCGGATATTCCATCCCACCACGCTCCCAGGAGTTCACCGATTGCGACGTGGGATAAGGATAGTTGAACGAGAATTTATTGTAGACGTCCATCGTGTGGACGACCGCCTCGGTCGAGTATTTCGACCAAATGGGCTCAGCTTCATTGGGATAAAAGCTCATTGCCATGACGAGGGGGTTGTCCTCGTCGTCTTGCTCGTAACCCATCGCGTCCCAGATGAATTTGCGCGAGCTGGCCCAGGCAAAGTCGCGAACGTTTTCCGCCGAGAATCGCCAGGTTTTCATCCGGGTGGTGCCTTCTTCTTCGTTCTCTTTTGCTTCATCAGGGGTGACGATAAAGACGGGGCTATCAGCTGTTTTGGCCTCTTCCAGGCGGCGGCGTTGCTGCCGGGTCAACACTGAGCCTGCATTTTGCAGAACACCGGTGGCACTGACGATATGATCAGCAGGCACCGTGATGGCGACATTATAGTCGCCAAATTCGAGCGTGAACTCACCGCGCCCAAGGAAGGCTTTGTTGTGCCAGCCCTCATAATCCGTGAACGCCGTCATGCGCGGGAACCATTGGGCGAGGAAAAAGATCGTGTCGTCGGTTGGTTCTTCGGCATCGACGGGGAAGCTTTCATAACCCCCGCGACCACCGACCACGCTCTCATTGATAATATTGAACGACCACGGGATGGTGAAACCGATTTGACCGCCCGGGGCGAGCGGCTCGAGCAGATCGATCCGCATCATCGTATCAACGATGGTCGTCTTGAGCGCAGCGCCGTCGCTGTCGGTGACCTCGCCAATTTTAAAGCCGTGATCGACCCGCTCGAGCTCCTCAAGCCTTTGCATGGCGGCAAAGCTCACCGTCGGAGAGGTATTGGAACCTGGACGCCGTCCGACATCAGCCAGACGTTCGGACATCCGCGCGGTCGAGCCATCTGCGAACCGGTTTTGGTCGAGCTGCACCCAAAGATAGCGAAGCGTATGTGGCGAATTGTTGGTGTAGGTAATATCCTCACTCGCCTCAATACGCTTGGCGTCTTCGTCGAGTGTCACGGTGATGTCATAATCGGCGCGCTGCTGCCAATAGGCAGGGCCAGGTTCACCCGTGGCCGCGCGGAACATGTTGGGTGTCGGGAGAACATCGTCGAGCTGTTCAAACGCTCGTGCGCCGGATCCCACGCCGGTGAAGGTCGGCTCCTTGCCTTCGGCGCCGAACGCCGCGGTCATCAAAAAAGAACCAGCCGAAGCCAGCAGCACACCAAGACGCAACATAGTCGAACTACCCCGTATCGTTTCGCGGCAACCTAGCGCCGAACCCCTGAAGAGCAACCCGGCGAGCGGCTTTCACCACATTGATCTGTCGCAAGGTTTGCTGGCTGGCGTCCGCTCAACCTAATGCAAACTCAGCCGCAGCTGGATATCATGCGCGCTCAACGGCTCCAAAAGCGCGCGGTCATCCTGCGTCAGCCGCGCGTCTTTTTTAATGTAGTCCTTGATCAAAAACGCGATCTCACTCGTTGACCGATAATAAAGGTCAACGTTCAGCCGGCTGAGTTCTTTGACCACCTCTTGAAGCAGTTTGGTCTGCTTCTCCGCTTGAAGGTCTTCACGTTTTTCTTCCATGCTGTCTTGATCTGCCCGTGCGCAACGTCAGTCTTGGAGATAGCGATCCAAAAACCGAAGGCTCGTTTCAAACTGGTGACGGCCAACCAATCCGCTTCGAATGCTGTGCCGCTCACCGGGATAGGTCATCATCTCAAAAGGCGTGGCCGAGGCCTGGAGGGCGGCAAAGACACGGGTTGAGTTATCGAAGATCACGTTATCGTCAGCCATGCCGTGCACGATCAAGAGCGGAACGGACAAATCGCCTAGATAAGGAAAGACCGACGCCGCCTCGTAACCCTCAGGATTATCCTGCGGCGTTTGCATGTACCGCTCCGTATAGAACGTGTCATAAAGCGACCAGTCCGTCACCGGCGCACCGGACACAGCGGCAGCATAGGTCCCCTCAGGGGCCCGCAACGCCAAGTGGAGGGTCATGTAACCGCCATACGACCAACCCGTCACACCGATCCGGTCTTCATCGACATAGGAAAGAGAACCCAAGAACGCCGCGCCCAACAATTGGTCGGTGACCTCTACCCCGGCCATTCGTTTGAACAAGTGGTCTTCAAACGCCTTACCGCGACCGTCGGCGCCGCGATTGTCGAGGGTAAAGACAACATAGCCCTGTTGCTGCCAATATTGTTGTTGTGGCCTGCCAAAGCTGTTGCGAACAAACTGGACCCCTGGCCCGCCATAAACATAGTGGATCGCAGGATAGGTCTTAGACGGATCAAAGTCGTAGGGCTTGAGAATTGAATAGTGAAGAACCGTTCCGTCTTCGGCTTCGAGAGTCCCAAACTCTGGCGTGCTATGCGCATCAAGAAAAGGCGTGTAGGGATGGTCTTGATCGAGCGCGTTTTCCTCAATCCACGCGATAGGCTCGCCATCGGCGCTATAAATCCCAGTCTGCACTGGCTGGTTCGTGTTTTGCGATCGGCCGACAAAGCTGCCCGCATCGGGCGCCATGGTGATCGCCCATGTTGACCCGAGCGCGGTGATCCGTTCTGGCTCCGCTGGCTCGAGATAGCTCACCCGGTAAAGGTGCCGCTCCAACGGCGAGTCTTTATGACCGGCAAAGGTCACCGTACCGGCGTCTTGATCAACGCTTCCCACTGACAAAACCTGCCAATCACCGGAGGTGACAGCGACCTTGTCGCCGCTATCGGAAAAGCGAAAAATATGGCGATAGCCGCTTTCTTCCGTGGTCCATAAAAACCCATCGTCAAGCGCGCGGAAATCCTTGGACAGATTGATCCAAGCAGGCTGTTCTTCGGTGTACACTTCGGTCACATCGCCATTGAGCAAGTTGACACGGCTGAGGGTGAGTTTCGTCTGATCGCGGTTCACCGTTTGAATAAACAAACGCTCGGCACTCGCCCAATTGACCCGGGCCAAATAGGTGTCCGGTGATGCGCCCCAATCGATTTTCAGCGCGCGCCGCTGTCCTATCTGTTTAACATAGAGATTGACCACAGCATTCGGCCGGCCAGCGCGGGGATAACGCTGCTCGACCAAGGTGACCTCGCCGGCGGCGATATCAAACCGAGGCACAATATCGACACTTGTCTCATCCGTCTCGGTAAAGACCATCGCGCGATCATCTGGGCTCCACCAATTGCCGGTGTAGCGCGACATTTCCTCCTGCGCGACGAACTCAGCGGTCCCATAGGACACACTGTCTTTGCCTTTAGGCGACAGCCGTCTCTCCTGGCCGCTTGCAAGATTGATCACAAAGAGTGAGCCATCCCGCAAAAAACTAACATACCCGCCCGACGGGCTGACCTTGGCGTCATATTCAAATGCGTCGGTCTTGGTCAGCTGCCGAACCGAGCCATCGGCCAAGGTGACCAGAAAAAGATCCCCTGCCAGGGGAACGAGGATCACCTCGCCCGTTGAATCCCATTGATATTGAACAATACCGCGTGATGCCGCGATCCGCTTACGTTCGCGGATCGCCTTCTCCTCTTCAGAGAGTTCGAAATCGTCAGGCTCGATCGTGGCGCTATCCACCAACATCGACGCCTCGCCCGTGGCAACGTCATAGGCCCAAAGGTCAAACCGCTGTTGGTCATCATCGCGCGGTTTTAAGAAAGTGACCATTGAGCCGTCGGGCGCATAATCCACCGCCCGCGGGCTCGGGCCCATCAAGCTCGGGCTGTCAAAGATCCGCGCCGCGGTGAGCTCCTCGGCCGAGGCTGATAACGGACAACTGAGGGCGAGAGCGGCGGGAACGAGGGCCCGCTTCAGCGAATGCATCATAGCGACGAGCCTTGCCGCAAAGGGCGAGCGAGGCCAACGGCTGACCACAGAATCGGCCCTCAATTGCTTAAAATTGCCATGGCCTTCGTTACCAAAACACCTCAATAAAGTGTCTCCGGTCACCACCCTGAAGTGTGATCTAGTATCATCTCCTTTCGCGCTGCAGCATGGAATTATCGTTCCGCATCAGAAACGAATATGATTGATCTGAGGGTTTGTTCCCTAGTGCGTTGTGCCGACTGCAAAAAGTCGCCCGGGCTGTGCAATCGACAGTTGATTAAAATTCGTTCTAATGGTTTATACGATCTCAATTAACCTTAACGGATCGCTCGCCATGCGTGCGCGATCGAAAGTTGGAGAGATCAATGATCGGAACTCGTTCTTTGATGGGCGCTGCTAAAGTTGCCACGGCGGCGATTGCGCTTCTGTTCGCTGGCTCCACGGCTTCAGCTGGCGACTGGATGGACATCCTACCTGCCCAAGCTGCTGGTGACTGGATGGACATCCTTCCTGCCCAAGCCGCTGGTGACTGGATGGACATCCTTCCTGCTCAGGCTGCTGGTGATTGGATGGACATCCTTCCTGCCCAAGCTGCTGGTGACTGGATGGACATCCTTCCTGCTCAAGCTGCTGGTGACTGGATGGACATCCTTCCTGCTCAAGCTGCTGGTGACTGGATGGACATCCTTCCTGCTCAAGCTGCTGGTGATTGGATGGACATCCTTCCTGCTCAGGCTGCTGGCGACTGGATGGACATCCTTCCCGCTCAAGCCGCTGGTGACTGGATGGACATTCTCTAAGCTCCTTCACCAAGGGCAATTGAGAAGAGAATTGAAGGCGGCCCCATTGGGTCGCCTTTTTTCGTGGCATAAATGCTGAAAATCGCCACAATGCCTGTGTTGATTTAACTGCGAGAGCAACTGGTTATCGCGAAGAGCTCATGTCAAAGTATGTGTCACGTCAGATCAAAAAGCTCTTTTGAATAGTAGATTTAGGAAAATACCCAACGGCCGAGAAGGGAAAGTCTTCATCAATTCTCAACGGCTAGAAATCAAGGTGACGTGAGTCCGAAGAGAGGAACCGATGGTGCGGTGGGCCGGGATCACAAAGAGCACCACCCTGGCGCTTTGGGGACTGGTTTCCGTCATTGGTGTGTCCTTCGCCACCGAGACTGAGACAACGAATCCCGTTCAGGATCAACTCCAACTCGCCCGGGCCGCGATGCTGACGGATCCTGCTGAGGCCTTAACCCTCGCCCAAGAGGCCGAAGCCCTCGCCGTCCTGCACGTTGGAAGCGACGGTGAATCGAGCGACGAACGCACCAACGCAATTGCAACAGCACTTTGGTTGCAGGCCGAAGCATTCAACCGCCTCAATCAACCGGTGAACGCCATTCCCGTCCTTGATCACGCCTTTGAGGTGATTGGCGATAGCGAAAACCGTCTTGCCGGGTTGTTGCTGATCTCCCGCGGCCGGGTCGCGCGTGATTTGGGCGACAGCGGAACATCCCTCAATGTGTTCCAGCGCGCCTATCATATCTTCACGCAACTCGGAGACGCCCGATACCGCGCCGCGTGCCTTGGAAGCCTTGGCACGCTTTACGCCAACGCGAACCAACTCGAAAAAGCCCTCGAGTATTTTCAGCGTGCGGCTGAAATTTATGCCGACGATCGCGATTACAATATCCGATCGATGCGCAATCGCGCCAAGATCTTGATGGACCTTGGCGAACACGAGGCCGCGCGAGAGCTTTTGCTGTCCGCCCGGGAGCTGGCCCAAGAAACCGGCAGCAGCCTCATCGTGTTCAGGACATTGACCTTGCTGGCAGAAGTCAGTCTCACGCTCGGGTATGTTGATGAAGCTGCGGCGTTTGTCGCTGAAGGTATGGCGCTTGCGGGACCTGACATTCCCCCCATCTGGGTGTCGGTCCTTGAGGGGCAGTCGGCCGCTGTGTCACTTCAACAAAATGATCTTGGTGCTGCGTTAACGTCGATCGACAGCGCGTTTGATGGAGTCGACTTAGAAACAACAAGCGGCAATCACAAAAACACCCATGACGTCGCCTATCGGATCTATAGCCAAGCCGACATGCCATCAAAGGCGCTTCCCCATTTGGAGGCCTATAAGCGGCTCGATGATGCTGATCGAGACGTGGCGGCTTCCGCCAACCTCGCCATCGTCAACGCCGAGTTTGAGGTGTCGATCCTGAAAAGCGAACGGCTGGAGGCCGACGTCGCTCTCATTCATGCCCGCCGCCAACAAGAGCGCACCCTCTACGGCGGTGCGGTTGCCATCGCGCTTATCGTCATTGGTGCTTTGACTTGGTGGTCTGGAAAATCGCGCAGCATACGGAAAATGACGGAGGCGATGAACCGTAAATTGGAAAGCGTCAACCACAAGCTACGCCGATCCAATGTCGAGCTCGAAAAAGCTAACCTTGCGAAAACCGAGTTCCTTGCCACGACCAGTCACGAAGTCCGTACACCGCTTAATGCCGTTATCAATCTGACAGAGATCGTTCTTGACGAGACGCCCGAGAACACGGACGCACACGAGAAACTCTCGACCGCCTTGCGATCCGCTCAACATCTGCACGCGATCGTTTCGGATGTGCTTGATGTGGCGCGCTTTGAGGGCAATCGCGTCAGCGCCCATTATGCGGCCATGAACATTGAGACGACACTGCTCGATGTCGCCCAATTGTGGCGACCGAAAGCACAGGACAAAGGTCTCGATTTCTCGGCTGACATATCTGTCAGCAAAGGCTCCTTTGTCACCGATGAAAAATTGCTTCGGCAGGTCCTGTCGAACCTGTTGTCCAACGCCATCAAGTTCACGGACAAAGGCTTTGTACGGTTGGTCGCAACAGGCGGCGATGACAGGCCTGTTGTGATTTCTGTGGAAGACTCTGGGATAGGCATCCCTGAGGACAAACAGGACATTATCTTCGAGAGTTTCCGGCAAGTTGATACTGGCGGCACACGGAGCTTTGGCGGCACAGGACTAGGCCTGGCGATATGTCGACGCATCTCCGAACTCCTTGGCGGCAAAATCGAAGTTGACAGCGTGATCGGGCGCGGCACCACCTTCCATGTGGAAATTCCCCCAGCCACAGCAGGAATAAGCGCGCCGCTCCAAGCTGTACAGACAACTGATCCGACCACCGACGTTGATGGGGCATTGAGCTCTCTGCGCATCCTCGCCGCCGAAGATAACGCCGTGAACGCCATGGTGATCCAGGCGATCTTGAAGGCCAAGATCGACAGCCTGACCATTGTGGAAAACGGCGCCGAGGCGGTGGACGCCGTCTCGAACGGCAATTTTGATGTCGTCCTGATGGACAAGCAAATGCCGGTGATGGACGGTGTCGAAGCCACCAAACGGATCCGCGCCTTAGACGAATCAGTCGCCTCCATTCCCATTATCGCCGTGACCGCAGACGCCTTCGCAGCGGCGCAAGAGGAATTGATGGAAGCGGGCGCTAACCGCTACCTTGCCAAGCCGATCAAACCCAACGACCTTAAGAAGACGATTGTCGATGTCGTCAGCGGACCCGATGACAAGCCATCGGACGAGGTCGCCAACTCGTAATTGGCCGCAACATTGGGGCTTTATGCAGCGTTTGATTGTCACCGGTGAGAAAGTGCTCACGGCAGGCGGCTGGCGGCACGACCAAGACATCGTGATCGAGAACGGACAGATTAGAGACCTGGTCAGTCACGGTCATAGCGGTTGGACGAAGCACGACTTTCCTGGTTGTCTCATCGTTCCCGGCTTCATCGACGTCCAAGTGAACGGCGGCGGCGGGGTTCAGTTCAATGATGACATCAAGGCCAGCACGATTGCGACGATCGGGGCGGCCCACGCCCAGTTCGGCACCACCAGTTTCCTACCCACGCTGATATCAGATTCCGACAAAGCCCTGCACGCAGCACTTGATGCCGCCGCGTTGGCCCTTTCGGAAAAGACCCCCGGCGCAATCGGTCTGCACCTTGAGGGACCCTATCTCAATCCGGAGAAACGCGGCATCCATGATGCCTCGTACTTTCGGCCCATCGACGACGACACCATCCAAAGATTGATCAACTGGGACCATGGTCCCCTCGTCATGACTCTCGCGCCTGAAGTCGTCGGTATCGAAACGATCAAACGTTTGACAGACGGCGGTGTCATCCTCTCAGCCGGCCACACCGCCGCGAGCTATCATGAGACGGTGCAGGCTCTTGCGCATGGTGTAAGAGGTTTCACCCATCTTTATAACGCGATGGCACCGCTTCAGTCCCGCAACCCTGGGCCGATTGCTGCCGCGCTTGAGAGCAACGCCTGGTGCGGTATCATCGCAGACGGCCATCATGTGGCGCCGAGCATGCTTCAGCTCGCCCTCCGTGCAAAATCCGATGGGCGCGTGATGTTGGTCAGCGATGCGATGGCGATCGCTGCTAGTCCCCTGACTCGGTTCAGTTTTGGCAGTGTAGAGATAACTGTCGAGAACGGACGATGCGTGGACACAAACGGTACCCTTGCGGGCTCATCAATCACGATGATCGATGCGGTACGCTATTGCGTGCAAGAACTTCGTGTGCCGCTCGAAGACGGACTAAGAATGGCGTCCGCTGAACCGGCTGCGTTCCTGGGCAAATCGAATGATCTTGGCCAAATTTCGCCTGGCTATCGGGCCAACCTTGCCGTCATTTCACCCAATCTCGAGGTTATCGCTTCATTTATAGACGGTGTCCAAATGTATCATAAAGACTAGGTCAACACGTGCATCAGGCACTCTGACAAAAAGGACATAGGCGAAGCCTCCGGATGATCTGTCAAAGAGGGTTCGAACACGGATAAAGACATGACGCCTCCCACTTCCGCCGTCTTCGGCTGCTCCGCTGAAAAACTATCCGACTGGGAACGTGGGTTTTTCCGAGAAGTCCGTCCCTTCGGTTATATTGTTTTTGGCCGGAATATCGAAACGCCTGATCAACTCCGGCGCCTCACCGATGAACTGCGAACAGCATCAGACGACCCCGACGCTGTTGTCTTGATTGACCAAGAGGGCGGCAGTGTAGCGCGCCTTAAGCGCCCGGAATTCAGACATCCACCAGCGCCGCGCGCCTTTGCTGATCTTTACACCACTGACCCTGAAACCGCCGCGGAAGCGGCGTGGCTCAATGCCCGGCTGATGGCCGAAGAGCTGCGCACCGTTGGGGTCAACGTCAATTGCGCCCCGATGGTCGACATCGTGACACCGCGGACCCACGCGTTTTTGCAAAGCCGCGCGCTTGGTCTGACACCAGAGGCGGCAGGCACTCTTGGACAGGCCACGGCCCTTGGCCTACGCGATGGCGGTGTCGTCCCTGTACTGAAGCATGCTCCGGGGCATGGTCGCGCGACGGCCGATAGCCATCACGACTTACCAATAGTGGATGCAAGCCTTGCCGAGCTGAAAGCTTTCGATTTCCGTCCGTTCCAAGATCTCATCCGTGAACCCATGATGATGATCGCGCACATTATCTATAAAGATCTCGATGCAACCAATCCCGCCACCACCTCCAAGACGATCATAGGGGATCTTATTCGACGGGAATGGGGGTACAATGGTCTTCTGATTACGGATGACCTCAACATGAAGGCCTTAGGAGGCACGATGGAAAGTCGCTGCCGGAATGCGCTTGCTGCAGGCATGGAAATCCTTTGTCATTGTAATGGCGAACGGCCTGATATGGAGGCCGTCGCGAAAGCAGCTGTTCCTTTAGCTGGCGAGGCCCTCGCGCGCGCCAACCGCGTCCGTCAGCTGACAAAAAACGAACCCAAGACCTTTGACCGCCAAGCCGCCATTGAGCGCTTAGAAAGTCTATCCCTTTACGAAACACCTATGTCATGAGCAAGAAAGGCATCGAGGCATTGTCTGCCATGGCACACAAGGATGAGCGCCTCATCCTTGGGCTGATGAGCGGAACGTCACTTGATGGCTTGGACCTTGCCCTTTGCCGCATAGAAGGACACGGACCAAAAAGTCGCCTCACGCTGAAAGCCTTCACCACCAGGCCGTATGACGATGATTTTAAAACCCGTGTACGAGAGGTTTTCGCCAAACGACAGATCGACCTTCAACACCTCACCCTTCTGCACCCCACGATCGCTGAGGTACACGCTGCAATGATCCTCACAACGCTTGAAGCGTGGGACATCTCAGCGAACACGATCGATCTTATCGCCAGCCACGGACAGACGGTCTATCACGCGCCCCGTTCGTTCCACGGCGACCCGGCCCAACCCCATGCCACGCTTCAGCTCGGCGATGGCGACCATATCGCACAGCGCACAGGAATCATCACGTGCTCCGATTTTCGGCAAAAACATATCGCAGCAGGAGGCGAAGGGGCGCCATTGGCTGCTTATGGTGACATTCTTCTTTTTACTGATGATAAAAAAGATCGCGCACTCATCAATGTAGGCGGGATCAGCAATTTTACGCTGGTGCCAAGCCAAATGTCTCATCTCAAAGCGTTCAGCTCTGATATTGGGCCGGGCAACACCATTATGGATGCCCTGGCGCAGCGTGACTTTGATATGCCGTATGATGCAGATGCAACGATCGCAAAACGCGGCAACATCCGTCCGGATCTTCTTCAAGCGATGCTCAACGAACCGTTTTTTGGTTTGGCCTGCCCCAAAACCACGGGTCCTGAGCATTTCTCTCTCAGCTGGGCAGAGGGTTTCGGAAACGCTCTCCCAGAAGACATGATGGCAACGCTCAACCGTCTGACGGCGGAAACCATTGCGGACGCCATCAAGGCCCTATCGAGCGACACTCTCGAAGTCTATTTGAGTGGCGGCGGCGCGCATAACCCTCTGCTTAAAGAGCATTTAGCCAATCTCCTGCCAGGCATTCCCATCACCACAACCGATGCGCTGGGGGTTAATCCTGACGCGAAAGAGGCTATGCTTTTTGCTCTCCTCGCCAATGAACTGGTCGCAGGAGAGCAAGAAACCTTTGCTGATCGCCTTGATGGCGGCCCAGCCGTGACGATGGGCAAAATCAGCCTACCGGATTAAATGCGGGGCAATCGCGGCGGCGATTTCTTCTAGACGGTCTTCGGGCAATCCCGCGACATTGATCCGTCCAGAGCCCGGCATGTAAATCGCGTGCTCCTCACGAAGCGTAAGGATCGCTTCTTTCGTCAGGGGAAGGATTGAAAACATCCCTTTCTCCTGAGCCAAGACGTGAAAACGGTCATCATTGGCCGCGCGGACCAGTGCACCCGCAAAACCTTCACGTAACGTCCGCAGCCGATCCCGCATCCCATCTAGCTCTTCACGCCACTGACGTTCTAGCGCGGGGTCACTCAAGATATGCGCAACTATCGCAGGACCATTGGACGGCGGCATTGAATAAACGGTCCGGACGATCGAGGCCAAATGGCTCTTCGATCGGTCAACGGCATCGGCAGTGGCGGCTTGGACAAGGAGTGCGCCCGTCCGTTCACGGTAGAGCCCAAAATTCTTCGAACACGAATAAGTAATCAACGCTTCTGGGACCTTGGCGAGAAAGGCGCGAAGCGGCGCAACGTCTTCGTCAAGCCCATAGGCAAAACCCTGATAAGCCATGTCGATGAGAGGAAGAGCACCCACCGCCACGATCTTATCGGCCAACGCTGCCCACTGTTCAGCATTAAAATCCGTGCCCGTTGGATTGTGGCAAGGCCCTTGGAGCAGCACAGCATCACCCGCCTGCAGATCCTCTAGATCCGCAAGCACCTGATCAAAGTCAGGATAACCGTCACCTTTTGGCGCATAGACATAATCCACCACGGGAATATTGAGCGCTTTGGCGATCCCAAGATGATTGGGCCAGCATGGTTTGCTGACAAAGAGCCGGCCCTGAGGCGACAGGCGCTGCAAAAACCGCATCGCGATGTGAAGAGCACCGCTGCCGCCAGGGGTGGCAAAAACCGCGTGGCGGTCCTGAAGTTCGCCAAGGACCAAGCGCCCAATCTCTTGCCCAAACACAGGATTGCCCTGAGCACTTTCATAGGATTTGGTCGTTTCGGCATCGATACGCTTGAGCTCTGCCGCCCGTACCGAGGCCAAAACAGGCGTTTGACCGGCCGCATCTTTGTAAATGCCGACCCCAAGATCCACTTTGCCCGGGCGCGTGTCCGCGCGCACAGCGGCCAAAAGACCAAGCAGTGGATCCGCCTCGACTGGCGGAAGATCAATCATCCCCGAGGGCATGGGGCCTCCTCTTCAAACATGTGCAGGTTGCGCCATGCTTTTGATCAGCAGCGGGCGCTTGGGTCCAGCTCTTTCGTGCCCTTGCCCTCAAGAGCGTGCAGCGGCGTCGAGGCCTCGCAAGAGATCGCTCTGAAGGTCAGCACCATCCTCAAGACCAATCGAGAAACGCAAAAGGCCTGGGGTGATCCCCGCTTCACGCCGTGCGTTTTCTTCCATGCCGGCATGGGTCATTGAATCTGGTACACAAATCAAAGTTTCAAAGCCACCTAACGATTCGGCGAGCGTCATCACCTCTAGGGCACCCAAAAACGCTCGCACGTCACAGCCCTCTGCGAGTTCAGCACTCAGCATACTCCCCGCCCCAGCCTGCTGTTGCATCGCGAGTGAATGGCCGGGGTGAGAGGGAAGGCCAGGATAATAGACCTTTGACACCCGGTCATCGGCATACAGCACGTCAGCCAGCCGCATGGCTGTCTCTTGCTGTTGGCGAACGCGAAGCTCAAGCGTCCTAAGCCCCCGCATGGTCAGCCAGCTGTCAAATGCTGGACCTGCGTTCCCGGTGCAGTTCGCCCACCAAGCAAGATCCTCAGCAAGCGATGGATCTTTGGCCAAGATCGCGCCGCCGATCACATCGCTATGGCCACTGATGAATTTGGTCGTTGAATGCATAACCACGTCACAACCAAGCGCCAAAGGGTTTTGCAGAATTGGCGAAAGAAACGTGTTGTCCGCCACCGTCATCGCGCCAACCTCTCGGCCAAGCGCCGCACAAGCCTCAAGATCGGTGATCCGCATCAACGGGTTCGAGGGCGTTTCCAAAAAAACCAATTTCGGTCCGCGGGCAAAGGCGGCAGCGCGCGCCGCCTCATCGGTGAAATCGACAAACTCGACCTCAAACAGTCCGCGGCGCGACTTGGCGGTGAGCAGCCGGTGCGTCCCCCCATAGCAATCATGCGGGGCAAGAACGAGATCTGACGGACCGACAAAGTTGAGACACAAATCAATCGACGCCATGCCGCTGGCGGTCACCGTGCCCCCGGCTGCACCCTCAAGCTCTGACAGGGCGCTGATCAGCTGGTCTCGGTTGGGGTTTAACCGCCGGGCATAATCAAACGCTGGCTTTTCGGTATGGTCCGCCCAAGCAAAGGTCGTGGCCAGATGAATAGGCGGCGCCACCGCGCCAAACGCTTTATCTTGTGCGACCCCGGCCGTGGCGAGGATCGTTGCTTTTTTCTTGCTCATGCGGTGACAAATTTTCGGACGATAGGATCGAGAATTTCTGTTTCTTTCAAAAAGGCATCATGACCGTAAACGGACTGAATGATCTCATACCCGAGAACATGCGGGAGACGCTTGGACAGTTCTTCACAAATCGCAGGAGGCACAAGGCGATCTGTGTCCGCAGCAATCACCAAGGTAGGCACTGAGATGTCTTCGGGCACTTCATCATGCGCATTGATGGCACTTGATAACGTCTGATAGCGGCCTGACGGCATTTGGCGAGCGTATTTCGAGCCTTGGTGGCCGAGATAACTGATCAAGCTTTCCTCTGACCCCTCGCCAAAGCGCGAGTCAAATTCTTCAGGCGCGCGATAGGTCGTGATCGCCAGCTGTCGGGCAATCGCCACACCGCGTTCTGGATCACCAGCATCACGGGCCAACTCGAGAATCTGCCGTTGAATAAGCCGCCATGCGCTCGCCATCGGTGAGGGACGATGGGCAGCACAAAGAAGGGCTAGACGACCAACAGCGTCAGGATAAAGCCGGGCAAAGGCCAGCCCAATCATGCCGCCAAATGACATGCCGATAACACCGTCAACGTGATCAATATCAATGCTGCGTAATGCTTGGTGTATAAGCCGCGCAAAATCTTCGGTGCAAAGATCGATAGGGTCGAGCGCATCAAGCGGCGGATAATCAAGACCGATGATAAGGCATTCATCGGTATCCAAGGCACGCGCCTGCCCCGCCAGATCCTTCCACCAACCGTCAGGACCGCAAATATCGCGGCCAGCCGAAATGCCGCCAAGGACCAGAATTTTCCTGCCCTCAGGGTTGCCAATCATCCTGATACGGATGCTCTCACCCTGCAGGGTCGCGCCGCTCTTTGCCCGCCAAAGCTCGGAAACCGGGATATCGATATCACGATCAATCGCTGGGTTGATTTCGGCTTTAGGCGGCTGAGCAACGGCAAGATTCATCAAAACACTCCATCAAGAGCGCCTCTGTGGCCTTTGGCTTGCGGGGAAAGCGATTGTGCGTTGGGTCAACACACCCCTCGCTTTAGCGATATTTATAAAGCGCCCCGCAAGCTAAGAGGTCAAATCGGCGCTGCCCAACCCTATGAGCGGACGGCGTTCCCAAGTCAAGAAGCAACGCCAGCCATCGCACATGGCCGCCCTCACCCGCCGGATTGAGGATACCACACAGCACGCACAACGGCGATTGGTTCTCGCCCCAAAGGCTCGAGACGAAGAAGCCGCCCGCTAGCCTCGTCAGACCTGTATAACAGTTCTAACGTCAAGGTCGTTTCGAAACCGATAGGGAAAGTAAAGCCCTGAATCAGCCGTCGACCACGCACAACGAAAGCTGGACCAACGCGCCCCAAATCGCCACAACCAGCTTTCCATTCGACAGAAGACAGGGAGGCGGCTGATGGCCACAGGACGGTGTTTGTGCGGGGCGGTGAGTTATGTCGCTGAGGGCAACCTCACCAGCGTTCAACCTTGTCATTGTACGGATTGTCAGCGCTGGGTTGGCGGCCCTTTTATGGGGGTTGAGCCCGATACCATCACAATTGATGGGCCAGTCACGTGGTTCAAAAGTTCCGAATGGGCTGAGCGCGGGTTTTGCCCCCAATGCGGTTCAACGTTGTTTTGGCGGCTCCAAAACGGCTCGCACCTGACCTTCACCGCAGGCACCTTGGATGACCAATCCCTCCTTCAAGGCATCCGCGAGCATATCTTCGTGGATCATCAGCCGGGCTATTACGATTTCAAGGACGACGCTCCCCGCAAAACGGGCACTGAGGTGATCGCCGAGGCCATGGCTCACCTCGCCCAAGACACTGATCGCTAGCGCATCTTGTCGTAAGCCCGCAGGACCGCTGCGACCACGTCGTCAGGTTCGGGCTGCCGATCGAGATCCACCTCAATTTTAAGAATGCCGCCTTCGATTCGAGCAGTGACGAAGCTCATGGCCCCCTGCCCTGCACCGTCATCGGGCACCGTCTTCTTGGTCTTGCGCGACGGTTTGGGCCCTGCACTGCCCTTGAGAAGCTTGAAGACCTCGGACCCTGGCATCAGCAGCGCACTGCCAAGCTCCCTTGCCTGCTCCTGGCCCTTGGCGATCTCTTTGGCCCGTTCAAGCACCCGTTCTCGCGTTTCGCCTTTCAAAAGGGGGCTCAGCTGTTGGCCATGGCGCACAGCGATCTCCCGCGGATCACCATAGGCATCGAGCACATCGCGGGGTAATTTTGCGATGGCGATATAGCTCGACAGCAAGGCTTTAGAGACCTCCATCCGCAGGGCCATACGGGTCATGTTGCCCCCGTAATAATCGGCCAGCGCCTTCATGTACTCCCTGCCCCGCTCGTAGTCAGAGATGTCTTGGCGTCCTCTGTTCTCGAGGTCAGCGAAGCGAAAAGCTTCCTCATCTTCGAGCTCTTTGACCTCAATCAGGTACGATATTTCCCGCCGGTTCTCCTGCTCCCGAAGATAGCTGACCGCGAAGTGCCGCCGAGCACCGGAGACGACTTCATACTCGAAACCCTCCGGATCGTCCTTGAGGCGCCGGACCACCGCTGGGATCTCCTGCTTCCCTTGGGCACGGATGGAGCCGATGAGATCGGCGCAATTCTCCGGGGTCAGGAGATCATAGATCCGGTTGTGTTTGGCCCACATTCGGCATGTCTTAGGATCCACCATGCGGAGGCGGACGTCGCGCACCTTCCCTTGGGCGATGTCGGACAACGCCCCTTCCCGCTGCGCCAACGGGTTGAGCTTCGGTGTTTTCTTGATTTCGCTTGGCTTTTCAGCTGCATCGCGCGCGGCGGTGACGGCGTGAGCGAGAATCTTCTTACGCGCCATGAGCGCCTCCCTGGAGCCTGTTCAACGCGTTGAACATGGTTGATGGAACCTTTCTTCGCTAAAGCGGTTCCTTTGCGGGGCTCGGTGGATGTTCAACGCGTTGAACATCAGGCCACCCCTTCCCGACGCAGCTGCGAGCCATGGCTTGGCCATGTCGCCCGCACGGCAAGTTCGAGATCACTCATCACGCGATCAAGATTGGCGCGGCAACGACGATAGGTCCTGTTCGATGCCCCATCATATTCGTAGACCGTGCGCATCTCGATCGACGCATTGTCGAATTCAGAGCTATCGAGCAGCGCGGTCATCAGAATGTCGCCAGCAAACATCTCGCGCATGGCATCACGCATCTCCTGGTGGGCGGATTTGTTTTCATCCACCTTCGTCGCGAGCAGCTGGACAAATCGGTAATCCATCGCAGCGCCATGTTCCTCCATGGTCTCGAGCACGGAGGTGAGCATCCGCAAAAACGAGACCGTGGAAGCATAATCGATCGAACTTGGCGGCGTGGGGATAAGAAGAGCGTTGGCGGCCCGCAGCGCGTTCAGGGAGATCATGCCCAGGGCTGGCGGCGGATCGAGCACGACGATGTCGTAATTGTCTGCCGCTTCGCGCAAGCCAGCACGCAGCCGCTCAAACCGATCGGTCCCAGCACCCGTCGACGCCAGATGATACTCAGCATTGTAGAGCCCGAGGCAAGCAGGGATCAGATCGAGGCCGGACCAGTATGTGCGGCGAATAGAATAGGAGAGATTCTCACGACCACCGGGCTCAAGGAAAGCGAGGAGGGTGTCTTCCTCGGCGATATCTGTTTCCGGATTGTAGCCGAAAAGCCCGGTGGAGCTGGCCTGCGGGTCAGCATCCACGAGCAGAACCCGATAGCCTTGGAGCGCCAAATACTGCGCGGCATGCACCGCGATCGTTGATTTGCCGACACCACCTTTAAAGTTCTGAACCCCTAGAATAAGCGGCGGGTCGGTCTCGGCACGGCCAGGGCGCGTGCCAAAGACGTCCCGCATGTTGTTGATCTCATCGAGCGTGAAGCCCAGGCGATGACCGCTTTCCCGTTTTTCCGGTGAGGGTAGGGTACCGGCCTCCTCGGCCCGGCGAATCGTCATGTCCGATTTGCCCACCATTTTCGCGGCCTGGCGAATGCTGAAGCGCAAAGGGAGGGTCTTTTCCTCGCTCTCCCCCAAAAGCTGAGCCCGCATCGCGTCCAAAAGGCCGACTGAGCGCTCTTGAAGCCGCGCCACCCTGCGCGTCGCTGGACTTAAATCCGCCATCGAGGTCTCCTTTTAGAGCCGGTTATCCTGCTTCGTGGTGGCTGTGGAGGGGTTAACCTTCCGTTTACCTCAAATGTTGCTATTTCGGGCAGCACTTCGAAAAAAGTGCAACATTTGCGTTCTCTGACCACCGCATTTGCGAGGTGCGCAGAATCGACGCCATGAAGACAGAGGGCTTCGCGGCATCCGCTGCGGCGCTCAAGGCCAGGGCAGGGCGGTCTGCTCCACGATTAAAGGATGACAGGAAACGAAGGCAAAGAAAAACCCGGCCAAAGGCCGGGCTCTCCGAGCGGACCCAAAGGATCCTGCGTAAGCTTGACACCTCTCGCGTATCCTTCTCCGCCCCATTGAGCAAGCCAAAAGCGCGATTCGCGCCGCACTTGATTTTTGCCTTCGCGTTCAAGGAGATGTGCGCGATGACAGGAGAGCTATGCGCCCCAGGCCTTGCCCGGCGCAGCGACGATTACGACCAAGAGTTGGCCCGTTGCCGCTCTGAAGTTTTGCCTGATAACCTTAACCGGCTGATGGTCGACAAGGCCTTAGCCCTCGGAACGGCTGAGCTGTTAACACCGCAAGAGCGCTGCTTAATGGCGGCGCTCCTTGCGCATTTGGACATCAGCAAGACGGCCACGGACGACACCGCGGTTTGGCCGAGTGCTGAGCGCCTTTGCCGCTTGCTGGCCATCGCTCCAAGCTCCTTGCGCCGTCTTAAATCGAGCCTGGAGGAGAAAGGCTTCCTTCTACGTCGGTATGACCGACGCAACCGGCCGCTGAAAGACGGCGCAATCGACCTCAAGCCTTTTCTCCTGCGGGTGTCGGGGATTTGCCATGATCTTGGCCATACCGAGCAAACCCTCAGGGATGACCGGCAATCCCGCGCCCATGAACGGAATGATCAGCGCGCAGATGTGATCGCCCACCCGCTCACCACTAAGCGCCCCTATAGAAACCCTCCCCTAGAAACCTTTGTAAGTTCCGACACGGATGATTTGGAGGAAGGGGTGTGTTCGTTAACCAAAGCTCTGTTGCCGGATATCTTAGACACTAACGTTAACGACGAGATGGGCAAGCTGCGATCATGCGCTACTGATTTACTGAACGATGAACGGGCGCCGCGTCTTCTTTCCTGGGCGGAGCGCCGGCACGGCCACCGCGCGGCTCTTGCTCTCGCGATTGCTGCCACCAATCCCAAGATTAGGGACAAGGCGGCTTGGCTTGGCTGGTTTGCGACGACAACAAGCCCCGTTGATCTTGAGGGTTCGGCCGAAGCCATTTTGAAGGCTCGGCCAAAGCCCATCACTTGGGCTGTGAGCAAGCCTGGATCGATCGCTGATCGCGCTGTTACAGCCTTCCAATCCAGGGCAGGCGAGGGGCCGGCAGCATCCTATTTGAGCCAAGCCTCTTTCTGCGTGGAGCAGGGGACGCTTGTTGTTTCGGTCCCGACACGGCTGGCTCAAGAAAGGCTCGATGCGTCCTATCAAAGCGCCATGCTTGAAGCGGCAATGGCTGTGGGCGCGGCATCCTTTCGGGTCGACCGACTAAGGCAATGACGCCGGATCAGGCGCGGCTTGTTTCCTTTTTTCCTGTTCGAGGAAATCCCGCCCCACCCGGCTTGTGATGATGTCGAGATCACGAAAACTGGTCTCCATCGGGTCGGTTCGGAGGTCCACCATGAGCGCTCCTGGATCAGTCATGGCCCAGCTTGCCTCTGTGTCGACGCCGTAATGGCACCGATCGGGCAGCATCATGTCTTCGTAGCGGGGTGTTAGGACGAATTGCAGGTGCGCCTCCGTGCTGTCCGTCTTGGTTCGGAGGGGATGAAGCCCTTCAGCAGAGAGCGCCTGTTCAACAACCAGCGCGGCTTGTGAGTCGCTGAACAAACATGCCGTCACGTCCTCGTTGGCCGCTTCATCAAACCGCAAGGCGTAGGTGATATGGGGTGCCCGGGGGAGGTCCGCCTTCAGCCATACGCGCAGACCGTAGACTGCTGCCGAGGCGAGGTCGGGGTTTGCGCAGTAAAAGGGTCCAGTGTCACCTGTGTCAGGGGAAGGCTCAAAACTACCGACATGGGAGTAGGCCCCGCCTGGTGCAAACCAGCCTGTATGCCCCGCTGTGCCTGCATCTCCGCCAAAAAGACTGAGGGATTTGTCATCCATGATGCGCCCGAAACTGACTGATGGATCCAAGAAATAGGTCGCAAGCTCCTTAGACTGATCACTATGATGAACAATGGTCACATAGAACCGGCCGGAGGTCTCGCTGCTTTGGTCGTCATCATAGCCAGCGGAGATGAGTTCGATCGCTGGGCGCGGCGCCCCTGTTGGCGCCCGGCAGGCATCAACAATGGGGTCGAGGCGGTCATCGCCAAAACGCGTTTTCAAATTGCGCAAATAGCCTTGATAGCTTGCCTCAACGATATCCAATGGTCCTTGTCCTGATGGCAGGAAAGGCAGAATTTGGTTTAAAAGTTCCGCCCCAAGCTCCGCGTTCGCACAAGGGACCTCGAAAGGCATCGTGTCGGGCGATGGACCGGCAAAAATCGGCTCATCACCACCTGCGTACATCCAATTGTAGCCTTCTAAAGCACCCGGCTGACCAATGATCGTGAGGACCCCATCGGCACCGCGGATCGCAGACTCTGCCGCCTTCACGACAAGGCGCACCACGACGCTGTCGTCTTCGCTCCAGCTGGCCAAACGAAAGACCACAATGGAGGAGCCAAATTCGTTTCGATCCTCATACGCATCAACAAACGTACGCTCTTCGACCACTTTGGCAAAGGGTGCGTCGTTGTTTCGGCAGGCCTCCACCACCGCGTCTAGTCGCTGACCGGTGGTGCTGGTGGTGGAGCCGCTAACGAACTTCCATTGAGGAATTGTCGCTTCGGCGCCGGGTTCCTGGGCCAGTCCAAGGGCAGGCGCCATCAGCCACATGGCCAAGACTGCCGCTAAATATGAGAACTTCGCCATGGCGTGTCTCCAATCCATCAAGCCTTAAAGGCCGCGTTTCGTCGTCAGGTAAGTGGCGAAACTCCCGAGCCAATGGCTTCCCGAATAGTGCTCATCAGAGACGGCCGCGATACCAACCTCTTTGTGCTGAACGGCGCTGGCAAGAAGCGCGTCCCGGCGGGGGTCATCGGCAGGCAAACCTTCAGCGATGCCCTCAAGCGCCCAAGCCCGAGAGAGGTTGACCCCGTCGAGATGCACAAGTTTGCCATCCGTGGGATCCAGAACGATCCCAGGAGCGAGCCAGTCTTGATCGCCGGTCTCTGGGATTTGCGGCAGGAAGGCGCTGAGCCAGGCCGCAAACGCCTCCTCAGTCATCACCCGGCGCATGAGATCAGCCTCCATCAGGCAAGGTGAAAGAAAATCTTCGCCGGACGGTTCATAGGCCAGGGGGCAGTTCACATCGTCACGATGAAAAGCGAGGATCTTCGCCGTTAACAGGCTCTTAAGGCTCTCATCACCGACGGTCTGCGCGTAATCGAGCATCAGGCCAAAGGCGAAAGCCGTCTGATTGTGGGTGCCCAGACGAATGGGATAGGCAAGCAGCGGCAACCATGCCTCAATCCGCTCCACGATCATGTCTTCGAGGGGCTTCAGTGTACCCCGCCATTCTTGCATCAGCGGCTCATCACTTTCGTGAAGCTCAGCTGCAAGCTGTAAGAACCAAGCGATGCCGTAAGGCCGTTCAAAGGATTGCCGGTCCTCACCGCTGTAATAGGCAAGCTCCCCGGCGATATTTTCTTCGGTGAAGCTTTGCGCAAGCGCCGCCTCGATGGCGGAGCGCATCGGGGTTTCAGGATCGGTCTTTAAAATGCGGGTGAGCAACCAATGGCCGTGGACGGAGGAATGCCAATCAAAACAGCCGTAGAACGCTGGAAACATCTGACGCGGTGTCATCGCATCAGCGTCACTGGTCATAACATGCGCAATTTTGTTGGGGTACTCTTGGTGCACGCAAGTGAGCGCGAGCCGCGCGAAACGGTCTTCGACCACCCCTGGCCGAGGATCAGGAACGACAGATGCGGGCGGCTCGGCGTCTGCGCTTTGGCTGCATGCGGTGAGGGCAGTCAGCGCCGCCGCGGATAAAAAGACGAGCCGCATAATATCGAGACCTTTTATCGAAGAAACAAAGAGGCGGCGATGAAACCTTCCGTCTCTCCCCTCGTCAATGTCTCCCCATTAAGAAGGGCGCGCTTACGCAGAAACTGCCTCGGCCACCCCGCTAATGATCGTGTCTTGGGTTTCCTGATCAAGATAAGGGTGCATCGGCAGGCTCATCACCGTTTTCGCCTTTGCATCGGTGACCGGAAGGCCGCCTGGTGCAGTGGGGAAATGCTCATAGGGGGGCTGCTGGTGCATCGGCACGGGGTAATAGACAGCCGTCGGAATGCCTTTGTCGCGTAAGCTGGCCTGCACATCCGCCCGGCCATTCACCTCGATCGTGTATTGTGCCCAGACGGATTGATAGCCCTGCAGAACGCTCGGAACTTGGAGCACATGGGCCTGCAGGCCGGCATTGTAGCGCTCGGCGATGGCTTGGCGTTTCTCAATCTCGTCGGCAAAGATCGCGAGTTTCTCGATCAAGATGCCAGCTTGCATGGAATCGAGGCGGCTGTTCATGCCGATCCGCGGGTTGAGATAGCGAGGGTCGTGGTCCCAAGCCGCGGCTTCTATTTCAGCGGGCATCGCCTTGCCGTGGATCCGCAGGCTGTCGAGAAGCTCGGCCAAGTCTTTGTCGTTGGTTTGCACCGCACCGCCATCGCCATAACAGCCTAGCGGTTTGGCCGGGAAAAAGCTGGTGGTCACCGCATCGGCCCAAGTGATCGGATGCTCACCGCCAATGGTGCAGCCGTAACCTTGCGCGCTGTCGGCGATCAGTTTGAGGCCGTAACGATCGGCGAGCGCCTTGATCGACGGGTAGTCTGCGGGCTGGCCGAACAGATCCACGGCAATGATCGCTTTGGGTTTGAGCTTGCCCGTCGCCAAGGTGTCCTCAATAGCGGCTTCAAGCGACGCGGGATCGATGTTGTAGGTGACCGGATCAATGTCGACAAAAACGGGCGCAGCACCGAGCCACGGGATCACCTCTGCGGTCGCGGTGAAGGTGAAGCTGGGGCAAAAGACAGCATCGCCCGGGCGTAGGCCCCAGGCCATCAGCGGCAGCGCGAGGGCATCGGTGCCGTTGCCGCAACCAAGCGTATAAGCGGCGCCGGAAAAGGCGCTCAGCTGCTTCTCAAGCTCCTGCACCTCAGGGCCCATAATGAAGCGGCCATGGGCCAGCACCTTGGCAATCGCAGCATCCACCTTGTCCGCAATCCGCGCCCGCTGCGCCTGAAGATCAATAAACGCGATACCCATCAGTGGCCTAACTCCCCGAACGCAATGGTGGATTGTCGCTATCGAGAAGCCGCGCCTCTGTCGAGCGGTAGGGGAGTCACGGATTGTGGACGGATGTTGCAGTGCGGGGGTGGCAACGTCCGCCCTGTGATGTCCGCCCTCGACCGCTGTTGCTGCTCCGATAGCGCGGTTAATGGGTGAGCAAAAAGATCAGTACCACAATAAAAGTGGCTATGCCTTGAATAGGTATGTGACGTTCAAGGCTGTTTCTAGCGCTTAGCAGCTGGCGGTTGTCCTGGTCTGAGCGGCAGGATGCGCCCCAAAACGGTCGCTCGAAACACCCGATTAGGAACTTGAG
>JBCBUC010000029.1:0-51036 GCA_039818345.1 Pseudomonadota bacterium | reverse complement strand
GGCTTCTTGAACCCCGAATTATCATTACCATTCAAAGTGTTAGGAGGTGCAGAGATGCAAAATCTCAATATGGTGCGCCTCATCGCATAAGGATTGAACTTAGCACCCAAAGCGACAGACCGGTCGCCGGGCGATCAGTCCGCCCTATCGGAGGCGCCACGCGCCGTGAGATCAAAAATGGTGCCCAGAAGAGGACTCGAACCTCCACGTCCATACGGACACCAGCACCTGAAGCTGGCGCGTCTACCAATTCCGCCACCTGGGCAAGTGGAACGAAGCGGGTAGGGATTTGGGGGGGAAGCGTCAAGACGTCTCGTGTTTCAGGGCCTACCCAAAGAGGCCACCTTGGCCTATCCCGCGTCAGATAGAGATGGAGATCCGTCGCATGACAAAATTGGTGACCGTGTTCGGTGCGTCAGGCTTTATCGGCCGCCATGTGGTGCGGGAGCTTTGCAAGCGAGGGCAACGGGTCCGCGCCGCTGTCCGTCACCCGATGGAAGCCAACTTCTTGAACCCGATGGGGGCCGTCGGTCAGGTCCAGATCTTTCAAGCCAATGTGCGATACCGGACCTCAGTGGCGGACGCGCTGGCAGGAGCGGACGCTGCGGTTAATCTCGTTGGTATTTTAGCGCCTGTTGCGAAAAATACGTTTGAAGGCGTGCAGTCCTTGGGCTCACGCAATGTCGCGCAGGAGGCGGCGCGCATCGGAATCGAAGACTTCATTCATGTCTCCGCCATCGGGGCAAACCCAGAAAGCGAAAGCGTCTATGCCCGCACAAAAGCTGAGGGCGAAAAAGCAGCGCTCGACCTTGTGCCGACGGCAACGATCATTCGGCCGTCGATCGTCTTTGGTCCGCAGGATGATTTTTTTAACCGATTTGCGGCGATGGCCCGCGTGGCCCCAGCCTTGCCGCTGATTGGCGGCGGCAAGACCAAGTTCCAACCCGTCTACGTCGATGATGTCGCCGATGCGATTGTCAAGCTGATCGAAACCGGTGCCGGACGCGGCGATACCTTTGAGCTAGGCGGCCCCGAGGTCATGAGCTTCAAAGAACTGTTGCAGTTGATGCTGAGGATCGTCGGTCGTTCGCGGTTGTTGCTCCCTCTCCCCTTCCCTGTTGCCTCGTTGATGGGATCGGTCGGCGACACCGTTAGCCACGTGCCGTTTGTCCAAGCGCCGATCACAGAGGACCAGGTCAAACTTCTGAAGACGGACAATGTGGTGAGCGCGACGAATGTGAAAACGTTCGCCGATTTAGGAATTATGCCTGAAACGATGGAAGCGGTTCTGCCGAGTTACCTCTTCCGCTATCGCAAGCAGGGTCAGTTTTCGCCAGAAGTGCCGGTTTAAGGCTGCCAGCCATCATCAGCGGAGGGTGTTGCTGCTTCAATGTCTTGCTGGTGATACGCAGCGACCTGGTCCCAGGCGGCTGTCTGCACTGATGGCATGCCCGCGCCTGTCACCGCCGAGACGACGAACACACTCTTGCCCGTGACAGCCGATAACTCCGCGCGGTGGTCCTCCAAAAGATCCGCATCTGTCGTATCAGATTTGGTGAGAGCAATGAGTTCGGGTTTCTCGCCTAAGTCTTGGCCGTAGGCCTCTATTTCTCCGCGCACGGTGTGGTAGTCCGCCACCGGGTTTTCCGAACCGCCGTCCACAAGATGGATCAACACAGCGCAGCGCTCGACATGACCCAAGAAGCGGTCGCCGATGCCGGCGCCCAAATGCGCGCCTTCGATCAGACCAGGGATGTCAGCGAGGACGAAGCTCTGGCCAGGGCCAAGACGCACGACACCGAGCTGCGGGACAAGTGTGGTGAACGGATAGTCCGCGATCTTTGGCTTGGCCGCGGAAACGACCGATAGAAACGTCGACTTACCCGCATTCGGTAAGCCGACGAGCCCGGCATCAGCCAAGAGCTTAAGCCGCAACCAGACTGTTCGCTCCTCACCCGGGTGCCCGGGATTGGCCCGATCGGGCGCCTGGTTGGTGGACGTTTTAAAGCGGAGATTGCCAAAACCACCATTACCGCCTTTGGCAAGAAGGACCTCAGCACCAGGATGATCAAGGTCAGCGATCAACGTGTCTTCGTCCTCTTCATAAATCTCAGTCCCCGTTGGAACATCAATAATGATATCATCACCGCCCGCACCGGTGCGTTGACGCCCTGCCCCACCCTTGCCGCTTTTGGCTTTGAAATGCTGCTGGTACCGATAGTCGATCAGGGTGTTGAGGCTGTCCGTTGCGCGCGCGATGACATGACCGCCGCGTCCGCCATCGCCGCCATCGGGGCCGCCGAATTCGATGTATTTCTCGCGTCGGAAACTCGCAGCGCCGTTTCCACCATCACCAGCCTTGATGTAGATTTTCGTCCGATCCAGGAATTTCATCGCAAGAGATCTCCCAGCGTCAGGTCCCAAGTGGTGATTGGAACCCCATGCCCTCGAGCAGTGGAATAGCCCATCGTGGTGCCACAACGCTTGCGGAATCCATATTTTTTGAGAACACGCTCAGATCCCGGATTATCGACATAAACCTCGGCCAAGATGCGCGCGATGCGCAATTGCCGAAAACCAAAGGCGCAGATGGGCGGAACAATTTCTGACGCGATGCCTTGCCCCCAAAAACGCCGGCCGAGCATATAGCCGATCGTGTAGAGGCCATGTTGCCGCTCATGCAGGCCGATTGACCCCGCAAGTTCTCCGTCCTTCATCACGGCGAAGACAGGATCTTTCGTGCTCACTGGGCTCAATTTGCTCACCATAAAGACGGTGTGCGCATAGCTCAGGGGATAGGGCCAGAGGCTCGTGTTCCGAAGCACCTGATAGTCACGCACCTCATGCCAAAGGGCCCGCGCGTGGCGCAGGCCCATGGGCTGAAGAACACAGCGTTCTGTTCGAATGGAATGCGGCATGGCCCGTTCGGCTTTCCGCCGGACGAGAGCCCGGCAATTACTCCGCGGCCGCGGCCGGCTCGACGGAGACGATCTTCCGGTCGCCCGTGGTCGTGCGGAATTTCACATGACCTGAGATCTTTGCGAAGATCGTGTGGTCTTTGCCGAGGCCGACGCCCGTGCCTGGTTTCACCTTCGTGCCACGCTGGCGGACGATGATGTTGCCGGGGACGACAGCTTCGCCGCCATATTTTTTGACGCCAAGGCGTTTGGACTCTGAATCGCGACCGTTACGCGAGGAGCCGCCTGCTTTTTTATGGGCCATCTCAAATGCTCCTTCGCGCGCGCTACGCGTTGATGGTGTTGATCTTGAGGGTCGTCATGTCTTGGCGATGACCCTTTTTCCGACGATAGTTCTGGCGGCGACGCTTTTTGAAGACAATGATCTTCGGCGCACGGGTTTGCTCGACGATCTCCGCATCGACCGATGCGCCTTCGATGAGAGGGGCGCCAACTTTGACCTCGTCGCCGCCCAGCATCAGGACCTCTTCGAGTTTCACCGTGTCGCCCGCTTCGCCTTCGAGCTTTTCGACGTTGATCACGTCGCCCGATTTCACGCGGTACTGTTTGCCGCCAGTCTTGATGACTGCATAACTCATAGCTTTGCTCCGCTAAGTTCTAAAGTGACTTGCCTTTTTGGCCTGAGGTTCTGGTGCCCCAGTGAGCAGCGGCGGGTAGCTGAAGACCGCCGCACCGTCAATATCAATCAGAGCCAGATGACGGGCGGGTTAAGCAACGTATCGGGGCGATCACAATGGCTCGACACGACGCCGCACAACACAACCTGGCACTTGCCCGTGCCCGTCAAAGACCGGAGGACAGAGGCAACAATCAGGAGATCTGACCCATGGCCAAACGTAGCCCCAAAGAAGCACGCGCTTACTTCAATGAATTGATGTCGACGATGGCCCTGCCCGTCGTGGCCGCCCCGATGTTTATCGTCTCAGGACCGAAGCTCGTGCGCGCAGAATGCGAGGCGGGGATCGTTGGATCCTTCCCTGCCCTTAACGCGCGTCCAGCCGAGGCCCTGACCGAATGGCTCGATGAGATTAAAGAAGCCGGCTCGCCCTACGCGGTGAACCATATCGTGCACCGCTCAAACGATCGTTTGATGCATGACCTCGAGGTCACCGTGAAGCATCAGGTGCCCCTCGCCATCACATCCCTTGGCGCCCGCCCTGAAGTGTTCGAAGCGACCCAGAGCTATG
Source organism: Pseudomonadota bacterium (assembly GCA_039818345.1). Taxonomy (GTDB): domain Bacteria; phylum Pseudomonadota; class Alphaproteobacteria; order Caulobacterales; family Parvularculaceae; genus Parvularcula. The sequence goes on along the minus strand of JBCBUC010000029.1, from coordinate 46,871 downwards.
GCGGCCTCTGCTTTCACGATGTGATCAACAACACCTTCGCGAAAAAGGCGATTGAGAAGGGAGCCGATGGTCTCATTCTCGTGGCCGCCGGCGCAGGCGGGCATGCGGGCACGCTCTCTCCGTTCGCACTGGTCGAAGAGGTCCGCGAATGGTTCGATGGACCAATCCTTCTTTCCGGCTCGATGTCCACGGGCCGCGCCGTTCTCGCCGCGCAGGCGATGGGCGCCGATGCTGGCTATATCGGGACGGCCTTTATTGCGACCGACGAAGCCAATGCACCCGACCCTTACAAAACCGGGATCGTCGAAGGATCAATGGAAGATATTGTCTACACGAACTATTTCTCAGGTGTGCACGGCAACTATCTCGGGCCATCGATCGAGGCTGCGGGCATGGACCCCAAAAATATTCCTGAGGGTGATCTTTCCACCATGAACTTTAAATCTGGCGGCGATTCATCAGTCAAAGTCTGGAAAGACATTTGGGGCGCTGGCCAGGGTGTCGGCAGCGTCAAATCGGTTCGCCCGATTGCCGACTATGTGAACCAGCTCACTGAGGAATATAAAATCGCCAAGCAAGCGGTCGCTTAACCCGCCGCGAGGCGGAGAAGGTTAGCATCGTCATGCTCCGTCTCCGCTTCGTTTTCGTCCAGATGACGCATGTCGCCATTAAGTGCGTTGAGGATAGCGGCCAGTAAATCACCATTGACGATAGGCTTAGGCACAAAACCGTCAATTCTTGCGCGTCGCAGTTCGTCCCTACCTGCACTTAACGGCATGCCCGACACCGCGATGATGGGCGCCGACTCGCTCGGCCCACCTTCACGAATTCGGCTCGCCGCCGCGAACCCATCAATGTGCGGCATCGCAAGATCCATCAAAATGAGGTCAAAGGGCTCAGCCAAAGCGCGGTCAATCGCCTTTTGCCCGCCATCGGCCGTCACCACACGGCCAAACCCAAGCGGCATGACAAACTCTTGAAGCACAAAGAGATTAATCTCATTGTCATCGACAAGAAGAACAGACAACTGATCGAATTTGGGATGAGCAGTATCCCGCGATCGCCCAGTCTCTTCAGCATGAGGGATATCGACCGGCAGACAAGTATTTGCTCTTATGCTGAGGACAAAGGTGGTTCCGATGCCGACACAACTCTTTGCCATCATCGAACCGCCGAGGCGCTGGGCTGATCGTGCCGCCAGGTTGAGGGAGAGCATCGACGCTGGCGAGCCGCGAAGCTCTGGGTTATCTTCATACTCAATAGGCTTAAAGAAAGACCGTGCACGCCGCTGATCCATACCGCGACCATTGTCCTTGATGGCGACAGCGACACGGTACTGACCGTTCTTTTGTTCTTCAGTGGCAACCGTGACCCTTATGGTCCCTTCTTTGGTTTGCACAATGGCTTGGTCGAGCAAGACGCCAACACATTCCGAGAAGCGACCAAGGTCCGTTTCGATCCAGAACTCTGGAATATAGCCGGCGACGATCTTGACCTCCGACCCTGATTTGAGAAGGTCTTTATTCCTTTTACGAATGAGTGCCTTGATTTCGGTCCTCAACTCTAATGGCGAAAGATCAAGGTCGCGATCGTCATCAGCCAGATCAAAAACCGCAAGAGCGCGTTGTAATGCGTCATTCAACTCGTGCAAAGAAGCGTCCAATCTATTCGAGACATCATCTTGGCCAATCGCTGCTTTGCGCAGTGCCGTCTGCAGACCATTAACGAGTCCCGCAATACTGTTGAGGGGCTGGCGCATATCTTGGACCGACGCCCGCGCCATCATGGCCTGCTCTTCGATATGATCGTGGTGGCTCTCTTTTATCCGCTCACGTTCTGATTGAAAGGCAATCCATGCGACAAGGCTCAGTGACGCGCCGGCGAATAGAAGGCAAGCTAAAATCGTCAGCATCAGTCTCATCCCTTTGGCGCGTCGGCGCCATGGCACCAATGCTGGAAATACGACCATAGGTTGTTGTGGTTGATGCTTGGTTAGGGACAACGCTCAGATTGCGGGACGTATCCAAACGAAAAATGAGCCTTCTCCCTTCACCGAAGATTTAGGCGAAGCGGTTCATTCATCTTTGAAAAGAGATCGTCAATCCATGACGATTGAGGAGCCCGAACGCCGTTGAAAAAGCCTTTCACAACTCGCGCTCAAGCTGCGCCGATGGCTCACGAGTTAGCGTCAGCATCTGGACGATCAAGTGGCCGACACAAGGCGAGGCTGCACCGATGATTGGCCGTAACGCGTCGACATCCAATTGGTCCTTCGACTCGCTCAGAAGGCGTTATGTCGATCGTCTTCGATCAACCAAACCGTTGCTCGCTGCGTGGATTGCCGCGCTGACCGAGGATCAGCTCACAACAGAAGAGCAAGTCGCGATCAAAACATGCGCGCACCATTTGGCAGGTTCTGGCGGCACCTATGGTTTCCACCATATCAGCGCTGCTGCTTTCGCAACAGAGAACGCGGCGGGCCGTGCCTTGGTGGGCTCGATGGATAGTGAAGGGCTCCGTTTGGCGCTCTTTGCGCTCAAAGCAGCTATTGATGACATCGAAGAGAACAATCTGGCGCCACGGACAAAAAATGGCGGCTTATGGGGCGCCAATATCTCTTTTCTCTGGGCACGAAGAAAAAAATTTAGAGGCCGCGTGGTCATCATCGAAGATGACCCCGACGTTGCTGACCTTCTTTATGCTGAATTTAAGAGACGCGCTTACGATGTCGAGATTGCTCGTGATGGTGTGGCGGCGGTGGCGTCGATCTGGAACAACCGCCCGCATCTCATTATCCTTGATCGCGGTTTGCCGATGATGTCAGGCACGTCGGTCTTTATGGAGCTTAAGCACTACCGTGCTACGCGGGACATACCGCTCATTGTCCTGTCTTCCCTACCCGAATCGCCTGCATTTAACGCTCCGTCGACGATCTACCATCCTAAACCCTTCGACACAGCACAGCTCATGGAGATGTGCGACGACCTTGCTTTAGCACCTGCATCAAGCGCCGGGTGAGAAGGCTTTGGCACCGTCAATCAGGCTTTGAACCACCTGCGGTTCAGCAAGGGTTGAGGTGTCGCCCAGTTGGTCGGGCTGGCCTTCAGCAATCTTTCTCAAAATGCGGCGCATGATCTTGCCCGACCGAGTCTTGGGCAGGCCCGGCGCCAGCTGAACACGATCCGGTGTGGCCACGGGGCCAATCTCTGTCCGCACATGCGCCTGAAGCTCCTTCGACAGAGCATCGCTTGGCTCAATTCCTTGCTTGAGGAGCACGTAGCAATGGACACCTTGTCCCTTAATGTCGTGCGGATAGCCGACGACCGCGGCCTCAGCCACACTGGGATGGGCAACGAGCGCGCTTTCAATCTCCGCCGTCCCCATACGGTGACCACTGACATTAAGGACGTCATCCACCCGGCCCGTGATCCAATAGTCGCCATCGTCATCACGGCGAGCACCATCACCCGTGAAATAATAGCCAGGATAGGTCGTGAAATAAGTGTCGATAAAGCGCTTTTGGTCACCCCAAACGCCCCGTGCCTGACCGGGCCAACTCTGGGTCAGGATCAAATTACCTTCCGTTGCCCCATCAAGAACCGCTCCTTCTGCATCGACCAGTGCAGCGCCAACCCCTGGCATCGGCTTTGTCGCCGCCCCCGGTTTTGTCATCGGATCGGACGGCAACGGTGAGATCAGAACACCGCCTGTCTCTGTTTGCCACCATGTGTCGACAATGGGGCACCGACCCTCACCCACCACATCATGATACCAACGCCAAGCCTCCGGGTTGATCGGTTCACCGACGGTCCCCAACAGTTTCAGCGATGCGCGGCTTGTGGACGTCACCGGATCATCGCCTTCCCGCATCAACGCGCGGATGGCTGTCGGCGCGGTATAAAGCTGCGCCACCTTATGTTTATCCACCACTTGCCACATCCGCGAGACGTCGGGATAGGTCGGCACACCTTCGAACATCAGCGACGTGACACCGTTAGAGAGAGGTCCATAAACGATATAGCTGTGACCGGTGACCCAACCCACATCCGCCGTGCACCAATAAATATCATCGTCTTGGACTTCGAACACCCTAGCATGCGTATAAGACGCATAGACCATATATCCGCCAGTCGTGTGTACGACGCCTTTTGGCTTACCGGTCGATCCAGACGTATAAAGAATGAAGAGTGGATCCTCGGCATTCATCGGCTCAGGATCGCATTCGGGAGAGACATCGTCGCGGCCCTCATGCCACCAGATATCGCGACCCGCGGCAAAGTCGACATCACCGCCCGTCACCTGCACCATGAGGACGAGCCTTATGGCATCACCCGCTGAGCCTGCTCGCGCGATCGCTGCGTCAACATTGGTCTTTAGGGGCACGGTCTTTCCGCCGCGCCGTCCTTCATCAGCGGTGATAATCGCGGTCGCCCCGCAATCCTCAATTCGGCTCGCCAGTGCTTCGGGGCTGAACCCACCGAAGACGACCGAATGGATTGCGCCGATCCTGGCACAAGCCAGCATGGCGTAAGCCGCTTCTGGCACCATCGGCATGTATAGAATGACGCGGTCACCCCGGCCCACGCCCCGGGCTTTGAGGACATTCGCCATCCGGCAGACCTCAGCATACGCCTCACGATAGCTAATCTCGAGACTGACAGATGGGTCATCACCCTCCCAAAGGAGGGCGGTCTTATCGCCGCGCGCCTCGAGGTGACGATCAAGACACTGCACGCTAGCGTTCAAAACACCGTCTGCGAACCACTTGATCCGAAAATCAGCTGCATCCCAAGAGACATCGGACGCAACGCTTGGCGGTTTCATCCAGTCCAGCCGGGCGGCCTCAGCAAGCCAAAAAGTGTCAATGTCATCGGGCTGTGATCGGGTCATCTCGTTGGCCATCGTTGTTCTGTTGTTTATCGTTTTGAAGACGCAAAGGCTCCTAACAAGAAGCATAGGCTCCTCATAACACGGGTTGAAGAGCGGTGCGCATGTGGCCGCGTCGCGTCATGTCACTTTCGCGCGAACATGGAACCTTGGCTCGTCCCAAAGCCGCCCGCGCACGATCTCTTGCAAGGCATCCATTGTATCCCAGACGTCGACATAACGCAGAAACAGAGAGGAAAAGCCAAAGCGGATCGTGTCCGGCGCGCGAAAGTCGGATTGGATCCCTCGCTCCGCCAGAGCTTTGACAATGGGATACCCCGCCTCATGACCGAGGCTCACATGCCCGCCGCGACGGGCGCCATCCAAGGGCGATCGCACATCGAGGCCAATCTCTTGAGCCCGTGCGATGCAGAGATTGCCGAGCTGCGCGGCCTTGTGGTGGAGCTCGTGGACGCTTCGCCCTTTGAATACATCGAGCGCGCCGGCAAGCGCCGCGCATGACAAAATGCTCGGCGTACCCGCCACGAAACGCAAAGGGCCCTCGGCGGGCTCGTAATCTGGAGCAAAGGCAAAGGGGTCACGATGACCAAGCCAGCCCGGTAGGGGTGTTGAAAGGCGTTCCACCAACTCCCGTCTTGCAAAGAGAAACGAAGGCGCACCGGGACCGCCATTGAGATATTTGTAGGTACACCCCGTCGCCAATTGCGCGCCGACCGCCTCAAGGTCCACCGGCACGATACCAACGGCGTGGCTGAGATCCCAGATGATCAGCCCACCCGCATCCTTTGCCGCCTGCTCATAAGCGGCCATGTCGGCAATGAAACCGTCACGGTAGCTCACTACGCTCTTAATCAGTACACCGCCCTCCTGAAGAGCAAGGAGAGTGTCGTCTCGGTTCAGCCTTTTAAAGGGCTGATCCAGAAGACCGGCTAGTCCCTCAGCAACATATTGATCCGTGGGAAACTCATCGTCCTCGACCATCAGTAAAGCGCGACGGGCAAACGGCAAAGCGGCCGCTGCAAGCTTGAAAAGGTTCACCGAGACGCTGTCGCAAACCACCACATCCTCCGCAGCCGCGCCAATCAGAGGAGCGATCAAGCCGCCGAGGCGAGAGGGCTGGTCGATCCAACGAGCCGTGTTCCACGACCCAACGAGCCCCTCGGCCCATTCACTGTTGGCCGCTTGATTGGTGCGTTGAAGGGCGGCGTGGCTCGCAGGACCGAGGGAATGACCGACAAGATAGATAAGATCCTCCGGCAGAGCGAAGGCAGAACGGGCGGAACCTAGCGGATCAACGCGATCAAGCGCCTCGGCCTCAGCCCGCGACGTGGGGACGTCATAGGATGTCATCGCACCTGTTTGCCGCAGGCCCATCACGAAAACCAGCGAGAAGCTGACAGGAAGGATGCTCGCCGTTATGGTCTCTTCGACGGGAGGTGATGATGATCATACGATGGGGACTGACCGGCGCGTTGTTCTTTGCCGCCACAGCTTGCACGGAAGCCGATCGTCAGTCCACTGCGGGCACCGCACCCGACATCATGACGTGGCCCGATCTCACCTCGCGCCCCTTACCGGAACCGTCGACGACGATCCGCTATCAAGACGGTGATGCTGGCGTGATCGATCTCTGGTTACCCGACGGCGATGGACCGCATCCTGTTGTTGTGATGATCCACGGGGGCTGCTGGCAAAAGGCGATCGCTGATCGAACACTGATGAATTATGCAGCGGAAGACCTGCGCCAGAGGGGATTGGCAGTTTGGAACATCGAGTATCGCGGCGTTGATGAGGACGGAGGCGGATATCCTGGCACCTTTCTTGACGTCGCGGCAGCCATAGATGCGCTGGATGATACGGCCCCAACCTTCGATCTCGACAGCGATCACGTGGCGGCGTTTGGCCATTCGGCAGGCGGACATTTGGCCGTTTGGGCAGCATCGCGCGCCAGTCTTGCGCCATCGAGCCCTCTTTACATCGACGATCCGCTGCCCTTGACGGCCGTCGTTAATGCAGGGGGTCTTGCGGATCTCGAAGCATCCGAGCCTCTCACGCTCGCGAGCTGCCTGGCCGTCATTAAAGACACGCTGATTGGCGACGCTAGCACGTTGAGGCCTGATCCATTATCCGATACATCGCCCACGGAGCTCTTACCGCCAAGAGCCGCCATCATGAGCGTCAATGGCTCTTTGGACCGCATCGCTCCACCCGTTTTGGGTATCGAGCTGACCGCCACGATTGTCGGTGCGAACGGGGATGCTTCCTTCCACGAGGTGGAAAATGCGGGGCATGTTGAGTTGATTGCGCCCGGCACCGATGCATTCGAACTTGAAGCCAGCCTCCTCCTTACCGCGCTCGAACGCTGAATGAAGGAGCGCAACGCTGTAAGTATCAGTCGGCCTTACCTCCGTTTTCCTGTAACGCGCCTTTAGCACGCCAACAATGAGAGAGCTCCACTCGTGACCAATGCTCCCGATCCGGAAGACCATTCAAACCCAAAGAGTATGCGCAACCCGCCCTTGGTGGTCAGGCTGATCAGCGCATTCTTGATCAACCGTTACATCGATCCAAAAAGGCAAGCTCGCCAGCGGGCGAAAATTGAAGCGAAACGGCAAACGCGGGATGAGCCGCACACGGTGGAATATTTCCATCAGACGGACGATCCCTACTCCCACCTTGCTGTTCAGCTCTTAGTGCCCCTGCAAGAACGCTACGACATCGAACTTAAGACGCATCTGATCCGCGGTACAGGCGGGAAGAACCAGCCGTTTTACGACGAACTCGCATCCTGGGCGCGGCGCGATGCGACGCTGATCGCCGAACCTTATGGGCTCACCTTCCCTCAAGACGCGGGCACGACGCCCCCTGCTGATCTTTTGAAGCAAGCGGAGCGTGCTCTAGCAGCCCTTAACCCAAACGACTTTGCCGCTGTTGCGCCGAAAATCAGCGCAGCGGTGTGGGCAAGTGACCGCGAAGCGTTAGCAGCGTTTCCGAAGGCCGACGAAGCCGCAACGGAGGCCATGATCACCACTGGCGGCCAGCGGCTCAAGAAGATGCGCCACTATTCTGGCGCGATGTTCCACTATCATGGCGAGTGGTATTGGGGTGCAGACAGAATAGATCACCTCGAAGCGCATCTTTCCGGCAACGGAGCAGCGCGTGCGCAACGCGACGATTTGATCGTGACAAGGCCGCTACCTGATGTCACCGGTATTGGCGCAAGCGATCAGACGCTTCACTTTTATGCGTCGCTCAACTCTCCTTACACAGCCATTATATACGACCAAACCGTCGCGCTACGAACAGCATGCGGTATCAACCTCATCACCAAACCTGTGCTACCGATGATCATGCGCGGTGTTCCGGCCACAGTGGATAAAATTCGCTACATCATGTTTGACACAAAACGAGAAGGTGATCGCAATGGCGCACCTTTTGGCCCTCTGCTATCACCGATCGGGACGCCGGTACTTCGTGCGTACTCGCTCTTTCCATGGGCAAAGACGAAGGGCTTGGATGAAAAACTCCTTGGTGAGCTGACCCGCCGTGCGTTTAGTGAAGCCGCGCCGCTTCATACGATGGCGGGCTTAAAAGCAGTGGTCGAAGCAGTTGGCCTCAACTGGCAGGAAGCGCAAAGCCACTTGGGATCGAATGAGTGGCGCGCCATTGTCGCCGGTTTCCAGGAAGAGCTCACCGAGGGTATGAACTTTTGGGGTGTGCCCTGCTTCCGTCTCGAAGGGCCAGGTGATCAGCCGCCGCTTGATGTGTGGGGACAAGATCGCCTTTGGGTGATCACCGAAGAGATCAAACGGCGAGCTCGTCAGCGTTCCTAGCGTTTGACCGCGTCCCTATGCATGTCCCAGGGCGTTCCGCTCATGGTCCTGAGCCCATAAAGGCCTGAGGGTGCACGATAACGCGGCTCGAGGGGCATCTTGAACTCATCCTCAAGGCCAGACGGAATGGACTTCGCCCCTGCGAACCAATCGGTGATCGCAGGTTCGTTAAGGAGCGTGCGTGTCTCGACCTGTTGTTCTTTGCTGAGCGCGTTCCATGCCAACAGCAATTGCTCCCGGCACGCCACACGATAACGAACCACCGGCAATTGTGGATAGGAAACGCCATCGACCAAGGCATTATAGCGCGCCTGTCCTGCTGCCCAAGCCTGTGCGTTTTGATCAAGATACGGAAGATAAGCAGCGGCAACTTCTCGCCACACAGGTTTCCATCCTGGATCGGCCACTGACGCGAATGGTCGATCGCCAATCTTGTCGGAACGCGCCGCCCAAAGCCGTGTCACCCATGCAAAGACGTTGGGCGCGGTCTCTTGCATGATGACCGATGGATTGGGATCTAGCGCAAAATGGCGCCACATTGACGCAAAAAATCCAAAGTCGACAATACTCGGACGATCACCACCAAGAAAATCTTGCTTTTGTAAGAGAGCATCGAGAGCACTTAATGTGCGATGGTAGATCGCTTCGATGGCCGCTTTGTTCTCGCGCCGCACACCATCACCGCGAATGTAGATTTTAAGCTGCCTCTGCGCGAGGTAGAACCGGCCAAAGGGCTTGAAAAACAGAGGCAAACGCAACATCAACCGTTCAATCCTGCGTGCCAACAGAGCCCGACTGTCAGGAAAGGACCAACGATAATGCAAAGCCGGTCGCCACAGCCATTCATCGGCGTAATCTTCGAGCAACAGACTTAAGAACCGCTCCGTTGCGTTCGTTGGGTAGACGGAGACACGTGCATGCTCCCTGTCGAGATAATCGATCATTGGCGTTGTGTCTTTTAGCCATCGACCATCTGGGCACTGAGCTGCCGGCATCTTCTTGACGCCGGTCGACTGCAACAAATCCTGGAATGTCTTGACCGATAGCTCGATACGGTCATGGGGCAGCCCGATATATCGGACATATGCCTCGAACTTGCCGCTGAAGTACGAAATGGACGAAACATAGATTTGAAACGGCTGTGTCATTGACTTCGGACAATCTAGTGGCAGAACCTGTGCCAGTAGATTGTCAGGATCACTGTCCGTTGACAAGGTAGGAGGAGACCGCGAATGGCCAGCGAACCGGCGCTGATCAGCCGAATGAGTTACGTTTATCGGTTCTTGACGACTCTGCTCGACCCAAGAGTACGGGCTGGAATGAAAAACGGACAGCAGACGACCACCGAAGACAAGCTGTCGATCTGCGCCTATCTCGAACGCAACGCGGCCGAAAGGCCAGATGGCATCGCGCTAAAATGCGGTGATCGGCAATGGACGTGGTCGGAGTTCAATGCCGCTTCCAATCAGCACGCACATTACTTTAAATCACGCGGTATAGCCAACGGCGATTGCGTCGCCGTCAACCTGCAAAACAGAGCAGAAGTTCTTTTCGCGATCATGGGCATCACCAAGATTGGTGCCATTGCCGCGATGATCAACAACCAACAAACCGGCGACGTCCTCACCCATAGCTTATCAGTGGTCAGGCCAAAACTGATTGTGTTTGGCGAGGAATCCATCGCCAACGCAAAGACTATCGAAGGCCTATTGGACCGCGATTTTCAAGACCACCTGCTCTATCTTCCAGATGACGGCACCGTCCCTATGCCGAGCGGTTTTCGAGATCTTGCTTCTGAAGTGGCCAGCATGCCCACGGACAATGTGGCGGAAACCCAAGACATCACGCTTGGTATGGCCGCCTATTATATCTACACATCAGGCACGACCGGCCTTCCCAAAGCGTCCATTTTCACCCATCTCCGTGCGGTCCGCGGTGGCCACTTTATGGGGCAGATGGGGCTTCGGCTCGGACCAGACGATGTTTTTTACTGCCCGCTTCCCTTTTATCATAGCAATGCCTTAATCCTCGCTTTCACCAGCACACTGATTGGTGGGGGAACGCTGGCGATTGGGCGAAAATTCAGTGTAAGCGGTTTTTGGGATGAGTGCCGCCGGTACAAAGCCACAACATTCTGTTATATTGGAGAAACTCTCCGCTACCTCCTCAACCGACCAGAGCAGGCGAATGACAAAGACCACAACGTTGTCAAGATTTTAGGCAATGGTCTGCGTCCAGATATTTGGATGGACTTCAAAGACCGCTTTGGTGTTGATCGGATCTGTGAGTTTTACGGCGCCACTGAGGGCAATGCTGCATTTTTCAACCTGTTCAACTACGACTTGACCTGCGGCTGGTCACCCGGCGGTGGGGAGAAATGGCATATCGTCGCCTACGATATCGATGCTGATGAACCGGTGCGAGATGAGCATGGTCACCTGGTGCCCTTAAACGAAGGGGACACCGGGCTTTTGATTGCTGAGGTTTCCGACACCAATCCCTATAACGGTTACTCCGATCCCGAAGCAACCGAGCGGAAATTGTTCCGGAATGCCTTCAATAATGGTGACGCCTGGTTCAACACAGGCGACCTCGTCAAACGCCTTCCCTTTAGCCACATTCAATTCGTTGACCGAGTTGGGGATACGTTTCGTTGGCATGGGGAGAATGTTGCAACGACCGAGGTGGAGGCCGCAGTGATAGGCTATCCTGAGATCGAGGATGCGGTGGTCTACGGTGTTGCGGTTCCAGGCATGGATGGGCGCTGCGGCATGCTTGCTGTTACGCCAGCAAACGGAGCAAAACCAGACCTCGATGGCTTGGCTGAACATCTCCGATCCACACTGCCGTCCTATGCAGTGCCCCGCTTTTTGCGCCTCCAAGAGGCCGCAGAAGTGACGGGGACGTTTAAGCATAAAAAGAGCACGCTTAAGGACGAAGGATTTGATCCGCACAGGATCGATGGCGGTGTGTTTCTGCTTGCACCGGCTGGGGACAAATGGGTGCCTCTGACGGACGACGTCAAGACTGAGATTGAGAACGGCGGGGTTCGCCTCTAGTCTACAGCGGGCACGCTGCTGAACGAAGGGCCTTGCATGATTACCGTTGATGAAGCGATTGCCATCATCGCGCAGGAAAGTTCTGCGCTTTCTAGCGAGACCATCAGTATCGAGCATGGTGTTGGCCGGACACTCGCGACTAGCCCGCAAGCGCGCCTCACCCATCCCCCCGCACAAATGTCAGCGATGGACGGCTACGCGATCGCGCTGCTTGAACCCCTGCCGCCGGGAACGAAGTTTAAGGTGCGCGGGGAAGCACCGGCGGGCCGGCCCTTCGATGGCAGCTTAAACGGCGGTGCTGTGCGGATTTTTACCGGCGGTGTCGTTCCCGACAACGCCAATCATGTGGTGATCCAAGAGGATGTCGAACGCGACGATGACGAGATCACGCTCACCGAAGAGCAGTCCATGCCGAGGAACGTTCGCCAAATGGGGACAGATTTTATCGCTGGCGATACCATCTTATCCGCAGGCCGCGTTCTCAAACCAATCGATCTTGCTCTCCTTGCGACGGCGGGAGTTAGTAAGATTAGTGTGGTGAGGAAACCATCCATCGCCTTGTTCGCCAATGGCGATGAACTTGTCGAACCAGACGCGACGCCAGGGGCGGGTCAAGTCGTCAATTCGATCACGCGAGGGCTCAAACCTTTGCTCGAAAGCTGGGGGGCGGACGTCATCGACCTCGGCGTGGCGCGTGACCAGGAAGACGATGTCCAAGGGATGTTCGATCGCGGCGCAGAGGCCGACTTGATCGTCCCTGTCGGCGGGGCATCGGTCGGAGACTATGACGTCGTCAAACGAATAGGCCGTGAACGCTTCTCGCTGCATTTCGAAAAAGTCGCGGTCAAACCAGGCAAACCTGTTTGGTTTGGCAGCAGAGAGGGCCAATTTATCTTGGGGCTTCCAGGCAATCCATCCTCTGCTTTCGCGTGCAGTTTTCTCTTCGTCCGCCTGGTCATCGGCGCTCTTCTTGGACAAGCGCGACAAGAGCTAGCGATGGATCGCGCACACTTGGCCGAACCGCTTGGACCAAACGGTGATCGTGAAAACTTCCTGCGCGCACTCGTGTATCACGATGACAATGGGTCTTTATGGGCGAAGGTGGAAAGCCGTCAGGACACAGCCCTTCTCACACCTTTTTCTGCGTCTAATGCCTTTGTTCGGCGGCGTCCTGGTGACGCGGCGCGAGAGCAAGGGTCCATCGTGGATGTTGTGCATCTGACACCCTAGCTATGCATTGCTCGATCGTTTCCACACGCCGCTTTTTCCGCCTTCCTTGGCCTCAAGCTGAATCGCGCCAAGCACCATCGAACGATCAACTGCCTTCAGCATATCATAGACGGTCAAGGCAGCTGTGCTGACAGCCGTAAGGGCTTCCATTTCGACACCGGTCTGGCTGCTTGTCTTCGTCGTCGCCGTAATCCGTACACCAGGCAAGGCGTTATCGGGTACAATCACCACATCAACCTTGGTGAGCGGTAAGGGATGACACAAGGGGATGAGATCAGCGGTGCGCTTAGCACCCATGATCCCCGCCAGTGTCGCAACTCCGATAACGTCGCCTTTGGCACTTCCATTGCGCAACAAAGCGAGCGTTTCAGGCGCCATGGTGACGGCACCCGATGCCACTGCTTTGCGAGCAGTGACATCCTTATCGCCCACATCCACCATATGCGGACGGCCATCATCGTCAAAATGCGTCAGCCCCATCATTCGCTCAGTCTCGGGATAATTTCGATAAGGTTACAGGGCCAATGCCGACTATCGAGTTGCGCTGAAATGACCTTGTCCCAACCGTCTTTCACCGCGCCGTTCGAGCCAGGAAGGCAGAACACAAACGTTTCTCCCATCACACCCGCGCAGGCTCGCGACTGTAAGGTCGAAAGGCCAACGCTTTCGTAACTCACCATATGGAAGATCACGGAGAAACCATCGATCTCTTTACTAAAAAGCGGCCGGAGCGCCTCGACGGTAATATCCCGACCGGTGAGGCCAGTGCCGCCTGTGGTGATGATCGCCGCGATGCTTGGGTCATCGCCCCATTTTTGAACCTGGCTCACAACGGCTTCTTTTTCGTCGCGAACAACGGCCCGGTCGATCACGTTGTGTCCTGCTGATTTGATCCGTTCCATGAGGATATGACCTGACGTGTCATCAGCCTCTGTCCTTGTATCCGACACCGTCAGGACCGCCAGCCCCACCGGTACAAACTCGCGCTTTTCATCAATGCCTGGCATATCAAGCCTCCCAACGCTTTCGGTCCGCCTCATCACGCGCGGTGGGTTCTATCCACCGTGCGCCATCCGGACCGACTTCTTTTTTCCAAAATGGCGCGGCTGATTTCAAATAGTCCATCACGAAATCACACGCTTCAAACGCCTCACGCCGATGGGGGGCCGCTGTGACCACGACGACAATAACGTCACCGGGAGTCATGGTCCCAACGCGGTGATGCACCGCCATCGCAAGAAGGCCAAATTGCTGCACCGCGCGCTCCGCCAACTGAGTGACTTCCTGCTCTGTATAACCTGGATAATGCTCTAGGGTGAGGGCAAGAGCTCGCTGATTTTCACTGCGCATCATCCCCGCAAAGCTCGCAACGGCGCCCGCTTGCCCGACAACCGCATCACGCACAGCACGCTGCACAGTGTCGGCGTCAATCGTTTCATCCGTGATTCGCACGTCGATCATTAGCCGCCCGATACCGGTGGTAAAAACGCCAATTCCTTGGCATCACCTAGCGCCATATCAGACGCAACCATTTGATGATCAAGCACATAGCTCACGCCCGGTGTGGTAAGGATATGCGCCTCGTCATCGGACAAGGCGGAGATTGCGTCGGTCACCGTTTGCTCAGGCGTAAGGTCCAGTTGGCGCTCGTGACCGAATTGGTCCGCCAACCGGCCAAGAAATATAATCCGCATGCCTTCTATCCTCCAGTCATGCTCATATGACGAGCAAGCGCTGGAGCGCGCCCTGGGGCAATGACAAAGTCATGCGCCTCTGGTTTGATGCCGATTGCGCGGCGAACCTCGTGACGGAGACTTTCCTCGTCGATCCCCTCGCGCAACATCGAGCGAAAATCCACCTGCTCGGCTTGACCTAAACAGGGGAAGAACTGCCCGGTGCATGTGAGCCGCACACGGTTACATCCGGCGCAAAAATTGTTGGTCAGCGGCGTGATAAAACCAAGTCGCCCGCCTGTCTCCGCCACGCGAACATAGCGCGAAGGACCGCCGGTGCTGTCGGGGAGATCAGTCAGTGTCCAATGCTCTTCTGCTTCTGCTCGCCAAGCGGTGAGTGACAAAAAGGCATCCGACCGCTCAACCCCTGTCTCACCGAGCGGCATGGTCTCGATCAAGCTGACATCATGACCATCAGCATGCGCCCATTCAACCAAACGATAAAGACCATCACCATGGCCCGCCAGTGCCACTGCGTTGATTTTGACGTGGAGGCCAGCAGCCTTAGCGGCCTCAAGGCCTGCTAACACTTGGGTGATATCACCGCCTCTGGTCAGTGTACGGTATTGCTCGCGATCGAGGGTATCGAGTGAGACATTGATCCGTTTCATGCCGAACTTTGCCAGCGCCTCGGCATGGGTTGCGAGTTGGGTGCCGTTGGTGGTCATGGTCAGCTCTTGGAGCCGACTCTGGTCAAGGTCGTGCGAGAGACCTTCAAGGAGATCCATAATCCCCCGGCGGACTAAAGGTTCACCTCCTGTGACCCGCAGTTTGGTGACGCCCAGATCGATGAATGCCCGCGAAAGGCGAAGGAGCTCTTCTATGGTCAAGAGCTCTGCCTTCGGAAGAAATTGCATGCGCTCAGCCATGCAATAGGTGCAGCGCAAATCGCATCGGTCCGTCACCGACAGCCGCAAATAGCTGATCTGGCGACCAAAGGGGTCAATAAGAGGGGCGGCTGATCCTGTCATGCAACGACGAAATTGCGGCGCAAAACGCCCCAGATCAAGCGTATAGCCACAATAAAGACCAAAAGACCCGTCATCCGGCGGATCTGTCGCTCAGGCAGGAGCCCCGCTGCCATGCCAGCCCCTAGCTGGCCGCCCACCACCACCGCTATCGCCAGGGGCCAAAACGAAGCCGCTGCGAGGGCCTGGTCAAGCCCGCCCTTAGCCAATTGACCAGCCATCCCAGCAACAGAATTCACCAGGATAAAGACCGACGCGGCTGCCGCGATCCGCCGAGGCCTGTCCCATCCCACCAGGTGCATAAGCGGCGCGAGAAAAATGCCGCCGCCGATCCCGACCATGCCGGAGAGAAGCCCAGTCCCCGCGCCTGTGAGGTAAAGAACGCCCGGATGCAGTGCCGCTGGTGATGACGTGCGCTTTTCGGGGGGTTGCGCGAACATCAGCACCGAGGCCACCAAGAGCGCTGCCCCGAGAAGCGACAGGAACACCTCCTCGCCGATCGAAAGCCGCCCACCGACCCATGCCATCGGCACAGAAAAAAGAGTCAGCGGCACGATCTTCTGCCACGGCACATTGCCCTTGCGCGCTTGTCGCCCAATGCCGCCGGCGACGACCAAAATGTTGCACGACAACGAAACAAGCGGGAGGAGCGCGATATCCACGCGGCTGGCTGCTAACAAAGCCGTGTAAGTCGACCCGCCACCAAAACCCGCCGATGCATAAACAGCGGCGGTGAGAGCAAACGCGACGACAAGAACCAAACCCATCGCCCGTTCCTAACCCGTTGCCTCCTTTGAGGGGTAGTCCGGTGCAAAGCAGCAATTTTTTGACCGTGCGTCTTAATTCCGACCAAACGAGTCTTGTATCTTAAGATCTGCGACCTAACTCACTCTCGGCGCGGTTGTGAGCGCCAATCGACGAGTGGAGGCGCGGAGTGACAGCAGGTCCTGGGGACAAGCCGACGGCGAGTCATGTGCTTGGCTTGGTGGTCGACATCCTCAAACCCGAGGGCGATTATCTCGGCCTGACGATCATTTACGGCCTTGGCATTAGTCTTCTGTCTCTCGCCACGCCAATCGCTGTCCAGGTGCTGATCAACTCAGTGGGATACACCGCGCTGACGGTGCCTTTGGTGGTGGTGTCGCTATCGCTTTTTGGCCTTTTGCTCGCGTCGGGGCTTCTCAATGCGCTCCGTGTACACCTGATGGAAGTATTTGCGCGGCGTCTTTATGCGCGCCTCACTTCAGAGATCGCGCTCAAAGCGCTCTACGCACAAAAGCCCTTTTTCCGTGACGATGGCCGAAGTGTGCTGTTCAATCGCTATTTCGATATTCAAAACATACAAAAAGCGGTACCCGTTCTTTTGATCAGCGGCTTTACCGTGTTGTTGCAAGCCGCAGTCGGCTTCGTCCTGACCGCATTTTACCACCCACTTTTCCTCGCCTTTAACACCGTCGTGATCGCGCTCATCTGGGTGATCTGGCTATTGTGGGGCGGATCAGCGGTGAAATCGGCCGTGGAACTCAGCCAAAACAAACACCGCACGGGTGAGTGGTTGCAGGGTTTGGCCGACTCCAACGGCTATTTTAAGTCAGAGCGCCACATCGCTCACGCTCTTCAGAAGACGGATGATGTGACGCGCGACTACGTCGACTCCCACCGAAAGCACTTCCGTCGTCACTTCGCCCAGACGATCAGCTTCCTCCTTCTTTATGCGGCCGCTAGCGCCTCACTCCTTGGCCTTGGTGGATGGCTCGTGATCCAAGGACAGCTGACGCTTGGCCAATTGGTCGCCGCTGAGCTTGTCCTCTCGGTTGCGTTTTTTGGGGTCAGCCAGCTTGGGACTTATCTCAACTATTTTTATGATCTGTGTGCGGCCTCCGAAGAACTCTCGCTTCTGAACGCGATTGAGTTGGAAGAGCCAACAGGCGCTGAAACACCCAGCGATACTAACGCTGAGTTGGTGTTTGATCACGTGCGCGGACAAGCGCGTGGTGCGCCAGCGCGGCTTCACCTGACCATCCCAAGCGGCGCACAGGTGCAGGCGACGGCAGAAACCCACGGGATGCAACGGCTGTTCACTGATCTTCTCAAACGCTTTGAAGACCCAAAAGGCGGAACTCTGACGATTGGCGGGTTAGAAATCACATCAATGGATGCATTGGCTCTGCGGCGGGGCGTTCGGGTTATCGACCGCCCCAATCTCGTTGAGATGTCAATGCGTTCCTACCTGCAACTCGCATGCGAAGAGGTCACATCCGCAGAGATGCTCGATGTCTTGCGGATGGTCGGGCTTGATGTTGTGATCGAAGAGCTCGAAGATGGTCTTGATACGAACATCTCATCCACAGGTTGGCCGCTGTCCGTTGGCGAAGCCATGCGGCTGAAACTCGCTGGGGCGTTGCTGGCAAAGCCGAAGATCATTGTCCTCAACCAACTCTTTGACACCATTAAAAAGCACGAACTCCGCAACGCCTTAGCAAGTTTGAAGGCGAAGGGCGACGATGCGCCGACCGTCATTGTGTTTTCGAGCGGACGCCATGATCTTGGTCTTGGCCACTATCTTCATCTTGGTCTTGAAGAACAAAACCTGTTTGCTGATCATCCTTCGTACGCCGCTCTTTTGGGTGGGCAAAAGAAATCGAATGATGCCATCCGCGATGTTTTAGAGGGAGTGTAGCCTTGCCCTTCCGTGAACAGCATATTCGCTATTTCAAAACCCTCGATGGAATCAAAACACCAAAAATCATCCGTGTTGTGGCATTTATTCTGGCCGGGCTCTTCATCTCGGTCGCAGCCTTTTTGTTTTTCACGCCTTGGGTGCAAACCACCGCCGGGACTGGTCTAGTGACCGCGCTGGATCCCAACGACCGTCCGCAGGAGATCAACGCTTTGGTCTCAGGCCGAATTGAACAATGGTATGTTCGCGATGGTTCAAGGGTTGCGTCTGGTGATCCGATCCTCAAGATCGCGGATAACGACCCGCGTCTCATCGAGCGGCTGACAGCTGAACAGCAACAGCTTCTCAACCAACGCAATGCCGCAGAGTCGGCTTTAGCCACCGCTCAATTGGACCTGCGACGCATCGAAGAGCTATTGAATGACGGGCTCGCTGCGCCTCGTGATCTCGAACAAGCGCGCATCCGCATTGATGGCTTGCGTTCTGATCTCGCAGCCGCTGAAGCCGCGCTTACACGGCAGCAAGTCGATATTTCGCGGCAGTCACAGCAGCTTCTCCGTGCACCAAGGGATGGAACAATCTTGAGGCTGAACGCTGGCGATTCAGCGACCACCGTCACCGTCGGCGATCCTGTCGCAACGTTTCAACCAGACGATGCCGTCCGGGTGGTTGAGCTCTATCTCGACGGCCGTGATATCGCCCTGGTGCATATCGATTCGCCGGTACAACTCGTTTTTGAGGGTTGGCCTGCGGTGCAGTTTTCTGGTTGGCCGTCGGTCGCAATTGGCGCTTTTGCGGGAAAGGTGTTGGCGATCGACCCTGTTGCGCAAGCGAATGGGCAGTTCCGGGTTTTGGTCGCGGAGGACGAGAACGCTGAAACGCCTTGGCCGGATGATCGCTTTATTCGGTTTGGCGCCGCCGCACGCGGCTGGGTGATCCTAAGCCAGGTGAGTGTCGGCTATGAGTTATGGCGCCAACTGAACAATTTCCCTCCTGAATTCGTGGAACAAGGCAATGGAGGGACTGCGCAGCCGTGAAGCTTTTATTGTGTCTTGTTCCACTGCTTTTCCTCTCCGCCGCCCACGCCAACACCCCGCTTCTTCCGCAGACAGTCGCTCAATCAACCGAAGCGCATTACCCGGAGATTTTGGCGGTCGTTGCTGAACGTCGGGCGGCGTTAGGACGACAGCTCTCAGCCAGCGGGGCTTTTGATACGCTTGTCGAGACCAAGGCACGGGCACGGCTTGATGGTTTTTACTCTGGCGACACGGGCGAGGTCTCCGTCTCCCGCGCCCTTCGTCCACTCGGCGCCGAAGTCTACGGCGGATACCGGGTGAGCCAAGGGGATTTCCCTATTTATGAGGACGAGTATTTCACCGACCAAGGCGGCGAGGTGAAAATCGGTGTGCTGTTTAATCTCTTGCGAAACCGCGCCATTGATGGCCGCAGGGCAGGACTTCGAGAAGCCAATATCGATGTGTCCGCCGCTGAACTTGATGTGCTGCTCACCCAGATTGAGGTGCAGCAAAGGGCTCTCACTTCCTATTGGCGGTGGGTTGCTAAGGGCCGGGAACTGAGCGCTTATGAGGACCTGCTGGCGCTCGCTGAAAGCCGCGATGCGGCGCTGCGGCGCGAGGTGGCGTCCGGCGCGCGTGCGCGCATTGTTCTTACGGAAAACGCGCAAAACGTGACGCGGCGGCGCGAACTTGTGCGGCGCGCGGAGCAAGATCTCACACTCGCCGCCAACGGCCTTTCTCTTTTCTTGCGCGATGCTGCGGGAGAACCGGTCATTCCCGGTCCGGATCAACTGCCCGGAGCGCTTCCATTGCCGCAAAATGGTGGAAGCGTCGACACACGGGCGCTTCTTGCGACGCGACCGGACCTTCAACTCCTCAACCTGGCCCAACAACGCCTAGAGGTGCAGCGCGATCTTGCCAAAAACGATCTGCAGCCAGAGCTTCGAGTCGCCGTCGAGGCGGCTGATGACTTCGGCGCCCTTGGGCCCGGAGGGATCAGCCGCGACGAACGGGAAGTCATTGCCGGGGTCACGCTCTCAGTGCCGCTGGGCCGGCGCGATGCACGTGGGCGCCTGCGCGCCGCGGAAGCCGAAATCTCCGCGGTCGAGCAGCGCCAGCGCTTGTTGCGCGATCAAATCGTCCGGGAGCTGCGCGATATCATTGTCGAGCTTGAAACAGCCGAAGACTTGCTTGGACTGACGCGCCAAGAGACTGAACAAGCCAACGCCTTGCGCGAGGCGGAACGATCGCGTTTCCGGAGCGGGGCGAGTGACTTCTTTCTGGTCAACCTGCGCGAACAATCTGCCGCCAATGCCCAAGTCCGACTAGCAGAAGCTGAGTTCAACCTCGCGGCGGCAACGCTTGCCTATCAGGCGGCGACACTCGATCTTCAACGTTTAAGATCGGGTGCCTAACGCCAGCAGGTCTTGCCCTTAGCACAGAGATTTCTACTCTAGGGAGTTCTAGCCCGGGGCAGAGGGCCTCAGTCCAATCCAAGGGGCGGTTTTGACCGATACACGAGTACAGCCTCAAAAGAGCGTTCGCCGCGCCAAATCCGGCCAGCGCGTCGGCCCCCGCACCTCTCGCTCTGAGCTCAGTCGCCAGCGGATCATTGACGCGGTGATCGCCCTCATCTTTCGAGGCCAATCACGGTTTGGCGCGGTTGATGTGGCCAAGGAAGCGCAGATGGGCCTGCGCACGGTGTTCAACCACTTCGATGATATGGATAGCCTTTACCGCGAGATGGACGCCCAAGTGCACCAGAAGGTACTGCTTCCCATTTTATTGAGGCCCTACGAAGCAACCGCATGGCGGGATCAAATCGTCGAGGCCGCGGCCAGGCGCGCAGAAATCTGCGAGGCCTGTTTCCCGGCGGGGAAGTTTGCGCGCTCCATGCAGACACATTCCGTCGCCCTCCGCGAATCGGTTGAGCGGAGCCAGGCACTTGAACGCTCCGCGATCGACGCCCTCGTCCCTCAAGACTTGCAAGAGCGCGATCTTCTCGTTGGAGCCATTGATGTGACCTTGTCCTTTGAAAGCTGGGCGCGCCTGCGTGACGGAGCGCATCTTGGCGCAGAGGAGGCCGAGAAAATTTGGGTCTTCACCACCCGCTCCTTACTTGACCAGCACGACCAACTTCATCCGTAGACGCTTTATACAGCAGAATACCGTGATATCGGGGTTTGGGGGCGATGCGTCCTATCCCTAACGCCGCGGCTTCTTTAAGACTGCTTTATGGACGAACAAGCGCAGCTGAGAGCGCTTATCGACACCGCGGTCGATGGCATCTTGTCAATCTCTGCCGATGGTCGATTGCGCCTCTACAACAAGGCTTCGGAACGGATCTTTGGTTACAAAGAACAAGAAGTCCTTGGCGAAACAATTGAAAAGCTGATGCCCCCCTCTTACGCAGAGCGGCACCAGAGCTTTATTGATGGCTATTTGGCTGGCGGCGCACCCAAGATCATCGGTGCGGGACGCCAAGTTGAAGGGCTTCGCCGCGACGGCTCGATCTTCCCTATGCATCTTTCGGTCGGCGAGTTTCGCGAGGCTGGCGAGCGTTATTTCGTGGGGATCGTGCGCGATCTGTCCCAAGAGGTCGCCGCACGCGAACACAATCAAATGCTGCAAGAACAGCTCGAGATGATCAGCCGCTACTCCGCCGTGAACGAGATGGGGGCAGCCCTAGCCCATGAGTTAAACCAGCCGCTTACGGCCATTGAGCTTTTTCTTGCGGCGGCTGACCGGCAGCTCGATGGTCAATCCTCCACCTTGCGCGAGATCTTCCACCGGGTGCGCGAAGAAGCTGGCCGTGCCGGCAATATTGTCCGGCGTATTCGCGAAATGGTCGAACGCACCGATGGCGAACGGACAACGTTCCGCATCCGCGGGGTGATCGAAAGCGCCGCTGACCTCTGCCAGCTGGTGGACCGCAAAGGGAAGAGCATTCAGCTTGGCGAGATCGCTGACACCGATGCCTTTGGTGACCCAACGCAAATCCGGATGATCCTTGTTAACCTCATTAAAAACGCACTCGATGCGACCGATGGCCTGGCGGATCGGCAGGTCCTGATTGAATCGTCCATCAAGGATCGAATACGGATCGATGTGCTCGATAATGGTCCCGGCGTGAGCCCGGAATTTGAAAGCGCACTGTTTGAGCCCTTTCTCACCACCAAGGAAAAGGGATTGGGCATTGGCCTTTCGATCTGCCGAACCATTGCTGAAGGGCATGGCGGCAAACTGACCTATCGTCACGCTGATCCCCATGCGGATAAACTATCTGGAGCGGTGTTCACTCTTGAACTTCCCCGCCTCAAGGAGGTCGACGGTGCGTGAGACGTTTCGTGTCGCTGTGGTGGATGACGATGACAGTGTGCGCGACGGGGCTATCCTCGTGCTCTCCGGTTTGGACCATGAGGCACAGGGTTTCACCAGCGGCGACCATTTTTTGAAGGACGGCGCTGACGAAGCCTGGTCAGCCGTTTTTCTTGACCTGAAGATGCCCGGCCGAACCGGCCTTGAGGTGCTTCAAGAACTCCAAGCTCGGTACCAAACGCTGCCCTATCCGGTGCTGATGATCAGTGCCCATGGTGATATTCAAGTAGCGGTGCAGGCAATGAGGCTTGGTGCTTCGAGCTTTATCGAAAAGCCCTTCACCGCCGATCAGCTGACTGACGCTGTCCGTGATGTCGCTGCCCCCCAGAGTGACGTGGACACCCATGGTGACCTCCTCGCTGAGCTAACGCCGCGCGAACGCGAAGTGGCAGATCTCTTGATCGAAGGTCTTAGCAATAAAGAAGTGGGCCGTGCGCTCGACTGCAGCCCCCGCACCATCGAAATCCATCGCGCACGCGTTTTAAAGAAACTTGGCGTGCGCAATGTCGCCGGGCTCGTCCGTCTGATGGTTAGCGCCACCTCGGCGTGACGATGGGCGACATTGAGTGAACTCAAAGCTTTTCTCACAAGAGCATGTAGGCCAGCTGGGTGATTGTTTCATCTGCACCACCCCCTTTGGTCCGCGTCTTCATCGTCGAGGACGATCATGCTGTTCGTGATGCGTTGACACTCCTTATTGAGTCGCTTGGTTGGCCGTGTAGCGCTTTTTCAAATGGCGAGCGCTTCTTGCAAATCGCTAGGCCTTGCTGCGACGATGTCCTGATTTTGGATCTCGATCTGCCGGGCATTAAAGGCACCGATATCGCCGCGAGCCTCAGGGAAAAGGGGACGATCCCCTCTATCTATATCATTTCTGGATTGAGACATGCGGCTTTCGAAGCTGGTGTTGCCCAGATTGATCCCATCGCCGCGTTCCGAAAACCGCTTGATACGTCAGACCTGCTGAACACCGTGGTCGCGAACCATCCGCCCACCTTATAGGTAACTGTCCTTACGTATCGGCCCGGATTTCGCGCACCAGCATGCCATGCCATGTGTGTCTTCACATGGAGAGTTCGATGGCTGCACCGACCCAACGTTTCAAGAAACGCGGAACAATCTTCTCGGCCGGCGACGCCGCAGGATCCCTACCGAAGCTCTTAAGTGGTGCTGTGATCATCTATGCTCTGTTGCCAGATGGTCGGCGGCAGGTGTTGGATCTGGCCGGACCTGGTGACTTTTTGCATTTTGAAACGACCGGTGAGGTCGATCATTATGCTGAGGCTTTAAACCCTTGCGAAGTGGCCTATTTCGAAGCGCAAGATCTCCTCGCGCATGCTGACACCGCACAGTTCTTGTTGGAACAGATGCAGGAACGCCTCGCGATTGAACGGCGCCACATCACGATGCTGTCGCGGAAATCGGCTGCCGAACGGCTCGCGGACTTTGTCCAACTTGTTGCCGATTGTCTTGGTCAAGACGAAGGAGAGTTGGATCTCCCCTTAACGCGCCAACAGATCGCCGATTTTACGGGCCTGACGATTGAGACGGTGAGCAGGACCTTCGCGCAATGGGAGCGTGATGCCATGCTCACCAAAGTCCAAGGACAGCTTTATAAAATGAGCCCGGCCCTAGCTGCTTAGCGATTAAGCGCCTCGGGTTCGGGTCGTTTGATCAACCAGAATGCAACGAGCAGTAGGCTCACGGCGACAAAGATCGTCACCCACACAGGCGCTCCCGTCACAGCCATCACTGCAACCGCAGCAGCCATGCCAAGACAAGCGGCAATCTTGCCCTCGCGGCGGATGGCACCATGCTCGAACCAATCCTGCAAAGATCGGCCAAAGCGCGGATGATTGAGAAGCCGGTTCGCTAAAGGGTCATTGCCCTTCCACAGGAAAAATACGGCCAAAATCCACGGGCCCGTGGTCGGCAGCAAAGGCAAAATGGCGCCAACGGCTCCCACGACGAAGCAAAGGTAGCCAAGCCCGCGAAAAATGTGCCGTCTCATACTACCCAATGACCTCCTGAACGCTGGCAAGATTAGCAAGGACATGTTGATGGGTCACGAACAGAACGCGGCGATCCGTTAGCTCTTGAAGACAGCGTTTGAGGATCCGCGCCGCCTGGTCATCGCCGAGGTGCTCACCGGGCTCATCGAACAGGACGAACGGTTTGTCACTCAAGAGCGCCCGCGCCAGCTGAAGGCGACGCGCCTCGCCGAGCGACCAACCATCTTGGCTTACCATCGCCTCAAGCCCGCCAGCCTCTCGCACGCGGTCCTCAAGCTCAACCACCTTAAGGGCATGCCAGAGGGTCTCATCGGCCTTGTTGGTGAAGAGATTTGCACGGACTGTTCCCCGTAAGATGACAGCATCGTGTAAAGAATAATGTACCATGGATCGCGCGGTAGTCTCACTTCCCAAGGGGTGATCCCCGGGCCCTTGCCAAGGCAACCAGCCAGCGATCCGTTTGAGCGCCGTCGTTTTCCCGCAACCCGATGGACCAAGAAGGGCCATGGGCCGACCGCAGACCAGGGAGAGAGTAAGGTCCGGCCCGAGGCTTGCACCTGAAGGGCTCGTCAGTGGCATGACGATCGTGTCCGGCATGGTCACCTGATGCGAAGAAACGGCACCGACATCCTGTGTCCAAGAGCCAAGTCGGCCGCGCGCCTCGACAGCCTGCCGATGGGCAAAGATCTGCCGAGCGAGCGGGAGCACATGCTCCCCGATGGCCAGCCAAGAAAAGGCGATGAAGACCGGCAAAAGGAGGCCCTCACCACGGGCCCCAGACGTCCACGCCACCAAGATCACAGCACAGGCCGCTAGCGGGCCAAAGAGACTGGCGATCGCTGCGGCCGCGCCAAGACCCTGGCGAGCATCCGACGCCGCATGCTCAGCTCGCCGTGCATCCCCGACGATTGATGACAGAACCTGGTCGCGGTCACCACGGGCATCGAGGGAAACGAGGCCGGAAAGGGCCAGCCCCAAGTCGCGCCCCGCGGTGCCGCGTTGGTTGCGCGCGTTTTCCTCCGATCGTGCCGCTTTCTGCGCCGCCCACCAGCTGCCGGTCGCCGACGCAAGAGCCAACGGGACGATCAGGACAAGGGCCAGGGGTAGACTGACAGCTGTCACGATAAACAAGATGGCCAAGACAATGGATGTCGTCACGACGGGAAAAGAAAACCTTAAAGGCTCGAAATCATCCGCCTCCACATCACCGAGAAAAGCCTCAAGCTCGTCGGCCCGCGCCAACTGCCAGCCTCGCGCCCTTGTCTTTTGCGAGGCCGCCATTTTCCTGAAAAGCTGTTCGCGATGAACGGCTTGATCTTGAAGTGCCGCTTCGTGCCCCGTGATGCGCTCAGCGTATTTTCCTCCCGTACGGATCAATGCGAGAAGCCGGACTGCTGCTGCGGGGAAATGGAAGTTAAAAAGGAGCGCTGCGGGACCAAGACCTGCAAGAGCGACAGATGCCAAAAACCATGATGAAACGCCGACCAACAAAACGCCTGCGAGTGTCGTCGATGCGCCCAAGATGAGCGCCAATACCCATAATTTTGTCTGAAGACGGAACATCACACCACCACCTCCGACCGAGCGCCAAGGTCAACCCGCTCAACGGCAAGCGCAGTCAAGACTGGGTCATGGGTCGCAACGATCACCAAGCGTTCGGCCGCCAAGTCAGAAAGAGCCGCCCGCACCGCCTCAGCGCTACGATGATCAAGCTTTGCGGTTGGCTCATCCGCAAACAGAATAGGATCGTTTTGCGTCAGGGCATGCGCCAAGGCGAAGCGGACGCGCTGTCCACCTGACACCTCGCCGGCGACAGCGTGGGCCGCACCCTCGCCATCACGAAACCGAGGATCATCCGTCAGCCGAAGTTTTGCCAAAGCCTTCGCTTCGTCAATACTGTTGGTGGGAGCTGCTAACCACGCATCGACGGCCACCCAGGCGGCGTGACGTTCTGCCCGAAAAACTTGGCCCGCTAGCGGTGCCTCCACACCTGCGAGGGTCTTTAAAAGCATGGTTTTGCCCGAACCCGATGGGCCGGTAATGGCAATGAGCCCGGTTGAGGGCAAATCCCAATCACCAACCACAGCATGATTGGCCAGGACCACCCCTCTTGTGCCCACGCGTCCTAAGGGCAGACGTGTGTCCACTTTCGCTTCACAGGTTGCGATCGGGTCAAGCGATTTCAACGCTTCCTCACCCTCCGCCGCCTGATGATAAAGCTCCGCGTAGCGACGCAGGGGCTGGAAGACCTCAGGTGCAAGGATCAAGAGACCTAAAGTCGTGCTGAGGCTTAAACCGCTCAATCCAGGAAACGAGAACAAGCCCAAATGGCCCAAGCCTAAAAATATAGCGAGCATCGCAATGCTCAATGAACTGAAAAAATCAAGCACCGCGGCATTGAGAAAAGCGACGCGCAAAAGCTGTGACGACCGTATGCGATAGTCAGTGAGCACATGACCAAGATTAAGGGCTTGGTCCTCCGATGCATCGCACGCTGTAATCGTGGGCAGGCACCGAATCTTTTCCGCAAACGCACCAGAAAGCTCTTGTATCGCTACTTCCTGCGCTGACGCCTTAGCCTTTGTGAGACGACCGATCACGATAAAGAACAGAACCATGATCGGCATTGTCAGCAACAGGATCAAAGCTGCTTGCCAAGACAAAATCGCCATTAAAACCAAAGCAGCCAGGGCACCGAGAGCCGACATCGTCTTCCCAAGCCGCACCGACACCACCGCCCCCGCGGCCGCACCAGGCTGACGCGAAAGACGGTGAGCAAGGTCCCCAGGCTCTATCGCTTGGACATCAGTGATCGACGCGCGCGCGGTGAAGCGGAGAAACCAATCAAGGACGACGTTCGCAGCCTTCGTCTCCGTGTTTGCCACCCAACGCTCCGACCAGATCGAGGCGAGGCACGATGCCGCCAGAGACAACCCTGATAGCAGAAGTGTGGGCAGCGGCAGATGTCCGGTCATCACCAAACGGCCGACCGCCTGCGCAAAACCAAGCATCGCCAAGAGGCGCAGCAACAAAGCCGCGCTTTGTATGAGGGTGAGAGGACGAATATCTCCCGCAACGGCAGCACGGAGCGATGCACCAGCGGCGCTGTCCTTCTGATGCTTTTTCGGTCCCATCGCGCCGTTTTATGCGGATCGCTCGCCGAGATCCTTGACCCACCGCAAGGCTTGCAAGCCCCTTTTATGACACGTTCGCGTGAGAACTGCAGGAGCCCCGTGCCATGCCTGATCCGCTGCTTGTTGACCTATCGCGTCTCCAATTCGCCCTCACGGCGATGTATCATTTCCTCTTTGTACCACTGACACTCGGTCTCTCGATCTTGGTTGCCATGATGGAGACTGTTTACGTCATGACCGGCAAGCAGGTCTGGCGGGAGATGACCAAATTCTGGGGCACCCTGTTCGGAATCAATTTTGCTCTCGGCGTGGCCACTGGCATCACCATGGAATTTCAGTTCGGCATGAACTGGGCCTTTTACAGCCATTATGTCGGTGATGTGTTCGGCGCACCCCTCGCGATTGAAGGTTTGATGGCGTTCTTTTTGGAAGCCACCTTTGTCGGCCTCTTCTTCTTCGGGTGGGATAAGATGCGGCCGCAGACCCATCTCGTGGCGACATGGCTGATGGCGCTCGGTACCAACTTCTCCGCCCTCTGGATTTTGATCGCCAATGGCTGGATGCAAAACCCCGTCGGCGCCGCGTTCAATCCTGACACCATGCGGATGGAGGTCACGGACTTTATGGCGGTCCTCTTCAATCCTGTGGCGCAGGCAAAATTCGTTCATACCGTATCAGCGGGCTATGTGACCGGCGCTGTCTTTGTCTTGGCTGTCTCTGCCTACTATCTCCTCCGTGGTCAGCATACAGCGCTAGCGCAACGCAGCTTTGTCGTCGCTTCCGCTTTTGGTGTGGCTTCTGCTCTTTCAGTGATCGTGCTCGGCGATGAGAGCGGCTATGCCGTCACCGACCATCAAAAAATGAAACTCGCGGCCATGGAATCGATGTGGCACACAGAAGAAGCGCCCGCGCCCTTCACCGCCATCGGCATTCCCGACATGGAAGCCCGCAAGACCCATTTCGCTGTGGAAATCCCCTTCGTGATGGGTATCATCGGAACACGGTCTTTTGATACCGAGATTCCAGGGATCCTAGAGCTCGTCGACACGGCAGAAGAGAGAGTTCGCCGGGGACTGGTTGCCTATCAAGCGCTTGAGGATTTCAAGGCCGATCGCTCGAACATGGAAGCCAAAGAGCTCTTTCTTGCGACCCGGGATGACCTTGGCTACGCACAGCTCCTCCGTCAGTTCAGGGCTGACCCTCTTGAGGCCGACGATGAGGATATCCGCGCCGCTGCGTGGTCGACGGTTCCCTCGGTTCCATCTCTCTTCTTCTCCTTCCGGCTTATGGTGCTTGCTGGCGGCCTTCTTTTGGTGCTCTTTGTGCTGTCTTTTTGGTATACGATGCAAGAACGAATGCCGCCGCGTTGGCTCTTGACGGCCGCGCTCTGGTCACTGCCGATTCCTTGGATAGCGATGGAAGTCGGTTGGTTTGTCGCCGAGTACGGACGACAGCCTTGGGTGATCGAAGGTGTACTTCCCACTTTCCTTGCTGCGTCCAACCTGACGCTATCGGACATACTGATCACCATCACTGGCTTTACCCTGGTTTACGGGTTCTTTGCGGTGATCGAAGTTCGCCTGATGCTGCTGGCCATCGCCAAAGGTCCGAAAGTTCTTGATCACCTCGGAGAGATATTGCCCGGGATCGGTCAAGAGCACGGGAAGGATCGCGTGACGACCGCTTCACCTGCCCCTGCTGAGTAACCCAGAAACCAACAAGGACTATTTGGCTATGTTTGAACTGCTGTTTTCCTACGAAGTCCTCCGTCTCCTGTGGTGGGTTTTATTGGGCGTGCTGCTCATCGGTTTTGCGATCGCTGATGGATTTGACATGGGTGCGGCGGCTCTGCTGCCGTTGGTTGCGAAAACCGATGACGAGAAAAGGGTCGTGATCAACACCGTTGGCCCGGTGTGGGAAGGCAACCAGGTTTGGTTCATCCTGGGTGGCGGCGCGATTTTCGCCGCGTGGCCTGCTCTCTACGCCGTGAGTTTCTCAGGCTTTTACTTGGCGATGTTCCTTGTGCTCGCAATGCTGATCGTCCGACCAGTTGCGTTTAAGTATCGGTCAAAGCGCGAAAGCACCGTATGGCGACGAAACTGGGACTTAGCGATCACCGTCTCAGGCCTCGTACCGCCCGTCATCTTCGGTGTTGCCATGGGCAATGCGCTGATCGGTGTCCCGTTTACGTTCGACAATGACCTAAGGCCCGATTACCAGGGCGGTCTTTTCGGGCTCCTCAATGCGCCTGCGCTTCTTTGCGGCTTTGTCAGCCTTGCGATGATTATCGCCCAAGGTGCGGCATGGCTTCAGCTCAAGGCCGATCACGTGATCGCGGAACGAGCACGCGTTATCGGTGGTCACACCGCCATCGCCGGTGCCATACTCTTTGCCATAGGCGGATTGCTCGTCGCGGGCGGACTGCTTGGCGGTTATGCGCTTCAGACGGTCCCGGACTATAGCGGGCCAAGCTTTCCGCTAAGCAAAGAGGTGCTGCCATCGACAAATGCATGGCTTAGCAATTATGGGCGGGCGCCGATCCTCTTGCTCGCGCCAGCGCTCGGCATAGGCGGTATGCTCATTGCAGCCCTTGGGTTCCGTCTCAAACGTACGGTGATGACGTTCATGGCCACAAGTACAAGCATTCTTGGAATCATCGGTACAGTGGGCGTTTCCATGTTCCCGTTCATTCTTCCAAGCTCGCTGGATCCAAACCACAGCCTGATGGTCTTTGATGCAAGCTCGAGCCAAGCCACGCTCCGCAACATGCTAGTTGCAACCATGATCTTCCTGCCGCTCATTCTTCTTTACACCGCTTGGGTCTATAAAATTCTCTTTGGTCGGATAACTTTGGACGACCTTCATGCCGCTGAGCATACGTACTGATCAACGAAAGGATTGGACGATGTGGTATTTCTCTTGGATCCTTGGATTGGGCCTGGCCGCGACCGTTGGCATTTTGAATGCGCTTTGGTTTGAGTTGCGGCAGACAAGGATGGCCACAACACCGGCCGAGCCGTCGATTCTAGAGGACTCACCTAGCTCTTCGTCGCCGAGACAAGAGCCGCGCCTCGGCTAGAGAACGGCCTCGACGCCTGCAACATTGAGAAATTCCCATCCAACAATGCTGGATGTCGCGTCGCATGTGTGGTGAAGACAGAAATTAAGGTCATGGCGGTAGAAGGCGGGATGGCCATTCTCCGTCGGCCCCACCATGCAAGCAAGACACATCAATCCATGCCTTTGAAAATCATGAACAAAAGATTAAAACTGAGCCTTGCCGCCGCTGCCGCAGTGGCGACATCTGTGATGGCCCTCGAGGCCTCTGCCGGAGATGCCAACGGAGACTTCGCTCCTAAAGGCATCGGCATGATGCCGTGCAGTCAATTTGTGCAAGCCGCCGAGGAAGGCCGTGTTGAGGCCGCCATCGCGATGAGTTGGTTCGCCGGATACCTCTCGGCGGCCAACATGATGTTGCCGGAAACGTATGACCTGGTGACGTGGCAAGAAGGGATTTTGCCAAGCATTGTTGTATCGATTTGCCAGCAAGCGCCCGAACAACCCATTGCGGTGGCGGGCCCAGAGCTCATCAATGCTTTCGGTCCAAGCCGGCTCCAAACCGCTGAACGACCCGCGCAAATCTCGGTCGGTGAACAGACGCGCCTGCTCTACCCATCGACCGTTCGCCTTCTTCAACAGGCCCTTCAACGCGCAGGTCAGTCGGTGAGCGTGGACGGAGATTTCGGTCCAGGTACGCAAACAGCGATCAGCGCTTTTCAGACAGCTGTCGGCATTCCCGCGTCGGGTTTCCCGGACGAACCGACCATGGTCGCATTGTTCTCCGGTCCACCGCCTGGGCAACGACCGGCCCAGCCAGCGCAACCTGCTCCGGCTGCAACACCGCCAGCGCTTCTGCCGCCGATCGATATGGAACCGATCCAAAGCCCCCTTTCCGGTCCAGATCAGTAAAGCCAAGCGGGTTTGGTGAAAGCGCCTAGCCGGCCGAACGCCGGTTGGCGCTGCTAGTCCCGTTGATTGCGGCGTCAGCTGCCCCTCGTCTCCGCGCTCTTTTGTTTGAACCACGCGAGCACCGCTTTTTGCTGTTCGTCCGGGAAGTACCATTCACCCGCCTACAGCTGTAGGCAAACCGCTCGGCTCTCCACCAATAGCGCCGTCCTTCCTTCTGCGAGAACGAGACTCCGTAATGCCAAACGGAGGACAGCATGGCGGCACGGGCATGGATGGTCGGGGCTCTGACGATACTGATCGCCACGGGCAGCGGCCTTGCCCAAACATCCGCTTCCAGCAGTGGTATCCGCACCTTTGAGATCGCGTTTTTCGCCAGTTTCAACGTCCAAACGGCGCTTGAGGCCGTCCAACAAGTTCCAGGCTTCACTTTCCAAGACAGCGACAGCAACCAGCGCGGGTTCACGGGATCATCAGGGAACGTGCTGCTCAATCAAAGGCGGCCTCGCGGTAAGTCCGATGAGCTATCGGCGATTTTGCAACGCATCCCCCTACGGAACATTGAACGTATCGAACTTGTTCGTGGCGGTGCTCCAGGTTATCAAACCGCTGGTCAGGCTGTGGTGGTGAACATCGTCTTGAAGGACGAAGCAGCCACCACGCGCTCCGCTTTTCTTGAGGCACTTGCCTACCAAAATGGCGTCATTCGTCCCTCTGCTGAGTTCTCACAAATCACCACCGGGGCGGGCAGGACAACAACGCTTGGGGTCGAATTTTTTTCCGATCACAACCCTTGGAAAGGAACAGAAACCATCACGGAAGCCAATGAGAACCTTCGGGAACGTCGCAGGTTTCGTGACCCATGGTATTTCAATGAGACAATCGTCAGCCTCAACCACGAACAAGCCCTTGGTTCGAAAGTCTATTTTGGTACCCAAGCGCGCACAAGGGTTTTCGGTTTTGAACGGAAGGGTCTCTTTCGTCGGTTTACACCTGACACGGACGGCATACTGGTTGAAACGGCGATGGACGCCAGCGAAACCGATCGCTGGGGTGAGGATATAGAGACAACCTCGGATCTATTTGTCACGCTTCGGGATAACATCGAGTGGTCGACGACGCTGCAGACCAGCCGTTTTCGATTTCGCGATAGCTCGTTCACCGACGATGGCGAGATGAATGTTCTCACCACGAGCCGCCGAACCCTCGAAGATCGAGAGTTCTTGGGGCGCACCACGTTTGTGGCCGATATTGCGGGTGCTGAATTTTCCGTTGGTTACGAAGGCGCCCACAATTCTCGTGACCAGAACACGCGCCTCCATGTCGATGAGGGAGAAGGTCCCGTGCCGATTGATTTACCGGGCTCAACGGCGAAGGTGACCGAAGAACGGTACGAAGCCTTTAGCCTTTTCCGTGAATCGATCGATGAGGGGATCAGCGTGGAAGCCGGGCTCCGCTATGAATGGTCGACCCTTGGCCGTGAAGGCGTCGATTCCAATGAAAGAAATTTCTCCTTCGTCAAACCTGAACTGCGGCTCCGACTTCAGCAAACCCCGCGCAGGCAGTTCTTCGTCAACGGCTTTCGTGATGTTTCGCAACTCAGCTTTCTGCGGTTTCTCAGCCAGATCGATTTCAACCAGGGTCAACTCGAGGGAGGGAATCCGACGCTTTCGCCAGACTCGCGCTGGCGTGTGGAGGCGAGTGGTGAACAATCCTTCGCAAACGGAACGAACGTCTCGCTCTTAGGTTTCCACGAATGGGTCAGCGATGTCATCGATCGTGCGCCGGTTTTTGACGGTACCTTTGATGCGCCTGCCAACATTGGTGACGCCACCCGGCACGGGTTTCAGGGCGATCTTTCGGTTCCACTGACACCGATTGGCCTCCGTGATGCCAGGCTCGATGTGTCGGGCAGTTATGTTCAATCGACAGTCACCGACCCTGTGACAGGCGATGAACGTCGCTTAAGCGAAGAGATCCCTTGGTCCTATAGTATTGAGTACCGCCAGACTTTCGGGTTTGCTCCGCTGACGGTCGAAGCGTCCGTCTCGCGAGAGGGTGACGAAACCCTCTATCGGCTCACCCAAGTCGATACCCGGCCGAATATCACCAATGTCGATGTCACCTTTCGCACCACCCATCTTGGGTCATCGGTCATCAGTGTGGGTATCAGTCAAGCGTTCGAACAAGGTGATGACCGGACATTTGAAAACTATGTCGGCGATCGAAGCTCTGGTGACATCGATAACACCTTGACCAGGATCAAACGCCAACCAGCCTTTTTTCGCGCGAGCTACCGCCGCGTGTTTTGAGAGAACGCAAAACAGATGCATGGCGGCAACAGATTATTCGCCGAGAAATTGCTCACGGACCTGGCGCAGTCGGCGCCGGCTGACACTATAGGACTTGCCGTTGGTCATCACCACGTGGGGTTGGCCAATTTCAACAAACCGATCGACTTGGTCGAGGTTCACGATTGTACAGCGGTGGATCTGCGTAAAACTCTTGGTCGTGAGATCTTGCTCCAACGAGCGAAGCGATGATCGGACCACATAGGTTTCATCATCTGTGTAAACACAGACATAGTCGCCAGCAGCTTCCAAAACCAAGATTTTTGCTTCGTTGACATGGACCATCTTGGTGCCCACCGACAATGAGATGAAGGCATGCTGCTTGATCGCTTGAGGCTTTTGCGCATACTGATCAGCAAGCGACTGCACACGACCGGCAAAGGCAATGCGGTGTCGGCGACGGCATTCGTGCACCGCTTTGCGCACCGCTCGTTCAAGGTGGTTCGGCGCCACAGGCTTGGTGAGGTAGTCGATCGCCTCGGTTTCAAAAGCTTCAAGCGCGTGGTTGCCATAGGCCGTCAGGAAGATGATCGCTGGCCCGGTATCGCGCGTGAACTGCCGCGCAAAGGCGATGCCGTCCTGGCCCGGCATCGACACATCAAGAAACATAACGTCCGGATTAAGCGCTTCGATCTGCGCTTGCGCCTCGCCAGCTGTCTTCGCCTCTCCGATCACCCGAAGCGTATCGGTATGGGCACTCAGGCGTTTGTTGATGGCGTTGATCGCTGCGGGTTCGTCGTCGACGATCAGTGCGGTGAGGACGTCATGCTCTCCCATACTACCCTCTCTCCGTAGGAAGATGGATCTCCACACTGTAGCTCTTGGGTGTATGGGATGCATCGGTGATTAAACGCGCTTGGGGTCCGAAAAATGTCTCAAGACGGCGAGACACGTTGCGCAGGCCGACACCAAAGGATGGGCCCGTCGCCGCATCGACACGGTAGGGAATAAAGCCGTGATTTTTGTTGGTGACGTTGATCACCGCGCCATCGGCCCCCTTCCGCGCATGGATCAAGATGACGCCGCCCTCAGCGGAACGCGCAATGCCGTGCTTCATCGCGTTCTCAATCAAGGGCTGAAGCAACATTGGGGGCACTGGATAGTCCTCCAGTCCGTCGTCGAGATCGATATCGATCTCGAGGCTATCGCCAAACCGGATACGCTCGAGGTCTAAATAAACCTCCAGCCGATCGATCTCCTGACCAAGTGTCAGTGTACGGGCTTCATTATTTTCAAGGCTCAGGCGCATCAAATCGGAGAGCTTCTGAACCGCATGGTCCGCTCGTTCAAAATCACGGTCGAGGATATGGCTCGATACGGTGTTCAGTGCATTGAACAACAAATGCGGGTTAAGCTGATAGCGGAGCATATCCGCTCGCGCCTCGTCCGCTGCCGCTTGTAAGATCAGCGACTGCTCTCGATGATAAAGCGCATCCCGGGCAAAGACGATTGACAGATAGGCCGATACCCAAAGACCCAGGAGGAAAAACCGCGACGGAACATAGGGCAACCAATGTGTGAACACGGCCCGCCAATCGGAAAGATAACCAAGGAGCCATTTGGCAAGGTACTGAAGAAACGCCATCATTATGGCCGCGAGAATAGTGAAAATCAGTGAAAAGATGAAAATACGTCGTGCATCGAACGTCTTTTGTGCCTGAACGAGAAAGTGAAACAGGCTGGTCACCGTCAAAGCGACAACAACGGGCGTGGCCGCTTTGGCCGCACTGCCGACAAGGTCGGGCGGCAGATCGTTACCAACGCGAAACTCGATCGTTTGGCTCGTGAGCAACGTTCCATAGGTTAGCCAGATCGCAAACTGCACGACAAAGAAAAGCGCAAGCGGGATGCGCTTTGGACTTGGTTCTGGCGGCTGTCCCATATGTTCTGGAACCCTTCGAGCTTTGGACACGAGCCATCCGGATCGCGGACCAAGCTTTATACGCAAGCATTGAACCAGATCACCCACGGCCATGACCGTTGAGCGTGAACGGGGAACCGCTGATCGTTCCGCTTCAAAGTGATACAAACTTTCATACTCTTCACGCCATCCTAGCTATCGCCTCTGTAGCGTTTGCCGTGCAAGAGCTTGCCTGAGGGCTAGGCGGTCGTAACCAAATTGTGGTGGAAGCGTTCTCGGCGGCCGAACACAGACCAATGACGACCCGCTGACGCCATCGTCTGGCGCTCGGGTCATATCTTCCAGGGAGACGCACCAACATGGTGACACAACGGATCATGCTCAGTTGCGCCGCGGCCGCACTTATCGCGGGCAGCGCAGGCGCGCTGGGTCAAGACGTTGAAATTACAGATGATTTAACGACGCCTCAGTCGACACCGAGCACCGGGTCTTTCACCATTGTCGATGGCGGATCAATCACCGTTTCCAATGCTGATGCAGTGACGGCGGACACCGATTCCGATGTCACGATGAATGGCGGAATTGCGGTTGAGGGAGACGACGCAAATCTCGCTGGCATCCGCGTGGTCGGCGATCGCACCCTCAGCGTCATCGTCAACGGCCAAATCACCCTCGATAGCTCGCTGGAAGTCGGCGATGACGAGGTTCCCGTCGACTTTCCCAATAATCGGTTCGGTGTCGTGCTGGACACTGGCGGATCGATCACGGGCAATGTCCTCATCGATAGCGGCGCTGAGATCCGGGTCGAAGGCGATTCCGGTGGCGGTGTCGTGCTGCAGTGCGATCTCGATGGCGATTTCAACCATTTTGGGGTGATCGTTCATGATGGCGATCAGTCCCAAGGCATCCGGCTCGAAAATGTCAGCGGCGATGTGACGATTGCAGAGAACAGCTCGGTCAACGTAACCGGCGTTGAAACAGATGCCGTTCTTGTCACGGGCAATGTTGACGGCAGTTTCATCTATGGCGGATCAGCAACGACCACAGCGTACACTGACTTAGCTCGCGATATCGAACTCGATGACAATGAAGGCGTCGACCCCGAAGATCAAAACAATGATTTTCAGGCAACCTTGGTGTCCGGTCACGGTATCTCCCTGCTTGGCAATGTTGCGGGCGGTGTTTTGATCGACGGTCCTATCGATCTCGAAACATCACTCGATACCGATAGCGAAGCGACCCCGGGACAGGGATCGAATGCGTCGGTTACAGTGTTTGGCGGCGGCAACGCTCTAAGGATCGGTAACGAAAGCACAGTAAGCACCATTGGTACTGTTGCCTCTGAAGATGGTCTTGCATCGGACTATGGCTCGTGGAGTATCATTAACCGCGGCGTTCTTTCGGCCACCGGGATTTACGATGGTATCGCAACAGAAGTCGTTCGCATTCAGAATATAACGGCCGATGCCGGGTTTCGGAACAGCGGCGAGATCGCAGGTTCGTCGATCGACGCCGACTCCGTTGGGCTGCGCATTACAGGCACCACAACTCTTCCAGAGGTGCTGGTAGAACAAGACATTAGAGCCACAGTCGACGGCACGGGAAACGCGACTGCGTTCTTGATTGACGAAGACGTCACCCTGCCGACCATCCGAGCTGAGACGACGCTGGCGACGATTTCCGCAAGCGCTGACGGAGGTGACGCCGTCGCTGTACGCGATCTTAGCGGAACGGTGACCACCTTCCACAATGGCGGCTCGATCATCCGGGCCATTCAGCCGGACGAGGATGAAGACGAAGAGAACCCAGCCACCACCATCGCGCTCGACTTCTCCGTTAACACATCAGGAGTCGCCATCACCAACACGGTCAGCCAGTCATTTGATGAAGAGGACAACGAACGGTCACTCGTGGGCTTCATCGTCGGCGATGTGATCACTGGCTCGGGCGACGACACGTTCTTGTCGGATGCTGGAGCAGTATCAGGCGACATTACCCTTGGCGCAGGCAATGATATCATTCGGTTCACGGAGGAAAGTATCTATAATGGCGATGCTTCAGTCGGTGCCGGAAATGACACAATCG
This sequence comes from Pseudomonadota bacterium, assembly GCA_039818345.1. Lineage (GTDB taxonomy): Bacteria > Pseudomonadota > Alphaproteobacteria > Caulobacterales > Parvularculaceae > Parvularcula. The sequence continues at coordinate 8,678 of JBCBUC010000029.1, read as the reverse complement.
AATTTTCTGCGTTTACTGGCGAAGGCACCCTCACCTTCGGCTCGGGCGATGACACGTTCCGGCTGATGGACGAGGCCGATTGGACTGGCGATGCCAGGTTCGGGGCTGGAACAGACGTGTTTGAACTCTCGGGAGGCTCGGCATGGACCGGCGGCATTCTGAATACCGATGATTTGACGGTTTCTGTTGATAGTTCGACGTTCACACTGACGAACTCGCAGCAGGCGACCTTGACTGATCTGTCGGTGTCGAACGAAGGGCGCCTCGAATTCGAACTTCCTGCGACGGGCAGTGATGTGGCGCGCATCCAATCGTCGGGCACAGTCAGCATCGATAGTACGTCATCGATTGGTATTTTGTCCGTTGAGGGTTTCTCCGGGACCATCGAAAATCGTCTGATCACGGCGGGTACTCTGAATGTCGATATTGATGCCCTCGATATTGACGGGGATATCAACAGCTCCTTTCTGGTCGAAGAGGTGTTGGCGTTGGATGACAACAACCCCAATTCGCTCGTCCTTCGCCGCCGTAGGCGCAACGCGGACGAAGTTGGTCTCTTCGCCGAGGAAGCACCGTCCTTTGACCCGGCCCTTTCGGCCATCGAGGGCGACCAAGAACTCAGCGACGCGATTTATGGTGCGACGACAGAAGAAGAATTCCTTGGCCTTTACCGGCAGTTGACACCAGAGCCACTTGATATGGCGATCACCGCTGTCCGTGCCCAGAACACCGCGATGAATTCGATCATTCGCCATCGCACGCGGCTTGAGGGTGAAGACATCAGGCTGGGCAACCGCCATGCCTGGATCAAGCAGGAGCTGTTTTTCATTAACCGGAGTGAAGGTCGGGGCTCTGAGGGTTTTGACGGTTACGGTATCATGTTGGCTTTGGGCGCTGACAGAAAAATGTTTGGCCTCGACACACTGGGGATCGCCGGCTCTCTTTCGTCTACGCAGTTGGAAGAGAAACTGGGTGATGACTTTCCGGTGACCAGGGTGACGACGGGCTTAGATGTCTATGCGACTAAGGCGATGGGCCGGTTCGTGCTTGATGGCCGTTTCGGTTATGGCTGGGCTTCTTCAGACAGTGAACGGAATATCTCTTTCGATCTCGAGCGCCGCGATTTTGATGCGTCCTGGGACGGAACGCAGATTACGGGCCATGGTAAGGTTCAGTATCTTTGGAACACAGGACGGTTTGACGTCACCCCCACAGTCTCGATTGACTATCTGAGCATCGAAGAAGATGGGTACACCGAGGATAATCTCGACGATAGCGCCGCCATCACTGCAGAAGACCGCGACGCAGAATCCTTGAGGCTCAACAGCGGTTTGAGCTTAGGTTGGACACGGGAACGGCGACAACGAAATGAGTTTTCCGGGTTTAACACAGCCGGGCCAACTCTGGCTGAAACACGGTTTTCAATATCAGCTGGACTGAGCCAAGAGTTGCAAGACGATGTCCTCTCAGGCACTTACCGATTCGGTGACGGTGACGCGTTCACCCTCGAGATGGAACAAGAGGAAACGGCCTACTTCCTTGGCGGCGATCTCTCGTACCGCAATGGGTTCATGCGGTTTTCGACCGGGTTTAACGGCTCCTTTGGTGAGGAAACAACGATCGGTAGCGCATATATCTCTGTCGGGATTGATTGGTAGTTGAGCTGGCAAGCGCCTTACTCATCGGTGAAGGCGAACGGAGCGACCGGGCGGCGGAACACATCCTCCGCCACCGGACGGCCAATAGGAGGCTCTGCCCTCGCCGCACAGTTTGAGCGGTGGCAGAGGCGGCACGTAACTCCGATGGGCGTCGCGCGCGACGCGACCAACCCTTGTTCATCCGTATAGACGAGCTTGTTGGCGAATTTTTCAGAGCACGCCAGGGCAATCGCCCTTTCAGCGCGCGGCGCGCCATAGGCTCCGCCGCCAGCCGTTACCGTTCGCGCTACCGAGAAAAACCGCTCTCCTCCCGGAAGCTCAAGCCATTCGGTGATGATTTGGCGGGGGGTGCGGAAGGCATGGTGTACCGACCACAGCGGGCACGAACCGCCGTGACGGGCAAAGGGGAAGCCCGCACCATCAAGCCTTTTGGAGATGTTCCCTGCCGCATCCACTCTGATGAAAAAGAAAGGAACACCCTCCTGCCCTCGCCTTTGCAAGGTGGTCAAACGGTGGGCTGTTTGCTCAAAACTGGTGCGGAACCTTCTTGAGAGCGCCTCAATATCGTACCGCCTTTCTTCAGCCGTGTGCTGAAAATCGCGGTAGGGCATGATAATCGCGGCTGCTGCGTAATTGGCCAGTGCGCGGCGCGCCAGTCGGCGACCATTCTCACTTCGAAAGGCGCCTTCTGAAAGCGCGGCGTCAATTGCATCGTCGAGCTGCAGGTAGGCAAGTTGCAGCGCAATCTGAAAACGTCTCGTGGCCCCATCGAGCGACTCATCAAGCGCAAGCTCGCGCCGGTGGTGATCAAGCCGCCGGATCGCGCCCGCCATCACATCCCGCGGAAAGCGCCGTAGCTCAAACCCGTGCTTTTGTTGGAGATAAGCCGTCAGTCCCCCGCTCGCCTCCGCCGCAGCTGCAACGCGCTCGGCTTGATCATCCACGGCTGGAAAAAAATTCTTCCTGGCACCAAGGAAGTACCTCGCCTCCGCCACAGGATCGGGACCTGCCGGAACCTGTTTGTTGCGATCAGCAAGCGCAAGCTCCCCCTCACGATAGGCAGCATGTAGCCGGAGCACCGCATCCGCGACACCAGGATAACCCGACGCAACATCAGCCGCCTCCGTCGCGCCGAGATCAATATCGGCAAACATCGGATCACGAAGCACATCGTTCAGTCGAGCGGAAAGATCGCTCGCGCTCCCACTTCCAAACTCGGCAATATCGACCGCATAGGTGCTCGCAAGGCGCAACAGCATGTCGGCCGTCACCGGGCGTTGGTTACGCTCCATCAGCGCAACATAGGACGGAGAAACTTCAAGATCTTCCGCCATCGCCGCTTGTGTAAGCGCAAGGTCCCGTCGCAAGCGACGCAAACGGGGGCCAATATAGGTGGCGCGATCTCGTCCAGTACGGGCAGCCATGGCCGACCATACAAGAACTGTACAAAATGACAATTCCAAATTGTACAGTTGTACATCTTTACTTGAAAAGTGTTCCGGCGGCGCCAGGGAGCCGTTAACGCGGCCTCGCTAAGCCCTCTTTTTTGGGCTCGCTTTATCGAAGGACATTCCATGAGCTATCAGTCTGATATCAATGAAGTTTCTCAGCTTATCATGAGCTATGATGGAACCTGGAACGGCATTTCCGCCGAAAGCGTCGCACGCATGCGTGCACAGAACAGGTTCCGCACAGGTCTCGATATTGCCCGTTACACCGCGAAGATCATGCGGGAAGACATGGCAGCTTACGACGCTGACCCTGCGAACTACACGCAGTCTTTGGGTTGCTGGCACGGTTTTGTCGGTCAGCAGAAAATGATCTCGATCAAGAAGCATTTTGGATCGACCAAACGTCGCTATCTCTACCTTTCGGGCTGGATGGTCGCTGCTTTGAGGTCAGAGTTTGGCCCACTTCCTGACCAATCAATGCACGAGAAAACCTCCGTGCCCGCGCTGATCGAAGAGCTTTACACCTTCTTGAAGCAAGCCGATGCCCGCGAGCTTGGCATGATGTTCCGTGACATCGACGCAGCCCGCGACGCAGGTGACGCGGCGAAGGAAAAAGAACTCCTCGACGCTGTCGACAATTACGAAACACATGTTGTTCCGATCATTGCCGACATCGACGCTGGTTTTGGTAACGCAGAAGCGACCTACCTTCTTGCCAAGAAAATGATCGAAGCCGGTGCCTGTGCCCTGCAGATCGAGAACCAAGTCTCCGACGAAAAGCAGTGCGGTCACCAGGACGGCAAAGTCACCGTTCCGCATGAAGACTTCCTCGCAAAGGTTCGTGCTTGCCGTTACGCTTTCCTCGAAATGGGCGTCGAAGACGGTATCGTCGTTACCCGGACCGACTCGCTGGGTGCGGGCCTCACCAAACAGATTGCCTACTCAAACGAACCCGGCGATCTTGGTGATCAGTACAACGCTTTCATTGATTGCGAAGAAGTCACGGCCGATCAACTCTTGCCATCGGACGTGGTCATCAAGCGTGATGGCAAACTGATGCGTCCAAAGCGCCTGCCTTCAAACCTGTTCCAGTTTAAGCCCGGCACGGGCGCTGATCGCTGCGTTCTCGATTGCATCACATCGCTGCAAAACGGCGCGGATCTTCTCTGGATCGAAACCGAAAAGCCGCATGTCGAGCAGATTGCGTCGATGGTGGACCGCGTTCGTGAGGTCATTCCAAACGCGAAACTGGTCTACAACAACTCGCCTTCGTTCAACTGGACACTGAATTTCCGGCAACAGGTCTTTGATACGTGGACGGAAGCTGGCAAGGATCTGTCCGCTTATGAACGCGAGAAGCTGATGTCAGTCGAGTATGACGAGACGGACCTTGCAAAAGAAGCCGACGAAAAAATCCGTACCTTCCAACGTGATGGATCGAAGCGCGCTGGCATCTTCCACCACCTCATCACCCTACCAACCTACCACACCGCTGCGCTGTCGACAGACAATCTGGCGAAACGGTACTTCGGTGACGAGGCCATGCTTGGTTATGTGAAGAACGTGCAGCGTGAGGAGATCCGTCAAAGGATCGCCTGCGTGAAGCACCAAAACATGGCTGGGTCTGACATGGGCGATGACCATAAAGAGTACTTCGCCGGTGATGCTGCCCTTAAAGCTGGCGGCAAAGACAACACGATGAACCAGTTCTCTTAGGCCTCAGGTCTAAAGACCACCTACAATCGTCAGTCTAGGGATAGGAAAAGAGAGGCCCGCCACCTTCAGTGGCGGGTCTTTTTTTGGTCGGCTTCATCGCACCGTGGAGAGCATCACACCCCAGAGCGTTTTCAGCCAAAGTGGAGCCGGTTTGGCGGTTCGAAAACCCGATAAATCAAAGACCTAGAGCGTTTTCAGTGGCTCGAAGATCACTGAACGCGCTCTAGCGTTTCAACCGCCGCCGCACGGCATTCGGTGTTTCGCCGGTCCACGATTTGAAAGCCCGCGAGAAGCTGCGAACGTCTGAAAATCCAAGTTCGGTCGCAATAGCCATCATTGATCGGTCGGAACCCAACATGTCCATTGCTCGCGCTGAAAGAACCTTGGTTCGCACGACACGAAAGCTTGTGCCTTCACTCGACAACCGTCGCCGCAACGTGGCCACGGATACGCCGAGAAGAGCGGCCACGCTGGGCTGATCAGCGGTACCCTTCGCAATCAACCGTTCGACACCGGTCGCTGTTGGTCGGTCGTCGACCGCTTCATCGCGCTCGAGCGCCCGGCGAGGCGGCGGTGCTTGGAACGACTGTAACGCAGGGGCGCGGAACGTGACGGTGTTGCGATCCTCGGAGCTGTGACTGACCACGCAAAATCTCCCCAATGCTCGAGAGAACATAGGGCGGGACGATGACGGAGGCGCGAATCCAACACAGTTCAAAGCACTGCTTTATGCACTTGCGCTTTTGCCCGTCTTCCGGGTCGGAATCTGGGCGAGCATGTCCACATGCCGCTCGGCAATCGCTGAAGAGACAGGTTTTGAGATTGCGCTAACACCAAAAATGGCAAGTGTTGCAAGGGCAAAGCCCGGAATGATGGCGGCGAGCGCTGCGCGCAAATCCCCGAAAAAAGCGCTCGGCGCGTAAACCCAGACAAGAACCACCACGGCCCCCGTCAACATCCCCGCCAGTGCACCACCCCGTGTCATGCGGCTCGAAAAAAGACTGAAGAGGATCACTGGGCCAAAGGCTGAGCCAAAACCAAACCAGGCATTGGAAACGAGATTGAGGATATTGCTCGACCGATCGAAAGCGAGGGCGATCGCCACGGCCGACACAGCAACCACTGACAACCGACCAACCAGCACAAGTTCACGCTCCGTTGCAGAGCGCTTGACGAACACGCGGTAAATGTCCTCCGTGAGGGAACTTGAGGACACCAAAAGCTGGCTCGAGATGGTCGACATGATTGCCGCCAGTATCGCGGCGAGAAGAAACCCGGCGACGAGCGGGTGAAACAGTACCTGGCTCAGCAGGATAAATATCGTCTCCGGATCGAACGCTTCGGCGCCGCCGCGACCTTGGCCATGAAGATAAGCGGACAGACCATCAGCACCCGATGCGACGTAGGCTCGACCCGCTAGTCCCGTCAGCACAGCACCGATAACCGTGATCACCATCCAGGACATGCCAATATGGCGGGCGGTCGGAATATCCTTCACCGACCGGATCGCCATGAAACGAACAATGATGTGAGGCTGACCGAAATAGCCAAGACCCCAGGCAAGAAGCGAAAGAAGACCCCAGGCTGAAAGCGCCTGCGCGCCGCCGCCCGCCATGGCCTCTTGAAAAACGCTCAATAGAGCCGGGTTGGTGTCGCGCAAGAGCGAGCCAGTGGTTGCAAGACCACCAAGCATGCCCATGGTAACGATCGGTACCGTGACGAGGGCAACAAACATAATGCAGCCCTGCACAAAATCCGTGAGCGACACCGCCAAGAAACCGCCGAACACGGTATACATGATCACCACACCAACGGTCAAAAAGAGACCGATATGATAATCAAGCCCAAAAGAGGCCTCAAAAAGCTTTCCGCCCGCGACCACGCCGGATGACGTGTAGACGGTGAAGAAAATGATGATGACCGCAGCAGACAGGAGCCGCAGCGCCCTGCTTGTGTCGCCAAAGCGCTTTTCCAAATAGTCTGGAATGGTGATCGCGTCATCGGCGATTTCCGTATAGACACGAAGTCTCGGCGCGACGAGAAGATAGTTGAAAAAGGCGCCAATCGTTAGGCCAACGGCGATCCATGCGCTCGACAGGCCTGCCACATAAACAGCGCCGGGAAGACCCAAAAGGATCCATCCCGACATATCCGATGCTCCGGCGGACAAAGCCCCAACGGCAGGTCCCAGTCGTCTTCCGCCTAATAGATAAGCCGCGCTGTCTTCCGATGACTTACGATAAGCATAAAGACCAATCGCAAGCATCAGGATGAAATAGGCACCGAGAGAGACAAGTGCTGCTGTGTTCATCAGTCGTGGCAATCCTAAGGTCTGATGTGTCCGGAGCCTCGCACCAGGTATTTATAGGTGCAGAGCTGCTCAAGTCCGACGGGACCGCGCGCATGCATACGGCCTGTTGCGATCCCAATCTCGGCGCCCATGCCGAACTCTCCGCCATCGGCAAACTGTGTCGACGCGTTATGCATGACAATGGCGCTATCAACATTTTGGAGGAAACGGTCCGCGGCCGCCTGATCTTCGGTGATGATAGCATCGGTGTGGTTCGATGAATAGCGCGCGATGTGCGCCAACGCCTCCTCTAGGCCGGACACCACTTTCACCGAAATAATATGATCAAGATACTCTTGACCCCAATCATCGTCCGTCGCTGGCGTGATATGTGGGTCGACAGCCTGTGCTTCATCATCGCCGCGGATCTCGCACCCCTCAAGCGCAGCAACGATATCAGGCAGCATGGAAAGTGCCGAGCGATCGATCACGACACTCTCTGCTGCTCCGCATACACCTGTCCGCCGAAGCTTCGCGTTCTTGATAATCGCCACCGCCTTGTCTTTGTCTGCTGCTCCGTGCACATAGGAATGGCAATTCCCATCAAGATGCAACAGCGTTGGGACACGTGCCTGATCCCGCACCAGGCTGACAAGACCTTTCCCGCCCCGGGGGATCACCAGGTCAACAAGCCCAACAGCACGGAGGAGTTCGGCCACCGCCGCGCGATCATTCGTTGGCACTTTTTGGATGGCAGCTTCTGGCAGACCAGCAGACGTCAACCCTTCAGCCATGCACGAAACGATCACCTCCGTGGACCGCGCACTTTCCGAACCGCCGCGCAAGATCACTGCGTTCCCCGATTTAAGGCAAAGTCCACTCGCATCAGCCCCAACATTGGGACGCGACTCGTAGATCATACCGATGACGCCGATCGGTACTGACACCCGCTCGATCACCAAACCATTGGGTCGCTCAATCGTCTCAAGAATTCGGCCCACGGGATGGGGCAGCGTGACCATATCGTCGAGCGCTTGCGCCATCGCCTCCACACGATCGTCGTTCAGTTTCAACCGATCGATGAAGGCCGCGTTCTTGCCGGTTTGTTCAACGGAGGCGACGTCCTCGGCATTGGCCGCGATCAGCTCCGCGCGCCGTGCCCGAAGTGCAGCCGCCGCTGCGCGAAGCGCTGCGTCTTTCGACGCCGGTGTCGCCGCGGCTAAGCCTTGCGCAGCGTCGCGGGCGCGGAGGCATAAGGCCTCGATGTCCGCGCGCACACCATCTTCGACGGTATCGAGCATGCGTTTTGTCCTTCGCTAACAGTGCGTGACCGAGCGATCGAGCACGCGAGCGTCGGAGCCTAGCGGGCTAGCGCCTCTTTGACGACCGCTGCGACAGTGGTCAGCGTAAATGGTTTTTGCAGGTACCGTGCGCCTTCGATCGTGTTCAGTTTATCGCGCATCGCCGCCTCGGCATAACCAGACATGAAGACGACCTGCGCGCCGCGGAGTTTCTCGCCCGCCTCTTCAATCAGGGTCGGCCCGTCCATCTCCGGCATCATGA
>JBCBUC010000028.1:0-51573 GCA_039818345.1 Pseudomonadota bacterium | reverse complement strand
CCAAATTCACTGAAGAGTGGGGGATTGATCATGAGATCACTCCCGCTAGCCGTGTGGTGGCCGATCTTGAGTTCGAGTCCATCGATATCATTCAGATGATCGTTTCCATCGAACAGCGTTTTGGTCGTCGCAATATGGGGTTCGATGAACTTCTGATGAAGGACGGCAAATATGTCGACGACCTGACGATCCAGCAAATTTCGGTTTTTGTGAAGAAACAGCTGGTGGCTGCTTAGCGGCAAACGCGCCGCAGGCGTCTTGGAGGCAATGATGACCCAGACACTTTTCATCGGCATGGATGGTGCAACCTTTACCGTTCTCGATCAGTTGACCAATGATCCCTATGGAGAGGGTGTGGTGATGCCCTTCATGGCGCGCGTCATGCGCGAGGGGTACCATTCAAAACTCCTCTCAACGCCGCATCCTTTGACCCCGCCCGCTTGGGTATCATTGGTGACAGGCCGTTCTCCTGGCCATCATGGCGTCTATGACTTTGTCCGCTTTGAAGACCGTAAAGACGAGATGTTCTTTACGCTGTATGATTCGCGTGACATTCGTGTTGAGACGATTTGGTCGTTGGCGAGCCGCCAAGATCGCTCAATCACGTCTCTTAACTTCCCGATGATGGCTCCGATCATTCCGGTGCGCGGCAATCTCGTGCCAGGATTCGTTTCCTGGAAACACCTCAAGTCGAATGTAACGCCTCCGGATCTTTATGATCGCATGAAGGCAATCCCTGGTTTTAATGCCAAAGAGCTTGCCTGGGATTTCGAGCGCGAAGGCCAAATTGGCGAAGAAATGAGCCAAAAAGAGCTTGAGGATTGGGTGACGGGACACCTTCCGAGGGAGGAGCAATGGTTCCGGATTGCCGAAACGCTGCTTTCGGAGGATTCATCGGATCTCTTCGCGGTGATGTTTGATGGCACGGACAAGCTGCAACACCAAGTCTGGCACGTTCTTGACCCGCGCCGCATCGAAGAGGGGCTCACGGAGGAAGAGAAGCATCTCCGCGTCATGGTGCTTGAGTATTTCCGGCGTCTTGATGGTTATGTGGCTCGCCTTGTCGAAGTGGCGGGCCCGGACACGCAAGTCTTCTTTGCCTCGGACCATGGTTTCACGGGGTCCGAATATGTCTTCCGTGTCAACCATTACCTCGGTGAGCTTGGATACCTAACCTGGCGTGAACATGAAGGCACAGAAGCCGACATTCGCCGCGAGGCGGCCAATTTTGCCGACCTTGATTGGGAAAAAACGAAAGCCTTCTGTCCGACGCCTTCGAGCAACGGTATTGTTATTCGCCTCGCCGAAGAACCAGGTGACCCAGGCGTTCCGATCGAAGACTATTACGACTTCCGTCAAAAATTGATCGACGATCTGATGGCGTTCGAGCATCCTGAGGGTGGTCGTCCATTCATCAAAGATATCCTTCTGCGGGAGGAAGTTTTCCCAGGTGCTGCGCGCGCTGACGCACCAGACTTAACGCTTATTCTCGACGATCATGGGTTCGTCTCGGTCAAGAATAAAGAACCAACCATGGTCAAGCGCCCAACGATGATCGGAACTCATCACCCCGACGGCATCTTCCTGGCTTATGGCCCCGGCATTTCCCATAAGGATGGCGGCACACAGAGCATTATCGATATCGCGGCGATGCTTGTTCATTCGGTGGGTCTCCCGATTCCTGAGGACTTTGAGGCCAAGGTCCCCGACGGTCTTTTCACCGATGATTGGCTTCGTGATCACCCAGTGAAAATGGGTGAAACCACGATTGCACCAACAGAACTTGGTGGCCCCACCGGGGAGATCACCGAACACGATAAGGAACGAATTCTCGAGCAGCTGCGCAATCTTGGCTATCTTGAGGACTAATCAGGCTATGGTGTCCGGCGGAGAAGGGGGCATGCGCCTCGTGACGACCCGCGCAGCGGACATCAACTGCCTGCAAATTATGCCGCAGGCAGAGCAAGAGCCTGTGGCGGACATTGTCTTTATCCATGGTCTCGCAACCAATATGGCGTTTTGGTACGCCAGTATAGCGATGGCCTTTTCGGCGGTCGCGAGGGTCACGCTTATTGACTTAAGAGGCCATGGACGTTCTTCATCACCACCATCCGGATACAGAGCGCCCGATCTCGCCGCCGATGCCGTCGATGTTATTAGCAGTTTGGGTATCGATCGATTTCACCTTGTCGGGCATTCTTATGGTGCCCTGGTGGCGGCGCACTTTGCGTTGGAACACCCCGACCGCGCAACAAGTTTAACACTGACTGATATGCGGTTGCCATCTGTCCAACCAAGCCTTTCCTTGGCGCAGTCGCGGCTTGGTCCAGAAATTGTCAGCCGTCTCGAAGGTCTCGGAATAACAGTGGACACGGAGGATCCAGAGTTCGGCCTTCAGATCCTCACGCATCTGGCGCGTGTGACCCTTGAAAACTCGGAACGGGCTGGTGCACTACAAAAGCTCGTTGCCAACTCAAATCGGCTGATGGGCCGCCGGGTGGCCAAGCAGTGGTTAGCTCTTTTGGAAAACACAACGGCTCGGGATGAATTTTCCAAACCGTCTGATTTATCTATCCGAGATCTGACAGAATATCCCCATCCTCTTTTTGCCTTTTATGGACGCCGCAGCATGACGCTCAAAACCGGAACCGCCATCGCTCGGCAGGTTCCGGGTGTGCATTTCGAGGCATTACCAAAGGCTGGGCATTTCTTCCCGTCCTCTCGGCCCTTAGAATTTGTCAGGCGCTTGCGCGGGTTTTTGACCAGCCAAGCCGGTTTAGAGCTTCGCTAGTTCTCAAGCGACTGACTTCGGGTTCCGAAGGCGGCGGCGATCCTCGAACCGCTTATAGCGCCGCCACAGGCGCAAAACCGTTTTCGCCCCAGTCCATCGGAAATCGCGTGTTGGTGCAGTCAGTAGAGCTTCAACTGTATCTTCAGGCCCACACGGAATATTCGTTAAAGGAGAGACATAGAGCGGCGCCTCGATCAAAGCAGCGATCACCAACTCTTCGATCGAACACTCACGCTGTCGTCGGCCGAGTGTCACCGCATCATTGGTGAGACCCCATCCTGCATAAAAGGGGCTGCCGTAAACACGAACAGGCTTATCACGAAGCAGTGCTTCAAAGCCAAGCAAGGACGTGATTGTTGCCACACGGTCAGCCGCTTCGACGGCTGCATCCGCAGACACGCCATGAATGACCAAATCGGCTAAATCATTTGCATCAGGCACAGCACCAAGGCGGCCAGCGATATCTACGTCAGGGTGCGGTTTATAGATCAAGAAAGCATCAGGATAATCCTTACGCACCATTAAAAGAAGGTCGCGATTGGTTTTCACTGTCCCAAGGCTCATACGGATCGATGCGTCATCCTCCACTTGTCCCGGAACGAGCACGACTTTCCGACCACCTGTTTCAAGGGGCGGCATCTCGCCTTTGAGATTGTATTTTGTTGTTCCGTGGCGCCGGAGCCTCTTGATCAGGGCCTGCGCTCGAGCTAGTTCGTCCGGCCGAGTGTCCCGTGTAAGGAGCAAGTGTTCGACAAGACTCGTATGAGAAGCATCATAATAGATACCATACGGATCGAAGTTTAATGATGCTGGTTGAACAAGCTCCGCTCCGAGACCGACCGACCGCAGAAAACCATCTTCAACAAAAAAGCCGTCATCTGAACGCCAGGTTTCTGTCAAGTGCTTATCGCCACTGATTTTCGATGCCCAGACAGCACGCGTGCCGTCTGGCGGCAAATCAGGGGAGGGGCTGGTGTGAAGTGGTGGTCTCCACGGTCCGAGGAACGGCTTAAGATAGTGCCTTTTTGCCGACGCGAAACCAGCGACGGTAAGTCCTTCACCGAACATCTTGGCATGGCGTTGATTGGCAGCGACGAAGCGGGCGAGCTCTATTGCCGATCCAGGACGACGGAGACTGGGCAACCAGGAAAGACCGTATTGCTCATAAGCGGCATAGGTCAGTTGAGCGAGCGTGGGTGTCGCCCTTCGCCTAGGTGTTGCGATTCGGTCATCCGTGAGCCCCCAGCCAGCAAAAAAGGGAACACCGAAACACGTCACCTGGGCACCGCCAATCAAGGCCTCTAAGCCTGCGTTGCTGGTGGCAACGAAAACACGTTCGGTTCGCTCAGCACACTTCATCCAATTGGTCGACGATTGGAGGCTGGTGACACCGCGCTTGCTGGCGATTTCGCGAAGGTGCCCGCGGCGCCCATCGATGCCGTCATAGGGGTGTAGTTTCACCGCGACATCCTTGGCGCCAAAGGTCGCGATGGCTTCATCGAGCATCGCCTCAAACGTCTCGGCTGACGACAATCCCCCCTTGATCGAGAGGTCATCAGCGATTTGGTCGACAACGATGGCTTGGAACCGGCAACGATCCATTTCTTGGTTGCGCAACACGGAACAATCGAGTGTGTTAAACTTGGAGAGCTTGGCCGCTCGTAAATAGGCCAAAAGGTGCTCCGCATCGGGAAGAGAGGGCTGAGACGCGCTATCCGCAATCAGCCTTTCGATCAGTGTTGGCTGGCTCGCGTCGTAATAGACACCATCCGTATCGATTGACAGGCCGAGAAGTCCGTAAGGACCTTCGCCTGATCCAAGCCGGGCAAGAAAGGAATCTTCGAGCGCCAAGTAAGGCACGTCAAGGCGCTCTGCCTTTTCTCGCCCTTTGCCTTTAAGGCCCCACCCCGCGATGGCATCGAACCCGCCGGTCAACGGGGTCACGGGCATAAACCGAACTCCCTGACCCATAAGATCAGTCAGCCGTGACCGGCGCCGGAACACCCCTGGTGAAGCGATCCCTATAAGGAGAGGTGCATCAGTATCGAGACCAATTCGCTCGGTGAGGGATTGCCGCCACGGCTTCACAGAGGGCGCGGTGACCGCCGACAAGGTTTAAAGCCGTGCGACGGTTGCGGTGGCAAGGGCGAGTTGGAAAACCACCTGGGTGATGTCTTTCGCCAGCAAATAGGTGCGGTTCGGTGTCTTGGGCAGTACCAGAATTTGATCGCCCGCCTGCGGTACGTAAGACGCGTTCACCTGGAATGTACTTCCCGCTCGTGTACGGACGACAAAGTCAGATTTGTTCGCGCGATCTCGGAACCCGCCTGCACGATCGACATAGGCACTAAGCGGCTTGCGCTGACCAAAGACAAAAGCGCCAGGGGCCATGACTTCTCCCGCCACAAGAATGACATCCGTCTGGTCAGGGATGACAATAACGTCGCCATCTTCAAGCGTGAGGTTACGGAGCATTCCGTCTTCGACCACCGTCACGGTGCCAAGGGGTACAGCCTCCCTCGCGCGCGCCACGAATTGGCCAATTGCGACGGCCTCGGCCTGCAGTGTCTGTGCGGCATCCGGTGTGATCGCAGGTGCCAGGAGCACGGATCGTTCGAGCTCATCAAGCGACGCATCAAGAGCGACTTTCTGCGCTTGCGCAACACTGCGCCTATTGACGTGGATTGAATGCAAATCGACAGAAGACGGATCAATTTCAATTTGAGCAAGGAGGTCGATCAAGTTGGTGTTGCGCGGCAGGACATAAATCGCTTTGGCACTCCGCGAGGTCGTTTCGATGGCCACGGCGATTTCTCGTCCGAACGTGTCGGCGCGATAGTCAACTTCATCGCCTTCAAAGAGTTCAAACTGCGCGAACTCTTCAATACTTAAATAGCGAACAAAGGGCTCACCCTTCCGGGTTCCGCTTAACGCAACGTCGGTCGCATCGTGTTTTGGGCGCGCGAGTTCGGTCAAAAGCCCGCCATTCGCGCCCTTGGTCAATTCATAGGCGTAGGGCGAGAGAACGTCTCCTGATGCACTCACAAGCGGTCCGCGGGGTGGAACAAAGATCGTATCACCGCTCCGTAGCCTGACATCTGGAAGTTCGCCTGACAGCAAAAAGCGGTAGAGGTCGATGCGCTGGAGTACTCGACCGCCCCTTAAGACGCGCACGTCGCGATAGCTTCCGCGCTCCTGATGGATCCCGCCGGCAAGGCTAAGGAAATAGAGGACATCGTCGTTAGACCCTCCGATGAACCGGCCTGGGCGCCCGACATCGCCGGCCAGGTAAACGGTGATCGATCCTGGACTGACCAGTGTGGCATAGACACGGACGTTCTGGGTGAAGGTTTCACTGACTGCATCAGCGACCAGAGGCTGGAGCTCCGCGGCGGTCCGTCCTCCCAAGGTCACAGGACCGACTTCTGGGATAAAGAGAACGCCGTTTTGGTCAATCTCCTCGACAATATCAGCGTTGTACGCACCAAAGGCACGCACCGCGATCCGGTCACCTGTTTGTAGCCTGTAGCTAGGATCGGTTGTCGCGCGAGAAGCCGCGGGCGATCCGGCGAAAAGTTGGGAGCCAAAAACCGGCGCGCTGCGTTCTTGGCTGAGATCAGACAGGGCGCTGCGTGCCCTTTGCGCCGCGATTTGTTCGTCGGCACCGAATTGCGCAGCGGTAGATCCGATCGACAAGATCGTCACCCCGAGGATCAACAAGAGAGCGTTAAATCGCACCATCATGGTCACCAATCCCCGCAATTGTATAACGAATGATACCATAGCCGATGAGCACCATCAGCATACCCAAACAAAAAGAGGCAAACCGGCGCGGTTTGGTCGCTTGGCTCGCCAACACTGGATCGACGATGGGCACCACGAAACGCTCACGTTGGGCGGCCAGTTGGCGGGCTCCGTCAAGAGCGGCGAGGGCCGCGGTCAATCTTGTCTCAGCATATTCCCGCTGGATCACCAGACCTTCGTATTCCCTCAGAACCTCCGCAAGCGTCCCGTTGCTGTTGTCGCTGGCGAGGCGCCGGCGTTGATCTTCAACCTGGCCTTCAAGGCTTCTGATTTGGGCCTCAATGGCTTGGACCTGGGGAGCGTCCTCGCGGTTGATGGCGAGTTGGGAGGCGAGCTCGCCGCGCAGCCGGGTGATGTCGCCCTCCAAAGAAATGAGGGCACTGACACTCGCGCTGCCCCGTGATGCTGGGTCGAGCTCGCCGGATCGGTTGCGAAACTCTGCTAGTGAGAGCCTGACATCGCGGACTTCGTCCTGGGCACGGGCAAATTCGTCCCGCGCATCTTTGAGCGTCTCGTCCCTGATGCGCGCCGAGAGGTCGTTCACATACTCCTCACTCAAGGTCACGATGGCTTGCGCTGTTTGAAGTGCCATCTCCGGGCTATAGGCATTGACCTCGACTTTCACGATTGCCGCTTCACGGTCGAGGATCACGGCTACCCGCTTACGATAGAAATTGAGGTATTGCTCCTGGGACGATCGTTTGGAGATCGAGCTAAAAGGATCGATACGAAAAGCAGTATAATGAGCAAAAAGATCGATCTGCTTACTGAGGTCCTGTAGCATCGGCGCGGAGTGAATATATTCGAGCACTGCCACGCTCTCGGACAACCCGCCACTGCCCCCCGTTGAGACAAAGGCAGATAGCAGTGTCGGTTGGGGTGCTGAATCTTTGCCGCGGATCGAGATTTGTGTCTCAGAGACATAAACCGGGGCCGCTAGCAAGCCGTAGTAGAAAGCAAGAACAATCGCGGCAATCGGTGCAACGACAAAAAAGGGGTGGCGCCGGGCAAAATCCCGCGCCGGCTTGTCCAGCGCTTTCGCCATCAAACCCTTGATGAGCGGCGTTGGCGCGTTGGCATATGGGGGTTCAGATGCCAAAGCTAAGCCTCCATCAATTCATCAGGGAGCGGCACGACTTCGCCCTTCAAGAGCGATTCATACCCTTTGATTGTCTCGTGCACCTTATCGGAAAGAACAGGCCCTTCTTTAAGACCCAACACCAGGACTTTGTTGCAAAGCCGATCGATCACTTTCAATCCGTGATTGACGATAACAAAGGCGGAGTTTTCGCGCCGTGCTTCGAGGGTGATCCGGCATTTCTCCTTAAACGCCGCATCACCCGTGGCAAGCACTTCGTCAATGAGCAAGCAATCAAAATCGATCGCCATCGAAAGCGCGAAGCTGAGGCGTCCTTTCATGCCTGTAGAATAGGTACGCACAGGCTCCTCAAAAAAAGAGCCGAGGTCGGAGAAGTCTTTGACGTAGGCGCAGACGTCGTTGGGATCACACCCATAAACGCGAGCGAGGAATTTTGTGTTCGCTCGGCCCGAAATGTTGGTTTGGACGTAGCCGGAAAACCCGATGGGCCATGACACGGACATATTGCGATTGATCGAGCCGCGGTCCGGCTGCTCAGCACCGCCGATCATGCGAAGGAGGGTCGATTTACCGGCACCGTTTCGACCCAGAATGCCGATGTGGTCGCTCGGCCCGATATCGAGGTCGAAACCGTCAAAAACACGGTTCCAGCCGTTTTTGATCCGGTAGGCTTTGGATATTCCTCGAAGCTCGATCACGGCCGGGTGCTTTGTCCTTGTGCGTAGTCCTCGACGACCAGCCAGCCCGATGGCTTTTCGCAAGCAACGACGTTCCCTTGTCCGGTGACGATTTTCTGGCACGACAGGCCGAGTGCTGATGTGAAGGTATCGGTCACCGTGCCCTCTGGCCGTTCAGCTTGAACGTTTCCATCCGAGGGCAGCGTTAAAGCATGTCCAGGCATGTTGGTCGCTGTGCTCGCGCATGCAGAGACCAAGACAACTGACCCTATTATTAAAAGACCACGCACCATCATCATTTTCTGAGCGAAACACCTAAACATTCAACCTACAATTCGATCACTTAACCGAAGGAGATTTTGCTTCTGCTTCGCCGTTCAAGAACCAAGCCAAGGGCAATAGCGGGCAGTGTAATCGTCCACGTGTAGTAAAGATCAACCACCGGCGACTCGTAAGCTTGGAACCAACCATCGCGCATTCCCTCGATAGGGTGCAGCATAGGGTTCCAGCGGATATAATCATAAGTCCAAGATGGCAGGTCACGCGCTGTGAAGAGGACGCCTGAGACGAAAAAGCCAACCCGATTGATCGGGGCGACCACCTTATCGGCCATAGGAAACTGGGTTTTGAGCGCCGCCAAAATTAACCCAACCGATGTTCCAAATGCCGCTGCCGACAAAAAACTGATCAGAACCATTCCGGGCCTGTCGGGCAGCCGCGATCCTTCAAAGACCAACGAGATGAAGGCGTACAAGAGAAGAAGAGCCACGGCGGTCAGCACTTCCAAGATGCTCCGTGCTGACAGGACATCAAGCCGGGTGATCGTGGGATGCATAAGAAGACCTTTGTTGGCCTCCGCAGCGCCAGCCAGCGCGCTGGTTGTGCCTTGGTAGAGCCCATAGGTCGTCCAACCCGTGACGAGGAACAAAAACAAAGGAAGCTCGGTTCGCCCCTGCCGGAAATTAACGAAGATAATATAGAGGGCAATGATTCCTAGGAGCGGCGTCAGAAACGCCCAAAGGTAGCCGAGCCGAGAATGTCCGAAACGGCCCGAGATCTCCCTTAAAACGAGCGCATCCAGAATTCGAATCATCCTTATTCACCTACAGAATCGCCGGTTTGGAGCAAGTGAAAACCAGACGAACAGGCAATGCGGCATCGGACGATCTAAGGATCGATAACCGTATCTGTACACGACATATATCAACGGGATCCAGCGATCCCATTCTGATCGTACCGATCGTTACCTGGAGATCATGTTCTCCAAGAGGGCGTTGGCGGAGGACAGACCGTTTGCTAGCCTTCGGCTATGACCGTGATCAATCACACTTGGCAATTCATTTACCTTCACATTCCCAAGTCTGGCGGAACGAGCGTGGCGCATGCGCTCGACCCGCTTTGCACCTGGCGGGACCTTCAGCTCGGCGGTTCGCAGTTTGGAGAATTGGTGCATCGTGCCTACGGCCCTAAATTTGGGCTCGCCAAGCATAGCTTTGCCATTGAAGTCATCCAGTCCGTGGGGCGTGCGGAGTGGAACCGCTACGTCACCTTCGCAACGGTTCGGCATCCTGTTGAGCGGACCGTCTCGACTTTTCAGTACCTGAAGCATCATCAAGACCACTATAAGCCGATGCAGGAGATTAACTCCTTCAGCGAATTTCTTCGCTCGGCCTGGTGGGAGGAGCCGGGCCCTGATCGCATGTTTATGCCTCAACACCGTTGGCTCTACAAACCATCGTCGCTTGAACGGTGCCTCGTGGACACCGTGTTCACGGTCGAGGAGCTGGCGGACAAGATACCCGAGTTTCTGGAATCGACTGGTGTGCCGCGGGTCAAAGCCGCGAAAGTTGAAATTGGTCAGTACAACAAATCACCGCGTTTATCAGTCGAGATGAACGCAGATGACCTTGAACGGATCGTCCAACGTTATGAACATGATTTCGACTTGTTTGGATACGACCCAGGGACTTATCGCGACTCCAATCTGTCTATACATCAACCGACCGCTGATACCGAAGTCTCAGCAAATACAAAGACCCAAGCCTCTGTCGGCAAAACCTATTGAACGGTGTTACTCAGCATCTTGAGTTCTTCGTCGTCTGGTATGTGAAGCGATCGGGTTGTCACTAAACCTTTAAAAAGCGGCACGATGACGAATTTGTGTCTTATTGCCACAAGAGCGGCCTCAAACAGTGCTTCACAAGTGCGCTTGCCGATCCTATGGTTTGTGCGGTGCGTTAGTGGGGTGTTGATCGTGGCGACAGGATTAGGAGACGAGGCGCTGTCCTCCGAAGATCGCGAAATAGACAATCATGATTTCTTCTTTCCGCAGTGGGCTGACCTCGCGGCGTTTGCTGGTATCCAAGCTGACGATCTTAACGAAGAAACGGTTAACGTTCGCTCGGATTTCATCCGATTACTGATGCACCGCCTCCTCGAAGCGCTACCTTTTAGCGAAAAAGCCTATTTGAATGCCAACCCGGATATCGCTCAAGCGGTCGAGTCGGGCCAAGTGAGCTCTGGCTTTGAACACTATATGGTCACCGGATACTTTGAAGGGCGTCACGCAGGGGATTTTGCCGTGAACCCAACATGGTATCTGGGGAACAACAGCGATGTTCGCGAGGCGGCCTTGCGCGGCGAAGTATCCGATGCAGCCCGCCATTTTCAATCGACCGGCTTTCATGAAGGTCGCACAGGCACGGAACAGCAGTTGCGGATGCGCATGAGCTGGTCCAATCTTCTAGACTGAAAAAGATTTGTCTGCGATTGAAACCCTTGAACTGCCTGTTTTTGTTAGTCGCGCGTTAAGGGTTGTGTTGTGATCGCAAGCGGGCAAGCCATCTCTGAGTTCGCGCCATGACCGGGCTACAAAAATACACCGATCGGATGATGAAGGCGCTGTCAAAGAAGGCGGCGCAAGCCCGCGGCGATGGCGGCCAGAGTTTTGAGGCCTCAGCAGAGTTCGCGGCACTGAAATCCTCCGCGGGGCAACTTTTTTCCGAGACATTCTATTTGGCGCAGCTTGCCGATCCGGAGCCAGCACGCGCGAATTCCTTCGCTCATTATCTCAAGACGGGCTGGCTCGACGGGTTGGACCCAAGTCCGCGCTTCTCCACCAATGACTATATCAAAGACCATCCGGACGTCGCCAAGGCCGAAATGAACCCGCTGGTTCACTATCTTAAATCAGGACGGGACGAGGATCGAGCTGTGCGGTTCTCGCGGTTGAACGATGACAACCCGCTCGCGTCCTCGGATGAAACGGCGCTCGCTCAGTTAATCCGCTATGATATCGATCGTGCGTATTATTTTGAACAGGTGAGTGAGTTGAGGCGGCTTGGTGTTGATCCTGCTGTCCACTATGTCCGATTAGGCTGGCGATTGGGCATCGATCCGCGGGCTGATTTCTCGAATGATGGTTACCTTGCGGACCATCCTGACGTGGCAGCCGCAGAGGTTCCACCATTTTGCCATTTTGCGAGCGTGGGTCGTCAAGAAGGCCGCCATGTTCGGCTGTCGGCTGGATTGCAGACGTCAAAACGGTTCGCCGCCATGACCGATGATGACGGACGTTGGCTCGCCGCTCGTCTGTCGCCCCAGTTTTCCCCTAGCTTTTATCTGAAACGCTACCCCGATGTTGCAGACGCCGACGTTGATCCTTTGTGGCATTACGCGGTGGTCGGATGGCGTGAGAAGAGAGACCCCAATCCGGACTTCTCCGTTGAATTGTTTTTAGAACAAAACCCTTCTTTCGTTGGAGATGACGGCTCGCTGCCGACACCGCCGCTCCTCAGTGCCATTGAGGAAGGCGCCCACCGGGAAGGGTTTGCTCAGTACCGGCCACAACCGCTGCAGGAGCCATCCGAGGGCTCTGTTGCGATCGTTCCCGATATTGCTGATCAGGACGAGGACACGGCCGTCGACGATCATGCAACGGCCCCAATCCCTGATTCCGTACGCCAACGGTTGGAGACAGCCTTTGACGAAGTCTTTTATCTCAAGCGCAACCCCGATGTGGTCGGGTCGGGTGTGGAACCTTTGGATCACTTCCTCGCCAACGGATGGAAAGAAGGGCGGGATCCATCCCCTCATTTCTCCACGGCCTATTACCTCAGCCGCAACCCCGATGTGGCCGGATCCGGCACCAATCCCTTTTTGCATTATCTTGAGTCAGGTGAGGCGGAGGGGCGTTTTGCCCACCATCCAGCTGGCCAAGCGGCTGGCGTCCTTGAGAATCTCAAAACGCCTGATGAGAAGGCGCGCGATTGGATCACAGAGCATGACATCAAACTCAGCGATGTTGATCAACTCCGCACGCTCCGAGACGGTTCAGATAACGCCCATTTGACCGTGTCGGTCAGTCATGATCGGTACCATGAGAATGTGGGCGGCATTCAGCTATGCATTCAGATCGAGCAAAACGCCTTTAACGAGTCTGACACGGACTATCTGCACCTCGCGCCTGCGCAGCCGTTACCTGTCATCGCAGCGACCGATCCAGATAAAGACCATCTTTGTGATGTGTCCTTCAATGGAGAGCTTGTTGGGACGTTTGCGTTTGGCGATGTGCACGCCGTTGTTGAGGAAGCAACGAAAGGCGAGGGCGCCGTCTCAATCGTGGTGCATTCGCTCCTGGGCCATTCTGTGGATATGGTGCGTCAACTCTATTCGCTCGCTGATCCTTCGGAGCGATGGGTATGGGTTCACGACTATTCGCTGACCTGTCCAGGATACAATCTTCTTCGAAACGATCTAGCTTATTGCCATGCGCCAGCTGCGACCAGCGCCAGTTGCCGAGTTTGTGTGTACGGGGACAAGCGTCGAGAGTTAAAGCCGGCGCTTGATCAGCTCCTCGAAGACATGGCACCGCAATTGGTGGCTCCATCCGCGGCCGCAGCCGACGAGATTCGAAGGGCCCTTCACCCGCTTGAGCCCTCGATTACAGTTCATGAGCATGGTGAGCTTGTCGCGAAAGACGTTCCAGACACAGAAAATTCTTTGACGGACGATGCTGAATCACAACCGTTTCGCATCGCTTTTTTAGGCTATCCGACGATTGCGAAGGGCTGGCAGCAATTTCTCGGATTGACCGAGGCGCTGGCTGATGACGAGCGCTACGCGTTTTACTGTTTTGGGAGTGAGCCCGTCGATGTTCCTGGTGTTGAGTATGTGCCAGCAACGGTGTCGTCCGAACAGCCAGACGCCATGATCAAAGCGTTGTCGTCGCATAAGATTGATGCAGCGGCTATTCTTTCGCTCTGGCCAGAGACGTTTTGCTTCACTGCCTACGAAGCTGTGTCAGCGGGCTGCATGATTATCGCATCGTCCAACAGCGGTAATGTGGCTCATCTCGCCCGGCAACAGGACGGTGTTGTGGTGACCGATCAGGCAGCGCTTGCGTCGATCTTTACCGAAGAGGATCTCGCCGAGCGTCTCTCTGCAAGGCGCCGCTTGGGCCGTCAAACCTTCACGATAGAGCGCTCACTGATTACACGTGATTTGATTGCGCACGACGAGGTCGTGCCAGCAAAAGAGGCGCAGCCATGACCGACATGGGCTCAACAGCATCGACGACTAAACCGAAAGTCGTGTGCTACACGTCCATTACGTTTAGCTACCTCAACAGGGCCCGTGTCCTGAGCAAAACGCTGAAGCAATTCCATCCCGACTGGGAAATGCACGTCTTCATGTCCGATCGTCCGCCTCAAGATCTTGACTTCGACGTGGAAAACGAACCCTTCGATAAGGTGATGTATCTGCACGATTTCGAAGAGTTATGGGACGAGGCCTGGGTTTTCGAGCACAGCATCGTTGAGCTCTGCACAGCTGTCAAAGGCCCCTATCTTGAGCATCTTTTGGCGCAGGATTGGGACATCGCGATCTACCTCGATCCTGATATTGCCGTTCTATCTCCCCTCGATAGCCTTGTTGACGAGCTTCAAGATGCAGAGGTTCTACTCACGCCTCATCAGTTAACACCCGAACCATCCGACGCGCTCACCGCGATTCGTGATAACGAGATCGGTTCGCTGAAGTTCGGTGTCTACAATCTTGGCTTTGTTGCCGCGACGTCGACGGGACAGGGACCTGAATTTGCCTCCTGGTGGGGTGATCGTCTCCGCCGTTTTTGTTTTGACGATGTCTGCGGAGGGCTTTTTACCGATCAGCGTTGGTGTGATCTCGCACCAGTATTCTTCAGTAAGCTGAAGGTTTTGCGTGACCCTGGTTATAACGTCGCCTCATGGAACTTAAGCCAGCGCACCCTCGACTTTTCTACGTCGGGAGAGCTGCTGGTCAATGGATCGCCGCTCAAGTTCTTTCACTTCACCAAATTGGGTGCGCTTGGTGATTCCATGACCGAGCGCTATGCGGGCGATAATGTTGCGGTTTACGAGCTTTGGAGTTGGTACAAACGGGAAATCGATTTGGCGACAGACAGTGCGATCCCTCATCGTTACTGGCATTACGGAAAATTCGGTGACGGTACAACGATCCCTGCTGAGGCCAGGAGTTTGTATCGCGACAGGCGTGACCTGAAAGAGCACTTCTCCAATCCGTTTGCGGTGAATGAAGAGAATGGCTTCCGACACTGGTTCGAAAGAGAGCATGGCCTCGCAGGATAAGGGTCCAGAGGAAAGCTCTCTTGGGCAGAGCTGCCTCCTCGATACCGATTACGGAGCATTGCGCGTTCCAGCCGACCCTGACGATCTGATTGTCCGCTTTCTTCGGCAGCAAAAGGTCTGGGCACCGCATGAGGTGTCATTTGTCCGTCCGTTCATCGAACAGTCGACGCTGGTTTTTGATGCGGGTGCCTTCATCGGTACTTTTGCGCTTTCGTTTGCCAACCTGCCGACAAGATTCGTCTGTATAGAAGGCGATGAGAACAACCACGCACTCTTGCGCGATAACCTCGACCGGCTGGGCGGCGAAAGGATGACGGCGATCCATACTGTCCTCGGAACGCGTTCAGCGCACAACGTCGCTTGTCGAGAAGCCGGCAATCGTGGGGCAACCTCTTTTTCGCCCGCCGATCCTGGGTCGCCGGATCAAGCGCCAGGACAAACACTGAAAGCACTGCGGGACATCCATGGCGACTATGATTTTCTCAAGCTCGATCTCGAGGGTGCCGAGAGTTTAGCCCTCGAGGGAGATTGGGATTACATTGCCGCTAAAAAACCGGTGATTTGGTCAGAGTGTAACGAGAGCGAAAAAAGCCGGAAACTTTTCCGCCAGCTGCGATCGGCGGGTTACGCGATACAATATGTCGGCTTTCCTAGCACCCGCGATCCCATCGACCAAAGCGAAGAGCCTGTGTTTCCGGTCGCCTATGAGGCTGCGCTTTTGGCGACCCCTGAGGACATTGCGATCACAGCAGGCGAGCCGTTCATCATTCGCACCCTCTCGTCTTGGGAAGATCTTCGCCGTGCGCTATGGCAGACGCCCCGTTGGGGGAAACGGGCTTGGGTTAACCTTGAGCGCGGCGCACTGATTGCTCTTTTGGGCCGAGAGACAAAGAAGCAGAGTTATAAGCACTTTCTGAACGCGCCGGTCATAAAAGACGATGCCCCGGCGGATCAGACGTTAGTGAAGGACACAACCATGCCCGATGGAACGAAGACGAGCGAAGGTAAGCAACCCGTCTTTATTCTGGGAGATTCAAGAACCGGAACGACGTCGCTTCACCGATTCTTACAATCTGCTGGTTACAACTCCATCCATTACTATTTCTCCGAGAGTGGGGTGACCGAACCGGCTCACCTCGATCGAGAAAAGAATTGGGAGCGGTTACGGAGTTTCATCGATCATTCCGAATACGATGCTTTTTCAGATTATCCGACCAGAACCTTCTTTCGCGAGCTGATGGATACATACCCAGATGCTTTGTTTATCTTGAGCACGCGCAAAGATATTGAGATTTGGCGTGAAAGTATGTCGAGTTTCTTCTCCAAGTTTAACATCGACTTGGATCTTGATGGTTTGACGAATGTGCACAACCGTCTGAATGCAGAGATCCGTGAAGAGTCCGAAAAGCGTGGGCTCAAGTTCCTCGATATCTGCATCGATGATGATGACGCGACCAATGGAAAACGCCTGAGTGAATTTCTCTGCCTTGATACTGAAGTCTCGATGGGCCGAGAGAACCAAACGGCTGCCTATGATACAAGCAAGTGGTCTTCCAGGGTTTCGCTTTATAGCACCGATGCGACAGATTATCTTTCCTACTTAAAACGCATCAACGACCCATCGAAGGCGATGGTTTCAGAATACGGATGGGTTTATCTGATCAACGACAGCTCGGATTTTCTCGATTATTGCTATGGTGATCTTTCGTGGTCTGATGAAGATAATACACGTGCGATCTCTGTGCTTGAAGAACGTCAACAAGTCCTCGCTGAAAAAGGTGTGACGTACCTCAAGTTCTGCGTTCCTGAAAAACCAATCATTTATCCGGAATATCTACCAAAGATTTTTGATGGAAAACCGCAATCAGAGCAACGACCTGCGCCGCGATTGGCGGCTGCGGAAGTCCCAGGTTATAGCTATTTGGCGGATCTTTTGGACGACGCAAAGTCGCTCGGTTTTTTATATTTTCGCGGCGACTCCCATGCCAATTGGCTAGGGGCGTTCATCATCTATCATCATGTTATCGATCAGATGAACCAGGCCATGGACCGTGGCACCCTGCGCAAACCATTTGAACTGGGCGAGCTTAAAGCAGAGCTGGCCTCTTATCGCGGGGACCTCTTTGTTCAACTGAAAACAGAGTTTCGCCAGATCTTTGAGGCCGGTCCATTACGTGCTGTATCCCACGAAGAGACGTTTGAGCGCCTTATCCGTTATTCGCTTCCGCAGGCAAAAAGGACGGCTGTTCCGGTTGAGGTCGATCAGGATCTGCTATCGAGATTGGGGGATCGAGAAACATTCCGCTTTCGGACTGAAAATTCGGCACTGCCGCGTGCGGTGATTTTCCGCGACTCAACATCCGATTTTATTGTCGATCTTCTTGCTGAGCATTTCTCAGAGAGCCTATTCATTTGGCATCGAGGCTGGGTTTATGAAGACGTCATTGAGAAGGAAAAGCCCGATGTCGTGCTCCATATCATGGCGGAGCGGTTTATGGTCCAGTATCGCGCCAATCGGCCCTTTGACCGGCTAGACGAACCTGGTTCAAATTAGGCTGGGTTCGAATGAAGAGTTGGATTGACGACAATCGACGCGGATCCGCAAACGACGGAAGGAGAGCGTGTGGCTGAGATCCCAAGTCCTTCCGCCCGATTTCCGGCCTTAGGCTTTCCCCAAGACACCCTGATGCTGTACTGCATTGGAGCGCAAAAAGCCGGTACGACGTGGCTCCATCGTCTTCTACAGACCCATCCCCAATGTCACGTGACACGCGCCAAAGAGGTCCATTACTTCGACGTACTCGACGGACTGACAAGTCTCGAACAACGTCAAAAACGCCGGATGAGGGATATTCAAGGAGCACTCGGTCGGCTCAACGCCAATATGAAGCCCACAGATCGATCGGCGCTCATCTTGATTGACGATGCTCTCCGTCATCTTGCGATGTACACAGCGTTGCACGACGAGACTGAGAGCTTTGATGCCTATATCGGCTATTTGTTGAATGAATGGCGGTCAGAAAAAGTCATTTGCGACATCACACCTTCCTACAGCCTTCTCGGCACGGAACGATTTGCCCAGATGGCACAACTGGGCAATGCACGTTTTGCATTCATTATGCGCGATCCGGTATCGAGGGTTTGGTCGCAGGTCCGGATGTCTGTTCGCCTTGATTTCGAACGTGACGGGCAGGAGTTGCATGACAAAGCGTTCGCGGAAGCATGCCATAAGCGTGCACGGAGCTTCGCGCGAAGCGGTGCCGATAACCTACGCCGTTCAAGCTATGTCAGCACCATTGACCGGTTAGAAACAAAGGTCGAGCGCGAGCGGGTCCTCTATCTGTTCTTCGAAGATCTGTTCAAAGACGTTACGGTACAGAAGATCAGCGATTTCCTCGATCTCAGTAACGACTTCACGCAAGTCTCATCAAAGATGAACGAGGGGATCTCCGTCTCCATTGATCCCGAAAACGCTCGCGCGCTTCGGGAAGTGCTTAAGGAGCAGTATGACGGGATTTTTGCTCGGTTCGGAGATGATCTTCCTGAGGCTTGGCACAAATGGGACCATGTTTGATTAACCGCTGGCTGATGAATAACGGCTCATCACCGGCTAATGCCTTACAGATGTTGGATCGTTGCGGATTGGCGCCGCGGCTGCTAGTATTGCATGACTTCAGGGGAGGTTGGTCCATGTTCGGGCAGGTGGACAACAACGCTGATCTCGACAAGCAGGATCTCATTGGATGAAACCCTCCCTTCTCTTGCATATCGGCCAAGGAAAGACTGGCAGCAGCTATATTCAATCAGCTCTTGCTCTTTCCACGGAGCGGCTTGCACAATTAGGCATCGTCTACCCATCGGACGGACAAGAGCGTGAAAGAGCGTTATCTGGCAATGTCAGTGTCGGTAATCTTCCCGTCACGAAAGGTATAGGGCATCATACGGATGGTACCTTAATTGAGGCCATGAACCAGGTACAGGACAAATCGGCCGGCAGGATCATGTTCTCTAATGAGGGCCTTTTTTCTTCGATCGTTCACCATAGTCTTTGGGAAGAAATTCTTGAGTTTAGCACAGATTACGATATTCGTATGCTGCTCTTCATTCGTGACCCCCTTGACCATGCATTGTCTGCCTACCAACAAGGCGTCAAAGGAGGATTGACAAAGCCAATCGGCGAATTCCTCCAAAACTATGGTATCCCTCGGCAGACACGAAAACTAATCGATCTGGTGGAAGACTCACCCGTCTCTCTATCAATACTCAATTATTCACGGCACAGAAAGACGCTCTTGTCGAGCGTTGCGGCATGGCTTGGTTTGCCGGACGACGCATTGGTCAATCCACCTAAAGCTCATGTCAATAGGTCGCTGACGAGAACCGAAACAGAACTTCAAATCGCCTTCAGTGAATATGTCGGGAGCAAAGCACGACTATTTATTGCCGATGCTTTTTCTAACGAGTTACCCCATCTAACGGCGGAGCAACCGGCCGTCGATGACGAGACGCTTTTATCGTTTTTAGGGCGCATGGAAATAATGACCGCGGAAACAAATGCCCTGCTTTCGCCAAACGAACGCTATCGCGTTCCAACCCTTGAAGACGCTCGGGTCTCGGTGCCTGAACCAGGCTTGAAGCAGGAATATACGCTGACCCAAGAACAAATTCAGACACTCGCAAAAAGCGTCTCTCGTTACTTACGCCCTGGCATGCTTTTGCCGAAAGAACCGGACGTCGACGCGTAATCCTTTTACGGATTATTCTTATATTAGCGCTTTGCAGCCTGCAAAATGACCTTTTTCCAGGCCTCGCCATCAAGCGGGGAAAGGGACTGAAAGGGTGAGGTGGTAATCTCGTGAAAGACCGGAAGATCCGAGGCGATCACTGGCGTTCCGAGTTGCTGTGCTTCCAAAAGCGGCAGACCAAAACCTTCTGCGAAACTTGGGAAGAGAAGGGCCCGAGCAGCCTTGAGAAGCACCGCCACTGACTGGTCTGATAGTCCAGACACCTCAATCACATAGGGTCTGATCGCTCGGCATCGGTCCAGCATAGCGAAGGTGCCTTCGTTCAACCATCCCCTGTTCCCGATGATGATGAGAGGAGGACAGTCATCACCAAGCGCCGCCGCCATCTCCCGCCAGATCTTCAGCAGCAACAAGTGATTCTTCCGTGGCTCGATTGTCCCGATCGTGACGAAATAGGGCTTGCTTGTATTGATATCGGGAACTTGATCTGGATAAGGAAATTCCGAGACTAGCGGGCATAACTCAACGGGAGGAACTGCCAATCCCTCCTGGTCCGCAATGTCGCGGAGGTTTTGTTCGGTCGCCTTAGAATTGACGAGCAAGGTGTCAGCAAGCCGAAGAGCAGTGACCAAACGCTGATGATGCCGCTCGGGTTCGTGAGGGGCGGCGTATTCAGGAAAAGAGATCGGTATCGCGTCATGCCAATAAATCGTGACGCGAGCCTGCCAGCGCTCTTTCAGAGAACGGAGGGTTTCAAGTTTCTCCAAATGCTGATGCGAGACGTTAATATAGTGAACCAGATCGCCTGCACGCTCCACGATCTTACGATCAGTCCGACGAAAACGACGCCATGCCTCGAACCGGCCGGGCGCTGTCAGGTTGATGGGCTCGAGTTCTGGCAGGTGATCAGACGGCAGAAGGGCACTCGCGTCAGCTAGGCCAATCATATTGGCGATCCGTTCAATCCCGCTGGCCGTATCACGACTGCTTCTTGCCCACCGTTCCCGTAACGCCTGAGCAAGCGATCTGACTTGGTCCTTGGCAAGGAACCAACGCCTGGGACCACTCGAAATAAAAAACAGCGTGTTGTGGTCCAGGGCATCTTCCGCCGTTTTGAGCTCGACGCGATCAATGCCCGAAGGGCTCGCACGATCACGCCGTGCCCAGAGCCTGGAAATATCAAGCACCGTCAGGCCTGTATCGAACTTAATCATGATGCATCCGGACCAACATGAAACAACAACGGTGCGCGAAAAAAGGCCGCGACGCTAAACTCGACATCATTCCAGTGACTAAGGGGCATGCGCGCGCATGCATTGGGTCTCATCCTTGCGTCCTCATCATGAACGAAGGCAATGTCCCCCATGCGGTTGATGATCGCCATGATAAACGTTTATTGAGGCGGGGGTGCTCTGTCACGGTCTTATTGATTGAGTGGCCCGATCATCCCGCAACGCCTCGTTAACTGGTCCGAAAGCATGCACACCCCGCGGTCCACCCTAACACCATCTGCTGTGTCTGATGAATCGCCGTCGGCGGAGGTGCCTAACATCGACGGTAAGCGGGTTATCTTTTCGATCTGCTCACGCAATTACCTACACTATGCTCGCGCACTGATTGCGTCGCTACGCAGTCATGCCCCCGATGTCACCCTTCTTGTTATCCTGGCCGATCAAGAAGGCGATGATGATTTCGAAGATTTCGTCGGCACAAAGGTTATTCCTGTTTCTTCACTCGGTATACCGACATTATTCGATATGGCGATGCGCTATAACGTGACGGAATTCAATACCTCCATCAAACCCTATGCCTTTCAATGGTTGTTTGAGCGTGGTGCGGCGTCGGTCATTTACTGCGATCCAGATACTCTTTTTTACCGTGAACCGATCGATATTTTCAGTGCACTGGATGGCGAAGAGATGGACGCGGTTGTCACGCCCCATATTACTGCGCCTTTGGATATGGACAAGCGCCCAACAGAGCTCCGTATTTTGCAGACGGGGGTTTACAATCTTGGGTTCCTCGCCCTCGCGCGATCAGAGGCAACGGTTGCGTTTTTGCGCTGGTGGGCATCGTTCATGCCCGCTGATTGCCGCGCTGATTTAAAGGCTGGAATATTCGTCGATCAGAAATACATTGACCTGCTGCCGAGCTATGTTCCGCAAACGAAGATATTACGGCATCCTGGTTACAACGTCGCCTATTGGAACCTGGTGCACCGGCCCCTGACGATGACGCAAACAGGCTGGCTCGCGGGCGACGCTCCGCTCGTTTTTATGCATTTCTCGGGGGTGAGGGCGGACGAGGACCAAACCGTTTCGGTTCATCAAGACCGGTTGAGCTACAACGATCTCGGCGAGGGAGCGGCGCTCTTTGATCATTATCGCCAGATCCTCCGTGAAGGATCTTCGGTTCTCGAAAGCATGGGTATATCCTTAGACTATGGTTTCGGTCGGTTTACGGATGGTGTTCGCATCGAAGGCCCTGTGCGCAAACTCTACGCCAAGACTGTGCCGCCGCGATCGATCTCGTTCGAAGAGGCATTTGATCCACTTGGGCCGTCCTATTCTGGACCGTCATCGGACATTCCGCACGAGGGGCGTGTGCTGGTGTCCCATGTTATGTACGATCTTTGGCGGCGTAAGGGTCATCTCAAAAAGACCTTCGATCTTAAAAATCCCGCCCAAACAGAGGCTTTCGCGCTCTGGGTGGCGACGGCTGGCCATCAAGAATGGAACATCCACAAACGCCATGTTCCAGACGCCGTTTGGCAGCGCTTGGCCGAGCGTCGTTCGTGGCGGTTCAAGCTCAGCCAATCCTATTTTGTGCTGGCCCAACAGGTGAAAAAGATCAGTTTCCTGTTTCCCAAGCCGATCAGGCGCTTTGGTGTGCGCCTTAACCGAGCCATTCTTCCCCGCGTGATGGGCCGCGCGAAGTAGGATGAGGGCATGACAGCAACTACTGTACACTTCACGATCGCATCAGCGAATTACCTGCCCTATGTCAGGACACTGCATAATTCTCTGATCGAAGCAGATCCTGATGCGGTCTTTTTCCTTTTTCTGGTCGATGAGCTTGATGATCAGGACCTGATCGAAGCCTTGCCATTTGACGTGGTCGAGGCTCGCACGGTTGGGATCCCGTGCTTTTTTGATATGGCGTATCGCTATACGATCATGGAACTCAACACCGCGATCAAGCCGTTTTGCATCCAGTATTTAATGGATGAATGCGGGTTTCAGCGTATCATTTATCTTGATCCGGATATTCTTGTTCTCAAGCCCTTGACCGCTGTTCACGATGCGTTTGACCAACATGCAGAATTGATCTTAACACCCCATACAAGGCGGCCGCTGGATGATGGGCACCATCCCGACGATCGCGCCTTGATGCTGACGGGTGCTTACAATTTAGGCTTTTGTGCTTTCGCCAACGCGCCCGAAACGCGACAATTACTTGCATGGTGGGCTGAGCATTTACGCACGCGGTGTCTCGTTGATTTGGCCAACGGCATGTTTGTCGATCAAAAGTTCATGGACTACGCACCGGCCTTTGTTGGTGCGACGATGCTGCTTCATGATCCAGGCTACAACGCTGCTTATTGGAATTTACATGAGCGCTCAATCACAAAGGACAGCAGCGGCACCTGGCTGGCAGATGGTGGGCCTCTTACCTTCTTTCACTTCAGCGGTGTCGATCCCACTGATCCATCGGTGTTCTCGCGCCATCAAAACCGCTTCACGACCTCTGAACTTGGTGATCTGGGTACGTTGCTGGAAGAGTATCTCGCCAAGCTCAAGGCGAACACATCGCTCGGGACAGCAATTCTTTCATCACTGCGGTACGCTTATGGTCGGCATACGAATGGTACACCAATACTCGATGTGATGCGGCAAGTCTACCGGCGCGTTCATCCGGTGCCGCAAGAGGATGACTTCAACAGCC
The DNA here is from genome assembly GCA_039818345.1 of Pseudomonadota bacterium. Lineage (GTDB taxonomy): Bacteria > Pseudomonadota > Alphaproteobacteria > Caulobacterales > Parvularculaceae > Parvularcula. The sequence goes on along the minus strand of JBCBUC010000028.1, from coordinate 27,886 downwards.
TCTTCGCCTTCGAACCAAGCTTCTACAATGAAAAAGCGGAGCGGCTGGTTGAGCAAGAGGGTTTGATCACGCGCTTGATGCATGAAATTTGGTCGTCGCGGCAGGATCTCAAGGACCATTTTGACCTCAATAGAACCGCTGATCGCTCTGCTTTCATCGAATGGTTCGCGTCCCAGGCACCTCAAGAACATCAGTTGCCTGAACCACTGTTCGATTTTCTTCCTCGGCCTGAGCAAGAAAGCGGGCAGACTTCTTATGCGGCGGGGCCCGTTGACCATACGCGTGACGAGAGCGTTCTGCTTTGCGGGTACCTCAAAACGGAGAGCGGCGTCGGTCAGGGCGCGCGAAGCCTGCGTCATGCTCTGGAGACGGCAGGTATCGCGACCCACACCCTCACCCTTATGCCGGCGGAGTTCGACAACACCGTACAAGCTGAGCGCCGTGACCCAACAAAAAGCCGCGATAGGGTGGCGATCATCAACGCCAATGCAGACCGGACGCTCGACGTTGTCACGAGGCACCGCAAGAAACTCGAAGGGCAATATCGGATCGGTTATTGGGCTTGGGAGTTACCGAAATTCCCTGACGCCTGGCTGCCTGCGATTGAATGCGTACACGAGATTTGGTGCCCAAGCGCGTTCGTCACCAACGCTGTCTCGGCAATGACATCGAAACCTGTACGGACGATCCCGCACGCTGTTGAACCCGGGAATGGTGATGGAAGCCATGCTCGTCGGCGCTTAGACATCGGAGACGACACGCGGGTCGTCTTGACCACCTTTGACACACGCTCTTTTCTTGCACGCAAGAACCCCGCCGGAGCGCTTGAGGCATTCAAACGAGCCTTCCCGGCGCCAAAGACAGACGACGTCGTTTTTGTCATGAAGAGCCATGGCCCAGCTGACTCAGCAGAAGCCAAACGTCTGTTCACGGACATGGCACAGTCAGACAACATCATATCGTTGCATGGCGTCATCGAGCCCGACGCGCTCAATGACCTCTATGCCGCAGCCGATGTCTTTTTATCATTGCATCGCTCAGAGGGCTTTGGCCTCAGCCTCGCCCGATCGATGGTCGAGGGAAAACCGGTCATTGCCACCGGCTGGTCAGGCAACATTGATTACATGACAACCGACAACAGCCGCTTGGTGGAGTATGAGCTCGCTGACGTCCCGCCTTCGGCCTATCCTTTTGCCGAAGGGCAGATCTGGGCGGAGCCGAGTATCGATCATGCTGCCATGCTTCTTCGGCAGCTGATTGATGACCCGGAAGCTAGGAAGTTGCTGGGTCAAGAGGCCGCTGCAAGCGCGAAGAGCCCTCTCTGCCGTGACCGAATCGGATGGCTCGCTCGACAGCGCCTCGGCGAAATATTCACCGCCACCAGACGGGGTTAGTGTCCAACCTCATTTTTCGGCCGATGTTGCGTTGCGCCATAAGATGGTGGATTCCCGCAATTAATTAACCAAGTTCTGGATTTTCTTCTCACTTTTTCGCTAACGCACTCGACTCAAAACTTGACCGTGGGTTAAAGCTTCTTTAACTGCTTCAACCTGGGTGGGGTCACTTGAGATGCGAGATACGGTGGGGATCGTTCGCAATACACACGCTTCAGGCCAAGCAGACCGCCCCCTCCACGGGCGCCGATTTCTGATGCTTCAGGGGCCTTTTGGCCCCTTTTATAAGCTTCTTGCCGCCCGGCTCGAGTCGCTGGGCGCGCACGTGATCAAAGTTAATCTTAACGGCTGCGACCTCCACGGGTGGGGTTTGCGCGGGTCGATTCTTTACCGCGGGACGCTCGACGGATGGTCCCGCTGGCTTGAAGATATGATCGAGCGTGAAGAGATTTCTGATCTCATCATGCACTCTGATTGCCAGAAATATCATTGTGCCGCGGCCAGGGTCGGTAAACAGCAGGGCCTTCAGGTTCACGTGACCGAGCAAGGGTATCTGCGTCCCCATTGGGTGACCTTTGAACAAGGCGGCGTGAACGCGAACTCGTCAATGTACGAAGCACTCGACGATGTGCGTCGCTTCCCCGCCCACATTGCAGCACGGCGCCACGAGGTCGAAGCGACGGGCAAGCCCACCCAGGCGTATGTCCTCCGGACGATCCGTGCGAATTTCATGCTCTACTTGGCCGCGCCACTTTTTCCTGGCTACAAGAATGCCTTCTCCTATCCGGTGCTTAAACAAGCGGGCGGTCATGTCCGCCGCGCTTTCCGCAATCGATTTGGCAAGACCAATCAGCGCAATCTCGACACTCTCCGTGACATGATCGCTGAGGGTTCAACCAAGTATTTTATGGCTTTGCTGCAATGCCCTGGCGACAGCCAAATCTATAAGCATTCTCCGTTTGCTGATCTTGGTGAGTTCTGCGAACGCGTCATTGAGAGTTTTGCCCAGAACGCCGATGACGACGCCGTGCTGGTGTTCAAGCGCCACCCGCTTGACCATGACCTCGATGATCACCGCGCACGTATTGATGATGCTGCGCGCAAAGCCGGCATTCTTGATCGCATGCTTTACATCGATGGCGGCGTCCTTGGGCAATTCGTTCCGAGGGCTGAAGGAGTTGCGACCATCAACTCGACGGCGGGGCTAGCCTCGGTGGATATGGGATGTCCGACCATTTGCCTTGGTAAAGCGCTTTATGATGCTGATGGGCTGACCCACCAAGGTGAACTTGATGAGTTTTGGGTTTCGCCGACCAAACCGAACCGTGACCTTGTTGAGCGGTTCATGGGGTACCTCCTGACCAAAACGCAGGTGATTGGCGATTACGCCACCGAACGTGGGATGGAGTTAGCGCTCACGGGGATTACTCAACGTTTGGTCTCTGGATGCAAAACGGCCCAAGTTCTCGTGTTGGACCAGCACCGGCAGCAGGACGACCAAGCGATGCCAGCAAAAGACGAGCCGCTGATTGCCGTCCCGGTGTCCGTCTAACCCTTCTCAACCTTTACTGATGATCGCGCTTCCTTAGTCCAGGTGGGTTGGCAACCCGTCGATGATCTTCCTTCAGCCTACAGAACAGTATTAGTTATCGATTTACCTATCGTGCCCAGTTAGCAGGGTCATCCGTCATCGAATAATATCAATGTAAATATTCAAATTTAATGATAATGGTCTTAAGGTAAATAATTCTATCCAAATATTTGTTTCCATTTTATTGAATATAAGACACTACCGTTACAAATAACGGCCCATTCAGGTTCGTATACTAAATGGTCGGGGCGACAACAGCCTCTATCGATTGGTATACAGTCATGTGCAAATCGGTTTCTAAACTCCGTCATGTATTTCTGATAAATTTATCTATTTGTCTATGTATCATAACGGGACATTTCTTTCTCATGTCCTCAGAGGCACAAGCTGGTGAAAAGGGCACAGTCACAGCATTGGTCGAGAATGACTACTTCGCCCAACGGGACCGAAACTACACCAACGGGCTCCGGCTTTCTTACGTGACGCCGATAATCGAGGGACGTGCCTTTGAGAAGCGCTTGCTGGGACCAGATGATGGTCTTACGAGATATCGGCGAAGCTATTCTGTTGGGCAAGCACTTTTCACACCCGACGACATCTTCACCGCCGACCCTCAGCCAAATGATCATCCTTATGCAGGATATCTCTTTGGCGAATATGCACTCATTGCCGAACACAAAGAGAGCATCGAGATTTTTACCGTCGAGTTCGGCCTCGTTGGCCCTTGGGCCCAAGGTGAAGAGACACAGAACCTGTTTCACCGCCAAACAGGACGGGAAGTTGCCGAAGGGTGGGATCACCAAATCGATAACGAGCCTGCGCTGACGCTGTCCTATGACCGAAAACTTCCGCCGGTGATGGACCTCGATATGGGTTTGCTGGAAGTCGACATGTCGCCCAGCTTCGGTGGTTCGATTGGCAATGTGCGAACCCATGCGCAAGCAGGTCTTAGCGTTCGGATTGGTAGCAATCTGCCAACGGACTATGGTCCTGCGCGGATCCGTCCTTCACTGACGGGTGCGGGCTACTTCTCCTCCGCCCAGCCGTTTAGCTGGTACGCGTTTGGCGGTATTCAGGGACGTGCCGTGGTGCACAGTATTTTCCTCGACGGAAGCCTTTTTGATGACACACCGCCAGGGGTCGAGAGTGAGCCTTTTGTCTCCGACATTCAGACCGGCCTCGCTGTTCAAGTCGCCGGGGTACAGTTCGCTTGGACATACGTCTTTCGGTCGGAGAGATTTCAAGGCCAAGAAGGCTCCGACCGGTTTGGTGCTGTAAGCCTCTCATTCAAATTATAGAATGTGCTGAGGCATCCCTCAGTACACTGTGAATACAGCCTGATCGATCAGACCAACGCTTTGAGGCTTTCGCCGTTGTAGTCCTCGAGCTCATTGAGGCGGCCCTCGCGGACCTTCGCCGCCCAATCGGCGTCCTGAAGAAGAGCCCGGCCGACGGCGACCATATCAAACTCACCGCGGTCAAGCCGCTCTTCAAGATCGTCGAGCGGCCGAAGTTCTGAATTCTGGCCCATAAAAGCGCCAAAGAAATCAGAAGACAGACCAACCGAACCCACCGTGATGGTGGGAAGGCCCGTTAATTTCTTCGCCCAGCCAGCGCAGTTGAGGCCGTTTTCTCCATCTTCCTCGGGGAACTCGGCCTCCCAATAGCGCCGCTGTGAGCAATGAAGGATATCGACCCCGGCTTCAGCGAAGACATTTAAGAAATCACCGAGTGCAGACGGTGTGTCGGCCAACCGGGCCGCGTAGTCCTGCTGCTTCCATTGCGAGAACCGTAGGATGATCGGGAAGTCATCGCCCACCGCTTTACGAATCTCACGGATGATATCAGCCGCAAAGGTCGCGCGTTCAGGCAGCGAGCCGCCGAAACGGTCACCGCGGACATTCATCTGACCCCAGAAGAACTGGTCAACAAGATACCCATGCGCACCGTGCACCTCAACACAGTCAAAGCCCAAGCGTTTTGCTTCGCCCGCGGCCTTGGCATAGGCCATGACCATGTCATCGACTTCGGCCTCGGTCGGCGGATCTTGCACCTGCTTGCCCTTATGGGTGAGACCCGATGGGCTGTCGGAAGGGGCATCAGGGTGGGGGCCTGTGCCTGGTTTGCGCATCATCCCCTGGTGCCAGATTTGCGGTGCGATGAGGCCGTTTTCGGCGTGTACTGCTTTGGCCACCTCACCCCAACCTTGAAGCGACGCGGGTTCGTGGAAGTTGGGCACGTTAGGATCGTTCGAGGCGCCGCCGCGGTCCACCGTCGTGCCTTCCGTGACAATCAGGCCCACGCCGCCAGCGGCGCGGCGCGCGTAATACGCCGCGACATTGGCGCCAGGTACACCGCCCGGGGAAAAGCTGCGGGTCATAGGCGCCATGACGATCCGATTGGGGATCTCCAAGGATTTAATCTTGAAGGGGCTGAACAGCATGTCACTCATCTTGAACCGTCTCGTTTCCTCAGCGTCGCCGCAACTTGGGGGGCTTGTTGAAGACGCAGAATAGGCAAGAACAGGGATCCCACCAACGAAAATCCCAGCTGGGCCTATTAGCGACGCTGAAAGCGGGGAGGCGCTGCTCTTACTGCGGTAGCGCCAAGGTGACCCGCGAGGTTTGCGCGGTCACTTGACCAACCTGCGCTGGTTCGTCGACGGGCAAAGGGCCTTCAGGCCAGAGCGCGATGAGGGCATCGAGCTCTACGATCAAGTCGTCTGCGGTCGGATTAAGGGCAATCGCGCGCTCACGGGCGACAATCGCAAATCCGTAGGCGTCTTGATACTCGCCAGGATCAGAGATCGCGCCATCGGTAATCGCGATCGTGTACTCTTCGACAATCGTGTCCATTAAGAAGCGGATCGTCGTCACAGGATCGCCGCCGGCTTCCGCTGCCATTTGGGCCAGGTTCGCCTCAGCCGCGGCCAGTTGCGGTTCGATTTCACCAGCGGGGCGGCCTTCTTCTAGGGCGAGCGACACCGCTTCGAACACGGATGGCTCAAACCCAAGGGCATCAAGACCTTCGCGCTCCGCCGCGTGGGTTTCGGAAACAGGGTGGAGAAGATGCGGTGCTGCCATGGCGGGTTCGCCAGCGCGATAAAGAGCAAGCCCCGCTTTAACGTGGCCTGTCATGAAGGCGAGCCGCTCAGGAACGGCCAAAGTGTCGATGGCGTGACCCGCTTCGCCGCCTTCTCCCTCACCACCTTCGCCTTCGCCGCCTTCACCCTCGCCCGCTTCGCCGCCGGCGGAGGCTTCACCTTCCTCACCATGCGTTTCGTGGTGATGGCCTTCGCCCATCTCGCCTTCATGGGCATGTTCAGCGGCGCCATGATCATGATCGTGATGCGCTTCGCCTTCTTCTGAACCGCATGCCGCAAGGCCAGCCGAAAGAGCGACTGTTCCGAGGCCAAGGCCCGCCCATTTTTTGAGATTGATGGTCATGGCATCCCCGCTTGAGATCTTTTGCGGGCGTCTTTTAAGGTGGCGTCCCGAAATTGCAAATGGCTCGCAATCAAAATGACAGTGTTGATGGTCAGCGGGGTGCTCTCACCCAAAGGCGCAGCGTCCATGAAAACAGCGCTCGACGCTGAACCGTGGCGCGATGGCAAAGTGACGGCTGGGCGGATCGCGCGCCAAGTGAAATATAATGAGCAAGCCGATCTCAGCGGACCCAGCGGCAAAGACCTGCGCGATCAGCTGCACAAAGCGATCACCGGCCATGTGGTCGTCAAGGCGGCGGCCCGGCCAAAGCGGCTGTCGACCATCATGGTCAGCAAAACGGCGCATGGCGGCTATTACGGCCGACATGTCGACAACGCACTGATGGGGGAGGGCGCTGCACGCCTTCGTACCGATCTCTCCTTCACCCTCTTTCTTACGCCGCCAGACGATTACAAAGGAGGAGAACTGATTATCCATTCGTCGATGGGAGAACAACGGATCAAAGGAGACGCCGGCGACATGGTGCTTTATCCGTCATCGGACATCCATGAAGTGACACCAGTGACCGAAGGAGAACGCGTGGTGGCCGTTGGCTGGATCGAAAGCGTCATCGCCGATGGACGGGAGAGGGCGCTGCTGTTTGATCTTGAGAATTTACGCGTTTCCTTGCGCGAGGTGCTACCGACGAATTCGGTCGAGCTTTTGACGCTCGATAAAACGATCGCCAATCTTTTGCGCATGTGGGCGAAGCCCTAAGGCCTCTTACGGCCAACGCACCCGGTCGAAGATTTTCACTGCCTCCGCTTGGTTCGCACCAAGGGCCGATACGTTGAGATCGTCCGCTTTGAACGCGCCCAAGGATTGGACCGCGGAGGAGCGCGCAACGCCAGGAACAGCCGGGTATTCATTGTTGCCCGTTGCGAAATATGACTGCGCGGCGTCCTCGGTCAGATACTCGATAAAGCGGATCGCGTTTTGCCGGTTGGGAGCATGCTTCAGAACGCCAGCGCCGCTAATGTTGATATGCGCACCGCGATCCTCTTGGTCCGGAAAAATGACACCAATCGCATCGAAGATCGCGCGCAAACCTTGATCATTCGATCCAGCAAACCGGGCAAGGTAGTATGAGTTGACCACCGCGATCTGGCATTCACCGCTCGCCACCGACCTGATTTGGCTGGTGTCGTTACCTTGCGGGCGACGGGCGAAGTTATCGACAACCCCTTGAGCCCAAGCCTGGGCGGCTTCAGCGCCTTCATTGGCAACAATCGAGGCAAGAAGGGAGATGTTATAGATGTTCGATGAGGAACGAATACAAATCTGTTGACGGAATTTCGGATCCGCAAGATCAGCATAGGTCTCAAGACCTTCTGGGCGGCCAGCGTCTTTGTTATAGATCACAACGCGCGCGCGCTGCGAAAGGCCAAACCATAAACCATCAGGATGCCGCATCGATGCAGGAAGCCGCTCATCAAGAATGTCTGATTGCACCGGACTCAGAATATCGGCTTCCTCGGCGCGCCAGAGGCGGCCAGCGTCCACCGTCACCAAGATATCGGCAGGACTGAATTCACCCTCGCTTTTGATCCGTTCAATGAGGGCATCAGCACTCGCTTCGAGACGATTGACCTTGATGCCGGTCTTGGCTGTGAACTCCTCATAGAGCGCCAGATCCGTGTCATAGTGGCGCGAGGAATAGATGTTGACGACACCGCTCGGCTGAGCGGACGCGGAACAAACCGCCAGGACGACGCACACAAGCGCAACGGCAGAGCGCAACAAGACCATGGGAAACCTCAATCAGCATCGGGCAGCATGAAGCGCCACCCTTGTTGCGAGTGATTATCATCAAGGTCTCTGATGCGCAAGGCGTTTGCGCTACACCGGAAAGGCAAAAAGAGAGCCGGGAAGGGGCACGACATCGGCGACGTCACCCGCTGCTGCGGCACGGTCCTTCGGCATCAACGCAGCAAGCCGCTCCCCCTTTGGCGACGCAACAATCACCCGTTGATTGGGCCCTTGAAGGCGAACATCCTCCACACGGACGCTTGACCCCTCTTGCAGTCTCAGCGCCTCAGGCCTGACCACCATGTCCACGTCCTGGGCCTCAGGAAGGGGATTGGCAAAGCACGCGCGATCCCAGCGGCCAAAAGGCGTTTCGACTGATGAGCCGCTCCTCTTAACACGGAACACTTGGCCGTGGCCAAACAACGTCGCCACGTCTGCATTGACCGGCGTATCATAAAGCGCAGCAGGCGTTCCTGTTTGCACGATCGTGCCTTGCCCCATGACGGCAATCCTGTCCCCAATGTCGAGCGCCTCGTCGGGGTCATGGGTCACCAGGATCGCGACCGAACCTTGTTCCCGCAGGATCCGCCGCGTGTCCTCCCTTAACTGACGGCGGAGCACGACATCGACATTGGCAAACGGCTCATCAAGCAGCAGCACAGGGGGTTGCGGTGCCAAGGCCCGCAAAAGCGCCACCCGCTGCTGTTGTCCGCCCGACAACGTATCAGGATAGGCTTCTCCGAACCCGGAGAGATTTACCTGCTCCAGAAGATCATGAACCACGCGCATGTGATCAGCTGAGCGCTTCAAACCAAAGGCGATGTTGTCTGCCACCGTCATGTGAGGAAAGAGTGCCCCTTCCTGGAAGACAAGACCGACAGGCCGTTTCTCCGGCGGCGGATTGTGGCCCTGGGCCGCCAATCGCTCACCACCAAGGAGGATCTCTCCGTGCTGTACGTCCAAGAGACCCGCCGTGAGCCGCAACAGCGTGGTCTTCCCGCAACCAGAAGGACCCAAAAGGCAAGTGACGTCACCTGGTTCTGCGGTCAGCTCAATGCCCTTTAGGACGTCGCGGTGACCAAAGCGGTGGTGGATATCAGAGAAGGCGAGGGTCAGCGGTAGCGTCCTGGCATTTGAGAATTGATCTTGATCTGTTAGCGCGTCCGCTCGTCAAGAGCCAAGGAGACATCGTGGCCATCACCCAGCGCGGCTATTTCTGGACGCTGACCGCCACGCTTGTGGCCAGTCTCGCCCTGGTGCCGCTCGTGGCTGTTGCCCAGTCCCTCGTCTTTGGCGATCGAGACGCCTTCGGCCACCTCTTCGTTACGACGCTCCCCGTCTATGCAGGGAACACGGCGCTTTTGATGATCATGGTTGGAAGTCTGTCGGCGATCATCGGTGTCGGCACGGCGTGGCTTGTCTCGTCGAGTTCGTTTCGAGGGCGGAGGTTTTGGTCATGGGTGCTGGTTCTACCGATCGCAGCGCCGGCCTATATTATCGCTTATCTTTACACCGATCTTTTAACGTTCTCCGGACCCATTCAATCAGGTTTGCGTGCGTTCTTTGGCTGGTCAGCATCCGATTATTGGTTTCCGAACATTCGCAGCTTGCCTGGCGCTGCGCTCATGCTGAGCTTGGTGCTCTACCCTTATGTCTATCTGCTCGCCCGGGCATCCTTTGCTGCACAAAGCCGAAGCCAACTGTTGGCGGCCAGAACGCTCGGGCTCTCGACGATGGGAACCTTTTGGCGCGTCGCGCTGCCTGGCGCGCGGCCCGCTATTGTCGGTGGTCTGGCTCTTGTCCTCATGGAAACACTGGCTGATTTCGGTGTGGCCGACTATTTCGCCATCCCAACCTTCAGCACGGGGATTTTCAGAACCTGGTTTGCCTTGGGCGACCGGAGCGTAGCGATGCAGCTTGCCGGGGTGATGCTGCTTTTCGTCGTGGTGCTTGTCACGTTCGAGGCCTCCACCCGCCGCGGACAGGTGGCGAGCACCGACAGGCTCTCTGCGACCGAGCCGCCTTTCACGCTTTCCGATCGCGACACTCTTCTCGCCAATTGTCTTTGTGCCCTGCCGGTGATCCTTGGGTTTGCCCTTCCCATGCTGCTCCTTGTGAACAACGTCTTGACCCAGCAGGACAGCCAATCCTTCGGTGCCTTTTTGGGTTTCGTCACCAACAGTGTCGGGACGGCTGCGATCACTGCGGGGCTTGCCACCATGCTCGCTCTTATCCTGGGTTATGCAGCACGCCAGTCGAGGCCAGAGAATGTGGCAGGCCAACTGCTCATCGGCGGCATCCGGCTATCAACGCTTGGTTATGCCTTACCCGGAGCTTTGTTGGCTGTTGGTTTGCTCACCCCCCTCGGCGTGGTCGATCAAGCGCTGACCCGAACCTTACGCGACACCGCCGGATGGAGCGGCGGGCTAATCCTCAGCGGCACCGTCGTGCTCCTTATTTATGCGCTGCTGATCCGGTTTTTGACGGTCTCGTACAACAGTGTCAGCGCGGGTATGACCAAAATTGCGCCGACGATCGATGCCGCGGCGCGTTCTCTTGGCGCCTCACCGCTTATCCTTATCCGGCGTGTGCATCTGCCGCTTCTTGCGTCTCCGCTTGCGGTCAGCGCTTCATTGGTGTTCGTCGATGTCATGCGAGAGCTGCCGGCCACGCTCATTTTGCGGCCGTTCAACTTTGAAACCTTGGCCACGCGCGTCTACCGGTTAGCGAGCGATGAACGGATCATCGAAGCATCAACCGCGGCCATTTTGATCGTCCTTATAGGATTGATCCCCGTTTTTGTGTTGAACGCCGAACCGCGTCGGCGAGGATCGTGAAGGATGGTCGGGCACCAATGCCATCGAAGAGAAGAGCTGTAAGACGGAAGATCGGAGGACGCCTATGTTCACCAAATTGCTGATCGCCAATCGCGGCGAGATCGCTATTCGTATCGCCCGCACAGCCGCGGACCAAGGGCTTTCGACGCTCGCGATTTTCACACAAGACGACCACCGGTCGCTTCACACTCGGTATGCTGATGATGCGGCCGAACTTCCTGGTTCAGGCGTTGCAGGCTATCTCGATATCTCGGCCATCATTGAGATCGCAAAGACGAATGGCTGCGATGCGATCCATCCTGGCTATGGCCTCTTAAGCGAACGCGCTGATTTCGCCGAAGCATGTGCTGACGCCAACATCACTTTTATTGGACCTGGTCCTGACGTTCTCCGTGCGAACGGTGACAAGGTAGCCGCGCGACAACTGGCCGAAAAGGCGAGCGTGCCGGTCATACCAGGTCGCTCAGATATCGCATCAGCTGACGATTTAGCCGCCTTTTTCAGCGAACAAGGCGAGCGGCCATTGATGGTGAAAGCGGTGAGCGGAGGCGGCGGACGAGGGATGCGCGTCGTCCGCGCCTATGACGAGATCGGCCCCACCTTTGACGCTTGTACGGCCGAAGCCTCATCCGCTTTTGGGTCTGGCGCGCTCTATGCGGAGCGCTTTCTTCCCCATGCGCGCCATATCGAAGTGCAGATTGTCGGGGACGGCAATGACGTCGTGCATCTTTTTGAACGCGATTGCTCCGTGCAGCGACGGCATCAAAAAATCGTCGAGATCGCCCCTGCGCCGCATCTCAGCGACAAGGTCCGCCAACGCCTTTATGATGACGCCTGCCGCATAGGCCAGGCGTGTCATTACCAGGGCATAGGGACGGTAGAGTTTCTACTTGATACGACAACAGAAGAATACGTCTTTATCGAGACCAACCCCCGCATCCAGGTCGAACACACCATCACCGAAGAAATCACGGGCGTGGATCTCGTCGCCATCCAGCTCGACCTCGCCCGTGGGCGGACGCTACGCGACCTTGGTCTGCTGCACGACAGTATCAGAAGACGTAATGGTTACGCGATCCAGCTTCGTATCAATGCTGAAACCATGAACACGGATGGTTCAATGGCGCCCACTAGTGGCGAGGTGACCGACTATCTTCCCGCTTCAGGTCCGGGGGTCCGTGTTGATAGCTATCTTTATGCGGGATACCAAACCAATCCGCTGTTTGATAATCTACTGGCCAAATTGATTATCCGCTCGGGCTCATCGGTGTTTCCGGCGGCGCTCGCGAAAGCCGATCGTGCACTGAGCGAACTTCAGATCCGTGGCCTACCGACCAATGCTGACCTGCTGCGGTCGTTCATCCGCCAGGAGCGTGTGACCAATTGGAACGGTGACGTCGCGAGCTTTGGCGAGGGTCTCCGCGCTGCTGCGTTGGACAAAAGCGAAGCCTCCCAGCGACAACCAGCAACCGAAGAGGGTGGTTCTAAGCTCACCGCGGAGCATTCGCCCACGGTCGATATTCCCCCGGGGTGCGAGGCCATCGTAAGCCCGATCCAAGCGTTGGTGCATGCCGTCCTGGTCGAGCAGGGACAAACCTTTGCCCCGGGCGAGGAAATCGCGATCCTTGAAGCGATGAAAATGCAGCACGCAGTAAAAGCCCCGATGGCGGGCAGGGTGCACAGCGTCCACGCCGCTCCTGGCGATACGGTGGTTGATCAGCAGACCCTCTTGATCGTCGCGCCCGATGATGCTGCTGCTCAGCATAATGACGTTCAGAAAGAGGTGGATTTAGCGCTTATCCGCCCGGATCTTGCTGCGTTCCAAGAGAGGGTGAGCTTCACGCTCGATGAAAACCGGCCTGATGCAGTGACAAGGCGGCACGGTCGCGGTCAACGCACAGCACGGGAAAACATCGCTGACATCATCGCGGATGGGAGCCTCGTTGAGTATGGCCAGCTTACCTATGCTGCTCAGCGTACGAAGCACCCCCGCAAAGACTTGATGAAAAAATCGCCTGGCGACGGCGTGGTTGCTGGCCTCGCTATCATGAAGACAGAACAAGGCCGAGGCCCAGGGCGCGATGTGGCAATCTTGGCCTATGACGGTACTGTCTTTGCCGGCACTCAAGGCGCGTTCGGTCATCAGAAAACGGATCGTTTATTTGATGTCGCAGCGGACCTCGATATTCCCATTATCTTCCTCGCCGAAGGCGGCGGTGGACGTCCCAACGACGTCGATTTTCAAGACATTATCAGGTCTGGCTTGGGCGTCACAACGTTCCATCATTTTGCGCGACACAAGAGCTATGCGCCGAATATCACCATGGTTAGCGGTTTTTGTTTCGCTGGTAACGCCGCTGTATTCGGGGCGGGCGACATCAAAATCGCCACACGGAACGCCTGGATCGGGCTTGGCGGGCCGGCGATGATCGAAGGCGGTGGCCTCGGCACAGTGGAGCCGACAGAGATTGGCCCTGCGGCCATGCAAGCGGGCATCGGTTTGGTTGACATCTTGGTCGACGATGACGCTGAGGCCTGCGAAGCCGTCCGTCAGGTGATGACTTATTTTGAACAATCCACGCAGCCATGGGAGGCAGGCGACGAACGTGCCTTGCGCCATGCCGTGCCGGAGGATCGCAAGCGTGTTTACGATATGCGGGCGCTGATATCTGATCTCGCTGACACGGATGGTTTTTTGGAGCTGCGGCCGCAATTCGCGCTGGGGATGATCACAGGCTTGATCCGCATTGAGGGCCACCCGATGGGGGTCATGGCAAACAACCCTGGGCATCTCGGCGGTGCTGTCGATGCGGCCGCCTCGAAAAAAGGCGCAGAGTTTCTCACCTTCTGTGAACGGTTCAAGCTCCCGGTGCTGTCGCTCTGTGATACCCCTGGCTTTATGGTGGGACCGGCAAGTGAAGAAGACGGCGGCGTGAAAGAGGCGTGCGGCTTCATCCGCGCCGGGGCTGAGCTCACGACGCCTCTTATTTTCATCTGTACTCGAAAAGGTTACGGAATCGGCGCACAGGCCATGGCGGGCGGAACGTTCATCAAACCCGTTGCCAATTTTTCCTGGCCGACCGGGGAGTTCGGTCCCATGGGGCTAGAGGGAAGCGTTCGTCTCGGCTTCAAACGTGAACTCGAAGCCGCGCCAACGCCCGAAGCGCAAAACGAAATGTTCGAACAAATGGTGGCCTCGATGTATAAAGAGGGTCACGCACTCAATATTGCGTCTCTCTTAGAGATTGACGGGGTGATCGATCCTGCGGACACACGCAAAACGATTATCAGCGTGCTGCAGGCCCATCAGAAAGACCGCTAGTCGTGCTCTTCCCGGGCGCATTCGAGATCCAAGGTCGCGCTCAACGGATCGTCGCGGCGCAAGCGAATCTGCACGGCATGGCGTGCGCTTGGGTCCATCCCAAGTTCTTCCATACGCACCAAATCAACGCCTTCCCGAAGGATCTCTGCCGTTAATCGGTCAAATGTCTGGGAAGCTTCACCCTCATCACTGTTCCGGTCGATATGGCCCGAGGTGAGGTTCAAGAGATCGCCTGGGCCAAACATCCTGAGGCGGACATCGCGGGCAACAAATCCATCACCCAACGCTTCCATGTTGCTGTTGCGGGTATCGACCTGAACAAAACCGTAGCGGCCAGCGGCAAAAAGTTCGTTGCCTGATTTGGTGGCGATCACCGCGCTCTCGTCACACACACCAATACCGAAGGCTTCACCTTCCTCCGCACACGCTGTGACAAGCCGGCCAAGCCGGCGACCTGAAATGATATTTTGATCCGTGATGCCCGTAGAAAGAAGGCCGACCCCTTCTTGGATCACAAGACCCTGGTGACCAAGATCAGAGGCCACGCCATAACGCAAGGCCTCATAGGATGACCCGCCCGCAATCATCAAACGAGAAAGCGCGGAGACCGCGCCGCTTGAAGCCACCAGCGTCGCGCCATGGGCGTAAGCGCTCGCTATGGCGCGCAACACGGCACTTTCCTCACCGCGGTGCAAAAGGGTTTCAACCAGCCGGATTTGGTTGCCTCCGCACAGGAAAATGGCGTTCATGCTCGCGATTTTATCGAGCATATCCGGGTCTTTGGCGGCGTATTCCACGGTGTCGATGGTCACGCCTAGATCGATCGCTTCGACATTGTGGGCTTTGAAGAAGTCCACATGCTCCCGCGCTGTGCGGCGCGCCTCGGCCGAGGCCGCCGCGAAAATGCCGACCGGACCCTGACCAACCATATCGACGACCGCCTCTTGCTGGGGTCGCTCATAATAAAGTGGCGAAGAGCCGAGAAGAATAATCCGTGAACGCTCGTTAAGGTCCATGCCAAAGGTACGCACGCCGCGCTGGTCGATGCTATCCATGACATCAGGGGAAAGCTGCTGGAGCCCCAGCGATACGCGCATGTTGAGCGCCGTCATCCGAAGACCCTCATCTGGCGTTGAGATCAAGCATCGGCTCGACCCTTTTTTGCGGGCAATCCGCGCCACCGCCATGGTTGATGATTTGGGATCCATGACTGACAAAGTATCGCTCGAATAGGTCGATTGATCGCCCAAAACGAGGCGTGCAATAAGATCATAGATCGCATACGCACCAAATGCGTTACGCTGTGAGCGGGCAGGCGCTCTATAGGCGATCTCACCGCGCTTCACCCGGCGCTTGTTCTCCGCCGGGGTGACGGTGAAGCGCGGCAGGCTGATCATATCGCCATCATCGACATAACTCAGTTTGACGTCGTCATAGGCATTGGTGTCGGGGTTAAGCTTAGCGCGCCGTGTATCTACGAGGAGCACGCCGTACTCGCCCACGACCTGGGCGTTGGTGCCATCGATGATGAGCGCTGTGTTTTCATCGATCCCCAAACCGATCTTCTCGGAGGAATTCGCCAGCGCCACCACCATGCGCGCAAGACGGCCGCGCTTGATAAAGTGTTGGTCGACAAGACCGTGGCGAAAAAAGCCAAGTCCATGCCCAAGAAGAAGCCCAGGCTGTTCAGGATCGTCAGAATAGCCGTGGAACATCGCCTCAAAGGATGTGCCGCCAACGATCATCGTCTCCGACATCATCGCTGCACCAGCGCTCGATCCCGCAAGCAGGCCGCCATTGGCATGTGCTTCCCGGATCGCCGCCAAAAGAGGGGTATCTATGCCTCCAGGGGCCAAGGCCGCGAGGATCTTTGATTGGTCGCCACCGGTAAAATAGACACTTCCCGTCTCTTTGACCTTGGCAATCAACGCTGGGTCATACGCCGTCTGCGGAGCATTCTCATCGGTCACGTCGAGGACTTCTGCGACGAAGCCGTGCATCTCAAAGGCAGCGAGGGTTTCTTCGCCCACCTCTTTGGGTTCCGACGAGGCCGTTGGAAGGATCAGAATCCGGCCACCACAAAGACGCCGCATCTCGCGATAGATGCGGCGGTTGTCATCCTCTAGCCGTCCGCCAATGATGGCGAACTTGCGGTCGACCGGGGGTTTCACCCGAGCCGATGAGCGCGTGGCGGGCATGAGATCCGAACCTTAGGACTTAAGTGCGCGGCGCAAGCCACACACCGCGTTCATCCGAAACTATCGTGTAACCGTCGGGAACATCAATTTCTGCTTCGAGATTCTTTTGTGTCGCCGCTTCACGTTTCTGCGGGGTGCCGCCTTCTGGTTTAAAGTGGACGATCTGTTTCCACGCCCGGGTGACACCGGCGCAGAACATCAAGACGAGGTCATCAGGCTCTGCCCGGGCGAGACCCTCATCGACGGAGGCCGCTTCGCTCGACATGATCTTGATCTGGTCGCGGCTCACGCCGTTTTTCTCCAGCTCCGCCGCCAAAATTTCCTGGATCTCGCCTTCTTTTCGGCCGCGCAAATCGTCATCGGTGTGGCAGAGATAAAGGTCGAACTGACCTGCGATGACGTTGCCGATGGCCCGAATGTCTTCATCCCGCCGGTCGCCGGGGCAGGTCGCGCAGACGATCTTCTTGCCCTTGGTGTCCAACTGGCCAACGAGATCGACCATCGACGAAATCGCCGCTTCGTTGTGGCCATAGTCGAGGATCACGCGGAAACCGTGCTCTTCAAAGACGTTCATCCGACCAGGGCTTTGATAGAATGAGTTGTTGAAGGTGCGCAGGCCACTGCGGATTTGATCAAGGCTCAAACCCATGGCGTAGGCCATCGCGGCGGCGAACATGGCGTTTTCCACATTGTGCCGGGCTTTACCCTCAAGCGTCGCGGGAATGAGGTGGGTCCAGATCAGCGGCGTTTGGCTCTCTTTGTCATAGAGCACGATTTGCTCGCCATTAGCGCCGCCTTCGAGCACAACCGCGCGTTTACCCGCTTTGATGTGCTCTTTGACGATTTTGTTGTGCGGGTTCTGCGTGACGTAACAAATGTGCTCGGCTTGTGTGTGGGCGGCCATTTTGAGGGTGTAGATATTGTCCGCGTTGAGAACGGCCGTGTCACGCGCCACCTCAACCACCAGGCGTTTCACACGCGCCAGATCATCAAGCGTATCCACCCCGCCGAGGCCCAAATGGTCTGAGCTGACGTTCAGGACGGCACCGACATCGCAATAGCGATAACCAAGACCTGCACGGACGATCCCGCCCCGTGCCGTCTCAATCACCGCGGCGTCGACATCAGGATCGCGCAACACCATCCCAGCGGAGACAGGACCGGTCATATCGCCCTTGATCGAGACATTGCCGTCAATCATCACCGCGTCAGTGCTCGTCTGACCCACCACCAGGCCAGCCATTTTCAGAACATGCGACAGCATGCGAGCCGTCGTCGTCTTGCCATTGGTCCCGGTCAGCGCAGCGATCGGAATGCGGCTTGGCGTTTGGGGAGGGAAGAGCATGTCCATGATGGCTCCGCCCACGTCCCGCGCTTCGCCTTCAGACGGCGCGATATGCATGCGAATCCCTGGTCCAGCATTGATCTCACAGATCGCTCCGCCCGTTTCGCGATAGCTCTGGGCAATATCTGTGGTGAGGAAATCAACCCCGCCGATATCAAGGCCCACCGCTTTGATCGCCCGCTCCGCCATCCGCTTGTTATCGGGATGGATAATGTCGGTCACGTCAGCCGCTGTACCACCGGTGGAAAGGTTCGCCGTTTTCCGTAAAAAGACGATTTCGCCTTCCTCTGGGACAGAATTTGGACGGTAGCCTTTCTCGCGCATCACCTCGATCTCGCGGTCGCCCAAATCGATCCGTGTCAGCATGTTCTCATGCCCGGCGCCTCGCCGTGGGTCGCGGTTGGTGATCTCAATCAGCTCTTCGATCGTCGATTTGCCGTCGCCTTTCACATGGGCGGGCAGGCGCCGCGCGGCTGCCACGAGCTCACCATTGACCACCAGGAGTCGGTGGTCGTCACCTGGGATCATCGCTTCAACAAGAACGCCGCTGCCATTGCCGGCGGCAATCGGAAATGCCGCCGCTACGTCATCCTCCGTCTGCAAATTAACAGACACACCGCGGCCGTGATTGCCGTCGGATGGTTTGACCACCACAGGAAAGCCGATCTGTTCCGCCGCGCGAATCGCCATGGCCTCATCACGCGCAAAGAACTGATCAGGCACAGGAAGGCCAAGATCGCGCAACAGCTGCAAGGAGACCTCTTTGTCCTTGGCGATATCCACCGCGATACATCCAGTCTGGCTGGTGAGGGCCGCCTCGATGCGCTTTTGGAATTTGCCTTGACCAAGCTGGATCAAACTCGCGTCATTGAGCCGCATCCAAGGGATGCCCCGCGCGTCGGCCGCCTCGACCAAAGCCTGACCCGATGGACCAAGCGCCCGCCGGCTGGCGAAAGACACATAATCGGCGATTTCTTCGGCGATGAGGAAAGGCTTGTCGCGGATCGGGTCGATCAGCTCGAGCACGATCAAACGCGCCAGGTCACCCGCCTCGAGGCCGGTCGAGCGCGACAAATAGCTGAAAAGCACATCGCCCTCGCCCTTCTCAGGGCCTTCAATAAACCGCGCGATGTCGAGGTTGGCACCCGCCTGGCGTTGGAGGCCAAGCGCGACCCAGGCGACGACCTCACCGACGTGGCAGTCGCCCCGCCGCAAATACGTCGCCAGGTTGTCGCCATTCGCTGCCGTCCGCCCCTCTAACCCAGGCAGCACCTCAAGCAGCGTATCGACCGGCTTATCGCCATAGTCGCCAAATCGCAGGCTTTTAAGCCCATGATAGTCCATGAGCAGCCGAATGACGGGCTCTCGCTCATAGACATTGGGTCCTACATAAACGCGCGAGCGAATGATCTTCATGGCGAGCCTCTCTTCACCAAAGGCCTTTGTGGGGCGCAACAAATGTTCGAACAGGCCACTCAATTCATGCCTGTTTGACGCACGAAAATGCTCCGCAATGGATTTCCGTTCGTCAATCAACTTTATGTCATTTTTTAACGGGCCTATCGCAGCGCAACGAACACCGCGCAAGGACCACCACCAGGAGATGTAGGCGATGAGTGAAACTGCGACGATCGATCCGGGGGTGGCGCTGTCTCGAAAAGAGCGCGTGGCGCTTCCTGATAGCCATGGCAAGGACTATCCGCCGATCGAAATCTGGCGTTTTGGCGAGGAGGGCGCTCGCCCCAAGGTTTATATCCAGACCGCGCTCCATGCCGATGAGCTTCCCGGCATGCTGGTGTTACGAAAAATGGCCGAGGAGCTGGAAACACGCAGCCAAAGCGGAGCGATCAAAGGCGAGGTCGTCCTGGTACCGATCGCCAATCCAATTGGGCTGAGCCAAATCGAGGGCGGCTATCTCATTGGCCGAGTGGAGCGCGCGACGAATAGAAATTTCAACCGCGGCTATCCAGATCTCTGCGCCCTGGTGAAAGACAAGATCGCCGAGAAGCTGGGCGAGGATGAGGCTGAGAACCTCAAGATCATCCGAAAAGCGATGCGCAAAGCCGTCGCCAAGCTGGAGCCGGATGATGCGTTTGGCGTTATGCAAAAGACGCTGACCTATGAGGCATGCGACGCCGACATCGTTCTTGATGTGCATGCGGACAATGAGGCGATGATCCACCTCTATGTCGGTGAAGCCAATTGGCCCGACGCCAGTGATCTCGCCGCCGAGATCGATGCGCGTGCGGTCCTTTTGACCGACGAGTCCGGCGGTGACCCGTTTGATGAAGCCTTTGGTTTTGCCTGGCCGCGGCTGCAACGAGCGTTTCCAGAAAAGCCGATCCCGATGGGGACGCTTTCCGCCACCCTAGAGCTCCGGTCGAACAATCATGTCACGCACAGGGACAGTGACCGCGATGTTCGTGCCCTGATGCGGTTTTTGATCCGCCGCGGGGTGCTGGAGGGCGAAGCTGGATCGCTGCCTCGGCTTCTGTGCGAGGCTTATCCCATCCGCGCGATGCAGCAGCTCCGTGCACCGATTGAAGGCCTGATCGTCTACCGCTTAGCCCTCGGCGACAGCGTCAGAAAAGGCGAGATCATCGCTGAGATCGTGCCCCCGCTGGGCGGCAACGTGGCCAAGGTGGCGGCGGAAACCGATGGTCTTCTCTTCGCTCGCCACGATCAAACCTGGGCGTGGGAGGGTAAGGTGATCGGCAAGATCGCCGGCCGGGAGGTCCTCGAGAGCCGCAAAGGCGATCTCTTGACGCCCTAGGCGCCGCGTGCATACCTGTTCAATCGTCTTTTTACTGATCGCTCGTGATCGCTGATGAAGGCCAACCCTATCGGCTTTCTTTGGTCAAGGTGAACGGTTTCCCGACCCGCCTCATTTGTGATCATGACGGTTTCCTCATCCCCACAAACCCGCCGCGTGGTGCCAGGATCACCTGCGCTTTTGATAGAGCAGCGTTGGTCGTCCCTGGGCAGGCCTTGAGCGCAAAGGGCGTGTCGACCGTGACGGTTTCGTTGGAGAGATTGAACGCACACCACACCTCCTCATCACCAATGATCCTGGTAAAGACGAGAAGAGATGCGCCGCGGTCATCAAAAGCAATCGTGCCTCGGCGCAGTGCTTGGCATTGGCGACGAAAGGCGATGATCGCGCGCGCGTGATAGAGCGCCGACGTTTCATCCTTTTCCTGCAAATCAGCAGCAAGTGCCTTATGCTTTTCGTCAACATTCATCCAAGGCGTGCCCGCTGTGAAGCCCGCATGATGTTCTGTCGCTGTCCACGGCATCGGTGTGCGCGCACCATCCCGGCCCAGATCCTCAGGCCAAAACCGAATGGCCTCAGGATCACGCAGATCTTCAAACCGAAGATCCGCCTGCGGAAGACCAAGCTCATCTCCTTGATAGAGGAACACCGTTCCGCGGAGGCAACAGAGAAGGGTGAGAAGTTGTCGCGCCAGCGCGGCTCCGCCGTCCTGTCCGCCCCAGCGCGTCACGGCACGGCGCACATCATGGTTGGAAAAGGACCACGACGGCCACGCGTCTGTCGCCTCCCATTCCTCCACCGTGTCGCGGATCAGTGACGCGGTCAGCTGATCAGCCCGTAAAAATTGGAAATTATAAGCAGTGTGGAGGAGCACTTTATTCTCTGTATACGCAATGCTACGCTTGGTTGGCTGTGTGCTGTCGATTTCAGCAACCGCCATCCTGCCCTCATAATCGTTTAGGAGGGCCCGCAGACGCTTGATGAAGCCCAAGGTCTCGGGCCGCGAGCGCTCATAGAGATGCTCTTGAAATTGGGAGGGCCGAGCGTGACCCACGCTTCCCACAGCCGGGTTGTCACGGAGCTCAGCATCATGAAAAAAATAATTGGCGACATCCAGCCGGAACCCGTCAACACCGCGATCGAGCCAGAACCGCGCCACATTCAGCATGGCATCCTGAACGTCGGGGTTATGAAAATTGAGATCCGGCTGCTCCGCCAAGAAGTTGTGGAGGTAGTACTGCCGCCGCCTAGTATCCCAGGTCCAGGCGGATCCGCCAAAGACGGAAAGCCAATTGTTCGGCGGTGAGCCATCCTCTTTCGCGTCGGCCCAGACATACCAATCTGCTTTCCGGTTGGTTTTATCCTGTCGGCTTTCTTGAAACCACGCATGCTGATCGGAGCTGTGCGAGTAGACTTGGTCGATGATGATTTTGAGGTTGCGCGTATGGGCCTCGGCAAGCAGCTCATCAAAATCAGCGAGCGTACCAAACGTGGGATCAACATCACAATAATCAGCCACATCATAACCGTAGTCCGCCATCGGCGAGGTGAAGAACGGCGACAGCCAAATCCCTTCGACGCCGAGATTCGCCAGATATTCGAGCCGGCTAACAACACCGCGCAAATCCCCGATTCCATTGCCATCTGAATCGGCAAAACTCCGTGGCCAGATTTGATAGAGCACCGCACCGCGCCACCACTCAGTCATGGGTTCCTCACTGCCTAAGAAGGGTCAGTCCGATAACACATGCCGGCGTCAGATAAGTAAATGAGGTGCAGCCGGACGATGTGTCTGGCTCCAGCAGCACCGCGCCGTCGCATTGTTACTAATCTTTGGGTTGGACCCTTGTTGAACCGTCATAACAACATGTTAGGCTGGCATAAGAAGGGGGCTGAAGCCTATGAAAAATATAGTGTCTTTGTTCCAAAATGCCGACACTTCTGGCCAAGAGTTTTCAAACGAAGAAAGCGCAGCCGTGACGAGACGCCGGACTCGAACAGAGGCAAAAGCTGCCCGCCGCAAACAAGAAAAAGCGCGTGACGCGTTGCTCGATAAGAGGGGCGGGCTGTTTCATGAGCTGCATGATGACATCCCGCTTCCCAAAGAGCCTCAGGATTACGACGAGACACTGCGTTACCGCAGCGATGTCTCCGCTTATTTTGAAAACGACTTGGACCTCTTTCCTGACTTCGGCGGCGGTTTGCTCAGGCCGCCCCGCCCGTTTTATGCGATCTATCGCGATGAAATTGACACGAAATTTCAAGCCGATGCCGTGGCAAGAGACATTGCAGGTCTCGTGCGCAGCATCGCTAATCGGAATTTTGCACGACTCGTTATAGCAAAACGTGTCATCCAGCTGATGGCGATATTGATCGCGTATTTTGTCACAGAGCGCGCGACGAGTTGGATTAATCTAGAACCAGCGATCACCGAAGTCAGCGTTCTGTTTGTCGTCTTGGCTTTATTTGCGCTGGTGAATGCTGGCTTATATTGGAATTTTCAGTTCAAAGCCGCGCGGACATGTGCCCGTGCCGGTACGGGGCTCCAGAGTATTCTGAAGAATATCGAGAGCGCTTACGGTAACGCTGTGGAGCGTCTCTCAGCCGATGAAAATCGCGGTGAAGCTCTCAAGGACGAATGGCCAGCGCGCGCCGCGTGGTGGTCACAACTCATCCTTTGGTATCCCAAACGGGTTGAGCACATCGAGAAGGCCTTTCAGATTGGCATGTGGCGTATACGGAATTTTTACGCGATCATTTACGTTGTCGGCTTTTTCCTTCTTTTGATTCCAGCAGCCCTCGGCGTCTATTTGGCACTCACCTATGACGGCCCAATACGTTATGAGTTTTTGACCTTCACCGCAGTTGTGACATTGATATCGTATTGGGGTTGGCGTCCCAAACTAACTTTTATCCGTGATGAAATCAGTACGGGCAACTGGGACCGCTTTTCTTCCTTTAAGTCGCATAGTCGACTGGCTGAGGTTATGGAGCAAGACAAACACAAAATCATCGACGAACAGCGCCGCAACAAATCTAGCGGAAGCTGAGCGTATCTACCGAATAGGGCATGCGCCGACTGTTACCATCAGGCGGTTCACGGTTCTCGGTCGCATGGGTCAGCCTTGATTGGTATCTAAGTGATCGGTCTTCGTCATATTCTAGATTGATCCCTACCCGCTACAACTCGCACCGCCGAGGACGCAGAATCGGGAGCAATGCGGATGGTTGAGCTTCACCGCCTGGCTCGCCTGTTTCAGGGTTTCTCCTAGGTCGAACTGCGAATCATAGGGCAGAAGGGTGCAGGCGGCGACCCGCGGTGTTGGCTCACCTTTGCGCTTGACCACCATGCGGCTGGTTGAGCACATCACGGTTTCTTTTGGCATGCTGAGGGTCGTCCAGCACGCTTCGGTGATCTCGGGTGTATCGAGGGTCGCGTCCATTTCTGGGAAAAGAACAAGCGCTTCAGGATCATTCACATCGATTGGTACACCGATCGCTTTCATGAGGCGGTCATATCCCCGCTTGGCGTCTTCGGTGCTTTCGTCAGCCAACTGCCGGCCCGCAATCGCCACTTTAAAACCATGTGCGCCAAGCCACTTTACGCCATCAAGCGCCTTGTGCCACGTGTCGTCACCCCGCTCACCTTCGTGTGCATCTTGGGAATAATGATCCAGGCTCACGCGCATCACGATGTTCTCACCGTGCTCCGCCTGCAGCGCGATCAGATCCTCTTCAAAGCGCCGCATCGGCCGCATCGCGTTGGTCAGCATCAGGACTTTAAACCCTCGCCCAAGCGTGCTCCACAATATCGGCATCATATCGCGGTTCATGAAAGGCTCACCGCCCGTAAAACCGATCACATCCGTCTTGATGCCGTCACGGGCGATTTCATCCAAATACGCATCGACCTCAGCCGTGGTGATATAGACCAGCGCGTCATTGGTTGGTGAGCTTTCAATATAGCAACTGGCGCAGGCCAAATTACACAACGTGCCGGTGTTGAACCAAAGCGTGGTGAGGTTCGAAAGCGGCACAAAAGCGCGCCGTTGACCATCAGCCGTGCGCACAGGATCGTCAAACTTACCAACGGCAAGTGTTTGACCTTGGCGGCGGAACGGCGATTGAGCGGGATCGGGAAACTGGACCATCGATAAAACCTTTCGCCGACAGGTGATATGAGGTTACGACCAAGCTCGACAGTTGACGAGGGTAACTTTGGCGCGGCCAAAAACGAAACTGTCAAAGTCAGGGATCACAAAGGATTTCACGCATGAATATCGAAAACGCCCAGCGGTATTATGGGCAAGTCTTGCAAGGCTCATCTGACTTGCGCACCGACGCTTGTTGCACCACAGAGGCGCCCCCTCCGACCATTCGTGCTGCCATGGCTAATGTCCATGAGGAAGTCTCTGCGCGTTATTACGGTTGCGGTCTTGTCGCGCCCGAAGCGCTCAAAGGTCTCTCGGTTCTCGATCTTGGTTCAGGTTCAGGGCAAGATGCCTATGTCCTGGCACAGCTGGTGGGCGCGGAGGGTCGCGTTGTGGGTGTCGATGCGACGCCTGAACAGCTCGCCATCGCGAATGAATATAAAGAGTGGCATGCCGATCAATTCGGGTTCGCGAATGTCTCGTTCCTCGAAGGCAATATCGAAAAACTCGAAGAACTGGATCTTGAGCCGGGCAGCTTTGATGTCATCGTCTCGAACTGCGTGATCAATCTGGTCCAAGACAAAGGCGCCGTGTTCCGCGGCGCGCATCGGCTCCTGAAGCCAGGCGGCGAGATCTATTTCTCCGACGTTTATGTTGATCGTCGTGTTCCCGAAGAACTGACGAAAGATCCAGTCCTTCACGGGGAATGCTTGTCGGGGGCGCTCTATTGGGGCGACTTTGACCGTGTGGCGAAGGAATCTGGCTTTGGCGATCCGCGTTTGGTAACAGACAGGCCGTTGGGTATAGGCGATCCCCAAGTTCAGGCCAAAGTCGATGGCTTCCAGTTCTTCTCCGCCACCTACCGTCTCTTCAAACTCGATGAGCTTGAGCCTCAATGCGAAGACTACGGACAAGCTGTGCGTTACCGCGGCACCATTGATGGGATGGACAAGGCTTTCGCCCTCGACAACCACCACCATATGGAGACGGGGCGCGTCTTCCCTGTGTGCGGCAACACATGGCGGATGCTGAAGGATACACGTTTTTCGAGTCACTTTGATTTCTATGGCGACTTTGCACAGCACTTCGGAATCTTCGAAGGTTGCGGCGTCGAAATTCCTTATAAAGATGGCGGGACAGACCCGGACGCGTCGAGCGGCTGCTGTTAATGACGAGCAAACCCACGGTTTTTGTCACCGGCGCCGCTGGCCTTCTAGGCGGTGAGTTGACCGGTCAGCTGATGGCGCGCGGTTACGACGTCATCGGACTGGTCAACCGCAACCCCGAGATCTGCCGCAATGACCATTCGGTGGTTGCTGGTGTCGAGACGATCAAAGGTGACATCACAGCACCCCGGTTTGGTTTGGATGAGGCCGCTTGGGCAAGCCTCGCAGGCCAGGTGGGCTTGATTGTTCATTGCGCAGCGATCACGGATTTTGCCGCCGATTGGGCACTCCACCAAGCGGTCAACATCGACGGTACACGTCATGTAATCGAGCTTGCCGAAGCAGCTGACGCGGGTCTGGTCCATGTCAGCACCGCCTATGTTTGCGGTGATCGCGAAGGCGCGATCCTCGAAAGCGAACTCGAAGCCGGGCAGGGGTTCACCAACGGTTACGAGAAAAGCAAGAATGAGGCAGAGCGGCTGGTCCGCGACTGCTCCGTGCCCTTTGCGATTGCCCGCCCAAGCATCGTTCTCGGCGACCATTCCGAAGGCCGTACACGAAGCTTTGATACGATCTATCCGATCATCAAAGTGCTGACGGAAGGCCGGGTCACGACCATGCCGGCGCTTCCATCCGCGACCCTCGATATCGTTCCCATTGATTATGTGTGCGAAGGCATTGTTCTCATGGTCGAACGGTTTGATGAGGCGAGAGGCCAAACCTACCATTTGATCGGATCGTCGCCCATGCCGCTCGATGCGTTCGCGCGAACAGCACCAAAGTTTGACGGCTTGCATCATCCATCCTTTGTCGATCCAAGTGATTTCGATCTAGGGGCTCTTCCCTCATCAGAGAGGCGTTTCTTTCAACGCGGGGCTGAGATTTATGCCCGCTATTTCATGCGGAACCCGCGCTTTGATGATAGCGGTTTTCGGGCATTCGCTGGTACCGAACCTCCCTTGACCGAAGATCTGTGGTGGGAACGTCTAGTGACCTACGCGATGGATGTCGGCTTTATCAAACCACGTAAGAAAAAATCTGTCGCATGAGCGTAGCGCACATCGTCATTATGTGCCGCTATCCCGTACCGGGGAAGGCGAAGACGCGACTTATTCCTGCGCTTGGACCCGACGGCGCGGCCGAAATGCACCGTACGCTGGCTGAACACACCGTGGCCACCGTGAGGGAAGCGACCCTGCCCTTCACCCTTTGGGGAACCGGTGGTTCGGCTATTCAGTTTGCTGATTGGCTTGGTGAGTTGACCTTTCAAAGCCAGGGCGAAGGCGACTTGGGCGAGCGCCTTTTAGCAGCTGCTGCGCATTATCCGATCATCTTTCTTGGCACGGACGCTCCGGATCTGACGCCGAATCATCTCCATCAAGCAGCGGACGCATTGGCTGCAGGCAAGAGCGTGATTGGTCCAGCCGCCGATGGCGGCTATTGGCTCTTAGGCCTTCCTCAGCCAGCCGATGATCTTTTCACAGGCATAGAGTGGGGGACAGAGACCGTCTACGCGACCACCCGTGAAAAGATGCGTCAGCTCGATATCGAACCCATCGTGCTCGAGGAATTACACGATGTCGATCGCCCTGAAGATCTTGCCCGTTGGCCTGAACTGACCGCATGACCGGCATCTCAATCGTTATTCCCGCTCTTGATGAAGCCGAGGCATTACCGCGGCTTATTCGCTGTCTCACCGCCCTTGATCCTCAACCCGATGAAATCATTCTCGTTGATGGGGGGAGTACCGATGATACGGTGAAACTCGCTGAATTCGCGGGCTTCACTGTGCTGCATCAAACCCCGGCGGGCCGCGCTCGACAGATCAACAAAGGCGTTGAAGCTGCCAGTCATAAAATCGTCTGTGTTTTGCAT
>JBCBUC010000027.1:0-51956 GCA_039818345.1 Pseudomonadota bacterium | reverse complement strand
CTTTGGCAACCGCCTAAGCCGGACCGGCAGACAATCCGTGGTGTCTGCCAGCTAATCTCTCCAAAGAAAACCAAGTTTCTCATTGCCGTTGATGCATACAAATCGGAGGCTCCCTGGCGAAAGACAACTCCTGAGATGCTCGATTCTGGTCGATATGCGAACATAGAGTCTTGGAAACGCTCACTATACTGTAAGTTGGATAGGCGCCATGCACTAGAAGGTTTCTTCTCAAAGAAACAGGCAACTGAGCGAATTGTTCGCCAGGTAGAGAATTTCACTAAAAGTAAGAGGGTTAAAGAGCTCAGAAATATGAGAAATCGAAGGTTGGCGCACAACCTAATCGTTGATGGTTCACGGCTACCAGCTCCAGCGTCGCTCGAATCTCAACACATCGACAGGTTATACAACATAACTATATCGGTTGTGGAGTGCCTCTATTTAGTGGTGTGCGGAACTTCATACTCTTTATCTGAAGACACTCGTGAAATTTGGAATATGTACGCAGAAGAATTGTTCAGTGACATGTTCCAGCTACGCTATTCTGCGGGTGCAGAGTCTTGAGCCTACCACCCGTCATCCCGGAAAGCGCGGGAGCGCTTATCCGGGAGACGAGGGCAGACGCTCAACGTCTCGTAAGTAATGGTTGTTTCTAACCGGCTATGAACCCCGGATCACCTGCGGCGTCCGGGATGACGGGGAAGGGGGCGCTCGTGAGAGCGTTTGCCTCGGCGGGGACCGCGGGATCCATCTCTCGACTGCGCTTACCCTTTCGTGTTGACGAACTGGCGTCACGCTCTGCGCCGCGGCAAACGCCCACGGCGGAGCTTGTCCCCATTCTAGAAAGCCGCCCCATTGGCACGCCGGCGGGCGAGTGTTGAGAGACAGAACCGGTCAGTTGTTCTCAGCCCCTACGGATCTGGCTCAGCAGGCGTCGTACCGCCGGCAACGGATCACGACATCATCAGCCACGATGGTGGGTTTCTCGTGGGCATCGCCACCCGGCTCCCCGCTCTTGAAGACAACGGCCACGCCAAATGGTGCGAAGACCATATCGAGGACAAGAAAACGTAGCATGTTCCGGTAACTGAAAATCAGTAGACAAAGAGATGCTGGAAGATGGGTCGTTAAGGCGCAACAATGACGTCCGCAGGTCGGTCGATACGATTGTTGGCGGTGCGAGCTACGTCCAATGCACTCTTAGCGTCATCGGTCGCAATCTCGCGACGTGCTCAACAATTGGCTTCGAGCAGCTCAGTTTCCGATCTTTCCGACAATCCCGCCGGGCGGAACCGTGCTGGCACCTGAACAGCCGCTGCGACGCGCAGCGTTATCAACATTGGATTGTAGGTCAGCAAGCTGTTGATTTGCTGATGACGTCCCGACATTGGTCATTCCTAAGTCTTGAAGAGCAACATCAAGCTCACGGATGTCCGATTGATAGTCGGCGATCTTCTGTTGGCGAGCGAAAATGTCAGAACACGACATCCCGCTGTCAATATCGGCATAGGCAAGCAGTTCCTGGAAGCTGAGGCCTGCGCCGCAGCGTGCTTCCGCAGCCATGACGTACAGCCGTTGGCGCTCAGTATACATCCTACCATACGCCGATCCAATGGCCCGTTCGGTGTCAGACACCTGATAGGGGTCGCCGCTTATGTTCCGAACGGCCTTTGCCAAGCGCCCAAACCGCGCGACGCGATTTCCCTGATGATCAATTTGATTGATCGCAGTATCGATGGCTTGGCACGACATCGAATGCACCTCAGCCACACCCGAGGTGTTGAGGAGATTGCCCTGTGCCGACGCCGCATGGGGAATGATCACCAGCGACACAACCAGCAATACCGTCATATGAAATCGGTTCATATTGTTGATCTTTCAAAACAATTATACATTTTATTAAGTATAACCCGATAATTTACCATTCATCAACCTTCTCCTCTCGGTTGTGATGCAGACAAGAGGCGCACCGCTATCGGGCACGGTTTTGGTGTTGTGCGGTCAGGTCTGTGCTGAACAATAGTGCGCGGTGGTTCGTGCGCACCGGGTTCTCGGTCGCCAACGGTAAAGTCCCCAAATCCTTAAGAAAAACCTTTGCTTTTAAGTGATATGAATGATATATCATCACGTTATAAAAGCTTCTGGTTCCGAGGGGGAACATCCATGAAAAAGTATCTCGTTGGCGCAGTTGCGTGCTTGGCCGCCACTGCTCTGGCTGGCGCCGCCAATGCAGCGGAGGTGACCTACACCTTCCAAAACCCAAAAGCTGATCTGCCCACGGGCAATTATGATCTCGGCAGCGCAGTGGGTAAGAAATGCAACGGCATTAGCGTCAGCGGCGGCGATCTCTGCGTGACGGACGAAGCGGCAGGCCTCACCTATGTCGATGCCGTCTCGGGACTGTCGGTCACGGCCACCGGGTACTACCGGCCTAATCCATTGCTGCCCGATACCGTTGTCACGTCGCTTCTTCAGGATTTGCAACCCGCGGATTCCGGCCTCGCCGTCATCTCACCGTTCGATAAGTCAGGCCGTGATGATCAGATTCAGAAATCCTCGCACGAATCCCTGATCTTTGAGTTCAGCAAGACCGTTCATTTCCTCAATATTGATCTCAACGCTGGTAATGACAATCCATGTTCGAAGCCGAACAGCAAAGAAGGTCCTTGCGGCTCGTTTGACATCATTGTCGATGGAACCATGACTTACACGTTCAATGACACCGGCTCGACGACAAGCGGTGACAATATCGATCTTGGCGGTCTGACTGGTAAAGTCTTTGAGATCATTCCCACCGACGATGCGGTTCCATCGGGCTTTGCCATTGGCTCGATCACCGTGAGCGAGATGCCCGTGCCAGGTGCTGCTGTTCTTTTGCTGTCGGGTCTCGCTGGCTTTGGCTTGACCAGCCGCCGCCGCAAGGCCGCATAAGTCAACGACACAAGTTTTCATCAAAAAGGTGCGTTGAACGTCGCGTTCAATGCACCTTTTTCGTTTCCGCCCGTATGCCGATGGTTCTGATGCTTCGCAAAGCGGTAGGAGGCGATAGAAAACTGCGCCTCGACCGGGTAAGGATGATCTTGTATTCGCCTTGATGGGTAAAGCTCGACAGGTCGTGCTATTCTTCACCAAGACGGCAGAGATCCTTGCCGCTCTTGACCGACTCCCTTAGCGTTTCACGAACATGTGAGGGAGGCAGCGCATGTCAGCGATTGTTCACTTGGCGATCCCGGCTGGTGATCTTGCCAAAACCGTCCAATTCTATGTCGACGTTTTTGGTTGTTCGCTCGGGAACAGCGAAGAGGGCCGCTGGCAAGACGTCAATTTCTGGGGCAATGAGCTGACCTTGCACCAAAGCGCCGAAAAACTGCCGAACGTCCGCCACGATGTCGATATGGGTGATGTGTTGGTGCCGCATTTTGGGGTTCATCTGACCCAAGAGGATTTTGATGCCCTTAAAGATCGGATCGCCGCGGCTGGCCTCGACTATATCGACCCACCCTATCGTCGGTTCAAAGACGATAAGTATGAACAGGAAACCTTTTTCATCAGTGATCCTAACAACAACGTGCTTGAGATCAAAACGATGAAAAACCCTGAGGTGCTTTGGCCAGCATGAAACGCAAGACGATCATCCGAGGGACAACGCGCGAGCAGTCCCCTCATGGACGGCCTATGGCGTTACGCCTAAGCTTCGCGTTGCTGCTCAGCGATGACTGAGCGGGGAAGATCAGCCCAGCGTTCAAAAAAGGCATCAAGCAGTGTTTCCATCTCAGGCGCCCCGGACTCGCGGAAACGGAGCGCGGCGTTGGTGATGGTGGTGAAGCCTTTGATGTCTTCGTCCTTGGCCAAGCGTTCATAGCCCATCGACCAGTCCGGGAAGAGACGCGTGTTCGTCTCGATATCCACCAGGGTGATGATGCCGCTATGCTTTTGCGATGAACGCACGCGCTTCATCACTTGATCGATCGATGCTTGATCGCCTTCCAACACTTGCAGGAATTTGTGGCTATGGGCGATCAGCATGCCGGTGACACCGATCGTGGTGTTGACCGCGCGGGAGCCGACAAGAATCTTGTCGAGGAGAGCTTGGTCAGGTTGGCGGCAGGCAGTGCTGATATAGATGAGACGGCGCATGGTGGTCTCCGAAAGGAGCCGTTTGTCTGGACCAATTCCATCAAGGAACCGTTACTGTGTATAGCTTTCGTCGGTAACGAGCGCGCTTCGAGCTGTTGACGGCCTTTCAAAAGACAGGTTTGGCTCATGCCGAGCGATGAGGGGTGTCACCACGATGAAGCTTTGGCATGTGTTCGTTCTTTGGGCACTCGCAGCTTGTGCCAGCATCGATGACGAGCAACAGGCTCTTCATCCCGAGACGCGCCAGTCCGGCGGCGAACGGACGAACTTGCAAGACGCTTATGACGTCTTGCATTACGAGCTCGAGCTTGCCGTTGACCCAGTGTTAGAGCGCATTGACGGGTCGATCTCGATCCGTTTCAAAGCGCTCGCAGCACTTGATACCGTCGAGCTTGATTTGGACCCCCGCTTTGATCTTGGTGCGGCTTTGCACCAGGCACGGGATATCAAAGCAGAGCGCGACGAGGACAAGGTAAGGCTGGCTTTGGGCCGATCTCTGAAAAAGGGTGAGGTGACAACCGTGACCCTCGCTTATGGCGGTGTTCCCTACGTTGCGGAAAACCCGCCTTGGGATGGAGGTTTTGTCTGGGCCCGGACGGACAGCGGTGCGCCGTGGATTGCGACAGCGGTGCAGGGCCGCGGCTGTGATCTTTGGTGGCCGTGCAAGGATTATTATGGTGATAAACCGGATCAAGGGATCGACTTGATCGTCACGGTTCCCGAGCCGCTTGTGGTGGCGATGAACGGCGTCTTGGTCGAGACAATAGCTGGGGAGGGGACAACGACCTATCATTGGCGTTCGCCTTCTCCGCATACGGGCTACGCGGTGGCGCTTAATGTTGGTCCTTTCGCGGTGATCAAGGATCGCTTTCAGAGCCGGGATGGGACGTCGCTTCCCATTGAATTTTATGCGCTTCCCGAAAACGCCGAGAACGCGCAATTGTTGATCGAAAGCGATGCAAAGCCGCATCTTCAGTTTTTCGAGGATCTGGTGGGCCCCTATCCATGGCGGGAGGAAAAGGTCGGCTTTGTTGAAACCCCGCACCTCGGCATGGAACACCAAACCATCAATGCGTATGGCCAAGGGTATGAACCGAACGTCTACGGATTTGATTGGCTCTTGCATCATGAGCTATCTCATGAGTGGTTTGGTAACGCCATGACCCATGCGCGCCCTGAAGATATCTGGCTTCATGAAGGGTACGCGCTTTACATGCAGCCGCTCTATACGAAGGAAACACGAGGCGTATCAGCTTTTCATCAGCACATGGAAGAAACCTATCAGTTGATTGAAAACCAAGACCCTGTGGTCGTGCCAGGTGCGCCACATATCGATGCGGCGATCAGTAACTCTGATGTCTACTATAAAGGAGCGTGGACACTCCACACACTTCGTTGGTTGGTGGGTGATGATGTCTTTTGGCGAGCAACGAAACGGCTCGTTTATGGCACAGCAGAGCCTTGGAACGGTTTTGGTCCGTGGCCGATCTATCGCTCGACGGGTGATTTCATCGCGATTCTCTCAGAGGAGGCGGGCCGCGATCTTTCTGGGATTGTTGGCGCCTATCTCTACCGCGCCGAACTCCCGTCGTTGGTGGTGGAGCGAGGCGAGGGTCGGCTGAAGCTCTCCTGGCAAAACACCGGGTCTTACGAATTCGATCTGCCCGTCCCGGTCGCGCGCAACGGAGAATTGGTCATCGTTTCCATGGATGGCGGCGAGGGCCGGCTCGCGCTGGAACCCGGCGCGAAGGTGGTGATTGATCCAGAAGATCAAATTCTGCGCCAGCGCTAGGATTTAAAATAGAGAAAAAACAAAGGCAAAGCACTTTTTCGAACAAGCGCTTGGTGATCCTTGACGGGTCGTTTACCTTCTTAAAAGGTGTCTTTTGAAGGCGCGTCGGTGGCCCATCATGGTGCCGAGCGCGGCCGGGGTCAGGTGGGTCATGGACAACATCGACGACGAATTTTTTGACGAAACCGACGGCGACTTTGACGAAGGCGCCCATGTCGAGCGTGAGCCCATCCAAAATGCCGTCGCAGAACTCTATGAGTACATCGCCCAGGCGACCTGGGACAATTACGATTCGCGGTATTTCCAGGACCTGATCCACGATGCTCGCGATGAGATCAAAGACCGCAACTTTTCTTTCGAAGATCAGGGTGAGGGGCTTCTCACCGTTGAGCGCCGGATCTTCGTTAATCTGTTCACGACGATCCCCGTGTGGCTATCGATTTCTGGCGGCGTGTTGACCCTAATGGTGGCATGGTTTGTGGTTTATGGCGGATGGAACTCATCGGCCGGCGCCGACATGTCAGCGTTCATGGTGTCATTGACGGAACCGACGATCACGGCGGACAACGTGCTCTCGAAGGCGCTGGTGATGAGCGGCCTTTCTGGCGTTATCGCGGTTACAATGATGGCTTCCGGTTGGGTTATCCGTCGAATTTACTGGTGGTGGAACTATGACCACGACAAAAAAGGGCAGATCAGGCTTCGTGATACACGGGATTACAACGTGCACGTCATCGAAAAGACCATCGTGGAGCTCGGCGGTGTCGTGGCAGAGCGCGCGGTCAATGAAGAGCCATCAAAGGGCGCATCCGGTCTGATCCAAAGCAATCTCACCTTTATGGCGGAATACAATATCCGCCGCACGATTAAAAGGTGCCGTACACTGTTTAATATTAAGATCGATCGGGTCGACTTGCCCGACGTGGCCGATCATCGGGGTAACCGGTCAAGTGCACTGATGTTTGCGGTGCTTGGCACGATCGTCGCGGCCTTGCTGGGAAGTGGCGGTCAACTGTCGGAAAACGCATTTGTAGCAGCAGCACCGTTTTTTGCTTTTTTGATGATGCCCGCGGCGGTCACCTATTTGGTTCACCTGCAAGCAACCCAGGCGGCCACTAACGGCAATTGCTTGATGGAACAGCGTCGCGCCTTGCTGAACGAAGCCTATGACGCGCAGCCTTCCAGTGAATTCTTGCGCGCGGCTGAGTATCGCGAGGATGAGCGTGACCGCGTGGATTTTTCTGACGATGTCTCGCTTCACCGCGTGCACACACATGCGGGCTGGTTGCACGAGGCCCTTGGTCGTTACGAGAAACTCAAAAACCGTCGGCTGGTCGACTAAAAAGTCCGTTTAGAGACTGAATCCGGCTGGAATCGGGTAGGCTTCCCCTGCGTTCAACCGCCCGATGCCCCGAATACAACGGGTCAGCATCATCACCCACAGCCAGATAAAGACAGCCGCGGCCAAGAGCAGCAAAGGAAAGCCGATCAACAAGATCATGGTCGCCAACCCAACGGCCACAATCGCGCAATTGACGATGTTGCCTAAAAAGAACCGCCAGAAGAGACCGATTTGGTGTTCGTAATGGGTCTGAATCGCAGGTGATCCGCTCGACCTGAACACATAGGCAAGGATCACACCGATAAAAAAGGGCACCCCGGTGAAGAGCGCAATCAGATAGAGCGCATAGATCGCGATGCCTTGCCAACGTTCGTCCTGGGTCATGTTGCGTCCTCTATGGTGCTGAGCGTTGGATTGCTGACCGCACCTGATTGGTCAAACCGGGGTATCGCGATTGTTCGCTGCTATTCGGACCCTAACGGCGCCTCTTCGTTTGCAAAACCCGATCTCCGGAACACGCCGTTTAGGCGTCCATGGATGATGAAATCAATTTGGTTTTGGGCCTCGATGCCGCTGCGACCGTTGGACAAACGAGGAGAGCTGGTCCAGTCAGACGACGCGCCAATGTTTGTACCAGACCATGACGGTCTATGCGCAGTGGGTTCAGCAGACCATCACAGCATAAACATCGACCGCATCTTCTGTTGCCGCTGCGTCCGGGTCTGTGTAACCGCCGCGGAAAATCTCGTTTCTGCTAATTGAGGACTTTAGAAACCATGGCCACCGAGCGCACGCTTTCGATCATCAAACCCGACGCCACCGCCCGCAACCTGACTGGCAAAATCATTGCCAAATTTGAAGATGCAGGACTTCGTATCGTCGCTCAGCGGCGCATCAAACTGTCCCAAGCCCAAGCTGGCGACTTCTATGCGGTTCATAAGGAGCGTCCGTTTTATGATGACCTCGTGCGCTTCATGACCTCCGGTCCGGTGGTCGTGCAGGTTCTAGAAGGTGAAGGCGCGATCGCCAAAAACCGTGAAGTGATGGGCGCGACCAACCCCGCAGAAGCCGCGCCTGGTACCATCCGCGCTGAGTTTGCCGAAAGCATCGAGGCCAACTCCGTCCATGGGTCGGATGCTCCAGAGACTGCCGCTGAAGAGATCAAGTTCTTCTTCACGGACGACGAGATCGTCGGTTAACGCGCACTAGCATAGCTCTTGCAGGGGCATGGCAAAAGGATCGTGCCATGCCCTCGCTTTACCGTTTTGCTGCTCGCATGCTTGCCGGAATGATTGGTTTCACCGGCGCGGCTTTCGGTGCTGATGACCCGTTTGGGGCTGAAGCGACAGTGCTCACGGAACAACAATTGGTGGCGCACGCCGAAACGGTGTTTGACCGTGTCGACCAGGACCAGGATGGATGGCTCGACGCTGAGGAGTTCACCGCCGAACGGCTGGTTTCAGCCCAGCTCGCCCGGCTGAGCCGACGCGTGCCGATCGACGCTGATGAAACCGTGCATATCGTGGTTCCGCGAGAAGTCCCCAGTTCACTGGAGCTCGGCGAGCGCCAAACGCTTACCAACATTGCCCGCCACGAACACGCGGCTCGCGCAGTGGATACTCCAGGCCTCAACCGGGCAGCCTTTGCCGATCTTTTCATTGAAGAGTTTCTCGCCGCCGACCATGATTTTGACGGTGTTCTGAAGGCAGATGAGTTGTCCCATTTTGCCCGCCTGATGGCCGGTGATCTCTCCGCGGTCTACACCGGTAGCTAAGCGGTCACCGCGTAAAGTGCCACTGCCGCGGCTGTTGCCACATTGAGGCTTTCCACCTCATCCGCAAGCGGAATGGATACCAACGCGTCACAATGGCCTCGCACACCCTCGCGCAGGCCCTTTCCCTCTGCCCCCAAAACCAGCGCAAGTGGGCGCTCTTCTTTATACTGAGGGAGAGGAACAGCGCCTTCGCCCGCTAATCCAGCGACGGCGAACCCCATCTCTTGTAGGGCTTCGATCGCGCGGCTGATATTGACGGCGTGGACAACGGGAAGGGTTTCAAGCGTGCCAGCAGCGGCCTTGGCAAGAGCCCCAGCAAGAGGCGGGGTGCGCCGTTCTTGAACGATCACGGCCTGCGCTGAAAACCCTGCGGCGACACGAATGATCGCCCCAATGTTCTGGGTATCGGTCACCTGATCGAGGATCACCACCGGATTGTGCCGTGCGGCTGAACAGACGTCCTTGAGCCGCCGGCGGGGAAGGTCAGACATGCGCGCGGCCATCCCTTGATGCACCGCGCCGGCAGGTAAGAGTTTATCGATCGCTTGCGGTTTGATCACCTCAGCGATCCCAGGCACTTTTGCCTGTTCGCTGAGCCAGACGGCCGCGTTCTCGGTCAATGCGAGGGAGACGAGGTTTCGCTCTGCGTTCCGCAGCGCCGCTAGAACGGCATGCCGTCCGTAAAGCCATACATTCTCGGGGCTCTGGCGGTCGTCACGGCGAGGGGATTTGGGGCGCGGGGGCATAGATGGCGCCTCCTGCCGAAAGCTTGGTGGAAAGGGAAGAGGAAGCTGTTGCGGCGTCGCGATCTTTGTTCTATCCGGCGCTTTCGCTCTTGGGCGGCCTTTGGAGAGGTGGCCGAGTGGTTAAAGGCAGCAGACTGTAAATCTGCCCGCGTATGCGTACGCTGGTTCGAATCCAGCCCTCTCCACCATCCACTCTCTTTGATGGCCTACCGCTTCGCTGTTGGAGGGGGAGGCCGGCTTTATGCGGCGTTCCTGGATTTGAGGAAGCACCCGCGTCGGTTTGGAAGAACAGACGGCCCCCTTACGGCTATGTCTTTCCGCCGCGGACTTTAGGTCAGCTGTGTTATCGGTCCGCTACGTCCGCCTTAACTTCGTCGGTATGTTGACCAATTGTCGGGGCGGGCGAGGGCAAATCACCTTGCCATTCACTAAAGGTCGACGGCTCGCGCATCTCGTAAAACGTGCCCTCGGTGGGGTGCTCACGTTTTGTGAAAAAACCCACCTCAGACAAATGGGGATCGTCCAAAATCTGATCGATATCGACAACAGGAAAGCAGGGAATATTCTTGGAATTCAGCAATTGAACCAACTCTTCGGTGGTTTTGAGTTTGGTGTACTGAGCGATCCCCTGATAAAGCTCTGCAAGATGACGAGTTCGCCCCTTACGCGTGGAAAACCTCTCATCTTCCATGAAATCCCCGCCGCCAATCGCCTCATAAAGCGTCCCCCATGCTTCATCGGTATACGGGACAATACTGACATGGCCATTCGCCGTGGGAAAGGGCTGGCGATCGGGGTCAACCTGACGCGCGTAACAAATGGGCCCTACGGGAGGTTCAAACGTTTTGCCGCTCAAATGCTCCTTGAGCATAAAGTGGGCAAAGGCCTCGAACATGGGCACCTCCACAAATTGGCCTTCGCCCGTTCGCAGCTTGTGAATGATCGCCGCCATGGTGGCATAAGCCGCATGGAGCCCTGCGGATTTGTCTGCAATCAGTGAAGGAAGATACCGCGGCCGCTCATCTCCATCTGCTCTTGAAAGAAGCGTGGCGGTACCCGTCATCGCTTGGATGACATCGTCATAAGCTTGATAATCGGCATACGGGCCAGAAGACCCAAATCCCACGCAATGCACATAGATGATGCCAGGATTGATCTCTTTCACCGTCTCATAATCGAGTCCCAGCCTTGCGATACCCTTATGCCTCACATTGTGAACGAACACATCCGCATCCTGAAGGAGCTTACGCATCACCTTGAGATCATCATCCGTCTTGAGATCTAGAACGACGGATTTCTTGCCGCGATTGAGCGTCATGTGACCAGCGCTCATACCGACTTCTTTGACCCACTTGCTGGAGTATCGGAACGCATCCCCATGGGGCGCTTCGACCTTTGTCACGTCGGCGCCGAGGTCTGCGAGTATTTGCGTGCAGTAGGGCCCAAACACGACGCTCGAGAGGTCAATGACGGTGATGTCCTTTAGCATTGGACTATTTGATTCGATCGTCATCGTAAGGCCTTCTTTCGTGCGGTTGAGTTTATGAGTTGGTCCACTTAGGGTCGCGTTTCTCCGCAAACGCTGTAACACCCTCTTTGAAGTCACGCGTTCTCATCAGCGTTCGGAGAATGGCGCTGTTCTGGCTAAGCCCAGGTTCCAAAGCTTCGTTTTGCTCGAGGACGTTGAGGGCTTGTTTTGAGGCGCGCACCGCTGACGGAGATACAGCTTCGATCTGTTTGGCCAGGGCCCGGGCCGCTTCCATAGCGCCGCCGGGCTCTGAAAGATCGTTGATGATGCCAAGCTGTGCTGCTTCTTCAGCATTCACATGACGACCTGTGAGGATCAGTTTCATCGCGGCTTTGCGGCCGATTTGACGCGTTAGTCGTTGAACACCGCCAGCAGCCGCAAACAAGCCGACTTTCACTTCGGGCAGGGCGAAGCGCGCCGCTGGATCTGCGACGGCCAGATCGCACGCGAGCACAATTTCGAGACCGCCCCCCATAGCCACGCCATTGACCGCGGCGATGATTGGCTTGGTGCGATCAAACCGATTGCAAAGGCCGCCAAAGCCCGACCGAGGCACAGACATGTCGCCGCCTTTCGCGGTGACTTTCAGATCATTGCCGCTGCAAAAAGCTTTGTCGCCTTCGCCGGTGATGATCGCGACCCAAAGGTCATCACTGTTTTCGAACTCGTCCCAAATTTCGGCTAGCTCGTGGTGGGCTGCACTGTGCAGAGAATTCATCGAGGCAGGCCGATTGAGGGAAACTTCCAATATATGGCCGTCCACTGACAGGTTCACATGTTCGAACGTTCGCTTGACCGGGTGGCCCTCGCCAAGGGATCCCAAACTGTCAGACGGCAACAAGAAGTTTGCTCCGTTTCTATGCGTTACCCTGATGGTTTCGCCGATCGCGTCGGGTGTGGCGCTCAGCGCGTTGAGCGTGGCGCGGTGGTTGGTCTGGCAGCGCGCCAGGACCCGCCCTTCGTCGACCTTTGCGATGATGTACCCGCGAGATGGTGCAAAACGTCCGTGTGTCACGGTGTAGGACTCGATTTCAGCCTCGCAGCTTTTTGCCAAGACGGGTACGCCCGGTTCGTCGTCGATCGTCTGTTGCAGCGCTGTGCTATCGGTTGGTGCCCAATCCGTTTGCGGCGAATTGGAATAGACGCCTGCGGCTTCTTTGCTGATGAACCCCCCGTTGGCGAGGACCAAGCCAAGCTCGGGATGAGGTTCGTCCCTTAGTCTTTCCACCATCGTGGCGATCGCGTGCATCGAATAGTTGTTTCCGGCACCGCCAAAAAACGGCAGTCCGCCAGTCACCGTTAAGACGGTTTTGCGCCAATCGAGGCCGAGTGCTTCTGCGGCGAGTTCGACGACGACGGGAAAGCAGCTGTAGATATCAAAATATTTGATTTGATCGGCAGTGGTGTTGGACGTGGTCAACGCCTGATCCAGAACCAATTCGATCGCTCTCGATTGGGACAAGTCTGGGCGTTCGGTCACAGGCTTGTCCACAGCCTTGGCATGGCCGTGGAGCCAGATCATGTGCTGGTCAGCGATACCGATGTCGCGGGCGCGCGCATAAGGCAGCAGGATGACGGCTGCTCCCTGATTGACGGATTCTTGGGCGACATGCCACTTCAGGTGAGGGTCTGCGATTGGGTAGTTGTCCTTGGACGGTGTCGCTAGGAATTCGCTGGATTTTGATTGGGGAAATTGGGCGCAGGGATGGGTCTCGGCGACCTGAGAGAACGGAGCCAGAAGCTCAGACATCCGAACTCTATAGTCGTCCAAGCTAAGACCCAGGCGCGCTCTCAGTGCATTTTCGAATGCAGGATAGGTCTGTGTTGGTGGACCCAGGCCATTTGTCCGCTCGTAATCCGTCAGCAAAGACAGGTCCAAGCCACGATCCTCAAAGTCACCGCTTGATGACTCGTTCCAATCCAGCGTGACCTTCGATTTTCTGGCGGTTTTCATCGCGGCTGTGGCTTCTGCTCCGGTCAGTATCACGCCGTTGGAGCCGCCCTCGAAGATCTCTTCGGCGAATTCGTTGACCAAAGCCTGTGGTTGATCGCCCCCGGCCGTTGAGTAGATCGCTCGGCTGATGGAAAGCCCTAAGCGTTGTTCGATTGTACGGGGTGGATTTTCGCAGCGCCCAAAAGGATGCATGGGGTTCGGAACGGAGTCGGCAATGGTCCGCACCACGACGAGCGTGTCCACGATCCGGCGGACGTCGTCTGCACGATTGGTATCATTCAAGCTCAATTCGGCGGCTTCGGATGCCAGGGAAATTGGATTTGGCGCCGACGCCGCACTCGTTCCAGACCAATCTGATTTCACCTGACCCACGCCAACGATCACGGGGCAGTTTGGATGGATGGTCATCAAGGCCTCACCGACGAACAATTGTTTAACTGTGCAATTAAACTTCGGGACGTCACGCGTCAATATCAGTCGTCGTGCGATAGGCTGATGAAACGCACCATGGCATGGCTAGAATCCCGAGGGACCCCGAATGCGTTGTTGGTCATGTTACTGTTTGCAGGGGAATTTTGCACTGCTTCTCGATCACTGAGGTTCGGGCTTGATAGCTTGTCTGCTGGGCGTTAGTTAATTGACCAATCAAATCTTGACACGAATGAGGCGTCCACCTTTATTCAGTCCAAGGAGACTTACATCGGTTCATGAGCATGCCTCCAACAAAAAATAATGTGCTCGGTAAATCCGTCATCGTCACTGGAGCCGCTGCAGGCTTCGGAAGACTTATTGCTGAAAAAGCGTCGGATATGGGCGCTAAGCTCACCTGCATCGACATCAATCAAGCTGTGCTCGAAGCCACGGTTGCGGAAATCAATCGCACTGGCGGTCAGGCCCAAGCCGTCATTGCCGATGTCACCAATCTCAGTGAGATGAAGGCGGCCGCAGGTCGCGCCATCGAGGCGTTTGGTCGGATCGACGTGATGGTCAACAATGCTGGCGTTATGCCGCTTGGTCTTTATGCGGACCATGAAATGGGCGCCGAAAAGTGGTCCCGTTGCATCGATATCAATATCAAGGGCGTGCTGCATGGCACCATCGCCGTCTACGATCAGATGATGGCGCAGGGCGAAGGCCATGTGATCAACCTATCGTCGATTTACGGCAACTTTCCTGTGTTTGGCTCGGCCGTGTACGGCGCAACCAAAACGGCTGTAAATTACCTGTCTGAATCGCTGAGGGTCGAGACCCGCGGCAAAATCAAAGTCACGATTGTCAAACCGACCGGCGTTCCGGGGACAGAGCTTAGCGGCGGCGTTGTGAACCCGGCCGGCGCCGTTGGCATTGTGGGCCAAAACGCAGCCGCATTTCTGGAAACATTGGACGCCTACCGTGAAGGCCAAATGGCGCCCGCCCAATTGGATCCAGAGAATATGGATTACTGCGTGCTCGACCCAGAGCACGTTGCGGATCAGATCATCTACGCTATCAATCAGCCAAAAGGTGTGTCGATTGGTGACATCACCGTTCGTGCATCTGGGGACCACTACATTCTCTAGCTAACGACGCTTTCAAGGAGAGCTCCATGAGCGACACATACACAATGACAGTTGCCGGCGAAGCCATCACCGGAACGGAAACCTTCGGCGTGATCAATCCGGCGACGGAAGAAGTGATTGCCGACGCGCCAAACTGCACATCAGATGAGCTCGAGCAGGCCATTGCTGCGGCGCAGGCGGCTGGTCCGGCCTGGCGGAAGACGACGATCGATGAGCGGCGGGGCGTGATGAGTGCGATCGCTGGCAAGATCGCGGAGAACGCTGAAACACTGGCGCGCCTTTTGACGAAAGAGCAGGGCAAACCCTTCGAGTCGGCCATGGCCGACGTGCTGGGCGGTGCGCACTGGCTCGCGGAAACTTGCAAGCTGGACATTCCTGAACATGTTTCAGAGGATTCTGATCAGCGTCTGATGGTGACGAAGTATGAGCCCATCGGTGTGGTGGCAGCGATCGTACCCTGGAACTTTCCCATCATCCTCGCCATGTTCAAGGTCGCTCCGGCGCTTCTCGCGGGCAATACGATTGTCTTGAAGCCAGCGCCGACGACGCCGCTCACGACGTTGAAGATCGGCGAACTTATTCGTGATGTGGTTCCCGCAGGCGTCCTCAACGTGATCTCGGGCGATGACCGTCTTGGTCCGTGGATGACCTCGCACCCAGCTTTCGACAAGATCAGCTTTACGGGGTCGACCCAGACCGGCCGCAAGGTGATGGAAGGCGCGTCCAAGGATCTGAAGAAAGTCACTTTGGAACTTGGTGGCAATGATGCCGCCATCGTTATGCCTGATGTGAATGTGGAAGCGATTGCTGAGCAACTCTTCTGGGCGGCTTTCCAGAACACAGGTCAGATCTGTATCGCAACCAAACGGATGTACGTTCACAAGGACATCTACGAACCGCTTAAAGAGGCCCTGGTGGCTTATGCGAAGACGGTGAAGGTCGGCGACGGATCACAACAGGGTACACGGATCGGTCCCATCCAAAATAAGGCACAGTACCAACGTGTCCTGGACCTCATTCAGGACGCCAAAGACAACGGCTATAGTTTCCTCGTTGGCGGAGAGGCGTCGACAGCGCCTGGTTACTTCGTGCCCGTCACGATACTCGACAATCCACCGGAAGACGCACGGATCGTCCAGGAAGAGCAGTTCGGTCCGATCCTGCCATT
Organism: Pseudomonadota bacterium; assembly: GCA_039818345.1. GTDB lineage: Bacteria > Pseudomonadota > Alphaproteobacteria > Caulobacterales > Parvularculaceae > Parvularcula. The sequence continues at coordinate 35,959 of JBCBUC010000027.1, read as the reverse complement.
GATGTCGTTTGATGATCTCGATGACGTCGTTAGTCGCTCCAATGACTCAATTTATGGTCTCGGGGCTTCCGTGTGGAGCGCGGATATCGAGCTGGCCCAAGACCTGGCGGGTCGTCTGGAAGCTGGAACAGTCTGGATCAACGAGACCCAACATCTTTCACCCCATGCGGCTTTCGGCGGCGCGAAACAGTCTGGTGTTGGTGTTGAGGGCGGAGAGCACGGGCTTCTCGAGTTCTGTCAGCCGAAAACGATTTCGATCCGACGCGATGCTGCCTTTGTGTAGCCCGTGGCGTTGGGGTCGACGAAGCTAGGCGGAGAGTGCGTGTCAGGGGTTTGTCCAGCGGGCAATTCTGCGCCTATCATGTGCACGATTGGCGCGGTTTGCTTTTCGATCCCTTGGAACTTCCCATGACAAAAGAGCACATCTTAGTATCGATCTTCCGTATGGGTTTCATTGCGGTGATCGTTTTGATTATCGCATCGATCCTCAGTCTGTTCCTGCCCGTTGATGCGCCAGAGCCCACGCAGGCAGCGGCTGCTGAATGGTTGAACACCATTGCTGGTGGATATCTCATCGGTTGGATCAACCAGATTGTGCTCATGCTCGCCTGCTCGATCATTTTGGCGGGGGGTGCGGCGTTAATTTACCCGTCGGCGCCTATGCGAGCTACCGCTGTGTGGATCCTCGCGCTGATCGCCACCACGGTGTTCCTGATCGCCAAATTTCTGTTGTTCTGGGCCGTTCCGATGTCGGTGAAGGCTATCGCCGCTCAAAACCAAGGCGCGGGTGAAGCAGAGACAGTGTTAATGGCGCTTGGCCCTGACGTCGCCTATGGAATAATCCCTGCTTTGGACTCCTTGGGTTTCATTTTTTATGCGGTCATCGGACTGATTTTGTTTCTGCCGCTCTTTCGTTTGTCGGTCAGCGGAAAGGTTGCGTCTCTTGCACTCCTGGCGTTCAGCGTCAGCTACCTCTTTTTCATGGCTGCTGCGCTGATCGATATTTTTTCTGAAAGCGAATTTTCAGCCCTCGCTTATAACAGCGCCACACTGATCGTCGTGTTTGCGGTTGCTCTGGCCTTTCCGTTCAGGGCAGGCCTCAACGCAATCTCGGCGATAGACAAGGGAGCGGGTGACCTATGACTGATAGCACCATCACGCGCAGGGACTTCTTCAACGGCGCTGCGGTCAGCGTGACCGCCGCTGGCTTCGCGCCTGGCGTTTTGGCGCAAGAGCCGGGCGCGATGGACGTTCCTTATCAGGGTACGGTTTACCCCCCATCGTTAACGGGCCTCCGCGGCAACCATCCTGGATCTTTTGATGCGGCCCACTCGCTCGCCTGGCAGGGCGGTAAGCCGCCTTCGTTCCAAAACACAGGCGAGGAGTATGACCTCGTCGTCGTCGGAGGCGGGCTGAGCGGGCTTGCGGCCGCTGCGCTGTTTCAGCAGCAGCATCGCGAGGAACAGCGCATTCTCATCCTGGACAATCATGATGATTTTGGCGGCCACGCAAAACGCAATGAATTCAGCTCTGGGGGGAAAACACTTTTCGGCGTAGGCGGAAGTATCAATCTGGAGTTCCCGAAGGATTATAGCCGCGTTGCCAAAAGACTGCTGAGAGATATTGGCGTTGATCTCGACCGGCTCGAGGAAGCCAATGATCCCGACTATTTGCTCGCAGGCGGGTTCAGTAATCAAAGTCTCTTCCTGAAGCCACAGAGCGGTTCGGCTCAGATGATTAGAGGCGAATGGTTCGCCGCCTATTTCGGTCGTGGGGACTTCGATGCGCTCATCGACCAGTTGCCCTATGCGCAAGATCAGAAGGACCGTATTCGGACACTTGTCAGCGGGGAGTGGGATTACCTCGCCGGCCGGTCGATCAGTGAACGTGCTCAGTACATGTCGTCGACCTCGTACCACCAGTTTCTCAGAGAAAAAGTAGGGCTGAGCGAAGAGACCATGGTCCTGTTCGACCCCACTTTGAGGCTTGGTTTTGGTGTTGGTGGGGAAGGCCTTTCTGTGACCGAGGCGTTGGAATCAGGGGCGCCGGGCTTGCGCGCGGTGGGTTGGCCGTGGGCCTTGGCTGATAAGGCGCTTGTGGATGTCGAGGACCCTTATGATGCGATGGTGTTCGCCGACGGGAATGCGTCCGTCGCGCGGCTCTTGGTCCGCCAGATGATCCCGGACGTCGCCGAAGGCAGCTCCATGGATGACATTACCTTGGCGCGCTTCGATTATTCCAAGCTGGATGTTGAGGGTGCGCCTGTCCGTCTCCGCCTCAACAGTACGGCGGTTGAGGTGAAGGAGGTCGGCGACGGTGTTGATATCGCCTACGTCCACCGCAGCGGCGATGCCAAAAGGGTCAGAGCCCGTCACGCGATCCTCGCCTGCTACAACAACATCATTCCTCATCTTTGCCCGGATATGCCGCAAGATCAGAAGGAGGGCCTCAGCTACGGATCCAAGGTGCCCTTCATTTGGGCCAATGTTCTGCTTCGGGAGGCGGTGCCGTTCCAACAAACGGGCACGAGTAAGTTCATCTGCCCCAACAGCTATTTTCACGTGGTCACAAAAGCACCGCCGGTTCGATTGGCAGATTATCAGACACCGGTTGAACCGACAGATCCGATGGTGGTCTTCATGATGCGCGGCGCAGTTCCGCAAAAGTACGAGGGCCAATCGGTTCGCGACCTCTATCGGCAAGCGCGTTACGAATTGCTGGCGACGCCTTTCTCAACCTTTGAAACGGAAATCCGAAACCAGCTCACGGAGATGCTTGGCCCCCATAGCTTTGTCGCTGATCGGGATATCGAAGCGATCACGGTGAACCGCTGGTCCCATGGTTATGCCTATAACTATCTCCAACTCGATGATCCAAAGTTTGAGAAGGGCGCCTATCCTCATGAAGTGGGACGCCAACAGTTTGGGCGGATCTCCATCGCCAACACAGATTCCGAGGCGCGCGCCTATCTCGATGCGGCCATCGATGCGGCTTGGCGGGCCGTGCAGGAGCAAACAACTTAGCGCTCGCCGATCGGCATGGCGGGATCAGTTCCCTACGACCGGGTTAGCTATGATCGCGTTTTCTGTGATCATTGGTTTTGGCATGGAACTTGTTTAGACCTTGTGGCCAAACAGCCAACAAGGCGAGAGACTTGCCCAGCACGCGCACGGAAGCCGGAACAAACACGATCATTCACGAGCACGTTTTCGAGCGGGTGAGCCAGGCGATCATATCGGGACAATTCTCGCCAGGTAGCACGATCTCGGTTCGCAAACTCGCATCGGAGTATGGCGTGAGCGCCATGCCAGCACGGGAAGCGATGCGACGCCTTGTGGCCACAGGTGCCCTTGAAATGACAGACACGCGCCGAATCAAGCTTGCGAGAATGTCTCAAGCCAAATTGCTGGAGATCCGCGTTGCGCGCCTAGCGTTGGAGCCCTTCCTGGCGGTGAAAGCCTTGGAAACCGTATCGACGAGCGCGCGCGCCAAGAAACGGCTGATCGACAAGCTCGTTAAGTATGACACCGAGATGGATGCCGCGATCGTTAGCGGTGATGTCTCCAGTTATGCCCGCTGCAACAGCGAGTTTCACTTCTCCTTATACCGCGCATCGGACGCAACCGTCGCGCTCGGTTTGGTGGAGAGTTTGTGGTTGCAGTTCGGACCTTTCATCCGCGTGGTTATTGGTCGTTTGGGCACAGCCTCGCTCAAGGATGACAAACACAAGAACGCTATTCTCGCGCTTCGCGACAATGATCCTAAGCGACTTGAGAAGGCGATCACCGCCGATATCTCGGACGGTATGGACAACATAAGTGAAGCAGATTTCCAGTCTGCCTGAACGAGAGCGGCCGCCCGTCCAGTGCGTGCGAACGCAAATTGAGTGTGCGTCCTAAGACATATTGGTTCAGCTCGACCGGCTGTTTGGGCCTCGCTCTGGGAAGTCCAGATATTTGACCGGATACACCATGTCGATGTCACGGCTGATTGAGGCTGTCAGTTATCTGACAATTTCTGGTGACCTTCAAAGACAGACTGTTTAATCACGCTGTCATTGTCGAGCATTGCGCGTCAGACATAGACAATTGGGAGATCATGATGATTGGCGAAGAGATCTATAGCTACAAAGTCGATGTGTTGGAGATGATCGATTACGGTCAAAAGCTTGGCCATCTTGTGTCAGGCAAAGTGCCGCCAAAGCCCTATGGTGCGCGCATCGATGGTCATGTTTCTGGCACCGTCGAGGGACGCCTAGCTGGGAAAATCACGGGGTCGGACTTTTTGTATGTGCGCCCAGATGGTCGCATGGAGCTCGATATCCGAGCCAGAATTGACACGGAGGATGGGTGCCGTGTTGCGTTGCATGCAGCGGGCATTGGAACTTTCCGTGAGAGTGAGCCTGCAATGGAGCTTGTTGAACATGTCAGGTTGTATAGCGCCTTTGACGCCTATGAATGGGTGAATGGGTGCCAAATCTGGGCGCGGGGGGTGGCCAATCTGTCAGCGGGTACGATCGTCACGACAGGGTATTTGCCTGAATAGCGCCCAAACCTGTGACGTGATTGTCCTTAGACGGCAGGGTAAATCACCTTATCGGTGACCGCTGTTGAAGGTTCAACGGTGGCCTTCCAGAGATGCGCTTTAGAGCCGCAATTTATAGCATCACAAAAATCTTTGCATGGTTGCGCTAGCGCCCGATAGGTCATCTAGCGTTCAGTAAAATATAACATATTTCCGCTGATGGGGGTGCGCGTTGCGTCTTGTGGCTGTTGCAAAACTCATAAAAATGTGATCACAAAAAACTGATTCGGATTGTCCAAAGCCACCGGCATGCTAAGGACAATCTAGAACGATGCTGGTCAAAGGGCGCCGGCGACAAAGGACGTTGTGATGCTAACGCAAGCTGTATTGATGGAAGCCCAACCGGGTCTCGACGCGCGGTCGGTCCACGTTGATAGCTACTACGCAGCAACCGCGAACCGCAGCACGCTCCGTCCTCAACTCTATGGAGAGGTCACCGTCGACGTTTGTGTGGTTGGCGGAGGATATACAGGGCTTTCAGCCGCCCTTGCCCTTGCCGAGCGGGGTTACAGTGTTGCCTTGCTCGAAGCGAAGTCGATCGGGTGGGGAGCTTCAGGACGTAATGGCGGTCAGATCGTCAACGGACTGAATGCCAGCATCAACAAAGTCACGAGGCAGTTCGGAAAGGACGCTGGCGAGTTTGTCGCCCAGTTTGTCCAGGAAGGCAGCTCTATCATCCGACAGCGGATCGAGCGTTACAACATCGATTGTGACTATCGGAAGGGCAATATCTTCACCGCCTATAATCAGAGACAGATGAAAGAGCTTGAGGCCAAGCAAAACCAATGGCGCGGTTTCGGCATGGACGACCATGAGTTGCTCGATGACGCCGGGATCCGTGAGCATGTGGGCTCCGATGCCTATTGCGGCGGCATGATTGACCATAGCGGCGGCCATCTCCACCCCCTCAATCTGGCCCTGGGAGAGGTGGATGCGATTGAGTCGCTCGGTGGCCAGGTCTTTGAGTTATCAGAAGTGCTGAGCACGGAGAAAACCTCAGACGGCTATGTCGTGAAGACGAAAGACGGTCAGGTGAAAGCCCGCGACGTGGCGCTTTGCGGCAATGCTTACATGACCGGCGTCGCGCCAGAGATTGAGAACCGCATCATGCCGGTGTCGACCCAAGTCGTCGCAACAGAAGTGCTCGGTGAGGAGCGTGCGCGGAAGCTGCTTCCGACCGATATGTGTGTCGAAGACGTTTGCTATATCCTCGATTACTTCCGCATGACCGCAGACCACCGACTGTTGTTCGGCGGAGGCACAGTCTATGGCGGCACCGACCCTGATGATGTGCGGGCAAAACTCCGACCGAACATCGCTAAAGTCTATCCTGAACTATCCGACGTGAAACTTGAGTATGCGTGGAGCGGAAACTTCGCGCTGTCATACTCGCGCGTGCCGCAGATTGGCCGCATCGATCAGGGACCTTACTTTGCCCACGGGTATAGCGGCCATGGTGTGACGGGTTCGCACCTTTTTGGCGTGATCCTCGCGGAGGCCATCCACGGCGATCGATCCCGTTTTGATACGTTTGCTGCTTTTCCCTATTTTTCTTTCCCTGGCGGGCGCGCGCTGCGCGTGCCTTATTCTGTGCTCGGATCGTGGTGGTTCGGTGTGCGCGATCAACTTGGCATATAGGGGGTTAAGCGTGGACAGTACTGACCTCGTTGAATGGGTGCAGTCGCGACCCGCACTGAAAGCGCTGAAGCCTGTTTTGTGTGATTTGAACGGTGTGTTCCGGGGCAAACGTTTGCCGGTTTCTGAGGCCGGGCTCATCGCTTCGGGCGGATTGAAGATGCCCATCACCACCATCCTCTTCGATATTTGGGGGCGCGACGTATACGGCACAGGCCAGGTGCTTGAGACGGGAGACCACGACGGGAAACTAACGCTCACGGAGCGAGGGCCGCTGGCTTTGTCGTTCCGGGACGGGACCCAGGAGGCAATCCTCCCGCATGTGATGTGTCTGAGCAACGGTGAGCCGTACGAGGCTGATCCACGCAACACCCTGGCGCGCATCTTTCACCGATACCAGTCAAAGTCACTAACGCCGGTCTGCGCTGTGGAGCTGGAGTTCTACCTCTACGACCCAAATTCCGTTGACGGAGCACCGCGTCCACCCACACCAGATGGTCGTGCGAAGAATGATCCGGCCCCGAACACCTATGCAATCCATGAGTTGGATGCGTTCGAACCTTTCATCGATCACGTTTTTGAAGCTTGTGAGGCTTTCGGCATCCCTGCCCAAACGGCGATTTCGGAGAGCGGCGGCGGCCAGTTTGAGGTGAACTTCAACCATACGCCAGACCCGATGAAAGCAGCCGATGACGCCGTATTGTTCAAGTACGTCGTTAAGCGCATTGCGCAGCAGGCGGGCCTGGGCGTCACGTTCATGGCCAAGCCCTATGCCACGGACGCAGGCAATGGCTTTCATACCCATATGAGTATTGTGGATGAACACGGACGGAACATCTTTTCCAGCGGCGATGAGACCGGGTCGGACAAACTGCTGTTTGCTGTGAATGGTCTGCTCGAAGCATTGCCGGAGACCATGCTTGTCTTCGCGCCCCATGCCAATTCCTACAGACGCCTTCGGATTGGATCCCACGCGCCGGCCAATGTGAGTTGGGGGTATGACAACCGCACCGTCGCGGTTCGGATACCCGCTGGCTCTGATCCGTCAAGGCGGATCGAGCATCGGGTCGCTGGCGCCGATGCGAACCCCTATCTTGTGCTTTCATCGATATTGGGCGCTGCACTCGATGGTCTTGAACAGCAGACCCGCCCGATCGCGCCTTCGGCGGGCAACGCTTATGAGGGAGAGGGGAAGCGCCTCCCGGCGACCTGGGCGGCGGCGATCGAACGGTTCTCGCAGTCAGAGTGCGCAAGGCGTGTCTTTGGTGACCTCTTGGTCGATGTCTATTCGGCCAGCAAACGCCAGGAGATGGAAACGCTGGCAATGGATATTCCATCGACCGAATACGGAGCTTATCTGACTTCGGTTTAATGACGGAGAGGGTTATCGATTACATGGTCAGTCGCCATGAGCTGTGTCTTTCGGCGTTGTGACTGTTCAGCTGCTCGGCAGCAGACCGTCTAGACACCGACTATCAGTACCCCTACCGTAAACGAGGTTTGCGATTGGTCGCAGCCGATACTGAAGAGGTGAACACGTGGGTCTTTCGGAGCCTTTCAAGACGAGCTTACGCCGACAAGCGTTCGCGTTCCTTTGCTCGACGGTTGCTGTGGCTTGCGCTGCGGCAAACGCGCAGCCCGCGCCGGCAGAGGCGGCTCCATCCAGCGATGAACCCGCTCCTTTCGAGACCTTAGAGGCGGCGATGGCGCGTGTCGAAGCGCTTCCTGGCTGGCGGACGGCATCGGCTCGGCTAAAGATGTGCGGGACCTGCCATTCCTTCGACGAAAACGTCCAAAAACCGATGGGACCGAACCTGCACAGTGTTTTCGGTCGGGCGCGAGGGAAATCGGAATTTCCTAATTACAGCGACGACTATGCTGCTTTGGAGGGCGTCTGGGACTATGAGGCGTTGGATGCGCTGCTGTTGGAGCCCAGGTCCGTGTCTCAGCGTTCTTTGATGTCTGGACAGCCGCCAGTCAGGGATGAAGAGGTTCGGCAGGCGATGATCGAGTATTTGAAAGCGCTGCAATCATCGTCGAACTGACGGACTCCTGCATGCCAGTCCTAGAAATGGACGATGCAACGACGAGATGATGTCGTCCGGTGCGTGCCGCTTCGTGCAAATAGCTCTATTCCTTCGAACACACCATTCTTTCACTCTGCGTGGCTGCGTTCAAAGGGGCCAGATCAAAGCTGTATCTTTCGCAACTGAGCGCTCATAATGCGTCGATAGAACCAAGCCATTAAAAGCCCCAGAGGGAGCGTCCGATGACCATCACATTCCAAGGTCTTTCACCTACCGACAGAGATACTGTCACAGAAATATGGAACGATATGATGGCGACCCTAGCGGCACCTGACCAGTTGGATACGAACATTACCAGGTGGTTTGGCGCAAATTGTCCGGCGGCGTTTCGTACGGGGATGCCACGGGTACTGAGAAAATTTCGGACCTGCATGAACCTTTGTAACGTGACTCTGATGTGTTGTGACCTTGATGATCGAGACATCGACACATTTGGTGCTGCTTATTTGAATACAAATACGGGTTTTGCGGAGATCATCAACTTTAACCCCGCGACCCAGCCCGATCTGAAGTTAGAGCTCGACAGTCAATGGAACATCGGCATCAGTAGGTACAAAACGGCGACAGATCGGGATAGTGCGTATCAAACCATCGCCCACGAATTGAGTCATCTATTGATGGCCACAAACGACCACCCCTGGGCTTTTGGTAGCAAGTGTTACGGCGAAACGAAGTGCCGGTTGCTCGCCACCAATAACGACGTACGAGCGCTCACCAACGCTGACAATTGGGGGTACTTCATCGAAGACTTGCGCGGCTAGCGAGTCGGGCGATCATACTGATCTAGCGTGATCGTCGCCCATCAGCGGTGATTGACAAGGGGCTACGACCCAGCGGCGGTGTGCCCCACCAAGAGGAGACAGCCACGATGCCTTGGCACGCAGAGTCCGCGAAATTACGGTCGCGATCCAAGAGACGTCGGGATTGATTCCAAGAAAATCAGCAAACAGACAAAGGGCGCGATGGGCGGGTCGGGCTGTGGCCTTAAATACAGCTGAGGCTCGATCAGACTTCTGAAAGGTCTCCGGCGCAGGCGGGCGGTTACGAAGATCACTTCATTTGACCGTACACAGAATACCGAGTGGTCACCTTTAATGAGTAGGTGCTGTCTAAGCACCGGCGACTGCGCGCCAACGCGCGGTCAAAGGACGGTCCGTCTGCTTCACACAATGCCGCTGTCGCTTTTGCCCCGGTAACGATCCCGGATAAGCCGCTTGTAGAGTTTCCCATTGGGGTGGCGAGGCAGCTCTGGATCAAAATCGACACTTTTAGGGCATTTGATTTTGGAGAGGTTCGCGCGGCAGAAGTCGAGCAGTTCCTCCGCCAGTTCCTCGCTCGGCGCGACACCATCCATGGGCTGGACGACGGCTTTGACGGCTTCGCCAAAGTCCTCGTCCGGTACTCCGATGACGGCGCAATCAGCGACTTTCGGATGGGTGATGAGGATGTTCTCGGACTCTTGAGGGTAGATGTTCACCCCACCGGAAATGATCATGAACGCTTTGCGGTCAGTGAGGTACAGAAAGCCATCTTCATCAACCTTGCCCACATCGCCCAAGGACGACCAGTCGGGATGTTTGGGGTTGAGGGCGCTCTTCGTCTTTTCCGGATCATTGTGGTATTGCGGCGCCGGCGTCCCGCCGAAATAGATCTGGCCCTCCTGGCCGATCGGGACTTCGTCGCCGGCCTCATCGCAAATATGAAGCTCGCCCCAGATTGCTTTGCCGACGCTGCCCTTGTGGCTCGACCACTCCTGGCTGTTGATCCAGCAGATGCCATTGCCTTCAGAGCCTGCATAATACTCTTCAAGGACCGGGCCCCACCAATCGATCATCTGCTCTTTCACAGGGATAGGGCAAGGTGCTGCTGCATGAATGGCGCAGTCAATGGAGGAGACGTCGTATTTGGTGCGATCTTCTTCTGGCAGCTTCAGCATACGGACGAACATGCTAGGCACCAGTTGCGTATGAGTAACCTTGTACCTCTCGACCATGGAAAGAAATGCTTCGGCATCAAACTTTTCCATAATAATCAGTGTCATGCCAGCACGCGAGAGAGACATGCACCAACGAAGCGGCGCAGCATGATAGAGCGGAGCAGGGGAAAGATAGGTGGAGTCGTCCTTGATACGGCAGAGCGCACGCGACGCGTTTGAAAGGGGCGTGTCTTCATCGATAGGCTTGCCGCGGACAAGCGCTGGGCGAATGCCTTTGGGGCGCCCCGTTGTCCCCGAGGAGTACAGCATGTCCGTACCCGCCATTTCATCGGCAATCGGCGATGTTGGAAAATGGGCCGAGTGGGGGGCGAGTTCGGTAAACCCGTCGATGGCGCCATCGATCGACCAGGCCGCCGTCACCCCTGCCTCTTCGGCCGTGTCCTTCGCAACATCGGATAAACTCGCTCCGGCAATGAACAGGCTGGCGCCGCAGTCGCTCAGAATATAGGCTGCTTCCGATCCCCTGAGGCGGGTTGAAATGCACACGTAATAGAGGCCGGAGCGTTGCGCGGCCCAACAGACCTCAAAAAAGGCTAGAGAGTTCTCTGCGAGCAGTGCGATCGTATCACCGGGTTGGAGGCCTGCCTCGCGGAAAGCGTGCGCGATTTGATTGGATCGTTCATCCAATTCTTTGAAGGATAGGCGCTCACCGCTATTGCCCATGATCAAGGCAGGCTTGTCCGGTGTTGCCGCTGCGTGAATACTAGGATGAAAACCGCCCATTTTTGATCTCCCGGCTTTTATTTTTTGTTGGATAGACAGCTTTGTCTCCAAATTTTGTCTGACAAATCGGGGTACCGCTGTCGTGATCCATTTGGCTGTTTGCGGCCGGAGTGTCGATGCCTCCAGACCTTTGAACTGCAGCGGCGCCTAATTTCATTAAGCGTCAGATGATCAAACAAAACCATCTGAATAATAACACGATTATGGAATAAGCGGGGCATCTACGGCGTTGATTTGTGTCGATTTGATCACTCATTTAAAAAAATTTGATCGTTCATTTAAAAAATTGTGATCACAATCTTGCGGCGTAAATGAGTCATGCCTAGCGTGTTTCTACCATGTGGTCGGAATAGAGCAGCACCATGTCCTTTGATGCGTCATTTCTTTATGAGTCTGCGAACTGGGCGGACAATAATGCGATCCATCAGCTTTTTACCCGCATGCGGGCCGAGGAGCCGGTCCACTTCTGCGCAAGCGAAACCTTCCCAGACCTCTGGCATGTCACAAAGCACGCTGACATTTTTGATGTTGAGCGGCGCACCACCGATTTTCTCAATGAACCTCGTCTCCTCGTTTGGAGCCGCGAGGTCGAGGCAGGTGTCCGCGCACAAACTGGCGGGTCACTGACGACCATCAAAATGTTGGTAACGTGTGATGCGCCGGAGCACATGAAGCTCCGCTTGCTGACACAAGCTTGGTTCATGCCGAAGAACCTGGCGAAACTAAGGTCTAAGATTGAACGATCGATCGATCGCGGGATGGCTGAAATTGAAGCCCGCAACGGGTCGGTCAATTTTGCCACGGACGTGGCCGTGGAGTTCCCTTTGCGGGTCATCATGGATGTGCTCGGCGTTCCTGAACGCGATTATGCCATGATGCTCCGCCTCACGCAGGAGCTCTTCGGGCCGGACGACCCTGACACGCAGAGAGAGGTGGAAGAGGGAGTCAGCGCCCGGGAGGCTGCGGACCAAACCCGAATGGAGCTCTTTGCCTACTTCACCGGGCTCACAAAAACCAAACAGGCCGATCCCCAAGACGACGTGGCCTCGATCATTGCCAATGCCGAGATCGATGGCGAGCCCATCGATGATATGACCAAGCTTGGCTACTACACGATTGTCGCCACGGCAGGGCACGATACGACCAGCTACTCCCTGACCGAGGCCGTTTACCAACTCGCCCAAAACCCCGAACTCCTGAGCCGGTTGAAGGCTGACCCCGACACCATTGCACCCCTGATCACGGAAGAAGCCATCCGCTATGCGGCGCCCGTTCGTCACTTCATCCGAACAGCTGCCCATGACACGACGCTTGGTGACAAGACGATCCGGGAAGGGGAGTCGATCGTCCTCTGGTACCCGTCCGGCAGCCGGGACGAGATCCTGTTCGAAAACCCTCACACTTTTGACATCGACCGAGACATGAGCACGCGCCATGCCGCGTTTGGTCATGGTGCGCATATGTGTTTGGGGATGCACCTGGCGCGTCAGGAAATCATCGCCTTTCTCAAGGCTTTCAGTGCACGGGTCAGCGCGATCAAGCTGACGAACGAACCAAAATACGTACAGGCTAATTTTGTCGGCGGCATCAAGTCGTTGCCGGTTGAGATCGAGTTGGATTAGGCGCCATGCACCAGAGAGCGCCGTATCCCGATCTGAACAAACAAGTATTGATACAGACAATCCGTGTGCGCTCCGAGCGTTCATGGCTTTTTATTTGGAAGCGGCAGGGACTTTAAAGGAGCGCGCCATGACACTGAGAGAAACACTGAAATACTCAATCATGACATCGGTAGCGATGTCTATGTTCGCCGGTTCGGCATCGGCGCAGGGTGATGAGGGCATGGATGTCGTCACCGTCACGGCGCAAAAACGCGAACAAAGCATTCAGGACGTGCCGATCGCGATTTCAGCCTTTGATATGGAAGCTCTTCAAGAATTAGGCGCGACGTCGCTTGAGGACGTGTCCTATTTCATCCCTGGCGTCGCTCTCTTTGACGACCGCGGTGCAGGTCAGCCGACGTGGATTATTCGCGGTGTGGGTCTTGCAGACTTTAACCAGAACAATACGCCCACGGCCGCTATCTTTTACGATGAGGCCTATCTTGTTTCGAATGCTCTGGGTGCAGTCGGTCTGTTCGACCTCGAACGTGTTGAGGTTCTAAAAGGGCCACAGGGCGGCCTCTATGGACGCAACACAACCGGCGGTGCTGTTCGGATTTTGTCAAACCGCCCGGACCTCGATGACTATGAGGGCTATGCGCAAGGCTCTTACGGACGCTGGGGGCGCTATAGTGTTGAGGGTGCAGTCAGTATTCCCCTTATTGAGGACAAGCTAGCGATCCGCGTGTCCGCGACGACAGAACAAGGGGGCGGATGGCAAGATTCACTCGCGACTCCGGAAGACGATGAGCATGGCGATCGCGACTTTTGGGCGTTTCGCGGGCAAGCCTTGTATCAACCGACGCCAGAGCTTGAAATCTTGTTCAAGGCAGACGTTGGCGCCGACAGTTCTGAAACAGTCCTAGGTCGGGCAAACGCGACGATTGACCCGGAGAACCCGTTCAACGCATTTGGTACGGTCAACTTCTGCGCGCCAATCACAGCAGGCCAGCGTAATGACGCTAGTTGCCTTCTCTTATCAAACCTTTTGGGCAGCCCGCTGCTTGCCACGGACCAAAGTGAAAACGGATCAGTTGTTCTGTCCAATCCGATCAACCGTCTCGACAATGAGTGGGTCGGATACAATTTGAACGCCAAATACGATCTTGGGTTCGCAACGCTGCAATCCATCTCTTCGTATATTAACTTCGACTACGTCCAATTCTTTGATTTCGACGGCGAACCCTTGGAGTTGGTGTCAAGCGCGCCAGGACGTCCGGAAAGCGACAGTACGATTGAGCAATGGTCTCAAGAAGTGCGTCTTATCTCGTCTGGCGATGGGCCTTTCACGTGGTTGGTTGGCGCTCTGTACGCCGAGGATACGATTGATCAAGTTGGCTTCACGTCGCTTGCCGACGCTGAGGCGCTCTTTGAACTAAGTGGCGTCGAGAACGAGTTTGAGCAAAAAACGGAATCGTGGGCTCTTTATGGGCAAGTTGGCTACGATCTCACCGATACGATCAATATCAACGGATCGCTCCGGTACACTGACGAAGACAAAGACATCGATTACAGCCTTCTTGGCGAGGCGACCGGGTTCGGCAGCTTCCCATTGTTGGATCCGGATGGTGTCCAGTTTAGCCAGGAGCTCGACGCGAATTGGTCGGGCCATGCTGGCATTGATTGGCGGGTTGCAGACTGGGCGCTTGCTTACGCCAAGTACTCGCGCGGGTTTAAGTCGGGTGGCTTCTTTGGCGGCTTCGTCGGATCAGGTGAAGAACTCAGTCCGTATGAAGAAGAAACCAATGACGCGTTCGAAATTGGTTTGAAGTCTAATCCAACTGATGATCTCCAAGTCAATGTTTCAGGCTATTTTTATAGCTATAATGACGTCCAAGGTTTCGCATTCATACCAAGCGAGTTGCTCGGAACAGTGACGCGCCTGATCAATCTGGGTGATGCGGAGCATTTTGGGGTCGAAGTCGATACGCTCTGGACTCCATCGCAGATCCCAGGCTTCAGTCTGCAACTGGCCGGGTCATGGCTTGACGCTGAGATCACCGATTCCGATCAGATTAGTGTGAGCCAAGACCTTCAACCCATCCCCATCGAAGGGCTTGATCGGGTCTTTGCGCCGCAATACAGCGTCACGTTGAATGCACAGCAAGAGGTTGACATCACGAACGAAATCAAGGGCAGCTTGTCTTTGGCCTATACATGGCGCGATGAACTGGCATCGCGTGAAACCCAACTCAACGACACCGAGTTTGGTATCTTTGGGCAAGATTCCTTTGGGCTGCTCAATCTTCGTCTTGCCTTGGCCAACTTGGAACAAGGCTGGGAGGTCTCCGTCCTTGGTGAGAACGTCACCGACAGTATCTATACGAACCGAGCGACGACCTCTGATGCGTTTTCGTACATGGACTTGCTTGGGCGTCCGGCGAGTTGGACAGTCAACCTGCGCTACGACTTCTAGAGCGTCGGGCGAAAAAGTGGAATCCCGGTTTTTCGCAAACCCGGCGCGACCAGTAAAAATCTAGAGCATCAGGCGATGCCAATTTATCGCCCGATGCTCTGGGTTTATTCATCAGACTAAGGAGCGCATGTCGACGTTGGTGACATCCTCCTTGTCCCGTTGAACTTCGGGGCCTCGTCGTTGGTGTTATGCGTAATCAACGAAGAGGTCCTATGTATTGCCGCTCAGGTTGCTGATGATCTCTTTGGCAGCCTATTGAACTTGGAGGGTTTCGACAGAAGCCTTCGCGCCAAAATTCAGCTGCACATCAACCTACAGGACGTTTCAAAGGAGCATCACGATGCTGAAAGCGATTGCGATCAACAAAGAAGATGGTGAGTTCAAAGGCCCCATGGAAACACCTGCTGAGTTAATCGCCGAAGGCGATCCTCAGTCGGAGAGCTGGGAGTCCTATGAGTTTACGGCCGCCGGCAAAGCAACAATGGGGATCTGGAGTGGCCAGCCTGGCAAGATCAACATCCCTGCCTATCCCGTCAATGAGCTGATGACCGTGATTTCAGGCAAACTCGAAGTGACCAATGAGGATGGGACCGTCATGAGCTTCGGACCAGGAGAGAGCTTCTTTATCCCGAAGGGGTGGAAAGGCGTTTGGCACGTCGTGGTTCCGTCCGAGAAGTGCTACTTTGTTATAGAGTAGATCCGAGCTGGGCCGCTGACACGTGTGCGAGTGATCAGCCGCGTGGCTGCCGTCAATCAAGTCTCTTCCTACGCAAAGGCCGCACTTCCTACGGGGCGCGGCCTTTTTTGAACCACAACTGGGATTTTCGTGATCACAAAATATCGGGTTGGTGCGCGTTTTGAGCGTTAACCCATAGGAACATTGCGAAGGAGATTGCGAGCACAACTCCAAACGCCATGATCAGTCCGGTGGGCCCTTGCGAGGAGAGTAGATTGCCGCCAAGGGCTGGGCCGCCGCCTGCCCCAAGAGCCATTGCGGCGGGTGCAAGCGCCAGCGCTCGGCCACTTGCATCAGCTCGACCGACGACCGCCAGAAGATAAGGAATGCCGAAGTTCCAGGCGATGTTGAAACTGACAAGCGCTAATCCGAACGTCACCCAAGTGACGTCGCCAATCAGCAGCAAAAGGATGAAGATGGAGAAGAGCGCAACGGTGATGCCCGTGGCGGTCACCGTGGAAATTCGATCGCCAAAATAGGCCGCTACAAAGGGCCCGGTGCCGCCTATCAGCAAGGCGGTCGCAAACGCGATCCCAAGCTCATTGCCGTCCAATCCAGCTTGGCTCCCAAGGCGCTCCAAAAAGGCCCATGCGCCGATGATGCCAACGTAAAGGATCACCAATGCAGCCAGAACGATGATGGCTTTGATGTCTGGGATTCCACCTTGTGTTGTGTCAGTCGATTGATCGTCAGCCTCCAAGTCGGCTTCGCTTAACCGATGAATGAAGAGTGTTGCCCCTAGCGTTGCGGCGAGGACGACGTACAGGAAGCCATTAAATCCAAGGGCTGGCTCAACAACGGCCGGAATGAGGAATGCCAGGACCCCTGCCATGATAACGGACGAGGTGACATAAACACCGAATGCTGATTCAGCGTCGGGCATGCGTCCCAGGGCAACAAGTGCGGGGACCTGAATGATCGAAACGCCAATCGCGTAAAACGCGAAAAAAGCCGTCAGCGTGACGGCAGAGTTGGCCAAGGACATCGCGAACAGCGCCAATGCTGAGAGCACGCAACCTACAAATATTGATGTGCGGATGGGCAAACGGTTCAGCCATAGGGGCGCCGAAAGGAACACAAGAAATGATGCGCCCGCCGGCAGCGATGCAAAGTACCCTAGCTCCACGTCATTGAAGCCGAACTGACGGGCTGCGGATCCGATAAAGAGCGGCTGCAAGTGTAGGATCAGCAATGCGACCGCGCTGACGGCGCTAAGCGCCAGGACGGTGCCGATAGGATTCTTCGCCAAGGTGACCATTCCTTTTGATTGGGGTGGCTGAGGGGCCGTGTATTGTGATGTCAGTAAGCGGCAAAATTCGAACAACAGCAAGAAAACTGTCAAAATTTGTGATCACGATTGTCAGACGAATGGAATTCAGGCAATGGTCATGCGGAAGCGTGGGTCGCGCCTTCAGCCTGAGCGGAGCGCCATCCAAGGCAACGAGGAGAACGAGAATGCTGAGCCCAATGTTTCAGGAATGCTTGATCGATATTTATCGCGGTGAACAAGAGGGCGAAGCGATCTTCGATACTATTCTGAAGAAAGCGGCGGACGACAAGCAGCGTTACGTCCTTGGTTCGCTTCTGCAGTTCGAAACCGAAGGCAAAGCTCGGTTACGGCCGCTCCTATCGCAACTAGGGATCTCGGCTGCGGAAGACGACAAAGCAAAGGCCGAGGCCGCGTCTTTGGCCGACAGCATGGGCCACCTCTCCTGGAATGATCAGTTCACGACAATGGCGAAGGGGATCGAGAGCACCTTTCTCGCCAAGTACCGCGAATTGGCGACTTTGGTGAATGAAGAAGAAGACGCAGAGGCTTTTGCGCTGGCCAAATTCATGGGGGACCATGAGGAGGCCGTGATGCTGGCATGCGCTAACCTGGCCGCTGGCAGCGCTGATCCCATCGCGCCTGTCGTCAACATGTTGCAGTTCCCGCTGGTCAAGCCCGCCGGTTATGGCGCCGGGCCGGTGTGGGATCAGGCTTAACCTCTGAGATCGGAAGGTGAACGAGATGGGCAAGGTCAACCCAAAAGTCCACAAGCTCTTTAAAGGTGAGGTGCAGAACCGCGCCTTTGCCATGTTGAGCGCACGTTTGATGCTTAAGCGCGTGAAGGCGCCCGATGACGTGCTCTGGTACAGTGCTTGGGTGGAGTGGGAAGAGTTCCAAAAGCGCAAATACGCGCCCATGGCGCAAAAGTATAGTCTCGACCAGGAGCCAGGATTTGGCGCAAAGCTTGAAAGCTTTGCTGGCCTTTGGGGTTCGCGCCTTTTGTCTGAAACGGCGGTCATGAAATACGTGCTCAAGGAAACCATCAAATATGTTGGCCAGCTCGAAGAGCTCGCCAGTCTGGCTCCGGAGGACGAGAAGCCTTTCTTCAACTACGTGGTGGACCAGGAGCGTGTTCAGGTTGACGCCTTACCGTTCCGAATAGAGGGAAAAAGCGCTGAAGGCGCCGATCTCTTGCGCGCTTTCATGGCGAAGCACACGGATTAATTTCCGGACCCATTCATTCGGCATGACCTTTGAGTCGCAGGAACGGCAATTCATCGCCTGAGACGGTCGTCAGTCTGAAATTTGTCAGTGTCTTACTTGGGCGAGAAAAGGACGCT
Organism: Pseudomonadota bacterium; assembly: GCA_039818345.1. Classification (GTDB taxonomy): domain Bacteria; phylum Pseudomonadota; class Alphaproteobacteria; order Caulobacterales; family Parvularculaceae; genus Parvularcula. Next base: position 17,511 of record JBCBUC010000027.1, on the reverse strand, counting down.
CATGAAGCGCGATGACTGACCGGGAATGGCCCACTTTGACCGACGCTGCGGTTTGCTCGAATGTCTGCACCTATCAATTCTTAGCGCGCAGCCATAACACTGTTCTAAGTAAAAGCACGACGGCGTTGTGTAGCGTCAGAAACCATCGGTCAGGTTTGAGAATTAACAATGATCACAAATGAATACATCCACGAAATGGCGACTTACGCTCGGTGGCAGAACAACAACGTCTATCAGTGTTGCACCGATATTGGACCAGAAGAAAGATTGCGTGATCGCGGGATGTTCTTCGGTTCGATCCACAATACGCTGGACCACATATGTGTGGTCAATCACTCTATTCTGACGTTTCTCAGCGGCACAATGCCAGACCGAAATCCACCCGGTCATGCGGTATGGCCTGATTGGGAAGAGCTAAAATCCGTTCGTGTTGAGCAAGACGATCTTCTGTTGAGAGGCGCGCATGAATGGACCGAGGACTGGCTGGCTGGGAAAACCACTAAGGGCGACCCAGAGGGCGATGACTTACCCGCTATCCCGCGCTGGGTGATGGTTGTGCAGCTCTTTAACCACCAAACCCATCATCGTAGTCAAGTCACCAGCGCGTTGCACACAATGGGGATTGATTATGGAGCGACGGATATTCCGTGGCGACCCGGAGCAGGTTTTTTTGCTGGTTAGGCGATTAAGGTAGTCGGCGAGTATCCCAGCGCCACCAAACATCCACGTTCTGCTTCCCGAAAGCGGTCACTGGCGCAAGTGCAGCGATAACTCACTCCGTCCACATAGCAGCCGGTCGCGTGAGTTAAATTGATAGAATGCTTTGAGCCGGTACCGGTCCTCCTGATTGAGTACGGGCCCTAATTCAAAGCAAACCAGATGCAGCTTCCACCGGTGCCCAGGCCCACAAGCAGCGTTCCGATGGTACCGATGACACGGCCCCAACCGAGACCGGGGGCGCCGCCGAGGCCGAGTGCGTGTAGCAGCCGGAACGCGACGAAACTCGCCCCAAAAACGTGGATGAGTGATACCGGCGCGGAGACCGCCGCAAGGCCGAACAGCCCGATGAGAACCACCGGTACATCCTCAACGGCATTCGACTGCACGCGCATTGCTCGTTCCATCTCCGCATTGCCACCGTCGCCAATGTCGACCTTCGACGATGCGCGGACCCGACCTGCATTGAGCTTAAGCCCGATAAACATGACACAGAAAAGCCCTGAGTAGAGCGTCGCTGCTTCAAAAGCTGTCATTCGTAATCCTCCCTTTCTTATTAACGGCGAAAAGAACACACAGTAGCGATTATCTCTAGAACTCTCGCCCTTTCCGGCGGTTCCTCAAGTTCCTAATCGGGTGTTTCGAGCGACCGCTTTGGGGCGGTTTAAGCCGCTTGATCTCGAAACATATCTTATGGGTCCTGACCCCTAAGGTCGGCGGGCGTCTCATTCAGGCGCGAACCGCGGCCATTTCGACGAGTACGTCGTAGTGTGCATAATTCTCCGTCGTCGGACTGTATTGATCATGGGTGAGGCCGTAAGGGTCGCCTTCGATGAATTGGTCGATCCAGTGGCCTTCGCTCACGAGGACGCATCCGGGGCGCAGGCCTTCATCGATCTTGCATTTGATCTTAACTGATCCACGGTCGTTGCGCAGCTCCACGATGGCGCCATTATCGATCTGTCGGTCCCGCGCGTCCTGGGGGTGAATTCGGACGACCGGCTCTGGCTCATGCCGACGAACGGTTTCCATGTTCGCGAAGGTGGAATGGATCCGGTACCGGCTGTGGGAGGAGAGGAGCACCAGGGGATATTTCTTGAAGAGCGGGTTTTTCGGGGTGGCTTCAACGGGTTCACTGAAGACTGGCAGCGCCGTTCCGTAGTCCAGCTGATTATCCTTGTAGATTTCAATTCGCCCGGATGGTGTCGGAAACTGACGATCTTGGAGACCCACAAAGGGTTCATCGGACGGCCACGGATAGATGACCTTTTCCTTTTTGAGACGTTCGAAATCGATGTCTTTCAAGAGCGGCGATGGCCCATCGAGCATCCTGTCAATGTACTCCTCTTCGGTCTTGTCGAAATACTCGCCGATGCCATAGGCATGGGCGAAGGCCTGAAAGATCTCGAAATCGGATTTCGCTTCGCCAACCGGCTCCACAAGCCGCTGCTGCAGCTGGATAAACCGATCCACAACGATATCCGTCCGCTCAAAGATCGTGCAGGCTGGCAAGACCAGATCCGCAAGCTTCGCTGTGTCCGTCATAAAGTGATCGATGACCGCGATGAACTCGAGACTGCCGATATATTCCTTAAGCATCTTATTGCGGTGTGGCTTCACGTGATTGTAGGGGTTGCCAAGTGAGACGCATTCCATCTTGATCGGGTAGGGGGTGCCCTCGCGCACAGCCTGGTCTGCTTCCATCAGGCTTAAGAAGTGAGGGAGTTTCCCATCGGCCGAGTAGAAGTGGCTGCCTTTCACCGGCACGCTGCGGCCACCATCGACCAGGCTCACACCGCCGCCAGGAATACCGATATAGCCGCATAGGCAAGAAAGCATGGCGATGGCGCGGCCGGAGAGGTCAGCATGGTACCAACGGTCCACGCCGTATCCGATGCGGATCGATGCCGGGCACGCCGCGGCAAAACGCTTCGCCAAATCCGTGATCAATCCAGCGTCGACCCCCGTCAACGCTTCTGCTTTTTCGGGGGCGTAGTCGGCGATGAGATCAAGGGTGAGCTGGTAGACCGATGCAACGGATGTGGTCTTGCCGTTGGCGAGCGTCAGGTTCTCTAAAACAGCTGGCTTTGGCGTCAGCGCCTTCGAAAGCGGGGTGGCAGCGTCAGCATCCGAGCACCACACGACGTATTCACCTGTTCCGTCAGCTGAGATATCGTTGTCTTTCAGGAGTTGCCCGGTCTCCTGATCCACCAGAAACGGCATGTTGGTATGCTCAAGGAGGAACGCGCGGTCGAACAGTTCGAGACGGATGATTTCGTGAGCCATGGAAAGCGCCAGCGCGCCGTCGCTCCCCGGTCTGAGCGAGATCCATTCATCGCACAGTTTTGCCGTTTCGCTGTTCACAGGATCGATGCAAACGAGCTTTGTTCCCGACTTGCGGGCGTGCTTCAGGGCGCTGTGGTCGACGCTCCGTGTGACGGCCGGGTTGCAGCCCCATATAATTGTTAGGTTAGAGTTTTTTGTGTCTGTGAAGGCATGACCGCCGGGGCCGAAAAAGCTCTCTGCACTGATGCCGAAATGGTATTCTAGGCCCTTGGCGACGCCAAAATCAACGCCGCTTGGCCGGAGGGACGTGCCTTCGGTTAATCCAGCATATCGAAGGGCTGACCCGCGCGTCAGCAGGCCAAACGCGCCTGTGGACTGCGAAAAGGCGACCGCTCGAGAGCCATATTTTTCGGCGATCTCTTTCTGTTTCTGGACGAAGAGACTGACAGCTTCGTCCCAGCTGATTTCCTTCCACTTGCCCTCACCGCGAGCGCCCACTCGGCGGAGTGGCTTTTGCAACCGGTCCGGATGGTATTGGTACTCTAGGCGCGAGCGGCCCATCAAGCAGATGCGATTGTCATAACCGGGTATAGGGTAATCAGCCGAACCGACGGACGTGATCTTTCCGTCTTCGATGGTGACCGACAATCCGCATTTCGGATTGGCGTGGCAGTTCGGATCACAGACAGAGCGGTCTTGATGGGTCATGTGGCGGTTCAACCTTTCGGCTCTAGGGCTGCAATCAAGTTCGTCTATGCTTGTAGACAGACGGTGTGCTTTGTCGCGGCCTGTTTGTGATCACGATTTAGCCCAAAACCAGTCAATAAGAAAGCGGTTGCGATCACAAGCAGGGGCCGAGACTGCTCAATTCTTTGTGTCAATGCTCGCCAAAGGGGTCTGCGCTTCAGTGAAATCAGAAGGTGGAGCAGACGCGATATCCACTCCACAGGTCCAAACTCAACAACAACGGCCGAGTCGATAGGGCAATACGATGGTGTGATGGACCCCCACACACGCGAAAGGGCACCCGAGCCTTCGTTAAAAATAGCACTTTTTTGTGATCACAATTGTCAATCGAAGCAATTGCGGCCAATACTCGTCTAAAACAACGGCGAAGCGCGTCGTTAGGTGCAGAAACGGGCTGAGTGCATGGACAATCCATTCTTATTCCGCGACGCGATGATTGACGGCGTCTGGGTGCCCGCTGACGGAAAGGGCACGTTTCCGGTCTTCAATCCGGCGACCGGAGATCACCTGGCAGCGGTGGCTGATTGCGGCGAACCAGAGGCTGTTCGAGCTGTTCAAGCTGCAGACCGTGCGTTTCCTCAATGGGCTGCGACCCCGGCCGCCGAACGAGCGCGTCTGCTGCGGAACTGGCGGGACCTCTTGGTGACCCATGCCGACGATTTGGCACAGCTTTTGACCGCGGAAATGGGCAAACCCCTCGCCGAGGCGCGGGGTGAGATCCTTTATGGTGCGGCCTACCTCGAATGGTTTTCGGAGGAAGCCAAGCGCGTTTATGGCGATGTGATCCCTGCGCCATCGAATGACCGGCGCATCGTTGTGATCAAACAGCCGGTCGGGGTTTGCGCGGCCATAACGCCGTGGAATTTCCCGAATGCTATGCTGGCACGAAAGGTTGCGGCGGCCCTGGCAGCGGGCTGCACCATGGTTGCTAAACCAGCGGAGGAGACGCCGCTGTCTGCCCTGGCTTTGGCGAAGCTGGCCCTGGACGCTGGCATTCCCAAGGGGGTCTTCAATGTCGTCCCGACATCGCGGCCCGCTGAGGTGGGCGGTGTGCTGACCGGTCACGATTTGGTCCGGAAGGTCAGCTTCACCGGTTCAACCCAGACAGGGCGGATCCTGCTTGAGCAGTCCGCGAGGACCATCAAGAAGGTCTCGATGGAACTGGGCGGCAACGCACCGTTCATCGTTTGTGAGGATGCCGATCTGGAAGCGGCGGCCGCTGGTCTGATGGCCTCGAAATACCGCAATGCTGGTCAGACCTGCGTGTGTACCAACCGCGTCTTCGTCCACCAAAGTCATCTGGCGGCGTTTTCCGCCCTCATCCAACCGAAAATCGCAAGGTTGAAAGTGGCGCCGGGCGATGAGGCGGGGTCGGAGATTGGTCCTTTGATCAATGAAGCGGCCGCTACGAAGGTTGAGCGTCTTGTCACGGAGTCGGTCGCCGCGGGCGCATCGCTCGCCCATGGAGGATACCGCCACGATGCAGGCCCGTTGTTCTTTGAGCCGACCATCCTGACCGATGTGACGCCCGATATGCCTGTCGCCCAGGAAGAGATTTTCGGTCCTGTGACCGCTTTGATCCCATTTTCCTCCGATGACGACGTTATCGCCATGGCCAATCAGACGCCCTATGGGCTCGCCGCCTATCTTTATACGCGCGATATCGGCCGCGCTTGGCGGATGGGGGAAGCGTTGGAGTACGGAATGGTCGGCATCAACGAAGGCGCAATCTCCAACGCGGCGGCGCCATTTGGCGGTGTCAAACAGTCCGGCATGGGCCGGGAAGGCTCCCACTACGGCCTCGATGACTACCTTGAGATCAAATACATGCTGATGGGCGGCCTCGACGCCTGAAAGGAGAAATATCATGCAAAACAATGAATTGTGGGGACGCCGTGAAGCCGCTATCCCAAGGGGCGTGGGCAACATGCACCCTGTGTTCGCCGCCCGCGCCCAGAATGCTGAGATCTGGGATGAAGAAGGCAACCACTTCATCGATTTTGCATCGGGTATTGCGGTTAACAATACCGGTCATAACCATCCGCATATCCAGAAAGCCGTTCAGGCGCAGCTCGAATCCTTTTCTCACGTTTGCTTTCAGGTTTCTCCGTACAAAACGTATATTGAGCTCGCTGAACGATTGAACGCGGCTGCGCCTGGCGACTCGCCGAAGAAAACCATCTTCCTGACAACCGGCGCGGAAGCGGTGGAAAACGCGGTCAAGATCGCGCGCTCGGCCACAGGCCGCCAAGCTGTGATCTCTTTTACCGGCGGTTTCCATGGGCGCACCCTGATGAGCATGGCGCTGACCGGAAAGGTCGCGCCGTACAAAGCTGGGTTCGGGCCACTGCCCGCTGAGGTCTATCATTTGCCGTTTCCAGCCGAGTATCTCGGTGTACCGGAGTTTTGCGCTTTTGAGGCGTTGGACGCCCTGTTCAAATCGACCTTGGAGCCGGGTCGTGTCGCCGCCATCATCATTGAGCCCATCCAGGGTGAGGGCGGCTTCTATGTGGCATCTCCGGAATTTCTGCAAAAACTGCGTGCGGTCTGCAACGAACACGGAATTTTGTTGATCTGCGACGAAATCCAATCAGGTTTCGCCCGCACCGGCAAAATGTTTGCCACCGACTATGCGGGCATTGAGCCTGACATCATGACCGTCGCGAAAGCCATGGCCGGCGGGTTCCCGATTTCCGGTGTCATCGGCAAGGCGGAGATCATGGACGCGCCGGCCGCCGGCGGTCTTGGCGGGACCTATGGCGGATCACCTCTTGGCTGCGCGGCTGGTCTCGCTGTGCTCGATATCATTGAGGACGAAGGCCTGTGCGAACGCGCGCTTGAAATTGGAGAGCGGATCGAACGGGTCGGACAAGCCTTAAGGCAGCACGATGTGGGCATTGGTGACATCCGCGGTCGCGGGGCGATGACGGCCATTGAATTTGTCAAAGATGGCGATGCCAAAACGCCCGACCCGGAGCGCACCAAAGCGATTGTGGGTGAAGCCAGAGACTGCGGCCTTGTCTTGCTGTCCTGCGGTGTGCGCGGAAACGTGATCCGCTTTCTCCCAGCACTGACCATTCCTATGGACGTTCTCGACCTGGGTCTGGAACGGTTCAGCGACGCAGTCCGGGCGACGGCGACATGATATGGCCAATGTAGTTCAGGTCTATTGGCACCCTGATTGTTTTAAGCATGATACGGGAAGAGGCTGTTATGACGTACCGGCCTCTCCCCTTATTGAGATCGATGAGCCGCATCCCGAGACGGCGGAGCGGTTGATCAACATCAAGTCTATTCTGGAAAAGGGGCCTATCCACGATCGTTTGAACTGGAACATGGGGACGCCGGTCGAGCGTCAGGACCTCGAAGCCTTTGTTGATCCGGCCTATCTCGACAGAATTTATCAAACATCAGATCAGGTCAGAGCGACCGGCAAGTCGGTTCGGATCGACGGCACCACAACAATTATCAGTGCAGAAACGCTCAGCGCCACACGTGCGGCAGCGGGTTGCGCTCTTGGTGCCATGCGTTCGGTGCTCAGTGGTGGGTGCGATGCCGCCTACGCGCTGATCCGGCCCCCGGGGCACCATGCTTCACGGACGCTTCCCGATGGGTACTGCCTGGTGAACAACATTGGCGTGGCGGTCGAGCACGCGCGAAAAACCGGTGTTGAAAAAATCGCGGTGCTGGATTGGGACGTCCACCACGGCAATGGAACCCAGGCTGGGTTCTATGACCGCGATGATGTCTTCACGATCTCCACCCACATGCCGCTCGGCTCCTGGGGCGACAATCACCCAGAACTTGGAACAGTTGAGGAAGTGGGAGAGGGTGCCGGGAAGGGCTTTAACCTGAACATCCCGCTACCCTATGGCAGTGGTGATCAGGCTTACAAACGCACCATGGAAAAACTGATCGCACCGGCCATCGATCAGTTCCAGCCCGACCTTCTTGTGATCGCCAATGGTCAAGACGCCAACCAATTCGATTTGAATGGAAGAAACTTGCTCAGCATGCGCGGGTTTCGGGCGTTAGGGCGCGCAGCCAAGGCAATGGCCGACAAACACTGCGATGGGCGTTTGCTCTTGGTCCAAGAGGGCGGATACGCCGTGACGTACACGGCCTTTTGTGCCTACGCGGTGTTGGAAGGGGTCTTGGGCATTGAAGACGTTTTGCACGATCCCGTGGCTTATCCTCCGTCCATAGAGCAGGTCGCAGATCTGGACAGCCACTTAGATACCATCCGCACACAGTGGGAAAGGGCCAGCGGCAAGTCTCTGTCGTAACCCGACTTATCAAATCTCAACAGCGCCGGACATGCAGCCTGTGGAAGCTTTCTCGGTGAAAGCTTCCCTTGCCTGTCCGGTCTCGGTGGGCGCAGCGCCCCAATCCTAGAGGCGTTCGATGATGATCGCGGGCGCCATTCCGCCAGCGGCGCACATGGTCACGAGACCAAATCGCCCCCCAGACCGTTCAAGCTCATCCAGCGCCGTTCCGATCAGGATCGACCCCGTTGCGCCAATGGGATGACCAAGGGCCATCGCGCCGCCATTGATGTTCACCTTCTCGCGGTCGAGATCGAGCTTGCGGATGAAGCGTTCTGCAACGACGGCAAAGGCTTCGTTGATTTCCCACACATCGATATCGTCCTTGGTCAGCCCGGCCTTTTCGAGTGCTTTTTGGGCAGCGGGCACCGGCGCGTTTAGCATCAGCGTGGGGCAATCGCCCATATTCGCTGTGGCGACGACCCGTGCGCGAGGCTTCCACCCATTGGCTTCGATCGCTGCTTCTGACGCCAGAAGCAGGGCTGCCGCTCCATCGACCACACCGGAGGAATTCCCGGCGTGATGGACATGGTCAAACTTCCCTTCAAGCTCTGGGTACTTCTGCGTGACCATGCTGCCATAGGTGTTGCCTTGCTCGTCGACAGGAATGTCCATGTACATGCTGAAGACAGTCTTCAGCCCCGAGAGGCTTTCCATTGTGGTGCTAGGGCGCGGAAACTCATCAGTCGCAAGGGCCAACGAGCCGTCTGGATTGTGGACGGGCACGAGGGATCTCTCGAACCGGCCTTCCGTGATCGCCCGTGCGGCGCGTTCCTGGCTGACAACCGCGAGCTGATCCACGTCTTCGCGGCGGATGCCTTCAAGCGTCGCGATGGCGTCGGCGCACACACCTTGCTGGGACTGCGGGTGTTTTTCCCGCAAGCTCAGATTCCCTGAATCGAGCATGGGCGGAACGTTAGGATCGGCCGTCGCCGCGGTATAGCTCATCATCTCAGTTCCGCCCGCAATGACGACGTCCTCCATGCCGGACATGACCTGGGCGGCTGCAAGATTGACGGTGGTGATGCCCGATCCACAAAACCGATCCAGCGTGACCCCGGAGGCCTTAACGTCATACCCCGCATCGAGCGCGGCCATCCGACCAAGATCAGCGCCTTGGGCACCGCGTTGGGAGCTGGTGCCCCAGATGATGTCTTCGACGTCGGACGTGTCGAGGTTGTTCCTGTCTTTCAAGGCAGCCAGCACTGTCGCCCCTAGGTGCTGTGGATGCAGATGGGCAAGTGCGCCCTTGCCTTGTTTTCCGATCCCCCGCGGTGTGCGACATGCGTCCACGATAAAAGCTTCTACCATCTCTCGGCCTCCCATTTTGATCATATTCATTTAATCGAGTAATTAACTGTAGTGAGCCAACAGTCAATCGAAACGCGGGGGCCGTTTGACCCAGACGGTCGAGTGTCAGAAAAGATCCGACAATCCGCCCGATTGAGACCCGCGATGATGAGAGATTTGATGAACCAATCCGCAAGCCCTTCCCCTAAGCCCACCAGTGACCGGTCCCTCGGAACAAGTGCTGCACTGCTCGAGGCGGTTCGAAGGCTCGTTGCGGAACGGGGCAACGTTGATTTTTCGCTTTCGGACGTTGCGGAGGCGTCGGGAAAGAACTCAGCGCTCGTGGGTTATCATTTCGGGGGCAAGGAGCAGCTCCTACTGGCGGCGTTGCTTGATAGCCATGACGACCTCGTCGGACCGCTTGCAGAATTGCAGGCCAAGAATATCCCGGCCGATGAAAAGCTGAGAATGCACCTCGCTGGGTTTGTGGAAGTGAACGCGCGCAATCCTCACCTCAATACCCTCACGCGGGTGTTGCTCAGGCGATCGAGCGAAGAGACAGCGAAAGAGATCACGGCCCGCTTCATCGATCCGATGATCGCCTTTCAGGCCGCTGTTCTGGAGCAGGGCCGGTTGGAGGGTCTGTTTCGCAAAGTCGACCCCTTCACCTTTTTCCTGACAACAATTGGGGCGATCGACATGCTGTTCGCGGCGAACGCGACAGTTCAATATGGGTTCCGACGGACTGAACTTGGCCCGAAGGAACGCCGCGAGTTTGCGGCGGAACTCTACGCGATCCTGGTGGCTGGCATTTACGCTTAGTCCAAGTTGAAAGCGCCGCTCTTGCAGAGCGGGAAGCGCCACATTGCTTACCTTGGGCCCGGTGTACTTTTGAGAACCTAGGAATGGTGGCCCATATTCACGATAAGATTCAATATAAAGAACGTTCGTATACACGTATAAAGTCGTTCAGTTGTTCGAACGGGCTGCCTTGTGACGACTGATTAACCAACACAAGATCAGTAAGCTCGTCGCAACAAAGACAATCAAAGGGATCCGCGGGGCACCAGTGGCTGGTTTGATCCAACCTTGATCGACAAGAAAGAGAACGTTCAACAAGAGATATAAAAACCCGGCCAACGCAGCCGCTAGCAACCGGGAGGCAAAGCTAGCTAGTGTGATAACCCCGCCAAGAACGATGATCACATTGGACATTACACGGATTGGTTCTAGCTCGCCGACCGCCACGTGGACGAAGAGGTCGAGCGCTTGAACAACAATCAGTAGCAGCAAAGGAACAAGATATATCATTCTCAGATGTCTATTGGGCGCCAGGGCTGTTTTGTATTGGCATAGAAAACAGGTTGCCCAGGCAAAATATTTTGGTTTTCACGCGGTGGTCGAGAGGTCTATTGTACTTGTCTCAAGAATGAACGTTCTTGCCGCAGCCAGTCCTTCAGCTTCGGTTTATCCAGCGTCAACAAATGCCCATATCCGGCGCTCACTCGACCCGATCGCTCTCACTCTTTGAGAGCATTGCCAATGGAAACCTGCGTCACTCCCATCGGCTCTGCCAGCTCGCGCTGGAGGCAGGCCAGCCCAGGCTGTTCAGCCTACCGGAAACCAAGTGTGATGGGGGGTGCATCACTCACTAGGCTGATGGAAACGATGGTTATGTGGGGGCTTCCGTTGGCCTCCAGTAGATTTTGTTTTTCCAGGTCCTAGGCGGCGTACCAACGGGTTGATCAAAAAGACGGGTGGGTCGGTTACCAGCGAGATCCTCCAACTGATCGTCGATGGAGATCACAAAGTCTGTGCTCTGCCAGCGCTTCGCAGGAGTAAAGATCCAGCTTTTCTCCTCAGTACCAAGCGCGATATTTCCTGGAACGTTTGTTCCATCGGTTGTCTGGACACGAATTCTATAGGCAAGGGAAAGATGGTCGTGCGGACTTCCAAACTCGACAACCAACGGGTCCCGGGTTCCAGCTGTTGGTGCCTTCACACCCCAATCATCGGGAAGCGGAGGAACAGTGTCGTTGTTTGCCACGGTAAATTGAAAAGAGGCCGGTTCCTCCGAACACTCCAGTAGACCTATCGAGGTATGGTTGACGACCAATCGGTAGTCTTCGCCCACTTTGAGCGCGCGGCCGAGTTCTTCATGGGCGATCAGTCCGGTCTTCACTCGGCCTGGATCCATCAGCAAGGTCACTCGTCGACGGTCAGGGGAAAGGAGATCGAACCTGTTCGGCAGAAATGCTCCCTCAACGTCCTCGCCCGATGATTCCACCAGTTTGATATGGCGGAGGACATCCTGAGCCCTCACGTCGAAGGGGAAGTAGAGATAGATGCGAAGCAGATTCGCGGGCAGCTCAGCGGCCGTTGGGTACATGGCCACGTCGCCAGCGATCTGTTGGTCACAGGAAACATCAGCCGACGGATCGGCAGCAATCGCTTGGGACAGCAGGAAGGCCGCCGAGATGAGCATGGCCGTTAGTTCACCGTTTGATCAGGAAAATCCTCGTCGACTTTCAGCATGTTCTGGAACATGCGGGTTCCTTGCGACATTGGGTCTTCGCTATACTGATAATCTGGGAAATTGTATTCGCTGATAAAATTGCTCAGTCTGAAGTAAGCGGCTTTTCTAAACGAAACGAGTTCCATTGCGCCGGTATCGAGGTTTCGTCTCATGGTCAGGAGGAATTGATTGTTTTGATCTGTCGCATGAACCACGCCCGCTAAAGGAAGCGGTGTTGTTGGAACCCCGACGGTTGCTCCCAAATACGGGATCGGTTGTGAAATGCCATCGGATTCCGCTGCGGCCTTGAGGTTCTCCATGGTGATGAGGTCTGCGTCCATTTCTCGGTTCACGACCAAGACATAGGCGCCCACATTTCCTTCCATGTCTGCGGCCGCGAAACTGACAATGTCGAGCGGTGTGTTCCCATAGCCAAGCTCGGCGATCGTCTTTCCGGTGACGTTGGCGCCATCTTCCAGCTCGGCGACGGGAATGGTGACGAGCGGTGTGCACGTGTAAGCCGCGACGACGGTTGGGGTGCCGTCAATGTCGACGACAGAGAGGGCACGAATCGGTGCTCTCGTTTCGTTCTGTCCGTGCGCTGCATGAAAGATCTCGATCGACGACGAGCTTGATGACGATTCAAAAGGGAAGGGAATGCGCCGAAGTGTTGACGCAAATTCTCCCGTCGATATTCCCGAAACGAACAGCTCCCCGTCGTAAAAATCCATGTCTGTCACAGTCAGGGTTGGGGCAGGAATATCGCGCCAAAACGAAACGCTGTCATCGGCGCTGTCTTCGATCTCCATTGTGCTCGATGGGATTTTACTGAGATCGATTTTCTGGGCCATGCCGTCGGGGGTAACGGAAACCAGCGCCCAGTTGGGCTTGCCGCGATGCTCAAAGCTCACGGTGATGTAAGCGTCACGCGTCACTGGATGTACAGCCAGATCATTATACGTCAGTGTACCGCGGTCGTAGCGCAGGACATCTTCAACGATGTTCTCAAGGTCCAAGACATTGAATGGATCATCACTCCTCGACGCGACACCGACGTCGGGTAGGTCGTAGGCAAATATCTTTCCTTGCACAGAATCAGCGATGAAGAGCGTGTCGTCAAGGCCGAACTCTAACGCCGTGGCGGCCTCTGGCTCGTTCGCTGATGCGATGTTGGCGGAAAGGGCGAGTACACAAAGCGACGTCGTGAGGAACTGATTCATGATGGGACCCTTGTTGAGTTCAGGTTGGGCGATAGATCCCAACCACGATGTTCGTTGGCAATGCGCGCTGGCGCACAGCCAATGTTCGCTCATGCGCCTGCCCAAATCTCTGGAGACGTCGTACCACAAACAACGTCTTCAGGTCGAACGATGGGTGCACCATGAAAAATCGAAACTGGCTGCTGGCGTTTTGCTCAATCGTATTGACGCCGACATTGTCTGTTGCTTCTGCAGAGAACGGAAATCAAGACGCTCAATCCCCAAAGTCGATCAGCGCTCTCCCCGGTGGATTTTACTACGACCGTCATCGGATTGATGTGTCGAACCTTCGTGAGTTTTACGAAGGTGTGATGATCGGTGATATGATGATCCACGCGGACGGCATGTTCGATGCGACGACCAAGTGGAAAATGACACTTTACCAGATGGTTCGTGGGGGAAGTCGGCACTTCCAAGCGCGCAGTGCGTATCAGTTATCTAGGCTTGGTGTACGAAACAATGAGATCCATGCAATCTGGCAACCGGATTATATCGAGACGATTGAAGACGAAAGGATCAAAGCCGCTTTCACCTTGATCGACGCAGTCTCGGTCTTGCCAGCCAATGTCACGGCGGACACGCACGCGCTTCTTAGGACGCACTTCATCGATCGGCAAATCGCAGAGCTGATCGAACTTGCATCTTACAACGCATCAAATGCAGTATACGACAACGTGCTGCCCATTCCAACTGATCAAACCACGATCGATTGGGCAACGGAAAATCTCCGTGCTGTCGGTTGGTCAATTGGTCCGAATGTCAGTCGAGACAAAGACGAGCAGCGCCAGCAATTATTTGCCGGCGATCTGATGGAGAAGGCCTATAAGGAGACTTTGGCCAGCTGGGACCGAGAAGATCTCTCCGCACCGCTCGCGAACTTTGCGTCCGACTGGCTGAATATTGTGACCGGATACGACGTTTCACGCGTGACCATCGACCGCGATGATGATGGCGTCGAAGATCCGTATGATGCCTACCCATTGGATGGTGAGCGTTGGGCGCAAGAGCGTACGTTCATTAACAATCGCCCCGATCCGCGCACGCCGCCTTTCGACGTCGCTCGCTTCGATAAGCCCTACTACGTTGCGCCTGTCGTGCCGGAGACACGATATCCGTTCAGTGACCGCATTCGTTTTGACACGAATTGGAACCGTCAAAACAGTATGGGAACCAGTAGGATTGAAGACTATTTCGCGGCTGGTGATCGTGCTTTGCCGATGAAGTTTTTATGGCAAGTTTTTGTCGTATACCAACTTTCATCAGGGTGCACCCATTGTCAGGTCCATGGAACGCGCTGGCTCTACGAGTTTCTGGAAGGAGAGCATGAGGGCGGACCAGTGCCGGATGAAGCGATGGGCGATATTTATGATCTCTTTGATTTTGAACGCTCGAAGCGTTTTGGTGAGCGAGAGCGCGCAGCGATGAGGTTTGCGCGGGATGCTGGCCCATTGCCGGGTAAGACAACGCCTGGGCATATCGAAGAGCTCCGTCGCTACTATGCTGATCGCGAGATTCAAGAGCTCATGATGCTGATTGTCGCCGGTAGCAGGCTTGCCTCTGGCCAACAGGCCAATGTCACCGTGACGGATCGAACGAGCATGGCTTGGGCATTGCGTGCGCTCCCTCAAGTGGGTTGGCGCCCCGGCAGTCATCTTGGTTTACCGCAAGAGCAGCGTCGGTTGTTTATGTCGGAGATCGAGATGGCCGCGTTGCCTATCGTGATGGCCGGCAAGGAATTCGATTTCGCCTCAGAGTGGGTCGGGCTAACGGTTCCGCTAGCGACGGATACTGACGGAGATGGTGTCGACGATACGTTTGACGGGTTCCCGAGAGATCGCTCTCGTTGGGAAGACACCGACCGTGATGGCATAGAGGATCGCCGAGACAGCGATATCGATGGTGATGGGCTTTCCAACCAGCGTGAACGAGAGCTCGGGACTTTTCCTTATAAAGCCGATTCTGATGGTGACGGGGTTCTTGATGCTGATGAAGTATCAGGAGGGACCAATCCGATAGATCCGCGGAACTTCTGACGGTGAGAATTGATCAACTGGCCTGGCGAAGCGAGGCGAAAGTGCATCAGTCGATCGTCAAATGGGCTGCCAACGTCTGTGATGTCCGATGGTTTGGTGTTGGTGGTTCGCGAGCAGACGCAAGGCGGTTATCGTTTCTCTGCTGCGGCGTGCTTTGCGCGGCGGTTACCGAATCCCAAGCCCAAGACACGGATCTCGATGATCTGAAACGGCAGCTTGAGGCACTGACAGCCATTGTTGAGAGACAGGCTGCTGAGATTGATGCGCTCAAGGCTGCGACAGAAAGCGATGCTGCCTCAGGAGAAGATCACTATAGGGATCTAAGTCTTGACCAAGACACCCCTGTCATCGCCGTTCATCAGGGCACTACTGATATCGAAGATGGCGATATCATACTGCCAACAACAGGTCCCAGCGGACGGTTTCCTGACGATGCAATCGTCCGGTCAGGCGATTTCGAAGGGGCACTGAAAATAGGTCGTACGGGCGCCTCGTTTAAGGTGGGCGGCCTCGTTCGTGCTGAGGTCAGCCAGGACATTGACAGTCTAGGTTTCCAAGACGTTGTGAACCATCGGACCATACCGCTCGATGGATCGGCCCAAGATGGTAACGCACAATCCCGTTTCCACGTTCGCAACAGTAGGCTGAATGTCGATTACCGGCGATCGTCGCGCTTTGGTGATGTTCGCGCGTTCGTTGAGTTCGATTTCTTTGGCGGCGGTGATGAGTTCATCAACAATTACGAACTTCGGCTCCGCCATGCGGTGGTGCAGTTCGGGGACTTTTACGCTGGTCAGTGGTGGTCTCAGTTCACTGATATTCCTGCTAGCCCCGAAACTGTGGACTTTGGCCCCGCCCTCGGCCAACCCGTGCTGAGAAACCCTGGGCTGCGCTGGTCCCGAGATGTGGGTCAGCAGGGTAAGTGGCAAATCGGTCTGGGTGCAGAAAACCCAGCAGGGGATCTCACCGACCAAAGTGAGCGTTTTGCGTCTGACAAAGTGCCGAACTTCACGAGCTTTATTCAGACGACCCGGGGTTGGGGTCATTTTCGAGTCGCGGCCCTGGGTCTACAACTCGATTCTGACACAGACAGCCAAATCACGGGAGGCGTGAATGTCTCGAGTCGGATCAAGACGCCGCTCCTGGCACCCAAGGACAACATCGTGTTCGGCCTGACTGCAGGTGAGGGGTTCACGCATTATTATTCTGTGTTCGCTGGCCAAGGGTTAGAGGGCGTGATCGACAGCGATGGTGACATTGAGGCGACCGGTATCCTCGCCGGTTATGTCGGATATCAGCATTGGTGGTCGAACGCATGGCGGTCAACGTTGACCTATAGTGCGTTGGAGCTGGACTCGCCTCTTGGCTCGGACCCACTCGCCACCGAAAGCGGGCGGCGTTACCAGGCCAATTTGTTTTGGACGCCCGTCGATAATCTCGATATCGGATTTGAGTATTCGTATGCTGGTCGAGAGGTTATTGATGGACAGCAAGGTGATGGTTCACGGGTTAACGCGGTTTTGCAACTTGATTTTTAATGTAGACTGATGATCAGTACTAAAATATATCAATAGGCGTTACTATTATGATCGCGGCGATCCGTTGAGTGACGTAACTTGACCAAGTGGTTGGTCGGGGCCAGTTTGCGACATTGGGCTTGAACAAAGGGTCCTTGTCCTCGTTTTAGGCCACCCGTATCTTTTTATTATTTTCTCACTAGATCAACAGTTTAGTGGATCTTCGGCATGAATTCGAGACCGCCACGAGGCTTGACTGTTAGCATAATTGTATAGCGATGAAGAATTGGAACGAAATACGGACAGCTGCAACGGTGGCCCGTCTCGGAACGGTTTCAGCAGCGGCTGAAGAGCTGGGCGTGCACAGAGCAACCGTCATCAGGCATATCAATATTTTAGAAAATGATTTTGGTGCGAAGCTTTTTATTCGATCACAGAATGGTTACGCGAACACCGATCTCGGTCGACAAGTCTTAAGTGTTGCTGAGGAGGCGGGGGAACAGTTCAAGCAGCTTCATCGTCAGGCTCAGCATGGTGATACGGCACAAACAGAACTCGTCGTAAGTTGCTTCGAGGCCCTTAAGTTTGAGATGAAGGAAATTCTCTCTGACTATCTCAACGAAAATCAAGGCGCTTCGATAAAGTTTATCAATTCTCCGCAGAAATTCAGTCTTGAGCGAGGAGAGGTCGACATCGCATTTCGGTCGAATCCAGAACCAAAAGTGCCGGAATACGTGATTGAGAAATTTACCGATCTCGAGTTTTCTTTTTTTGCGTCGGACGAATACATAAAAAATAATGGGTTTCCCGATTTTGATGGCG
>JBCBUC010000026.1:0-53635 GCA_039818345.1 Pseudomonadota bacterium | reverse complement strand
CCGCAATCAGCGTCACATCATCCGCCGACAGACTAGGCAGCGTCAGCTCTCCCTCAACACCGTTCCCATCAAGCGAGCTGCCTGCCCGCAAGGTGAGGTCTTGATCCGCTTCCATCGTCAGCGACACAATCGTCAGATCATTCGCATCCCGAAGGCTGATCGCGCCCGATCCGTCCGTGACTGTGACGTCTTCGCCAAAGTCATGACCCGCATCATCAAGCGTGATCCCGCCATCGGCCACAAGAACCGTCTCACCCTCAACCAACAACTCACCAGCAAGCGCATCATCAATAACCGACGGATCCTCATCATCATTCTCCGCCGTTACCGTCAGATCACCGCCAGCGTCGCCAACCTTCCGCGCGGTGATCGCGCCAAGGCTCACATTCGCGCCGGTCAAATCGATCTCAAAGCCGAGCGCCTCTTCAACCGTCAGGTCACCAACGATATCAATATCGAGGGTGTTGTCGGCGGTGACGACATC
This sequence comes from Pseudomonadota bacterium, assembly GCA_039818345.1. Taxonomy (GTDB): domain Bacteria; phylum Pseudomonadota; class Alphaproteobacteria; order Caulobacterales; family Parvularculaceae; genus Parvularcula. The sequence goes on along the minus strand of JBCBUC010000026.1, from coordinate 53,151 downwards.
AACGATATCATCGCCATCCTCAACCCGCGTCGCTGCGCGTGCGATAACCGTTCCGTCGAGTTCCGTCATCTCGCTGGTCAGCGATATGGTGCCATCAGATTGTAGAGTGATCGTGTCCGCTTCGATGACGGTCCCTGGCGACGCAATATCAGCAATCGCCGCTTCCATCCCAGCGGCTGTAATCCGAACCGCACCACCCGAGGCCATAATGCTGCCTGCAAGCTCGATCGTTGTTTGATCCGTGGTGATCGGAATTTGAACGAGACCCAAACCGTTCGACACATCAACCGCAAGACTGAAAACCTGCAACCCATCGCCAGCCGAGGTCGCCAGCTCAACGATACCCACTTCGGTCAAGGTGATCTCGCCAGCGTGGCTCACCGATTCAGCGACCAGTCTGACACCGTCAGAACCCGCTCTAATCCCCGGCAAAGGATCACCTTCATCAACTTCGATGTCGGCCAGCTCTAGTGTATCGACAGAGGCGCCATCAACGCCTTCGACGTCAAAGACCAAGGTGATGGGTTCGACCGTACCGAACACAAACGCATTGTTGTCGACTGCATAGTCGACGGCATCACCATTAATATCAGCAAAGTCCGCGGTGGTCGCTAACAGACCATTGACATCAACCCGGGCGGTCGACCCAAAAGTCACGCCGTTGGGATTGATAATCCAGACCTGACCATTGGCTTGCAATGTCCCATTAATCAATGTGGCGTCAAACGCCGCACCGCCGCCCGGGCCGATGACTCGGTTGACTGCGATATTGCTTGATGATGCCTGGTCAAAGCGGACAAATTCGCCGTCCGCGATGCTCAAACTGTCCCATTCGATCACAACCCGGTCGCTGGTTTGTTCGATTAACCAATTGGGATCATTGATACTGGTGCCTGCGCCGTCGGTAGCCGTGGCGGCCCCGACAATGGTGTCCATATCAGGCGAGCCGACTTGCGCCTGAGCCCCTGTCATCGCCAGAATCGCGGCGCTGCTAACAGCACCAAGAAGAGAAATTTTTGCGGTATGGGCGGTTCTGATCATCGGACGGCCCTCCTTAATAACTCTTCCGGAAACTGAGGAAGAAGCGCGCATGCTCCTGCCCTGTCCGGCCTAGAGGTTGGTTGACGGGGACACCGACTTCGAAATGGAATTCAGAATTTCGTGCGGTGTTGAGGCGGAACCCACCGCCTGCTGAAATCAGTTCGGCATTGTCAGAACCCTGTTCGACAATGTTGGCGACATAGCCATAATCGCCATAGACATAGGGACGGAACGTGGCCTCCCACCCGAACGGAGAGATGGCAAAAACGCGCTCAAGCTCACCAAGAACGCCTGCGCCGCGATCACCTGTCAGCTCAGCAGGATCAAAGGCGCGACTGATATTGGAACCGCCAACCGCAAACTCTTCCGGCGCTAGAACAGGATCGGTTGCGTATTGAAAGGCAACAAGCGAATTGAAGCGGAAATTATCACGGATGATGCGGCGTGCACGCACCGTTCCCTGGATTTTGGTGAAGTCCGGAACAGCGTCAAACCGGCTAAGCTCTTGATCACCCTCTTTGCTTGCATCAAGGAAATCGACACCCTGGCGTAGCTCAATATCGGTGAGAAGATAGTCTCCACGCCGTCCAATGGAACGTCTGCCGCCCTGGCCACGCCATAAATGTGTTGCCTTCAGACCAAATGTCCGGATGCGGTCATCACTGATGACCACCGATCCGCTCGACACGTCCGCGTCACTATCGGTGTACGCAAAGTTTGCACCGATCCATAAGGAGTGTGCCTGTTGCCGGATAAAGGGATGACGGTAGCTAATCTCGCCGCGGTGCTGGTCACCGGAGAAATCAAGGACAGCGAGCTCATCACCTGGCTCGGTGTGACTGAAGAGGTATTGAACACCAATCTCGCCGCCGCGGTCACCCCAAAAATGCCGATGCAGGAGCTGAACAGTGCGGCGCTCATTGGTGTCACCATCAAAGGTCGTCACGCCTTGGTCATCAAGGCTACCGTCCATATCGAAGCTGTTGAGATAGCTGATCTCTGTTGTATCACCAAAGCGCGTATACGACTTCACGCGTCCTGAAATACCCATGAGGCCGGGGCCAACAATGTCCGCCTGACGATTGTTGGCAAAGATATCGAGGCCGTAGGCGTCCCGGCGCTGAAGCCGGACGATGAGATCAATAGCGCCTTCAATCTCCTCATCGCCAGTGGTGGGTACGGCCGTTGCCTGAATACCCGGCAAATCGTTGATCAAAAGCATCACGCGATCGAGCTGCGTGAGAGACAAATGCCTTTTTTCGGCATCGATGCGACGCCGGGCACAAGCATCGAATTCGCGATCGAGATTGCCCTTACCGATCAGTCTTGTCGCGTAGGCACAGACTTTTCGAAGAGCGCTGTACTCCTCGCTGTTCGCAGACCTGATAATGATCCGATCAACAAACGCTTCGGTCACCTGGATTGTGACAACACCATCGGGACCAATATCTTGCGGTGGAATGACAACGCGCGAAAAGGGAAAATCTGCCTTAACATAGGCATCCTTCACTTGGTCCCGGAACTGATAAAGATCGAGGACGGTGATCGTTTGACCACGGAATTCTGACCAAATGGCCTCCAACCGGCCTTTGGCCATATCCTCCACGCCGAGAAGGTTGATATCCCCAAAATCGAGGGAGATATCGGCGGCATTTGGCGGCGCACGCCGGTTATCCAAGGTGTATTGGATAATCTCGGGGTCGGCGTCGGGAACCTCGAGTTCTTCTAATTGCTCAAAAATTTGGCCCGGTGTTTGCGCCGCAGCACAAGATAATACGCAAACGGCCAAGACCGCCGGAATAATCGACCAAAACGAACGGTGCTGCACGTTAACTGCCCCCAAGTAATCCCGCGCCCATTCGTTAAGATAGGACTTTAGCGCTCGCAAGCGTTGTGTACGGTTAGGATGCATGAACCCTGCCAATTGTGGCAGAAGGCACACTTAATTAGTGCGCTAATGGCTTGTTATCAGGATCTGATCCGCCGTCGGTCACACCTTCGCTATCGTCATCATTGCCAGGGACCGCGTAGCTGCCACTCAACCAACGATTGAGATCAACATCCGCGCACCGTTTAGAGCAGAATGGACGATAAGCGGCGACAATGGGCTTGCCGCAGATAGGGCATTTTGCGCTCGTTTTCATGACGAGACCTCAATCGTGAAATCTTCCGTGTTCGATTGTTCGATAACAAAGCGCTCTGTAAAGGTGTCCCGCAAAACAACATTGGCTTGGGATGCCGTCCATACAGCGAAGGCATCAGGACGAAGACGAAGGCAAAATGTCTTCGATGGCTTGGTTTGGAGCATTTCACGTAAACCAGCGTAGGCCCGCTGGGCGACAACGGGCGCACGATAGGCACGTGGCGGAACGATGAATGCTCCGCTTACGTCTTCGGTCAAATGAGCACGAATCGGCATCCGCTCTTGGCCAAAAATCAAGACCACAAGACCCTCTTTTGTTACAGCCGGTACGCTCATCAATCCAAAGGGTTTGAGGACGGCTGTCAGCTGCTCACGGATCATCTTGGGGGCACGCACAGCGCCTCGCGGCAAGTCGATCACCACCTGCCCTCCGATACCGCGTAAGGACAAAGCGGGGCCAAGGCTTTGAAGAGCACGGCGTAACAGCGCGCTGTCCGCTCCTTTTTTGGATTGACCTGTTGATGCGCCAAGATCGAGATCGATGGCCGTGAGAGCCTCCGCCTCATCAATGATCAGTGCGCCCCCTCCCTCAAGAGCAAGAACACGGGCCATCGCATCATCCTCGATCGCATTGAGGACCATCGGGATTTGATCCGAAACGGCCAAGGTGAGCCCGTCAGGCACCAGACCCTGAAGAGAGGCCAAGAGTGTCCCGCTGTTGGCGACAATCTCTTCTACCGATGAGGCAGCAAGGCTGGTGAGGAGACGCACGATAGGGGGAACCCGGTCGATCCGCCCAGCACTGCTCGGGGGCTGTGTTATCGATGGCACCAACGCCGTCGGGACCTCAAGACGACCCAAAGGCCCTGGTCGCACCTCAGCGCCCTCCTCCAGCGCGAGCGTGGCCGCGGGGAGCTTGAGGAGCGGACGATCGGTCAGAAGCGGCCGTTTATCTCCGATCCCTTCGCGCCGGATCGCTACGGGCACTGATTGTCCTTCTGTGTAGGATCGATCCTTTACCGGAAGAAGGCCCTCTCGCCCCTCTCCTAGATCACAAACAACAGACCCCAAGCGCGAGTCGCGACGACCAATCTTGGCCCAGTAAAGCTCACCGGTCCGAGGAGCTGGATCGTCATGGAAAAAATGCAGAAGCTTGACCGGTGTCTCGTCCTGCAGGACGGCGCCTCTTACACCAAAAGGTGTCTCGTCAAGAAGAACTTGCACGGTCACTGCGATCGACCCAACGCATCGGCGAGACAGTTTTCCGCCTCATAGAGGGGCAATCCCACCACCGACGAATAGCTGCCCTGTAAATTGATGACATGAGCCGAAAAGGCGCCCTGGATACCGTATCCTCCCGCCTTTCCTTTCCATTCACCTGATGAAATATAGTCGTCTATGTGCTGATCATTCAGTGGCCGCACACGGACTCGGGTTTCAACCAGCCGTCGCCGAACGATCTCACCGGGGCCCGCCACCACCATACCTGTAAAGACACGGTGCGATCGTCCCGACAAAAGCATCAGACACGACCTCGCCTCATCATCCGTTTCGGTTTTGGGGAGGATCCGTCGCCCAACAGCCACAACGGTATCGGCCGTCAGCACCACATCGCCGGGAAAGCGGCGGCGCACAGCCTCCGCCTTTTCGGTCGCGAGTCTTTCAGCAAGACGGCGGGGCAATTCCCCGGGCTGTTCAGTTTCATCGATATCAGCCGGCGCGATCTCGTCAGGGACGTACCCAATTTGCGCCAGGAGCTCACGCCGTCGCGGACTAGCGCTCGCGAGGATCAGTCGCGGCATAGCAATTTACTTGAAGCGATAGGTGATACGGCCCTTGGTGAGGTCGTATGGGCTCATCTCGACGAGCACCTTATCCCCGGCCAAAACCCTGATTCGGTTTTTACGCATCTTGCCAGCGGTATGGGCGATGATCTCGTGGTCGTTGTCGAGCTTCACGCGGAAGTTCGCGTTGGGGAGGAGTTCCTCCACAGTTCCTTGAAACTCGAGCAGTTCTTCTTTGGCCATCGGCACCCTGGGCTTAATTTGAGCGTCCGCATCTGGCCCGTTGCTTCGCGAGGGTCAAGGGATCGTTAGGTCTCAGATGCCGCTGGTCCCCGGGCCCGTTCAATCAAGGGCCAAAACGTAGCGGCAGTCATGGTGTGTCAGCGCACTGCCACAACAGCGGAACCACCTCGCTCATCATTGAGCCGAGCCCACGTTGGGTCAGATCGAAGTCTAGCTGTCTTTCATCTCGATCACTGCTGAGGAGCACAGCGATCTTGGAAAATGGTTTGTCACGAAATCGAGGTTGCCTGACCTCTCCGAGACGAGCTGTTGATCGGTCGCACGAGGGAAGTCGATGCTTTGGTCCCAACTCCGTACCCAGAGTGGTCAGGCAGCGGACGCTGGAAACACGTTTCCCAGCGTCCGCATGAGCTGATGCTATGGGCGACGGGCTCGCCACAAAATGGCGGTGCCGTCGTCATCCGCTGCATCAATAACGGCCGACTCCACAGCCGTGATCACACGACCTTCGCACATCGCAATACTAGACGAGTTCGCGGTCGGCGCACTGCTATGGCAATAAGAGTGCGCATTGCGCTCAAGCCTGGCATCGAAGGCGTCAGAGCCCTCGACGGTCTGGAGTTCATCAAGATCAATATTGATGGCGAAGGTGTCTGGTCCTGGTTGGCGCTCTGCTGCAGCCATAGTGAGGGGTCCTGCAGCCAGCATAACACCGGCCACGATGACGTTAATACGCATCATCGGTTCCTTTCTTCATACGCCCTTGTTGTTGTTATTGTTTGCGCAACTCGCGCGTTTGATTGGGCGTCATACAAATGTCATATCACTGTCACATTTCTTTTGCAAATATGTCATGAAAAGGCGCGCGGCTTTTGTGGGGCCGTTACGTCGCCAGCAGACGAGACCGTGAAAAGCTTAAATTGAAGAGTGATTTATTCGTCAGCGAACGAAACGTTCGATGATTTTATCCGTAAGCTGATGGCGTAGCTGGGCATAAGCCGCGCGGATTTCCGCTTCGCTACCTCGTGTATCCGTCGGGTTATCGACGTCCCAAAACTCAACACGCGAGTTTAGCTTCCGTGCCTCAGCCGCCGCCTCTGGGGTCAGAGCGACGATCACGTCATAATTCTCGATATCGACTTCGTTGAATTCTCTCGGATCATGCGGGGAAGGAACCACGCCCTGCTCTTCGAGGCTCGCCAAGACAAACGGGTCTTTAATGCCGCGATAGACGCCGCAACTATCCACTTGTACGTCATCCGGCAGCAAATGCTGCGCCAGCGCTTCGGCCATGGGGCTACGGACAGAATTCATGTTGCAGGCAAAGAGAACGGAGGAGACGTCGGTGCTCATGCGCTGTCTCCCCGGCGACCGACGCGCATCGCAAAGGAGCAAATCAGCGTGAAGATCCGGCGTGCTGTCGCAAAATCGGTGTCAATCTTGCCCTCAAGACGTCCAAGCAGCTTCTCCGTTCCTTCGTCATGCACAGAACGCCGCGCCATATCGATGGTCTCTAATCGTTCGGGCTGCGCCGAACGAATAGCGTCGTAGTAGTTCTCACAGAGAAGGAAGTAGTCCTTGATCAGCTTTTTCAGCGGCGCGAGCGACAGGTGGTGAGCGACCAGCTGTTCGCCATCTTCGCTGCGAATATCGAAGATCAAACGGCCATCTCGCTCGCTTAAGTGCAAAACATAGGGTCCGTCTCGGGTAGCACCGGATGGCGCGAAGCAATTCTCCTGCAAGAGATCGTGCATCGCGACCTTACGTTCATGAACGATGTCGCCCGTTGCCGTGCCGAGCGATTTCTCGTCGAGCACCACTTGGCTGAGACGGTTATTGGCCATGAAGCCTCCCGTAAGGCGCGTTTGATCGTTTGCCTAGCGCCCTTGCTGCAAACGGAGCGTAACCGAAGCCGAATGACTTGGGAGCCCCTCGGCATCAGCGAGGGTCACAGCGTCTGGGCCAATGGCTTCAAAGGCTTCCCAGGAGCACCCGGTGACGGACATCCGTTTTAGAAAATCGAGCACGGAAAGCCCCGATGTGAACCGTGCCGCCCCACTTGTTGGCAGGACATGGCTCGGACCGCCCACGTAGTCGCCGATCGCCTCGGGCGTGTAAGGGCCGAGAAAAACCGCGCCTGCGTGCTTCACCTTGGGCAGCAACGCCTCGGGATCATTGACCAAGAGCTCTAGATGTTCGGGGGCAATGCGATTGGCGAGATCCACCGCTTCATCGAGGCTTTGGCAGCGAATGATCGCGCCTTGGTTCTCCCAAGCGGCGCCCGCAATTGCTTTTCGGGGGTGGTCAACGAGCTGTTCAGCGACGGTGTCTTCGACCGCCGCGGTCAGCACATCGCTCGTTGTTAAAACGATCGACTGGCTTAAAGCATCGTGTTCGGATTGACTCAAGAGATCAGCGGCGACGAGCGCGCGTTCAAAACCGCCCTCAGCAATCACTGTGATCTCGGAAGGACCAGCAATGGAATCGATGCCGACATGGCCAAACACTTGTCGCTTGGCTTCGGCCACATAAGCGTTCCCTGGACCGACGATCTTGTCGACAGGCGCTATGCGCTCCGTGCCATAGGCAAGCGCCGCAACCGCCTGCGCACCGCCGACCTTGATGATCTCAGAGACACCAGCCAGATGAGCGGCCGCCAACACCAACGGGTTAACCGTGCCGCCTTTGGCAGGTGTTGCAATCACAATCCGACCGGCGCCAGCCACTTTGGCGGGGATCGCATTCATCAAAACCGATGAAGGATAGGATGCGGTACCCCCTGGCACGTAAAGGCCCACCGCATCGATCGGTGTCCAACGCCAGCCAAGGGTAACACCCATTTCGTCATCCCACCGATCGTCTGCCGGCAGTTGTCGCTTGTGATAGGCCTCAATCCTTGCGGCAGCTCGCTCTAGCGCGGCGAGCGCATTGGAATCACAGGCTGCAATACCTTCCTCGATTTCGGCTTCGGAAACGAAAAGCGCATCGCCCGAAACATCTGCGTCGTCGAGAAGGCGCGTGTACTTATCAAGGGCCTTGTCGCCGTCTTTGCGCACGTCAGAGATGATGCGGCGTGTCCGCTCAGCGATGCCGTCCACTTCCTCTTCGCTCCGTTCGAGAAGTTCGGCGAACGCTATCTCAAATTCGGGGTCTGTCGTCTCAATACGGAGCATCAGTCAGTTACCCTCATGGTTTGGCCGTCGCGAAGCGCGCCATGGTTCTGAGAGGTCTTTCAGGTTGGCGTTGATCGCCTCCACCGCGAGGGCAATGACACCGCCACCCGCAAGATTGATCGTGATTTCCCCGCCATCCTCATCACCTTTGTACTCTGTGTTGAGAATTTCAACGACCGCGTCTTTCGCATCAAGGCGAAGGTTTTTGGTCTTAACGCTGATCACGTCGTCAAAATGAACGCCTGTACGCACACGCTGACCCCGTCCAAAGAAAGCTTTCGGCACTTCCCATACATAACGGTTGGTAACGAAAGCAAAACGCCGCTCAGCTTCCAGGTAAGCGGCGTCGCCGATTTTTAAGACCGCGTCTTGAAGAAGCGCGGAGACAGCTTGGAGATCGTCGGAATCGGCCGCGACAAGGGCCATTGGTTTGAATTGAGCCATAGGCGGTGCATGTAGGCACTCAATCTGAGTCGGTCACCCGTTCGATGAGCGCACCGACACCGCGAAGCTTATCATCCAGCCGTTCAAACCCGCGATCGAGATGATAGACGCGGCTGATCATCGTCTGACCCTCAGCGCAGAGGGCAGCAATCACCAAGCTCATCGACGCGCGCAGGTCGGTTGCCATCACCGGCGCACCCTTGAGCGAGGGAACACCATTCACCGTGGCCATCCGGCCATCCACGCTGATGTTCGCACCAAGTCGCCGAAGCTCGGGCACATGCATGAAACGGTTCTCAAAAATTGTCTCTTCGATCGAGGCCACACCATCGCCTTTCGCCATCAGGGCCATGAACTGCGCCTGAAGATCGGTGGCAAATCCCGGAAAGGCTTCGGTCATTACGCTGGTTGAAACCGTGGGCGTGCCCCAACGCGAAATCCGCAATCCGTCTGCCTCATCGGTGAGCGACAGACCGCAATTTTCCAAAATGCCAGCCGCCGCCCCCAAAAGACCGCGGTTGCCTCGGCGCAGAAGCACCTCCCCGCCAACAGCACCCACCGCCATGGCGTAGGACCCAAGCTCAATGCGATCAGGCAGCACCTCGTGCTGAGCACCATGCAAACACTCAACACCGATGATCGAAATCGTCGAGCTCCCCGCTCCTTCGATCTTGGCACCCATCGCGGCCAAGCATTCGGCGAGATCCACAATCTCGGGCTCACGCGCGGCGTTCTCAAGGATCGTTTCACCCCTCGCCAAGGTCGCCGCCATCATCACATGTTCGGTGGCGCCAACCGACACGAAGGGGAAGGAGACTTTCGCGCCGTTCAATCCGCCCGGGGGAGCAGCCGCGACCACATAGCCTTCATCAAGCTCAATCGATGCGCCCATCGCCTCAAACGCCTTGAGGTGAAGATCGACGGGGCGAGCGCCGATCGCGCAACCGCCGGGCAAGGACACCCGCGCTTGGCCTTCGCGCGCAAGGATCGGCCCTAGAACGTTGAAACTGGCCCGCATCTTTCGAACGATCTCATAAGGTGCCGTGGTCGAGGTGATGGTGCCCGCATCAAGCGTTAGGTGATGTCCGTCGCGCTCGGCTTTGACGCCGTGATTGTCGAGCAAGACTAGGAGCTGCCGCACGTCGGCAAGATTGGGCACCTCACTCAAAATCAGTTTTTGATCTGTGAGCAGGCTGGCCGCCATCACTTTGAGGGCCGAATTCTTCGCCCCCGCGATCTCGATGTCGCCATAGAGTTCGCGACCGCCAATAATTGCGAGCTTATCCACCCCGTCAGTCCTTTTTCGCTTTTCGCCGCTTGAGGTTATCGCGCAGCGCCTTCGCTAAACGCTCCTCTTTGGTTTGAGGAGGCGTCGACGAACGCGGGCGCTGTTCCGTTTTGGGCTGATCTTGATCCTGCATGGCCCCTCTCCATGCCTTGTGCCGCCATGGGAGGAAAGAGGTTCTCAGCCAAGACGCATGAGCATTCTGAAAGGACTGAGATGGAAAAGACCTCGTCCGCGAAGACCGGTAGCCCCTAGGACAACACATCCGACGTTACCTCATCGAGATAGATCTCAGCGTTGTTGATCGTCCCTGAAAAAACGCCAGAACCATCCGTGGTCCAACCGCCATAGTTTTCAGGAACTTTTACATAGCACTGACCAAGTCCGCCCGGCCCTGTACCCGCGATGGCGGCATCATCGAAAGTATCCGTACCCACCAATACGCCATCGACATAAAGTGCGGCTTTGTCGTGGATCGAGGATGCACTAAATTCGATAAGTTGGATAGGTCCTGAAATCGCGTGTTCGATAAAGGCGCGATCAGGGCCGGGGCCGATGGTAATGCCGCCGCCACACTGAAAGTAGAGCGTGCCGTTGTGGACGTAAATGATCAGTCCTCGCGATGGGCCACCCTGCTCGATGATAATCCCAAAGTCGGTTGATGACAACTGTACACTGATTTTCACACTGGCCATGGTTGCGCTCGCCAACGTTGTCTGGGATTGGCCCACGCTCGACCATGTTCCATCAAGCGCCATGCCGCTTGTCGCCGGGACCAAGGGGGACGACTGCGAAGCAACGCTTTGGCTATTCACACTGACCGTTAAACCAAGACCAAGTCGCATGCTGGCTGATCCTTTTCACGTCCATCGAGTTCCGAGACGCTCAGTCTACATGGAGATGATAAGGCGGCGATAAGTCAGTTGACCAACGCGTTGTTAGGTGCACGCGCCATCCATTGACGCGATCCACTCTTTCATCAGCGCCACGCCCTCGTCGTGAACCAACGCACGACCGAGTTCAGGCATCATCGCTCCTGGATCAGTTGACGCCAGACGGTAGATGAGAATCGAGTCGTCGGGGTCGCCGGGAAGGATCCCAAATCGCCGACCGCCTGTCCCCGATCCAGCCGCGATCGGGGGCTTGCATCGACCAAGGGACGCACCGGTCGCAGCAAAGCTGAGGTCGAGCCCCGAGGTGTCTGCGGGGCCGTTGGGATTATGGCAATGGGCACAATTGCTTGCAAGATAGCTGCGCGCACGATCATCAAGCGATGCATCAAGATCGTTCCACGCGACCTCCAAACGCATCGAGGAACCTGGGTTTTCCATGAGGCCCGCTTGCATCCAGCGATCGAGCTGATTTCCTCTTTGCTCCGCATAGGTATAATCGCGATTGAGCTGGCCCACCCTTGGGCCCAGTGGCTCAACTTTATTGGTCATCGTGTTATGCGCATGACAAGCCGCACACTGATTGGTATTCGGCACGACATAGGCAAAATCATGTTGCCCATCGTCTGTGGCGAGCGTGAGCGGGATGACCGCCCCAACCCGTTTAAGCTTTGCGTCAGTCTGATCGTCATCCCACACATAGGATATAGCGTGCCAACCATCCTCGCGCCTCACCAGAAGACGGGTTTCCATCAATCGGTTGGACGCAAGGTCCAGCGGTCGCTTTGCGTTCACGGGGGAGAGATCTGCCTGGTGAAACACCGCATCCCCATCACTTGGATAATAGAACGTCTTCGTGATGACGGTCCCTAGTGGCATTTCGAGCGCTTTGGTTTCCTGGTAAGGAGCCGGAGGCCCTAAGCTCCAAACGGTGCGGAGCTTATGCGCATAATCGGTGAAGAGTGGGGTGTTGAGATCATAAGGAATGACCCCCTGCCCCAGCACCAATTGTCCGTCACGGACACCCAGCGCGCCCCATGCGGACAAAAACTCTGGGTTCTCGTCAGCAAAAAAAGTCGGCCGCACGACCTTCTCGCCGCAGGAGGCGAGAAGGAAGGCGATAGAGAGAAGAAATAGACGCCCAGCCGTCACTCAGCAGAGCCTCCCAGACGCGACAGGCGGACTGGCTTCAGAGGCGACAGCGTGCACTTATAGGGTTCAGTTTCCACCCGGATGTCCTTTGAACCCCCTGGTAGATCAGCATTCAGAACTTCAAGGCCACCATCGATACAAATCTCAGGATCCCGCCCCTCGGCTGCATAACCATCCCACAGAATATGAGGGAAACGGCCATTGATCCCAAACATCGCGACTTTTGCTGCCTTCAGATCGAAACCATCGGGCCGGTCACCGCCGCCGGACAGGTCATTATCGTGAATAGAAATCCGGTCGGGATAAGGATCAAAAGTTTCTGACCAGCTATCGTCGGCATAATTCGACGCGTAAACAGACGAAATGATGATGTTGGCGGTGCGGTTATCGCGCACCATATTCTCAAAGATCTCAACATCATCATGGCTGTTCACAACGATGCCCGACCCAGCAGGAACCGACGCGACGGGTGTGCCGGGATGGCCAAAATTGCCGAGATCGTTTTCATAGACGTTGTTTTTGTAGATCCGTACCCGGCCACCCTCTTGGCTGAGGTTGGGCATGTTGAAGACAAGAATGCCGCCCGTGTTGCCCGTGGCTTCATTGTTATAAACGTCCGCGTCTTGGGTGTTCTCGATTTCGATACCCGCGACATTCTCCGTCGCAAGATTGTTGCGCACGATGACGTTCTTCGACTGACCGACATATATACCGGCATCGGATGCACCAACCGCCACTGATTCTTCGATTAGTACGTTGCTTGTCTGCACGGGATAGAAGCCATACGCGCCATTTTCTGTTTTCGGTCCACCCGTCCATGCCACACGCACCCGGCGGATGGTGACGCCGTCGGACTCGTTGACTTTCAAGGCGTCACCGATGGTGTCTTCGATCGAGAGATCCTCGATCAGAAAATCATCGCCCGTCACAAGGAGGCCCTCGGCGCCGGCAACCTGTCCTTTGTAGCTGAGAATGGTCTCATCCATCCCCGCACCGCGAATGGTCACGCCGTCCTGGGTGAGGCTGAGGCTACGGTTGAGCGCGTATCGTCCCGCAGGAATCTCGATCACGTCACCAGGCTGTGCATCCAAAAGCTGAAGCTGCAAAGCCTCCTGAAAGTCCTCATCAGCAGGCGCAGCAGCCTCCTGCTGACCGCAACCAACCATAACCAGGGCAAGGCCTGAGAGATAAATAGCGCGCATGTTCGTTCCTCCTTGCTAAAATCGTGAGCAATGTTCATTATTTTTGCAAGACCCTTTCACAGGAGCCTGTGGTGAGCACAACGACAAGACGTCCCCCTCCCCGTCAGGCTCGGTCTGAGGAGAAACGCGCGCTTATTCTGAAGGCGGCGGAGCGCCTGCTCACCGAACGCTTTCCTGCTGAGGTTTCGACCAAAGCGGTCGCTAAGGAAGCTGGCGTCCCGATTGGTTCCGTTTATCGCTATTTCGCCAACGCCGAGGCGATGCTGCGGGCGCTCTTTGACGAGTTTAACGCCGAAACAGTGAGCGCTCTGATGGCGTTACCAGCTCCGTCAGAGGACTGGCGCGCCGATGTTTCGCAAGTCTTTTCGGTGATCAAAGCAATGCACGCTCAGCACCCTGCCTATGGTCCCCTGATGGCCCATTTGGGGCGCGCAGATGAGACAGAGGATTCAATCCTGATGCTCTTGACGGAGAGAATTGCTCGCACGCGACCTGATCTTCAAGACAACGAAGCGCAGGACATCGCCGCAATGGTGATGGGTATCGTGGAGGCCGCAGAACGACGCTATCACGCCTTACCTCAAGCGCGGCGCGGCAACGTCTTTGCCGAAGGGGAAAAAGCCACCGTCGCGTATCTCGCCTGCTATATGTGAGGTCACTTAATCTAGGCGATCAATGAATTCTGACCACAACAAGCGCCGCGTATCCGCCTGACACTGATGAACCAAGACCCTTTTCGGCGCTTACTGATCAGCGATACGGCGTTGCAGTTCCTCGATCCGCGCGCTCACATTGCTGTCTGGTGACACCAATTGCTGCTGCAGCCCGTAGAAAATCGTCAGGGCCTGTTCCAGGTTGCCCTGGATCTCATTACAGACAGCAACATTGTAAATGAGGTCAAAGTCACGCTCGGTTTTTGCAAGATCGAACAGACGACCACACCCTTCTGCTGTTTGGCCCTGCTGAACGAACTCAATAGCGCCAGCCATCCGCGCCCGTCCGTCGCTTGAAAGGTTAGCGCCGCCGGTCCTCCAAGCGACAATCATATTCTCTTGATACGGTGCAATCTGGCGAATGAATAGCGCAACAGCTTCGCTTGCTGATGTTTCAAGGAGTTCTGAATCACTGGGTGGTGTTGCCGTTGCGCTGGTGAAAACCGCCGACCAAAACGACTCATCGCTATCGATCCGCCGCGGTGCTTCGCCGTCGCACTGTTTGATTTTTTCTCCGCCGGTCGCAGGACTCGCCGTCAGGATTCGCCCCTCGGAGAGCTCCACAACCCGTCCGGTAAAACTGACCGTCGCGCTGCGAATGACGCAGGTGATCGTCGTGTCACGATAGCCCTGGCACACACCCTTGCTATCGGTTCCCCGGCAGACCCGCCGGTTTTCCCGCAAGCGTTCAGCCTCGATGCTGTAAGTCGAGACATTGCCATAAAGAACTATCTCCGCAGCAGTCAGGCGCCCCAGCTCAACCACCGTGCTCCTATCAAGCAAGCCGCTCGACGCTTGGCGGCCAAGCCTCCGCTCCAGGTCAACGCGATTGAAGTCCTCGACGACGGTAAAGACCGGCTTTCCCGAAGAGCCCGTGGCTGACGTGACGCGAGCTTCGATAAGACTACGGATGGACTGACCACCCCGTCCATTGAGAGTCGCGACCGCCAAACGCACGGGTCTCCCATCAGCATCGTCGATCAACGCCTTCATTTGAGGGGATTGCGGTGCCCGTGTTACTTGAACGCTTGATGTCGTGGAGCATCCAGCGACGAACAACGCTAAGAGCATGGCCATCTGCCAGCGGCATATTTTTCGACTTTGCATCAACATCACATCACCCCAAATCACA
The DNA here is from genome assembly GCA_039818345.1 of Pseudomonadota bacterium. GTDB lineage: Bacteria > Pseudomonadota > Alphaproteobacteria > Caulobacterales > Parvularculaceae > Parvularcula. Next base: position 37,949 of record JBCBUC010000026.1, on the reverse strand, counting down.
CCTATGGCTGCAACAACACAGCCAGAACATCGTCAGCTACGGCTTCGGCAAGTTCAGTCTGGTAGGAACGCCGCGCATCAATGCGTGATCCACCAAAACCCTTTGCGTCATGATTAAAACCCGACAGCACGCGGCCTGATGCATCTCTTAAACTGCCGCTCACATCCGCTCTTGCCGAGAAGATCCGGGCACCTTCTTCATACTGGAAACTTTCGCGCACTGTGTAGACAATCGTTACGTCCGCTGAACGACCGGTACTTTGAACATTCAACCCAGCCCGTTCCCGTAACGCATTCGCGAGGTCCGTTCCGATCGCCAGACTGGCTCGATCAATGGGCTCAAGAACAAAGCGAAGCCCATCAATGCTGGCGATGGCTTGCCGCCGAATATCCGCGGTCCGCGCCGCCATGGGCACGCGCTTTGTATCAACGCCAACCAGCGCCAGCTCTCGGTCGAGGCCGTCTCGGCGGGCTGCAAGTCCAATGACCGGGTAGAGGGCACGGGCGCGATCGAGCCCACCCGGGCGCGCGAGAAACGATTGGTAGCTGTTGATTTCGGCATCCGTTGCCGCGATCTTGCTCAACACCTCACTCTCCGCCGCAACCCGGTCCAATTCGACGCGAACGTAGAAGTAGGAAGCCACATCACCCGCAGCAGTGTTCGTCTCTTGGAGCCCCGTAATGGGCACGCCTTCAACATCAATGATCGCTTCCTCGATCACCGTGCGCGAGATTGACGTTCTTGCCCCGAGGGATTCCATTCGTTGTCTGACGGTTTGAACAGACGTGACGTTGGACTCAAGTTTCCGTGCGATCGAGGTGTAGGCTTTCTCCAGCGCTTCCTCGCGCGCCGCCGCTTGGCTCCCTGAGACGCGAATGCTGACCCCTTCGCACGCGGCCAAAACCGTCTCGGTGTCCGTCACCTGGCACCAATCGGGAACCCCAACAAAGAGACTTCCGCCGCCAACGTCAGGGAGTTGGTCAACGGACACCGGCGATGTTGCACAAGACGCCAACATACCAGCGGCAACAGTCGCTAAAGCCAGTCGGTTTTGCATAAAACCTCGTTCTCTTCGCAGCACACTGATCATACGATTGATCCGTACTTTTCTGACTTATCGCGAACCTTGACGATATAAGAACGTGTTTCAGCATAGGGCAGATTTAACCGCATATGCTCAAAGGCTTCATCCGGGCTCATCGCGTTGATCGCCCTTGCTGCCTCAGTTTGGCTGCGCCCAAATGCCTTTCGGACATTGCCCGACCCGGTGTTGTACGATGCGATGCTCGCCCAGAGACGGGTCTTGCTGTCTGAAATCCATTTGAGATAGTTGTCGTAGACCAGTCGAAGATAGGCCGTACCGAGCTCGACGTTCTCATTTGGTTGATAGAGGAACTCTTCGCTGACAACCCGGTCTTCTTTATAGACGTAACGGTACGCGTCGCGACCTCCGCTCCACGGAACAAGCTGCATGAGACCAAAGGCAGGAATATGTGACTTAGCCCGTGGCCGGAATGCGCTCTCGGTCTCCATCACCGACCAGACGACGGGCGTTTGGACACCAAAGGTCTCCGTGTGCGTCTCAACCAGAGGAGCAAACTGCTTTGCTCGCCGTTCAACATGATCCGGAAGAAGACTAAAGTTAACGGTCACGACCTGGCGCTCGACGCCATCCGCACCGGCAACAGGCGAAAGCGATGGCGGCTTAGCGGCAATCACTTGCGCAAAACTCTCGGGGGACCGTCCTTCCAAATCCACCTGGTCGTTCAAAATTGGCTCGCCGCTACGGTTTGGTTCACCCGGTTCTTCGGCCAATTGAGCAAGATCCCTCTGGTCAGGTCCTTCCGTCAACATGCCTTCGATTTCAGCCGCGAGCCGCTCACGGACATCGGCGCTGTTCGGATCTTCTCCAGGTTCAACGAGAACCGATGCCTCTGCCCGTCCTTCTTCATAATCGACAACCCGGCGAGATGCGTTCTCGTCATCATACTCGACGAGAGTCACACCATTTGGCAGCGCCGCGTCCCCGCCCCAGTCTTCTCGGATTTTTGCAGCATACGTTGCATACCGCTCACGCAGAGCGTTTGCCTGTTGTTGATAGCCGCCTCGGAAAGCATTCGCCCGCGCGCGGAAGTCACCGGCATCAGAGATCAAACCATCTTGAGGCGCCGCTGCCGCGCTGTCTCGCAACAAGATCGTTGACCCAAAACCAAGAGCAGCTGAGCTCGCTCCGATGAACCGGCGGCGATTAAGGTTTTTGTGTTCCACCATGTTCGAAGGCCTCCCTACAGCATCAGCTGCTTACTCACTTCGACGTTGGTCTCGTTGCTATCTTCAGTAGGCCAGCGCTATCATTGACCTACTGATTAATCTTCAGGAACCACCTATCGATGCTTCGAGCCGTTCCCGCTCTTCTTGTTTGAAGAGGCTTTCGTAAACGGCGTCCTCGCCAAAAAACACATCCTGACGCTCAAGCGAGGTGTTCACCCGCGACACCAGATCGCTTTTGCTGTCCTCATCAAGATAAACCATCGCACAAAGATTACGGGTTCCATCCAAAGTGACGTAATCAATTTTGTGCGTACGCGCATCGGTGAGCGTTTCAGAGGCAAAGAGATTGGTCAGCTCCACGGTCGTGCGATCATTCGTGATATCCGAAGCGCGCTCCGCTCTGCTTGATGATGAACTGGTCTGCGAATCAGTTGCCCGGGTCTCAAGACTGGACGAAATTGATGACGCCACCCGCGAATTGGCGCGGCGCGTGAGTTCACCCATAGCCGAGGCCAACGCAGCCGTTTTGTCAGCAGAGAAGTTGCCAGTCGCAGCAGAACAGCCCGTCGCGGCATAGGTCTCGGAGAAACCACTTACGTCATTAGGCGAACTAACCCACATGGGCAAAGAGCTCTCAGCAGGTTGGCGCTCAAGCGCCACGTCACCGCTCGACTGGCAAGCACCCACCGTAATCAGTGCCAGCCCGATCGCAAATCCGTATCGACGCATTGTGTTCCCATCTCCCTCTTGTTCATCGCGTTTTAGCTGCGAAACATTTTTAAAACATAACGTATCACGGGTGATCACCAACCACCAAGCACAACCGCTGGGAAAAACCCTCAGATGCCATTGTATTTATGAGGTTTTCAAATGTGAAAACAGATACAACATGTTTCGAAAGCCGTGAGCGCCGCTGACACCTCGAAGGCGAGGCTCAAAAACCATTCTCGACGATCAACGAAAAAGGATCACCCGATCGTCACGCAAAGCATGACTGCGGGGTCAAGGTTCAACACATAGGGCTTGTGGTGGGCGATGAGAGACTCGAACTCCCGACATCCTCGGTGTAAACGAGGCGCTCTACCAACTGAGCTAATCGCCCGGGAGCTGAGGCCCTAGCGCAAGGCGTTAGGCGACGCTAGCGCTTGAGCACATCTTCCATGACATAATAGATATTTGTTTGCTCATTCACGCCGCTGAGAAGATGCGCGCCGGGCCCGATCGCATAGATCGCAACATCCTGCCCGCCGTGGGTCTCTGAATAGAGCGGAACTGTTGCTTGCTGCCGGTAATCCTCCGTGAGCGCCTCTTGGTTCGTCACAAAAGGGCGACCAGCCCGGCTGTTCTCCGTTGCTGGTACTATTCTGGCGCCTGGTCCATTCGCGTAAGAAAGAGCCGTGTACGGCTTTTGGTCATTGGCTTGGATAGGCAAAGCGTCGTTAAGGCCCTGACTGTTAACCGAACGAACAACACCAAGGATTGGGTTGCCGCGATGTGGATAGCCAGCAAAGGTCATCGTATGGCCATGATCGGACGTGACAATGATCAGAGTCTCGCGCGGATCGGTCATATCGGTTGCGACTTTCACCGCTGCATCAAACGCGATCACATCCGTCAGAGCTCTGAAGGCATTACCGCCATGATGCGCGTGGTCAACCCGGCCGCCTTCCACCATCAAGAAAAAACCATCCTCATCGTCTGACAGCTGCTCAATGGCAAAGGCCGTCATCTCAGCAATTGAAGGCTCCCCGCCTTTGTCCTCGTCACGGTCCGCTTCGAACTGCATATGGCTCGGCTCGAAAAGACCAAGCACCCGGCTACCTGGTTGGATCGCAGAGAATTGCTCGGCTGTGTACACCACCTCGTGTTGATTGCTGAGGGCTCGCCATGCGGCCGTTAAGTCCCGGGCATCGGTGCGATCGCCGACCTCATCGGGATATTCTGGATCCGCCATCGCATCGGGCAGAAAGTTTCGTCGCCCACCACCAAGAACCAAGCGCAGATCGTAGGCGGAGCCAGCTTCGATCAACTGCGCGGCAATATCGGTACAAGGAACTTCGTCTGGAAGATCCGAGTCCGCTTCCCAATCGCGGTCTGGGCTTGATGCATAAACGGCAGCAGGTGTTGCGTGGGTGACCCGAGCGGTCGAGACGACACCGATGGCACGGTTAGTTTCGGTCGCAACTTCGATGATCGTCGGCAATCGCGCATCGATTGAGGCTTCACAATCACCGCGCGCCACGGTTTGGGCGACATTGATCACCCCGGCTTTGGTCTTCTGGCCACTGAGCATCGCTGTTGCAGTACCTGCGCTGTCTGGCACTTGCAGATTGGTGTTGTAGGTCTTGGAAAAGCCGGTGAACGGCAACGTCTCAAAGTGGAGGACATTCTCCTCACCGCGTCCGCCCTTGTTCTGGCCGTCCAGGATGCGCGCAGCGGTGCTCGTTGTCACATCCATCCCGTCCGCAATAAACAAGATGACGTTTTTGGCCGGGCCTTCGATAGGCTGAACCGCTTTGCGCGCTTCAAGCGTGGCGCGGCCCTCCGCTTCCCAATCGGTGACCGCTATCGCGGTCTGAAATCCAAGAGCTATGAGCGCTTCCATGACGTCCCCCCGATTCTAGGTTTGGCGATGACTTCCTCTAGATTGAGGCTGGACGCAACGGAGGAGCATGACGCATGGCGATGCACCCCCTTATGGCTGAAGTTCATCTTTAGCTATCGATGGGAATGAATTCGTCCTTATCGTGGGGCGGCAGCTCAAAGCGGCCATGGTCAGGCTTCTTCCAATCCTCTTTGGCGGCCTCAATCATCTCCTTTGAGCTCGCCACAAAATTCCACCAAATGTGCCGCGGACCATCGAGAACAGCGCCGCCGAAAAGCATGAGACGGGCACCCTCTGGTCCCGCTTGAACAGCGCCGGGCCCTTCGCCGAAGACCAGCATTTGAGACGGAGGGACGTCTTTATCGGCGAGCGATACGCTGCCTTCAACCACATAGATGCCGCGATCCTCATGGTTATCCGGGAGCGGAAGAACCGCGCCAGGGGCTAAAACAACATCGCCGTAAAGCGTTTCGGAGGCGGTCTCGACAGGCGCTGTGATCCCGTAGGCTGACCCAAGGATCATCCTGACCGAGACGCCCTTATCCTCAATCACGGGAAGGGCTGCGGCTGGCGTGTGGGAAAAGCTGGGGTCTCGCTCCTCCTGGTCTTTTGGTAACGCCACCCAGGTCTGAATGCCCGACATCGAATGCGCACCGGTGAGATCGTCCGGCAGACGCTCCGAGTGCGTAATGCCGCGACCTGCCGTCATCCAATTGACCGCACCCGGTTCAATATCTTGCGTAGTACCAAGACTATCGCGATGCCGAATGCGGCCCTCAAAAAGATAGGTCACGGTGGCGAGACCGATATGAGGATGGGGCCGCACATCAATTCCTTGACCGGCGGCAAACTGCGCGGGGCCCATCTGATCAAAAAAAATGAACGGGCCGACGAGCTGTCGTTGCGGCGCGGGGAGCGCGCGGCGCACCTCAAACCCGCCAAGGTCGCGTGCGCGCGGAATAATGCGTGTGGCGAGGTCATCGCTCGCTGTGAGCGTGGCCTCAGGAAATGGCGTCGTCATAGAGCGTCTCCTTTCGGGTGACGCTTTAGACTTAGGCAGTCTCGCCGCGAAGCCGAGCAGCGGCTTTCTCTTTTCCAATAAGCGCAAAAATCGCCGGCATTTCTGGGCCGTGCTTCTGTCCGGTGAGCGCTAAGCGCAGCGGCATGAAAAGGCCCTTGCCCTTTCGTCCAGTTTCCGCCTTCAACGCGCTCGTCAGCGTCGTCCAACCGTCCGCATCACTCGAGACCTCGAGAGCTTTAGTTGCGGCCGTTGCTGCGAAGTCTTTATCTTCATCAGCAATCACCGGCGAAAGCTCACCCTCGACCACGTCACGCCAGAGCGCTGCATCCTCGAGCTGGTTGAGGTTGCCCCGAACGGCGAGCCACAAAGCTTCGTCGACACCGAGCTTCTCAAGACGTTCTTGGACATGGGCAAAGGGCATGGCATGCAGCACTTTGGCGTTGAGAAGACGAAGCTCGTCATCGTCGAACCGGGCAGGCGCTCGACCTAGGATCTCAAAGGAAAAACCGTGAGCGAGCTCGTCAAGGTCGAGCACAGGCTCCACTGGTTGCGACGTACCAAGGCGCGCCAGGAGGCTGGTCAACGCCTCTGGTTCAATACCGGCCTGTCGCATCCCCTCGATCGACAAGGAACCAAGCCGTTTGGAGAGGCCTTCGCCATCCTTGCCGACCAGCAAAGAATGGTGACCAAAAGTGGGGATCGAGCCATCGCCGCGATAGCCAATAACGGCTTCGAACACTTCGATCTGCGCCGCGGTGTTGGTGACGTGATCCTCACCACGGATCACATGGGTGATGCTAAAATCAACATCATCGATCACGCTCGGCAGCGTGTAGAGATAAGCACCATCTTCGCGGATCAGCACCGGATCCGACATTGTTCCGGTGTCAAAGGTTTGCGGGCCGCGGATGAGATCGTCCCAGCTCACCTCTTTGCGAGCCAGCTTGAAACGCCAATGGGGCTTGCGGCCTTCCTCTTCGAGCTTTGCGCGATCTTGATCAGACAAGTCCAAAGCCGCGCGGTCATAAACCGGGGGTAATCCCCGGGCGCGCTGCAGCTTTCGCTTTCTATCGAGTTCTTCAGCCGTCTCGTAGCAAGGGTACAAAAGCCCCTCTTCGCGCAAGTAACCGGCGACATCATCATAGACCGAGAAACGTTCCGACTGCCGTGCGAATTCGTCGTGCTTGAGACCAAGCCAGGCCAAATCCGCAGCGATGCCGTCTTCAAACGCCTGGGTACTCCTTGTTTGGTCGGTATCATCGGATCGAAGCAGGAACTGACCACCCTGCCCCTTCGCATAAAGCCAATTGAAGAGCGCAGCGCGGATATTGCCCACATGCAGTTTCCCCGTAGGAGACGGCGCGAAGCGGACGGTGATGGTCATCGTATGGTTCTAATCCAGGTGGCGAAACGGGGGTCTATCGGACGCGGGTCTTTAAGGAAAGACGGTCTTGGGCCAAGTTTTGGGGGTGGTTGGAAAGCCGCAGAAGGCTGGCGCCCCAAACCATAAACCTCACCACGGCTTCCTCACCTTTTTGGAGGCCTTGATCTTCCAGCTCAATCACATGCCGCACCCGTTCGGGCAGTAAGCTGATCGCTGCACGGATGAACAAAGGCTGCAGTCCACGCGCAAGAGGCGGCAAGGCCGGCGTTGTTGTCATTAACTGCAAGAACGTTGTGAGGGTTTCCGATGGCTCAAGTTTTGACCACATAGCACCGATCATGTGGTGTAACTGTCCGCACGTACACGGAGGCTCCTTCACCCGGTAGGCCTGAGCGACGGTGGCGACTTGTTCAAGAACATCGTCCCATGCGCTCGGCGAAAGATGCTCTAAATAGCGATCATAGGCACTTATAAACCCATAGGCCGCCGTGCCGTGGACCCATTGGAGAAGCTCTGGATCAGACGCGCAATAGGTCCGGCCACAGTCTGTTGTCCCGGTCACCGCATCATGGCGCTTATTGATCCCCTCGATCATCCGTAACGAAACAGAACGTGGTGCATGAATGCTCACCATCGCAGCAAGCGCGGTTCGGCGGAGCCTGAGGCCGGGATTTGTGGGGAAAACAGAATGATCCCATACACCATGCCGCACGCGCGGCTCAGCAAGTTCCATCAAAACCGCGGTGATGCCCCCGATATAGAGCGTCAACGGATTGGAATAGATCTTTGAGACCAATCCGCCGGCAGGCACCAGCGCCTCCTCGCCGGTGGGACCGGTGAACAATTCAGCGCCTTGGCCGTCAGCGAAAAGGAAGCGCGCCAACTGGCTTTCGGCATAAGCTGAGAAGGGTCGGTACCAGGCGCTCAAGACGCTTCGGCAAGAACGTCCGTGTAAAGTTCTTGAGGTTCTGGTTCTGGGCTTTCAAGGGCGAAGTCCGCCGCTTCTTTGACCTCAGCTTTGGCCTCTTTGTCGATTTCTTTGAGGATCTCCTCTTCAACACCCAGATCTTGGAGGCGGAGCTTGCACCGCTCAATCGGATCAGAATGGCTCCGTACGTCTTCGACCTCTTCGCGCGTCCGATATTTGGCAGGATCAGACATCGAGTGCCCACGGTAGCGATAGGTCTTCATCTCAAGAACGAAGGGTCCTTCACCGTCACGGGCACGTTCAACCGCCTCTCGGCTCTCTTCACGAACCGCCACGACATCCATGCCATCAATCTCTTTACCCGGAATACCAAAGCTCGCGCCACGGCGGTAAAGATGGGTCTCAGCTGAGGCGCGTTTGACACTTGTCCCCATCGCATACTGATTGTTCTCGATCACAAAAATCACAGGAAGATGCCAGAGCTGTGCCATGTTCATGGCCTCAAAAACCTGGCCCTGATTGGCTGCGCCGTCACCAAAATAGGTGAAGCTGACATTGCCATTACCTTTGTATTTGTTGGCAAATCCAAGGCCCGCGCCGATCGATACCTGTGCACCAACAATGCCGTGTCCGCCGTAGAATTTCTTCTCTGAGCTGAACATATGCATCGAGCCGCCCTTGCCCTTGGAGTATCCCCCAGCCCGGCCGGTAAGTTCCGCCATCACCCCTTTTGCATCCATGCCGCAGGCCAGCATATGGGCGTGATCGCGGTATCCAGTGATGACCTGGTCGCCTTCTTTTCTCAGGGCCTCAAGACCAGTCACCACCGCCTCTTGACCGATATAGAGGTGGCAGAAACCACCGATGTGACCCATCCCGTAGAGCTGGCCCGCTTTCTCTTCGAACCGGCGCATCAGGGTCATCATGCGAAAATAGTCGAGGAGTTCGTCTTTTGTGGCGGAATAGTTGGTGGCTGGCTGTCCGGCGTCGTTCATCGAAGTCCTCGCTAGGTCGTTCATCGTTGCTTATCGCAGGACCGGGGAGCGGCGCAAACTGCGTTTCAGCTGCGCGAGCAGCTTGGACCCCTCGATCAAGAGCGCCTACGCCTTCTTCCGGGTTGGAAGAGGGAGACAGCACGATGATGAAATACGCTTTTGTTGTGTTGACCACGCTATGGGTTCACGCGGCGGCGCAAGCCGAAGAAGCTTGGCAAACCACTGCGGCCTGGCGCACGGCTTTTGCTGAAGCGGCGGCCAACGGCACCCAAGGAAACCGCCGAACCGAAGCGGGCTTGCACATTGCGATGTTTTCCGCAGGGAACCACGTCGATCCGCGCTACCAGCCTGTCCTCAATGGCCTCCGTGATGCTGCGGGCCACCCAGAGGTCGCCGCTGCTATGGCGGCCTATACATTTATCCAAGAGGTGACAGGTGATGCCGCGGCGGCTCAGTCGCTTTTTGATAAGGCAACAGAGGGCGTCTCAGATCGCGATCTTCGGCGGCTCGACCGGCTCGCGAGCAGAGCGGTCAAACGGACCCTCGAGATGATCAACGAAAGAGATGACACCGCGACCTATTGGGTGCCAGAGCCCGTTCCTGGCCGTTACGATCCGGTAGAAGTGCCGGTCACGATGGAACATCCTCCGTTTGTCCCCTTCTCCATTCCAAGTCGCGATGCGTTTCGTCCCGAAGGACCGACGCCGATCGACAGTGACGCCTATGCCCAAGACCTAGCCGAGGTGCAGCGCCTCGGTGGTCAAGACAGTGACGACCGCACCGAGGCGCAGGAACGCGAAGCCTTTTTTTGGTGGCTGCCGGATTTTTACGCAGTTCTCGAGGACCTCGTCAGTAGACGCGATATCGATCTCCTCGATCAAGCGCGGATCTTTATGCTGTTTGAGATGATCGTATCGGACGCCGATTTGGTGATGGCTGATTCAAAAAACCATTTCCTGTTCTGGCGACCCGTTGTTGCCATCCGCCGGGCCGACCTCGACGGAAGGCCAGAGACCGAACCGCAACCCGACTGGCTTCCTTTTATGCGGACCCCGCCGCACCCTGAGTATGTTTGTGGTCACTGTATTTGGGGAGCAAGTGCCGCGCGCGCCATGGAACATCTTCTCCCGCTCAACGAAGCCGAATCCTTCGTTATGAGCAAAGGCGAGGCAACCGAAGCCCAGGCTGCAATGCTGAAATTCAGGGGTGTGCGTATTAAAGACATCGAAGGCATGGAGGTCGTCATAACCGACTATCAAGTGATGCGGCAGCGGATTTCCGACGCGCGCATTTATGCGGGCGCCCATTTTCGTACCTCGAATGATCACGGTGATGCAGCAGGCACCGCGGTCGCCGACTATGTCATCGCCAACACAGCCCAGCCATTGAAATAGACCAAGAAAAAGGCCGCCGGTTCACACCAGCGGCCCACAAAACGTCAACAAGACGATGGCTTAAGCAGCAGCGCCTTCAAACGCGGCGTTGCCGAACGCGCCAAGCTTGACCGAACCTTCAAGGCCGTCGCCAGCTTTTTTCGCGGTGAAGCTCAGGGTCATTGGCATAGGCTTGGGAACATCAACGTCCCAAGTGGCCGTGTCACCGTCGATCGATGCGTTCTTGATTTCACCTTTTTCGCCTTGGGCTTCCATCGTGCCAGTAAGCGCGCCGCCGTCGTCAGACAGGGTCAGGACACTTTCTTGTTTGCCCATGGGGGTGTTGATCGTGAGGTTGTAGGTACCGGAGAACGACATAGGTTCCCTCCCTTGGTTACGGTTACAGTTGCCCCGAGAGTTATTCCGCGCGGGCGCCCAGGCCAACCCCTGAAGCTGCGATCAGCGCTATGCGCACCGTCGATATCAGAAACCAGCCGGATTTTTTTGCAAAAACGCGATCTCTTCGGGCGTGCTTTCCCGGCCCAGCGCCTCATTGCGGGCAGGATAGCGGCCAAACTGGGCAACAGAGTCGCGATGAAGACGGGCATATTTCGCGCCATTGCCCTCAGGAAGTCGCTGATCGAATAGCGCTTCGCACTCTTCGATCGTGGCGACATCTTCGGCGTGCATATAGGGCATAATAAAGTAATAGGCCTCGCGGTCGGAGACTCTGTCGAGATCGCCCCGCTCGACAGCAATACGAGCCACACGGAGGGCTTCTGCGTCGGTAGCAAAGGCGCGCCCGTCCCCGCGAAAGAGATTGCGGCTGAACTGATCAAGCACGATGACCGCGGCGAGCGCTGTTTGCGGTGTTTCAAGCCAAACCGCCGGCACGCCCTTTGACAGCTCTTCATGCAAGGAACCAAAGCGTGCACGGATTTGATCGTCGACGGCATCGTCCCGCCGGAAATGCGCTTGAGGCTCTAACTCCTCCAGCCAGAAATGAAGCACGTCGTTAGCGGCGGTTTGGGGCGTAGGCATACATCGCGGTGTAGCGCTTCTAGCGCCTCAAGAGAAGGACAGCGCACAGGACTTGAGGTGTTCAGTCGTCGATCCGCCCCAATAGGCGCTTATAGATATCCGTCGCGCGATCGAGAATATCAGCATAGGCCAAAGGTAAATCAGGGATTTGCTCCGATGGCGGCGAAAAACCGGACGAGCGGTTGACGGCATCGTACCAATGCGGAGCCCATGCACCGTCTTCTGGTCGAGGTCCGGGCTTCCAAGACAACATCGCAGGATCGAACTCAATCCCAAGGCCCTTGCAAAGGCGTCTGATCTCCGTGTCAGGATTTGCACGAATGCGTTCGGCATCGACGACAACAGGCGACTGACCATAAAGCGAGCAGACATCATCAAAAATCTCTGCCTGCTGCGTGAAACCGATAGCGTCAAGCGAGACCTCTTCCATTTTGTTCGCATAGGACGCAAGCACCCGTGCAGGATGCCGGATCAAGAAGGCATGACGTAGGCGCCCCATCCAATCCCGCGGAATGGACGGCACCATATGATGGGTCATGTGCTTTTGATAAAAGATCGGCTGCTTTGTGGGCGTGGTGCTCAGGGCTATCGCCACCTTGTTCGGATCGGTATCCTGAGACGCCAGTATCTCGTCCCGCATCGGATGGGCTGCGCCGGTGATCTTGAGATAGGCAGCGTAAAACGGTTCATCGACACATAGCGTATCGGCCCGCGCGCCAAAACTCCTCATCATCGCGGTTGAGAGATTACGCGGCCCGGACCACATCGCGATCCGTATCGGATCAAAACCACTCATAAGATTGGCGTGAGGTGACGATCGACAAGATCTTTATAAAGAATAGCAACCCTTTGGGTCACATCGCCATTGAGGTGCTCGATAACGCGGCCATCGACCTCACGGATCGGGCTGACGCCCGCAAATGTTCCAGTCAGGAATGCTTCGTCTGCTGAATAAACATCGAACAGAGAAAAGCGCTTCTCCTGCACCGGAATGCCTGCCTCTCGGCAGACACGAATGATATTTCCGCGGGTGATACCGCCAAGGCAGTAGTCTGGCGGGGATGTCCATACCTCGCCGTCACGAACGATGAAAAAGTGAGTCGAATTGCACGTTGCCACAAACCCATCCGGGTCCAACATTAACGCCTCATCAGCCCCCGCTTTTTCCGCCTGGATGTAGGCCTGGATGCAATTGAGCTTGGAATGCGAATTGAGCTTTTGGTCTTGCTCTGCCGGGCCCGTCCGGCGGATGTGCACCGTGAAAAGGCTTTGCCCTCGGTCAATAATCTCCGGCACAGGCGTTTTGTACTCAGGGATAATCACAATGGTCGCTTTGGAGATGGTAAAGCGCGGTCCTTGATAGGGACTTTTCTTGATCCCTCGCGTCACCATCAGACGGGCATGGACGCCATCGGTCATCCCATTTGCTTTGAAGCATGCAAAGAGACGGTCCGTGAGCTCATCCGGCGTCAACCCGATATCCATGTCGATGGTCTTGGCACCAGCGTAAAGACGCTTTTGGTGCTCTGGCCAAAAGGCGACGCCGCCATCTTTGACCCGCAGGCCTTCCCACACGCCATCGCCCATGAGGTAGCCCGACTCGAAAACTGAAACGACGGCTTCTTCCCGTCGTTTCAGCTCTCCATTGACGGAAATGAGAATGTCCGCGTTGCGGGGATCCTCGAGGTAATCATGAACGCCGTGCGATTCGGACGTCACCCCCGATACCCCCGGTTAAAGCTCTCTGCCTTGGAAACAGCATCGATGACGCGGACGGTGCCGGATTTGCTCCGCATCACCATGGTTTGGGTGCTGACTTTATCGCCGCGCCATTTGACACCTTTGAGCATCGTGCCATCGGTGACGCCGGTGGCAGCGAACATCACGTCGCCGGAGGCCATGTCCATGAGGTCATATTTGCGGTCGAAATCGGTGATCCCAGCTTTGGTCGCGCGGCCCCGCTCATCGTCATTGCGGAAAAGAAGCCTGCCCTGCATCTGACCACCGACACAGCGAAGGGCCGCGGCGGCCAGCACGCCCTCGGGTGCGCCGCCGGAGCCAATATACATGTCGATGCCCGTCTCTTCAGGATCGGTCGTATGGAAGACACCCGCCACATCGCCGTCGGGGATTAAAAAGACACGCGCATTCACCTTGCGGGCCGCATCGATAATGTCCTGATGGCGCGGACGGTCAAGCACACAGAGGGTGATCTCCTCCGGTCCCACGCCCTTCTCTTTTGCCAGGTTCAGGATGTTGTCCTCAGTGGGCGCATCGAGATCGATGACACCATCCTTATACCCCGGACCGCAGGCGATCTTCTGCATATAGACATCAGGCGCGTGAAGAAGGCCTCCGCCAGTTGCCATGGCGACAACGGCAAGAGCGTTGGACATTGCCTTGGCCGTCAGTGTTGTTCCTTCCAGCGGATCAAGCGCGATATCGATCTTGGGTCCACCTTTACCGACCTTTTCTCCGATATAGAGCATCGGCGCCTCATCACGCTCGCCCTCGCCGATCACAATCGTGCCGTCGATATCAAGGTTGTTAAACGCCGCACGCAGAGCAGTAACAGCCTCTTGGTCTGCGCCTTCCTTATCGCCTCGTCCAATCATCGTGGAAGCGGCGACAGCCGCCGCCTCGGTGCAGCGGCCGAGCTCAATCGTCAAAATACGGTCAAGATAGTCTTTGCTGTCGGTCATGCTCATGTCGATGGAGCCTCTCTTAGGATAGGATAAACAGAAGGTTGGGAGCTGACGGCTGACAGCGCTTCGGCCAATCGCGCCACGCGGATCAGGGATGCTGTCGGCGCTGCATGGGTCGTGATGACAATTTCAACTTCCCCGTTCGCGGCAGCCGGGCTTTGCCGGATCGTCTCAACACTGATGGCTGTCTCGGCAAGAATATCGGTCAGGCTCGCAAGAACGCCTGGTTTGTCTTCGACCAACACGCGGAGGAAGTGCGGCACGGGCGCAGCGTCGGGCATAACGTTCGGACTCGCATCAATCATCGAAGCGGGCTTGCCAAATGCTGGGCCGATCGAACCGCGCGCGATATCGACGAGGTCTGCAGTCACGGACGAGGCTGTTGGTCCACCGCCAGCCCCGGGTCCTGAGAAAGCGACCCGCCCAAGGGGGTCCGCGTCAGCGACGACAATGTTCTCGCCACCGCCTCCGATATCGAGGGCCGAGGTCAGCGGCACGAGCGCAGGGGCGACGCGGGCGGCAAGACCGTCGCTTCCACGGCGCAGGATCGCCACCAACTTCATGCGAAGACCGAGATCTTCGGCCGCTGCGAGATCTTCCGGTGACGCGCTATCAATCCCGATCGGACCAATTGCGTCCACCGACGGCATCACGCCAAAGGCCAGCGCCGCGAGAATGGCGAGTTTCTGGGCAGCATCGATGCCGCCCACATCAAAACTCGGATCAGCCTCGGCAAACCCAATGCGCTGCGCTTCGGCCAACGCATCATCATAATTCGCGCCTGCCTCCATCGAGGCGAGTATGAAATTGCAGGTGCCGTTCAAAACGCCTTGCAGTGCCGTGACGTGGGTCCCAGCCAGTCCATCCCGCAGGGCACGGATTACCGGAATTCCCCCCGCGACGGCCGCTTCGAAGCGAAGCGCTGCACCCTTCTCTTCCGCCAAAGCCGCGAGCGCCAAGCCATGTTTAGCGATCAGCGCCTTATTCGCGGTGACCACATGCTTGCCGGAAGAGAGTGCAGCTTCGATCGCATTTTTCGCGATACCCTCATCGCCGCCAATCAGCTCAACAAAAACATCCGTGTCCGGCGATGTGGCCATGGCAATCGGATCATCGAACCAGGCATAGGAGGAGAGATCAACGTCACGCTCCCGGGCTTTGTCCCGCGCACTCACACCGGTGATTTGCATCGGCTCCTGTGCGCCTGATGACGCAATGATCCGCACAAGCCCCGTTCCCACAGTGCCAAGACCAGCAATCGCTACGCGCAATGGAGCCAACACAACCTCCTCAATCAGAACGGCCCCGACTTACGCGGTTTGAGCGCTGGGTAAAGCGGCAGCGGACAACGCGTGGCTTGCTTGATGGGCAGATGGCGGGGTAAGATACCAGGAGGAGATTGATCGATGGACAACCGGCACCGCACTCGCGGCTCGAGATAACCCCAACAGCACACCCCGTGCTGACGTCCACAGTATTCTCCGAAAGACACCCATTATGCCCAGATTAGATGGAAAAACCGCCATGGTGACCGGCGCTGCGCGCGGCATCGGTCTTGCTATCGCCGATGCCTTTTTGTGGGAAGGCGGAAACGTCGTCCTGACCGACGTCAACCGCGAGGAAGGCGCCGCCGCCGCCGTGGAACGGGACGCCGCGTTTGTTGCACTCGATGTCTCGTCCGAAGCGGACTGGGAAGCGTTCGCTCTTCACCACCAAGA
The DNA here is from genome assembly GCA_039818345.1 of Pseudomonadota bacterium. Lineage (GTDB taxonomy): Bacteria > Pseudomonadota > Alphaproteobacteria > Caulobacterales > Parvularculaceae > Parvularcula. Next base: position 21,908 of record JBCBUC010000026.1, on the reverse strand, counting down.
GATCGATATTGTGGTCAACAATGCGGGCATCACCGGATTCGAAAACGGCGCGGAACGGCCGCACGATCCAGAAAACGCATCGCTCAACGATTGGCACTCTGTACACGCCGTGAACCTTGATGGTGTCTTTCTTGGCTGCCGCTATGCCCTTCGTGCGATGCGAAAAAGCGGCGAAGGTTCGATCATCAACATCTCGTCGCGCTCGGGGTTGGTTGGGATCCCAGGCGCCGCCGCCTATGCGTCTTCCAAAGCCGCGGTGCGCAACCACACCAAGACCGTGGCGCTTTATGCCGCGCAACAAGGTTGGCGCATCCGGTGCAACTCGATCCATCCCGCAGCGGTGCTTACACCGATGTGGGAGCCGATGTTGGGCGAAGGACCTGAGCGTGAAGAACGGATGGCGGCTCTGACGGCCGAAACACCGCTCAAGCATTTTGGTGCCGCGAGCGAAGTGGCTGAACTGGCCGTCATGCTGGCATCGGACGAATGCCGTTATATGACGGGTGCTGAGTTGCAGGTCGATGGCGGTTTGCTTGCCGGATCTGCTGCGCGTCCCGACGCCTAGTCAACGGGACGCATGGTGCGGGGAGAGGAAGGGAGGCCAGCGCGATTGCGTTGAGTCATGAGCCTCATTTCTGCGCCACTCGACTATCACTCGACTATGCCTGACGGGCAAACCAGCCAAGACAAGAGCGAACATCAGCAACTCGCCTCCGTCCGAACACTTCATCATGCAGCCGATTGCCCCTTAACGCTCAGTTCTCGAGGGGCGGAGGGGTCGGGAAGCGCAAGTCTTCCGGTTTGATCGAGCTTGGCGGCAATCCTTGCTTCACCCGCAGTTGTTCGATTTCCTTGAGCAGTTCCGCAGCAACCTCTTCAACACTGAGCTGACGGGCCGACGTTGCGCGCTCGGCTTCCGCTCGCACAGGCGATAGATCTTCCGCAGCCCTCACGAGTGTTCCTTGGGTCGCAGGATCAATCGTTGTTCCATCGTTGGTGGCGGTATCGGGAAGATCACGCAGAATAGGAAACCGTTCGTTCTCGCGGAGCTCCTCGGCGCGAGCGGCGAAATACTGCGCCTGCACAGTCTCTGGCTCCTGCGTGGCGCAAGCTGAAAGAACGAGGATCAGTGCGAAAAACTTGAGGCGCATCTGTGCGTTCCGGTTGCAAAAAAGGGTCGGCTTGGTTGAACACCTGTTTGCAAAGGCGGCCAAGCAAAAGTGAGCGCCCAAAAAATGTCAAAGACCGAGCCTAGCCAAGAGCCCATGGACGATCAGCCCGAAGACAAAAAACCTGCAAAAACAACGAAGTCTTCTTCGACTTCAGACGAGAAGACGCCAGCAAAACGACAACCACCGTCAAAACCAGGCACCCGGAAACCGGCTGGAATCAAACGAACGACCAAAAAAGCAGCGACGAAAAAGGCGCCCACCGCGGAGGTCAAAGCGGCCGCCGAGCGCGTAGCGAGCGCAAAGCGCGCTGAACCGAGCAGCAGCACTGAAAAACCGTCGCTCGGCGCTGATCCGCTCTCCTCCTACGCCGATATGGCTCGTTTTGCTCGCACGATGGCGGACATCAACGTCAAGGCGCAGGACGTGATGAAAGACGTCACCGAGCGCCGGATGGATTTCAGCATGCGCGGTGCTGAAACCTCCGCTGACCCACTCGATGTCGCTGGCGCGACGACAGATGTCGTGACCGCCCTCTCGACCGATCCGATGCGGGTCATGAACCTGCAGATGAGCCTCTGGGATGACTATACCAAGCTCTTCACCAACATGGCGGAACGGATGTCAGGCCAAACGGCGGAGCCGGTGATCAAGCCCGCAGCCAGTGATAAACGCTTCAAGCACAATGCGTGGACGGAAAATCCTGCGCTCGACTTCGTCAAGCAAAGTTATCTTCTGATGGCGCGCTGGGTGGATGAAGCGATTTTATCAGCACAAGGCATTGATGGTGACACCAAGCGCCGCGCGCAGTTCCACGCCGACCAGTTCCTCGCCGCAATGTCACCCACCAATGTTCCGGCGCTGAACCCCGAGGTTTATGACGAGACCGTCAATTCCAACGGCCAGAACTTTGTCCGCGGTCTTGAGAACTTTATGGCTGATCTGGAGCGTGGTCATGGGGAACTCGCGATCCGCCAGGCCGATCTCGATTTCTTCGAGGTTGGCAAAAACCTCGCCACCACACCGGGCAAGGTTGTTTACCAGAATGAGATGATGCAACTCATTCAGTACACACCGACAACAGAAACGGTAGCAGAACGGCCCATGGTGATTTTCCCGCCATGGATCAACAAGTTTTATATCCTCGATCTCCAACCCGAAAACAGTTTCATCCGCTGGCTCGTGAACCAAGGACGGACAGTCTTTGTTGTCTCCTGGGTCAACCCCGGGCCCGAACTTAAAGACAAGTCGTTCCCGGATTATATGCGGCAGGGTGTTTATGAAGCGCTTGAGGCGGTGACTCGAGCCACAGGCGTTGAGAGCTTTGATACCATTGGATACTGCATAGGCGGCACCCTCCTTTCGACCACCCTCGCCTATATGGCTGACCAAGGCGACGACCGCGTCAACACCGCAACATTCTTCACGGCACAGACCGACTTTGCAGAAGCAGGCGACCTCCTTCTGTTCGTCGATGACAAGCAGCTCGAGAATATCGAGAAACAGATAGATGCCTCAGGCGGGGTCCTTGAAGGATCGGCCATGGCGCGCACGTTCAATATGCTGCGCCCGAACGATCTCATTTGGTCCGCCTTTGTCGATAACTACTACCTTGGCAAGGAAGCAAAGAAGTTTGACCTTCTCTATTGGAACGCCGACTCAACGCGGATGACAAAGGCCTGCCACCTTTATTACCTGCGGGAGTTCTATCAGCACAACAAATTGTCCGAAGGCGGACTGGAGATTGAAGGGGTGGAAATCGACCTAGCCAATATCAATATACCGATCTTCATGCAGGCAGGCGAAAAAGATCATATCGCGCCGCCCGCGTCGGTTTACCGTTCTGCGCGCCTTTTTGGCGGTGATGTGACCTACATGTTGGCGGGCTCCGGTCACATTGCCGGCGTCGTTAACCACCCAGAAAAAAAGAAATATCACTTCCGGGTGAATGATGGCCTTCCCGAAACGCTTGATGATTGGAAGGAAGGCTCTGAACTTCACGATTACAGCTGGTGGCCTTACTGGATCAAATGGCTCGATGAGCATTCGCCTGGTGAGGTTGATGCCCGCGAACCCGGTGATCGCGACCTTCCGGTGATCGAGGATGCTCCTGGCTCCTATGTCAAGGTGAAGGCAGAGTGATCAGCAGGCCTCGGTTTTGAGGAAAATCACCCTCTGCGGATTGTTTATTTCGCAAAATCTTCAGGCCATTGTTGCCATATCGAACGAAGCGCTTCACTTTTTCTTAACGTTCACCGGCGAACTCAAGATTAACGGGGCGTAAAGATTTTTGCTCGGATTGGGGTATGACAAGCGAACGGACCAAAACAAGAGAGCTTCTGGAGCAGCTAGCATCCACCGAATACCGGCGGAAAGTTCGCGCTGATCAGATCTTCAGGACCCTTCGCGAGGACTCCCGCGCGGGCGATACCGATCGTCCGTCTGACACCGAAACCGAGATGGTCAAGCAAGCCGCGTCGAAACGTTAGATCTCTTCGTCTATCTTGGTATGATCTGCTTCAAGACGACCGCCTTCGGCCTCCATAGTCGCTAAGAGACTATCGATCCTGCGGGCGTTAAAACCCAGATCAGAAATTCCGACCCGTGACTTTGAACGGATATCAACCACCGTGGCGATGCCGTGCGCATCACGTAGGCGGATGACGACGTCATCTTTAAAGTCAAAAAGCGGTGTACGGGCGAAGGCTTCAATCCGGCCTTCCTCTGGCACGCTGGCCACCACGGTTAGTCCCTCTTTTTGAACGGCGTCACGTGCAATCACAAAGGCTTGCGGAAGCGGCACGGGCATCACAAGCGCCTTGAGGTGCGGGTAGGCCTCAAGCTGCTGCTCGGTCTGCCCTCGATCATATTCCGGCGGGTTGGACGCGTCAGCACGAAGAGGAAGGATCTCGACAAACATCGGCGGGTTGAGCGTATCGGTGGTGATGTCGTGGATCGGCGGCACCTTATCGCTCTGCGACTTCATCCAAATCGGCACCATGCCGAAGACCCCCGACGTGGCCGCGACCGCAAGCGCTGCGATGGAAGCGAGGAAAGACCGACGAAATAGAAGCGCACCCGAGGCAGCAATGGTGCCCAGCGCCGCGATCAGCATCACCGGAAAGAGCACTTTCATCCCGTCAAATACCGAGAGAAGCGGGACCAAGCCCAATCGGTATCCATAGATCAGACCGAGAAAAAGTAGAACGACCACAAAGCCGAACAAGGTGACGTAACGAGGCCAAGCCGCCATGGTTCCCTCCCAAGAACAATGCGGTGCTCTAACACGGACAGCAACGGATACGAAACACCCTCACCCATTGGCCCGTTCACGCACCGGCGCCGCCAGCAAGATCACCGTCAAAAGCAACTCACCAATGAGCGCCGCAAGGATCACGGCCAAGGTCCAAAGATCCGCGTGCGCCGCCCGCCACGCCGGCGCAAGGAGCACCAAAAGGCCATCAGCGACATAACCAAATCCAGCAAACGCAACAAAAGGCCCAACAAAACGCGGCAAGCGCGCTGTACGGATAATCAACCAACCAAGCAGCATCAGATGCACACCAAAGAACATCAGCGTCAGCGTGAAGCCGGCATGATAGGATGAAATTTGGTTCGCCACCAACACGGGGTCCACTCCAAGGCCCGCCATCCGCGCGGCCGTTTGCAGATGCAAAATCACCGGAATGAAAGCGATCGTGTACGCCACACGAAAAAGAGACGATAATCCGCTAACGGCCGAACCTGTTGGTCGAAACAAATGATAAAGACCCCAGGCCACGATCACATCACAGACCATCACTGCCAAAAGTTCGGCCACAGCCACGCCTATTGCTATGTCGCCAGAGGACAGCGCTGCTACCAACGCATCAGGTTCATCGGTGGGCGGTAAATTCCCGATAACGGCAAAGTTCGCATGGATCGCCAAGGCAAAAATCAGCGCATAGCCGACGCCAGTGATCCGCGCGATCGTCCGTGCCGAAACGTTGTCTTCCATCGATAACAATCCTTCTCAACCGTGTTGACCTTATCGAAATTCAATATGAATAGCAATCGAGTCTGATACGTCCCTTATAAGGTGAGGCGCTGGAACCATCCGCATCTCACACCTGCGAAAACCGCTTCCCTGTGGTCAAATTATGCGCTTAAAAACAGTGGGCCATCTTTAATAACGAAAGTCCCATTCGAGTCTATGAGCAACAGATCTTCGGCGAACCTCGACGCTTTGCGTTCCTCTCGGCGGACGCTAAAACTCCACCTCTTTCTTATACTCATAACGCTGATGACCTATGGGTTGACCACTGGCGCCTTGGCCGAAATGCAACAAAAGAGCGAGGAAGAAACCGTGCAGATACAATATCTCGAGATTGTGACACCGGAAGTCGACAAGACATGTCAGGCGCTCGCCGATCAGCACGGCGTCTCTTTTAGCGATCCCGTCCCGGAACTCGGTAATGCGCGCGTTGCGCAACTCACCGGGGGCGGACGGATAGGCGTGCGGGCACCCATGAGAGAAGATGAAGAACCCGTCGTTCGGCCCTACACCTTGGTGGCCGATATCGCCGCCGCTTCAACAGCCGCTGAAGCCGCGGGCGGCGAATTTGCGATGCGGGCAACCGAAATCCCCGGTCAAGGGACGTTCGCGATCTACTTTCTCGGCGGCGTTCAACACGGTCTATGGGAACAGTAAGGTAGGTTGTATCAAGTTTCCGATTTCACAGAACTATTGAGCCGGCCACAAGACATACCAAACGGTGTCCCAAGCGTCGTATCGATTAGCCAAGCAGACTGACGATCTACACGGCGGTGCGCTCAGGCTCACCGAAGTCGTCCCCCGATAACCGAAGAGCACCAAGCCATAACACTAGTCGGGGGGCCCATCGCAACTCATCAGTTGATGCACTAAATCACGTTAGATCCGTTCACATGCTTTTAATTTATTGTATGCTGATTATTATTTTCTCTATACTTAATATAAATTGCCTTCTTTGGATTATGAATGCTTCTTCGTATTATTATATTGTATACTGAGTATTAGATGAGTTCACGGTAGCTCGCTGAAATTTAGAATCATGCCAGCGACCTCTCGGTTGCGCATGGGGGCGTTGCCCACCTCGTCTCACTGACGAACCACCAAGATCGCCCCATCTTGATACTGTGTTGACCTTGTTCTTGTGACGACGCTTTCAAAACCCAACTACCGGCTGGCAAGTGAAAATGGGCATCGGCCGGGAGTCTGCGTGACGCTACTCTTGGGAACAACACGAACCGGGATAAGCAGCGATTGGTTAGCTCTCCTTCAGCGCGTGATTGGTCCCCACCCTTCAGTGTAGTGATATAATGTATATCCCTCGATACTCAATGACAGCTCCCACCCAGAATAGACGTTGCGCTGCTCGTCATTCTCCGCAGACTTCAGCGTTGAGAAGACTACCCGATTTTCACTGAGCTTACCCAACATGTCAGGAAGGGGTCATTCATGAACAACAAGGCAGGGCACGGTCAAACCCTCAAAACGACACTCGCAATATCTGCGATGGCATGCTGCGCCTTTGATGCAGCATCCGCCCAACTCCAAGGCACATGGTACAATTCGTACTGCTCACGCGTGGATCTCACCGTGGCTGGCGATATCATCCAAGGGGTTTATACATCACACACCGGGAGCACTGGGTCTTCATACGCTATTGGCCAGCTCGATGGGTCTGCATCCGGCAGTGGCACGGATGGAACACCATTCTCGCTGGGAATTCAATGGCGCCTCATTAATGATGATATTTCCGAGGTGGATGGCAGCTGGCATTGGGTCTCATTGTTCTCTGGACAGTATTTCCCGGCACAGACCATTTCTGAACCGGATCAAGACAACTATAATATCCCGGAAACGATTGAGATCTTAAACGGGCTCTTGGCCACCGCAACGGTTCCAAGCCTCAATGATGAGGCGCCCGTTCTCTGGCCTGAGAGTCTCACCTTCACCAAGACAATGCCAACACAGTGTCATGCGAGCACGCCAGGATCGCCCGTCCCCTTCACGCCCACGGCGACGGATAATGTAAGCGGCACCTGGACCAATACAGATGGTGACGAAATGGTACTCACTTTAGGGCCATCAACGGGCGAGGTCTCGGGCACCTTCACCAGCAATGGAGGAGACGAGTACAACGTCCTCGGACGATATGATCAGATCGCTCCCCCCCAGAGCGGCTACACCGTTGAGGCACAAGGAGTTGCGCTAACCCTCTTCGACGACGACGCTAGTGGCGATGACGTTTCATTGAAGATGTTCGCAGGCGGCGTGAACTACGATGACCCAACAGAAATGTTTCTGTTTGTCAGTGATTTGCAATCCACCAGCTGGACAGACCGTTTCATCCAACAGACGCTCGACAAACAAATCTGGACGAAGCAATCGGGCGGTACACCGATCGTTCCTCAATAAGAGTTTATGAACACGACGTGGTGTCTGGCGCCGGACGACCCCCGCATCGTTGAGATGGCACGATCGAACCCAGCCACCGGCAACGAACGCCGACAATCCACCTAATCAGGAGCCTAACATGACCATCAAGACAAAATCCGTTTTCAGCCTATCTACTTGCCTTTCCGCTATTGCCGCCGCAGCTTCGTCGTTCACACTCATGTCTACTGCCCATGCGCAGAGCGCAATCAGTGTGACCCTGGATCGGGGTCCTTTGGCAGACTATGGCGCATCACCCTGGCTCACCGATGAATTCAGTATGGGCACAAGTCAGATGGAGTTTATTTTTGATACGGGGACGAACCTTTTTTGGGCGACCACCGATGTCTGCACAACAGCAGCTTGTCAGAATCATGCATCCGTCGATACATTGCAGCCGGGCTTTAGTTTCACCGGCGATCCCACGACCGCTAATTTTGGGCCGTGGGGCATCATGGATGTGCAACCAGCCGAGGTCTTCTTGTCTTTTAACACTGCGACGTTGATTGACCCGGTCAATTTTATGGGTTCGATTAGCTATGACGGGGACAAATTCGAGTATCTTGCGTGGGGCGGTGGTATCGGACTGCCATCGGAGTCCGAAACGGCACAGGGTACCAACGTCTTTGAAACACTGTATCGAGACGGCCTCATCCCTAACCTGGAGTTCGCATTCTACACCGATGCCATCAGCAAAACCGGGACACTGGTTTTAGGTGGAAATGACACGTCGCAGTTTGATCCATCTCTGTCTGTCCTTTTGCCTGCCAAGAAATCCTTAGATGGAGATCTGCAATACCTTTGGGGTACGGAGCTTAATGAAGCTTCGCTCAATGGCCAGTCGTTTTCTTCGCTAACCGGTGGGATTTTCTACGTCGATTCCGGATCATCGCGCTTCAAGGGCGGGTCAGAATTTATCCAACCTATCCTCGATCAGTTCTACGCGATCGTTGATTCATCAGGAAACCCTATTTTTGAGTACTATGCAGATTCTGGGACTGACTACACAGGGCTGGTTTATGCCAATGGCAAATCGCCAAGTGACTACCCAACACTGCTCCCCGACTTCACCCTCAACCTAGGCTCCTCTTGCTCCGGCGATACAAGCAAAGAAGGCGAGATCAGCCTATCGGCTGATCAATACTCATATTTGGTTGACGAGGGTGATCGCGAAAACGAATGGGTACTCGCTTTTCACATCCTTAAGGGCGTTGACGGCCTCCTCGTCGGCTCAACGTTTATGGACCTCGTGGCCACCACCTTCACCTTTGTGGATGATGGAACAGATTTGAGCCAAGGGAACATGGTGATCTACAAAAAAGCGTCGGGCCAACAGCCTTCTTCGTTCTCTTGTGTGACCCCTGTCTCCAACCCACCCTTCTCGCGGCCTATTTCGCGTCAATAAAAATCACTTTGCCTGCCCCTGGCATATGCGAGAGCCGCTGGTTGGTTGATCACCACCCGGCGGCTTTTCTCTTTGACCTCTTAAAACATGATTAGTCGATCGATTTCGATGTCGGGACGACATACCATCCCCGTTGGTAACCAATCTGTATAAGGTAAAATAATGCTGAAGCGAGGAGAGAGTCCACCGATGCAATGCTTGTGAGTTGGAAAATCTGTAGGTGACTAAGAAAACCAAACAGCACTCCAGCCACCCAAGCACCGAGTGCAGGCCAATGAAAAGCTGACGAAGCGTGATCACTCTCAGGGTAATCAAAGCGACGAGCGACGAATGCATCGAGCAGGTATATTGCAGAGATAGGAGGGATAAGAACGCCGAGCAGCACGAGAAACTGTACGAGATAGTCTTGTGCCGGAACGAACGCCAACGCTGTTCCCAAAATACCGATCCCGGCAATGATACGCCGAAGTGGTACATTCTGTACAAGCGTGGCTATCGATAATCCCGATGAGTACAGACAAAGGACATTACTAGACCATGCTCCTAATGCCAACAAAAAAAAGGCAGGTAGACTTAAACCGAGGGTCGCCATCACCACGAGAAGATCAGGGTTGCCCGCCGCGAGGCTAGGAACAGAAGACAAAAATTGAACCAAGGGAAAGACGATGCCAAGCGCAATAAAAACACCCCAAACAGCACCGGTACGACTTTTAGCGAACCGGCTATAATCCGGCTGGATGACAACGCCGGCGATGTAGCTACCAATCACCGCGGAGACTGCCGTGGAAAAGCTGAATGCGTCCGTGAGGCCATTTGGTGTCGCCAGCCCCCCGCTCGTGCTTCGGTAGGCTGAGTAAAAGAGGAATAGCACCATCACCGGAACGAGATAAAGAGCGAGCCTGTCTATTCCGGTAAACCCGCGTAGCGTGACAGTGATCATCAGTCCACTGGCAATGATCACAAGCAAGCTTGTGGGTAACCTCACACCGGTGAATTCTTCGAAAAGATGCTGACCCGCTTGCCCGAGGAAATTGCAGATCACGCCGTACCAACCCAAGAGGGACAGTGACAGCGCCAGATTCACAAGCTTTGATCCCGACCGCCCAAACGCGTGAAACGTCAGTAGATAGGTCGAAAGACGCGTCCGAGCACCGACGTAACTGGTCAGTGCACCCATAAGACCAAGGCAGAAACTACCCAGCGCAAAAGCAGCCGCAGCTTTTGCATAGCCCAACGATCCACCAATCTGAGCGGCGACAATAAAGACAGAAAAGCCTATCGTCCCACCAATAACGATTAGGGCGAGGTGCAGACCATCGGATTGCCCATTTTTGCTGACCTCAGACCGCGTGAAATCAAGATCCTCGCTAGTGGAGTGCTTCACCCAAGGTTCTCCTCTATACGCGAGTAGCGGTTTGCTTGTCGATTTTTACGTGCTTACGGAATAAATAGCTCGAGCGCGTTCTTCTGTGATGTACCCGTCCCGAATATCACGACGCACGTCAGCCTCCGGACGGTCACCAGGTGATCCAAAACCGCCGCCGTTGGCAGTATAAACCTTAACCACATCATTCTTATCAAGAGGTATCGCTGTACACGATGTATACCGAGTACGTTCCCCAGACGCCCGCTCAATGACGACGTAATTGGTTGAACCCTCGAGGCCGCCTTCTAGGCCCCATGGACCAGTTTCTGAACGTACATAGGCCATGGTGATCCACCAGTCATTATTCATGATACGATAATCAAGCTCGATACCCTTTCCGCCCCGGTATCTTCCCTCGCCACCCGGTGCCTCACTCAACGCGAGGCGATCCACCATTAAGCCGTTCCTCTGTTCGGTAACCTCTACCGGAACGTTGAACGTATCGCCGTGATATCCCGTATAAAGAGCATTTATTCCATCACCATCCTGCGAAGCGCCCCAACCGCCCAATTGGGGCTCCACAATACCGTGGACATCACCAGTTTCTGGATGCGGCCCCCCCATAAATGTACCACAAATTGATGCGTAGTGCCCCGCCGTGAGCCGCTCTGGCATCACTGGGGCAAGAGCCTTCCAAAGAAGATCAAACAGCAGCATGCTGGCTTCGTAGTAGATACCCATTGCACATGGATAGGTCGCCGCAAACAGTGATCCTTCATCAACCAATAATGTGATGGGCCGGAACGAGCCAGCGTTCCCCACCGTTTCTGGGCTGGTGATTGCCTTAAAGATCATCTGACAGTCGACAAATGTCGCATCACGAGACGAGTTGAGCGACGTTTTGTTTTGCGGCGGATTTCCCCTCAAGTCGATGGTAAAGCACTCACCGTCTATCGTGATCGTTACACCGATTGTCTGTCCGTCGTCGAGCTCCTCCGTCGCACGAAATTCCCCATTAGGAAGATCTCGCATGCTTGCCCGAGCGACTTTTTCACCGAGGATGATGTAATCGTTCATGGCAAACGACACAGCATCTTCGCCATACTTTGCGACCAAGGACATAAAGCGTGAATGGCCGGCGCGCATAGATGCAACGCCAGCCCAGAAATCGCCTTCGGTCGTCTCGGGTAGTCGGGAGTTCACAAGTATTATATCGAGTACCGATTGGTTGAGGGAACCGCCCGCAATCACCTTAACACAAGGAAGCTGTAATCCCTCTTGATAGATCTCGGTCGCCTCAGGACTGATTCCGCCGGGATACGCTCCACCAAGATCTACCCAATGGGCTTTGTTCGCCAGCCAGCCAACGACTCGTCCCTTATGGCAGAGAGGTAATATCAAAACCACATCATTGAGATGGCTGACACCACCTCGGTGCGGTATATTCAGCATAAAGATGTCGCCGTCGGAAATAGCTGATTCGGGAAACTTCTCACGGACCGCGGCGACACCAGGTTCTAGCATTCCGATAAATCCCGGAATGCCTGACCCCGAACTAGCTAAATCGCCGTCGGCGTTAAACAATGCCACGCCGAAATCGAGCACCTCATAAATGATTGAACTCATCGCTGTACGACGCATCGTTGCGAACATTTCGTCCGTGATGGACGATAAAGAACTTTGGATCACTTCAATCGTGATCGGGTCGTAAAAGGTTGTTTCTGCTTCAGCTATCGAGGACATCGACTGAACCCTTTATCATGATGTGTAAATTTCCATAATCATCAACACGGACGTCCTGACCCGGAAACACCACGGTGGTGGAACCGGCCTCTTCAATGACAGCCGGTCCATGAAGTCGCGCACCCGCGCCCAAAAGATCACGATTGAAAATAGGCGTTTCGAGGAGACCAGACGCATCGAAATCAACCGTTCTTGTGCCCGTACGTGCACGTTCGACACCTAATGATGGATCGATTTTTGCAGGGTTTGGTCGATCAACCGCAGCGAACGCGGTCACCTTGAAGTTCACTACCTCAACATCGCTATCTAGGCTATACGTGTACTGTTTTTCATAGGACTGGCGAAAGTCCTTTAAAACAATATCAATATCTTCCATACGCGTAACGCCAGAAGCGACAGGAATCGTAACGCTGTGCTCTTGGCCTTGGTAGCGTAAGGCCAGATATCGTTCGATGCTAATATCGTCTGCTGACATTCCTTCATTGATGAAAGCCTCGAGCGCCTCTTCCTCCATCGCATCGAATGTTTCAAAGATTAGCGCGGCGCGATCCCGATCAAATGAGCCAGGTTGTGTACGGATGTAATCGCGGCGCACATCAGACATCAGCATACCCCATGCTGAAAACACTGACGAGTGTGCCGGAATAACAACACGCGGAATATTGAGCTCTGCCGCAAGTGCGGTGGCATGCATCGCACCGCCGCCTCCGAACGCAACCATCGTGAAGTCTCTTGGATCATAGCCGCGATTGATGGAGACGAGCTTCAGCGCATTAATCATGTTGTTATTGGCTATCCGCACGATGCCGCGCGCTGTCTCTAGCGCGGAAAGCCCCAAGCGTGTACCGAGCTGTGTCATCGCGGCTTCGACGGCTGGCATATCTGCCTTGATCTCACCGCCAACAAAATAGTCGGGGTTAATCCTTTTCATCATTAGATTCGCGTCAGTGGTTGTTGGTTCCGTACCACCGAGACCGTAAGCGACTGGGCCTGGTTGAGCACCAGCACTCTTTGGACCAACATGCATCTTCCCGTGCTCGTCAACCCACCCAATCGATCCGCCGCCGTTGCCAATTTCGACAATATCAACAACAGGTGTAATGATCGGGTATCCAGCAGACTGACGGCTGCGCTCGATCATGTATTGACTGGTGATGGCAACATGTCCGTTATCAATCAATGAGCACTTGGCTGTTGTGCCCCCAATATCGAATGCGATAATATTCTGTATTCCAAGATACTCGCCGAGGGCAGCTGCCCCTAGGACACCACTCGCAGGTCCCGATTCGACAATTGATATCGGGGTCCGCTTGGTCGCCTCGACGGTATCAATCCCGCCATTCGACTGCATGATGTAAAAAGAACCATCAAACGAGTGCTCGCCAAGTCGTTGCTCCAACTTCGATAGATAAGTTTCAGCGATAGGCTGGACATAGGCGCTAACGACCGTCGTGTTGGTGCGCTCATATTCCCGCCACTCGCGGGAGATCTGATGGGACGCCACAATAGAAATCTCTGGCCACAGATCTTTAATTCGCTCGACTACATCTATCTCATGGACTGGATTGGCGTAAGCATGCAGGAGGCAGACCGCGATTGCTTCGACACCAGCCGCCTTAAAATCCCGAACGATATCGTCGATATCAGTCATCATGAGCGGCGTGATCGGCTCGCCAGTGTAGGTCATCCGCTCCGTGACTTCACGCCGGAGGTAACGAGGAACGAAAGGTTCAGGTTTTTCATACCGTAGGTTAAAAAAGTCGGGGCGGTTACCCCGCGCGATCTCGAGAACATCCCGAAAGCCTTTGGTGGTGATCAACCCTGTCTTAACGCCTCGCCGCTCCGTCAGAGCATTGATCACAACCGTTGTACCGTGGGCGAAGTAAGAGACATCACCCAAATGAACGTCAGCTTTTTTAAAAGCGTCAATCACTCCCGCTTCGAAATCGGGCGGCGTGGTGTGAGCCTTCTCCGTCGCTACTGAACGAACTTCTCCGGTAACGTCGTCAAGTTCAAAGTAGACAAGATCCGTAAACGTACCACCAATATCCGACGCAGCTCGTATTCGGCCCATAAGATCTTATCGACCTCGCTTCACGAATCGTTGGTGTTGTCGGTGGGGAAGCACGTGGCTGCGGCCTGCTTCATCGGCTCTGTTGCAGCGTCAGCCCAATCTGCCAAATCCATCGATATGTATGCAGCGCTTTCCTGTTCAGTCAGCGCCTCATCAAAGCATGCGCATCCATCGGAAGCGCCCAAGGCGCCGATCGCCGTCATTGCAGCCTCACACTTACTCGCAACGTCTCCCGCAAGGGCGGCTGATACGGATAGACCAGCACCAATTGTCACCATAAAGATGGATCGCATCATCACGACTTCCTTTCTTCATTATAAGGATCACCGACCGATGATCTCTCGATTGTCTCGCTAGAAGTTTACACGGAGGTCGACACGCCACGTCCTAGGAAGGCCAGCATGCGCAAACCCGCCCAAGACCCATTCGGAGTTGTATTCCTCATCCGTCAGGTTTTGGAATGACGATGTCACTGACCAACGACCATCATTGGCTTCGAACCCTCCCCGCAAATTCACCAAGTCAAGGGGCGACCGCTCAGTACTATTCTCTGGATCCCAGAACTGCTCACCGCGCCGCTCGTAGTCGAGCCGTCCGAAAAATCCGATACTATCGGTGATTGGTACACGGTACTGCACACCCGTGTTAAATGTGGTATCCGGAACATAGGGCGCGTTGTTACCCTCAGCAGCCTCGTTTAAAGCATAAGACTCGACTTCGCTGTCGCTTACCCCGACGCCAGCATAAAAATCTAGGCCTGGAAGCGGATTGACAGCAACCTCAAATTCACCGCCGATAATCTCAACTTCATCAATGCCGACCAAGACCTGAGCGCCTACTGCCCCGACAAACACAAAATACGGAGCATTATCGACCTCTGTACGATAAACAGCGCCTGAGGTTCTGACCTTGTTGCCAAAGAAGTTTGCTTTAAACCCAGCCTCGACTGTTTCGCTGTCTTCTTGACCGTACACGTCCTGGACGCCGACGACGCCCGCATTTGCCGCAGCGGCCGCGACACCGTTCTGATTGAACTGGCCGCTTCTGAACCCACGCCCCCAAGACGCAAAAATTGAGGCATCGTCGTTAAAGAGATAACGCGCTGTCACCTTAGGTTGGAAACGTGAGAAGGTCTCCTCGTTGACAGCACCCGGCGCCCCTTGCGGCGCGATCAGTGTACCATCTGTTCCGTATAACCCGTTTAAGCTGCTGACTGTTTGCTCTCGTTCATCCTCGTCATAACGACCTGCGAACGAAAGCTCTAATTTGTCAGTTATGTCATAGGCAAAGTTGAAAAAGAGGGCCCACGCCGTGTTGTCATTATCATCCGCCAAGAAAGACGTGGTTGGGTTGGCAGCATCACCGAGCAATGGCGAACGTTCTACCGCTCTGATGCCTTGCTCAAGGTCAGCCCCAACCGTGGACGAAATAAAACGTTCTGTATCGAGATAGTAACCGCCGACCATCCAGCGAAGAGCTTGATCATCAGGTGACGTCAACCGAATCTCTTGGCTAAAGGCTTCAACATCGATGAACTGCGTTTGCGTTCCATCGAAGAAGGATATACCTGGGTTGATCGTCGAGTTCGCGGTGTACGGAAATTGGTCCCCGCCCGTCGATTGCTCAAGCCAGTCATAGGCGCTCGTCGACGACAGGCTCGCCCAACCCAAATCATAAGCCCAGCGCAGCGATACTTGGCCAACTTCGCGCTCGTCGAAACCTTTGTTGTTAGCCGAAAAATCGCGCTGCACCACGTCCGCATCGCTGATACCGGGGAAGCCGTCCACTTCTCCGGTTTCGGGGTCAGTGGAAACGCCCTGGAAGGTGTAAAGCAGCGCATCGCCATCACTCTCAGTATAGCTCGCGCGAAGATCCGCCGTGAAGTTCTCGGTCAAATCAAAGTCGAGGTGCCCACGGATGTTGAACTCTTCGTAGAAACCCACCTCATCATTCAAGGCCACATTGTCAAAGTAACCATCAAGGTCACTGTAGCGCGCCGACAGCCGATAACCGACTTTGTCCTCTATCAACGGCCCAGAGACAGAACCTTCAATGCCGTACTCTTCACCTTTACCGTACGTTCCCTGAATATATCCTTCAAACTCATCCGTTGGCCCCGCCGTTGTGATGATAATTGCGCCGTTGGTCGCGTTCCGGCCGTAAAGCGCACCTTGCGGGCCGCGCAACACCTCAATGCTTTCAACATCAAAGAGTGCCTGATCGAATGAGCGTGAGTTCACCTGAAGGACGCCGTCGATCACCACGGCAACTGGCGGCTCTCCGTTCCTGGTCTGTGACATACCGCGAATGGAGATGAAGTTTGTGCCGGAGTCTTGCGCATTGGCGATTGTGACGCCGGGCGTAAGGGCGATGAAATCATCCACGCGATCGATACGCGCGTCCTCGATCACTTGTGCCGTGTACGCGGTGGTGGAGATTGGCTGCTCAACAAGCGTTTCTGATCGGCCGCGACCGGTCACAATGATTGTGTCAACAGCCTCTGATGCTCCGGCCGCGTCCTGTGCAACAGCTGGCACAGCAGCAACCGCTAGCACGGACGAACTGCTGAGCAACGCCGATAAAACGATGGTCCTCATGATAAACTTGCCCCTTCTCTCCAGCCTTACCGATCGTAGGTTGGATGACATCCGGCTTGTCACGCAAATGCAAAAAAGGGTGATCCAAGGGCCGATAAGAGTGTGTCCAAAAAGCGACACCACCTTTTTGGGTAGGGTCAACCGTCTTCTTGGTTAGGCTTCAACCAAAAGGCACGAACGGATGCGGACGGCATCGTTTAGCGAAAGGGTTTCCTGATCACCGCGTCGCCGGAAAATCTCCTCAACAACGGCCTTTCCTTCAGTCACTTGGCCGAAAGCCGCGAAACCTAAGCCATCAGGATGCCGCATACCGCCCTTATCCAACGACGGCTCGTTCCGCATGCATATGAAAAAGCTGCCATATGTTTCGCCGGGAGCGAAGCGAGCAGTAGAAACCGTCCATTGACGATGCAGGATACCGCTGACGGACGTGGGTTCATGGCCGATGGGTTCGAGGGGCTGGACGTCTGTGTGACGGAGCCCGCCTTGTAGCACTTCAATTGGATATTCGGCTCTGATCTCGGCGTTGTCTTCAGCAACGATCCTGTAAAAGGACGTGCCATCGAGAGCCCCACGCTCAATCAGTGCTTGGAAATAGCCAGCAGTGATCGGTGCACGCTGCAAATCAAGCGTGACGGAAAAGGAACCCAAATCGGTCAGAAACAATGCCTTCACAGATTTTCCCGTCCCCTCGCGCTGAGAAGCTAACCGATCAGGCCCCGCCGCTGTGCCTCTAAGATGGCTTGCGACCGTTTGCTGACCGACAATTTGGCAAAAACACTCTTGAGATGAAACTTCACCGTGTTCTCTGTCAACTCAAGCTCGCGTGCGATTTCCTTGTTTGAAAGTCCGTGAGACAACTTTTCGAGGACCTCGGACTCGCGCTCCGTCAAGATACCGGGCGTTGTCCGAGGTTTGATCACAGCCCACCGTTCGAGGACCTGGTTAACAAACTGGAGCTTCAGAAGCTCGGCTTCGTTTTGTCTGAGTTCGGACCGAAGTTCCCGCAAAATACGGATCGATAGCTCATCGCTGAGAAAAAGTCCGCGTAGCCCCTGAGGAGCCGTCCGATCAACAAGTTGAAGGCAAGCTTCTTTGGCCATATCCGTATCACCGGCCCTATAAAGGGCAAGAAGACGAGCCAGAGCCAAGCGATAGGTCCAAAGTTGTGTTCCGTTGGTCGTCGAAGCTTCATAAACTGCCTCGTGCAGAGGTAGCGCACGATCGTGATCACCATGTTCAATCAGGAAACATCCAGCGACAGACACGGCCTGCCAATCGCGCTGGCAATCACCATTAATATAAGACGTACAGAGATTCTCAGCACGCTCGATGGTGCCTGTCTCGAATTGTTGATCGCTCGATCTCGCGTTTGAAAAGTCATCATAACAGGCAAGAAAATTTGAAAGACGTGTCAGCGTTCGCCGATCTGCAACCAAACGAAGACGCTCTGTGATCTCCTGTAGCACAGGCAAAACAGAAAACACCCGAGCCAACCGGGATGCCGCCAGAAACCCTGTTATATAAAGGTCGACCCAGCCGTCATTATCGAGCGTATGCAAGAGAGCATCACGCAGCATGATGAGATCTGCACGAACAAAATCCCCGCGCCAACACCGTAATGCAATTTGCATCAGTGTGGCGGCGGCTTTGAGGCCGCTATCAGAGCCGAAGTTCTCGTCCGCCAGCTCCGAGGCTCGTTCAACATTCAGCGCAGCCGTGGCCAAATCACCACGATGGAGTGCAAGATGCGACGCATGCAGATAGCAGTAGTTGAGCCCCAGAACCGATCCGCTCTCGCGCATCAACGCAAAGGCATCCCCCAGACAATCACCCGCATCAGATAAGTCACCTAGACTAAGCGCCACGAGTGTGTCCTCGCAGCGCATGGTTCCGCGGCTTAAGGAATCAAGCACCCCGCTATCGGTATAGCGTTCCCTTAAATCGCGATGATCCGCTGACCAATCTGTCCGATCTTCGTAAACGTTGACCATCGATTCAACGAGCATACGGTCTACATCACAGCGCACGTGGTCATCGTCGGCTGACAAATTGGCAGCGGCGTTCAGAGCAGCGCGCGCCTCGGCAATCTCACCAAACTTGCAATGCAGATACGCCCGCGCAGACATGAGGCGCGAACTTGTATGGAGCACATCGTCAGGGATCATGCGCAGCGCGTTATTGAGGACCCCAATCCCCTCGGTCAAAATGATCCGCCAGCCTCCAGCTTCAACGATGATACGCTCACCCTCGACATAGTCCTCCGCATAGGCGGCATACCGAACGGCTTCGAGTGTTTCTTTTCGATCTGCGTACCAAGCACTTGCGCGCCGAAGGATCTCTTTGGCCCGCACAAGGCTGCGACGTTGCTGCATCTCGCGTAAATACTCGGCAAAGAGATGGTGCAGCCGGTACCATGCGCCTTTAGGATCAAGCGGGAGGATAAGGGCGGCAAAGGAGGTCAAACCATTCATCCGTGCCCAAGCGTCGCTCGACTCAAGAACAAAATTGGTCAACTCCGGATTGAACCGATCGAGAAATGCGGCAGCCAGAAGCAAATCCTGTGTGTCATGATCAAGCGTCGACAGGATTTGTTCGGTTAAATATGAGGCAACCAGACCCCCGTCGACGCCACTCAAAATAGGATCTGACGGCCTCGTTCGCTTTTGGACGCGGGCCAATTGAACAGCGACCGGCCAACCTTCTGTCAAATGATGGATTTCCTGTGCCTCTTGCTGGTCAACGACATCGGCTAGGGCTTGTAACGTTTCAGTTTGCGTCAAGCGGAGTTGCGCCGCATTGATTTCAGAAGCATCCCCAGCCGCGATCATGGCAAATGCGTCGATGTTCGGCTGCACCCGTGCATCAATAAAGATCGTTAAATTGCTCCGAGTATCCCGTAATAACTGCCGCACAACCGCATTGACGGGATCGCAGTCGACATTATGATAATCTTCTAATATCAATATGTTATGCGCTTGGTGCTGGTTGATGGATGAGATCAACTTACTGAGCACTGATTGGATAGCAGCGTCAGCAAAGCCAACACGCGCACCGGTAAGAAGATCATCGATTGGAAGACCTGCTCGATGCAAGGCCAACACCACGTAGGCCGAGAATTGTTTCGCGTCGGCCTCGGTCTTCTCCAGCGTGAGCCAAGCAATGCAATCTCCTGCACCCGATTTCTCCGCGTACCACTGTCCGAGAAGGGATGACTTTCCGTATCCAGCCGGCGCCGTCACGAGAACGAGTTTCCGTTGTTCCCCATCAATGAGCTGACGCAGAAGCCGATCTCGATGGACAAGTTCCCGGCGGGGCCGGTTCGGCTCGAATTTCGACTCAACCACCCAAGGCACATCACCCGCGAAAGACTCGTCATTCATGAACAGCTCCTCTTCGCCGCCTCAAATTGAATTCAACACCTCATTTAGCCAAGCAGCCTCTGCGACGGAGGCCAAACGTAATGCTGGACGCTATCGTACGCGGAACGACACTCGAAGGACAAAACAGGACAGCGGCGCGGAAAACCAGTTCGTTGTCTTCTCTCCTGTTTTGAAAACTTGCACCGCCCACCCGCAAAAGGAGACTATCGCCAGACATTCATTGTCAAGCGCGCGGTCCATTTTTTTGACTGCGTGCGCACCAGTTCGTCGGTGTCGATGAGGATCAGGAGAAGACCAATAGTCTTTCTGCGGTTTACTTTTCAAGACCGGCGAGAAAGGTGGTCTCCTCTTTAGGCCTTCGTTCTTCTCGAAATTCAGTGCGCAGCTTTTATGATCGAAACACCAAACGAGCGTCACTTATGGCTATTTTTATACAGACGACAGACCTTCTAACCGATCGATGGCGTGGTGCAGACGTTCCATCGCATCGGGCGGCAGTTCTGACTGTTTTGGCTTTTGAAGAACCGCGAGCAGCGCAATCATCAGCGTCTCGATAGAATGCTCTTGATGCTCGCGCCTTTTAGACTCAACCATTAAGAGTGCACTGCGAGCAGCGTATTCGAGGGTTCCAAAGACCATATCGCGCAGCACACGGGTATCGACCTTGGCTGAGAACACGCCCTTGTCACGGCCGCGGTACAGCACCTGGTCGAGCACCACCACATAGTCCCGTTTGTAGGACGACGGAGGATCATCACCCTCCATATAGGTAAGAGAGAACGAGAGCTCTAAGAGCGGCCAATCAGAGATGAGGAGATCAAGGTGGAAACGCACCAACGCCTCAAGTTGATCCACAGGACGATCACCCGCACGCTCGACAGCTTGATGCGCGCCCCGGGTCAGATCATCCCAGTGCTGCGCGACCACAGCCCTCATGAGATCGGACTTGTTCTTGTAGTAGAGGTAAAGCGTTCCCTCCGCGACCCCTGCCCGCTGCGCGATCTCCGCCATCCGTGCACCGCGCAAGCCCCCTTTGAGAAAAGCTTCGCGCGCAGCGTCAACAATTGCGTCCTCGCGCTCGGTGATACGCTCGCGTTTTGTTTGGTGAAGTCGGGGGGTTAGCTCGCTGGTTGCCACCGGCTAAAAACCCATCTGGCGGACAGCAAGATCGCGCATGATCTCTTCAGAGCCGCCGCCAATCGCCATCACCTTCACTTCTCGATAGATCCGTTCAATCCGGTTACCGCGCAAGTATCCGGCTCCTCCCATGATCTGCATGCCCTCAGATGCCACAAATTCTAGGTTCTTCGTGGTGAGGAATTTCGCTTTGCAAATCTCCGCCACCGGCATCTCGGCCCGGCCCGCGAAACTCTCATTCACCTGCCAGCAAATTTGATTGAGGTAGGCCTCCGTCGCATCGATACGTGCACTGATATCGGCAACCTTATGTCGGATCACCTGGTGCTTGATCAGAGGTTTGCCAAATGTCTCACGCTGTTCAGCCCAGCTGATGGCATCTTCATAGATCGCCTTCATCGCACCGAGTGAACCCGCGATAAGGCCGACGCGCTCGAGGTTGAAATTCTCCATGATAGCGAGAAAGCCATGATCGACCTCGCCCATCAGGGCATCGGCGGGCACAAAGGCATCATCGAAAAAGAGGGTGGCCTGATCCGAACACCACCATCCCATTTTCCGGTCAAGGGATTGG